>JAQWQJ010000089.1 GCA_029244725.1 Paracoccaceae bacterium
CGCGCCACCGATGATCCAAAACTACATCGCCGAATTCGGACTGCACCCCAACGAAGACCGCAAAAAGATCAACCTATTCCGCGTAAGAGACAACGCAGCTGTCCCAGCTTCCTAAGCAATAGACTTCGCGCAAGTGAGCAGAGCGTGGTAAAGCGATCCCGCAGAAGACCGAGGTCCCAGCACTGAAATACGGTCGCCGTGATGCAACACAAAACACCCGATTTGTTCAATTCTGGTGCGGTTGGCATCGCCCTTGCCCATGTGGCGAATAGGAAGAGCGCACAGACGTTCAAACATGTCGTTTAGATCGCTTCCCGACACATCAAATTGCACCCAACCACCTGATTGTTCAGTTACGCTTGCCTTGCCGGCCGCCAATTTGTCAAGGTCCGACGCCATCAGTTCATGCGACTCCATAGGGGCGGAGATCATCCACTGATCTTGTCCGGTCCAAAAGCAGTTTATATCGGAAGATGAAGACATCTTATTTGGACCAGGCGCGTCACACTCTGAAAATGTTTTAAGAATTTGGGTCGTGTGTTCTTCGCCTCCGAGACGAGCTGATACCGATGCTAAAGCCGTGAATGGAACTTCTGAAACGGTCATTTGACCGATAGTTTCAGAGGCTGGGTTTGCGCCACCGAGCGATGTTGAGGCAGTTAAATTATGCACGAAGCCGTTCTCCCTCAGGGTCAACGAAGTGCGCGCTGACGATTTCTACCTTAGTCTCAATTCCGGTCAGAGGGCTGACGAGCCGCATCGTTTCACCTTTTCGGTCTGCTCCGTTTTTCAGGAAACCAATGCCTATTTGATGCCCAAGAATGGGTGAGAAACAGGCGGACGTTACATAACCCTGATCGTTAGCGGCATCCACGGGACCAGTTGCGTTCATAAGGTGAGCACCGGCAGGAACTGGATCACTAGGATTAACTGGCTTAAAACCGACCTGAACCATCGCGTCGTCAGTGTTCATACCTGGACGTTCAGACAGGGTAGAGCCGATGCTGTCTTTCTTTTTAGATACCATACGTCCCATGCCTAAATTTAGTGCAGACGTTGTACCATTGAGTTCATTACCGGCGGCGTGACCTTTTTCGATGCGCATAACGCCAAGAGCTTCTGTTCCGTACGGCGTGACATCGAACTCTTCGCCAGCTTCCATGATTTTGCGCATCAAAGCGTCACCATAGTGCGTTGGTACCGCGATTTCATACGCAAGTTCTCCGCTAAAGGAGATCCGGAATAGGCGAGCACGTAGACCACCACAAACCGTGATTTCGCCGCAACCCATGAAAGGGAACGCATCGTTTGAGATGCCGAATTCTGGATCCACAATCTTTTGCAGAAGCTTGCGTGAGTTTGGACCCGCGACAGCGTACTGCGCCCAGGCTTCGGTTGTTGAGATTAGCTGAACGTCCAAATCCGGGAACAGGCATTGATGAACGAATTCCATATGGCGATAGACACCCAACGCGTTGGCTGTTGTTGTCGTGACCACAAAGTGATCCTCGGCCAAACGCGCAGCCGTGCCGTCATCCATCGCAATGCCGTCTTCACGCAGCATCAATCCATAGCGTGTTTTGCCGACGGCAAGTTTAGCGAACGCATTACAGTATATTTTGTTCAAGAACGTCGCAGCATCCGCACCCTGAACATCCACTTTGCCAAGGGTTGTCACGTCACAAACGCCGACCGAATTGCGAGTTGCAAGAACTTCGCGGTCAACGCTTTCGCGCCAGTGCGTTTCACCGGCTCTTGGAAACCATTGCGCCCGCATCCAATTGCCGACTTCGACAAATACCGCGCCTTGTTCTTCGGCCCATTTGTGGCTGGGCGTCAGACGGGTAGGGTGGAAATCCTTGCCTCGTGCGCGGCCAGCCAGAACGCCAATTGCGGTTGGTGTATAAGGAGGGCGAAAAATCGTAGTGCCAGTCTCAGGAATGGTTTTACCAGTCATTTCAGCCATCACAGCCAAACCGCCCATATTCGACGTTTTACCTTGATCCGTTGCCATGCCCAGTGTCGTGTAACGCTTAAGGTGCTCAACCGATACGTAACCTTCTTGGTGCGAAAGTTTGACGTCTTTAACAGTCACATCGTTTTGTTGATCAATCCAAGCGCGGCCTTTACCGGACTTTACATACCAGAAAGGTGAAAGCTCGATCGGAGCATTTTCAGAAACTGGCAGGTCTGCAACGGTACCGGTTATTCCGATATTTTCCAAAGCAGCCAAAGCGCGCTCTTGACCTGATGCCAATGCGCCTGCTGTGGAAAGATCGCCATTGGCTGCGCCACTCACTTGCATGCCAACGGGCAATGATTCACTCGGAACGAATGCAGCAAGTTTTTCGTTCCAACTCGGTCGCCCACGTTGGTGGCAGGTTAGATGAACGTTTGGGTTCCAACCGCCGCTAACGCCAATGGCGCCACAGTGAATTGGACGTCGTGAACCGTTGGGCATTTGAACGATGGCTTGTGTAACGCCCAAACGTCCTTTTGAATCAACGACCTGTGCGCCCTTTAGCACGTCATAATCATCACAATCTGGCGCGTCTTCGCGTGTGTCTACCACTGCAGCGATAGAGACACCTTTCGCATGTAGGTCCGCTGCAGTGCGATGACCGTCATTGTTGTTGGTGAAAATTGTGACGCTTTTGGCAGCCGTAACGCCCCAACGATTAGCGTATGAACGCATTGCAGAAGCAAGCATAATGCCGGGCCGATCGTTGTTCTCAAAGGCAATTGGACGTTCAATAGCACCTGCTGCAACGATGGATTGCTTTGAGTAAATTCGCCACAAAATTTGACGCGGTTTGTCTTTGGCAGAGACCGCAACATGGTCTGTTAGGCGCTCAACAGCGCCAAAAATGCCTTGATCGTAAGCACCAATAACCGTTGTGCGCAGCATAAGACGAACATTTGGCATTGCTGCGAGTTCTGCGATGACTGCAGATGCCCATTCAGATCCGGCTTGCTCGCCCACGGAAATGGTTTCGCTGTTTAGGCGACCACCATAGGCAAAATCCTCTTCTGCTAAGATGACCTCTGCGCCTGCGCGCGCTGCGGTTTGTGCCGCAATTAAACCCGAAGGGCCTGAGCCGATAACCAGCAGATCGCAGTGCAAAAACCCTTTGTCATAGACGTCTGGGTCGTCTTCAAAGGACAGCGAACCCAAGCCAGCAGCTTTACGAATGATCGGTTCATAAAGTTTCTCCCAGAACGCTTTGGGCCACATGAATGTTTTGTAATAGAAACCCGCGGTCAGAAAATTCGAAAATCGGTCATTAATTGCCAAAAGATCGTACTTCAAAGAACCCATGTAATTTTGACTCTTGGCCTCAAGTCCATCAAAAAGTTCAGCAACAGTTGCGCGGGTGTTTGGTTCTTGGCGGGCACCGCTGCGAAGTTCGACAAGCGCGTTTGGTTCCTCGGATCCGGCAGTTAGAACGCCGCGTGGGCGGTGATATTTAAACGAACGCCCCATAAGACGCACATCATTGGCCAACAAAGCAGACGCCAAAGTGTCGCCTTGGAAACCGGCGTAGGATTTACCGTCGAATTGAAAATTCAGCGGTTTATCACGATCAATCTGACCGCCAGAAAGTCGGTTTATCTGGGTCATTTGCTGCGTCCCCGTGCTCGGGCTACATCGCGCGCCATTTCAACGGTTGTGATTTCGTGTGTTGTTGTATCACGGGTCACGACCAACCAAGATCGATCACCTGCCTCGTGAAACCATAGTTCCCGGTGCAGACCAGCCGGGTTTTCTCGCAAATACTGGTATTCGTAGAATTCAGATGCCGCCGTTTCTGACTGCCAGTCCGGTCGGTCAATCAAGGATGCATCACCGAGGTAAGTGAACTCTGCTGAATCGCGCGGGCCTAAAAGCGGATGTACTATAATCATCAGTGCAAATTGGGCTGTGCGCCCATCCCTTTTTCATCGATCATCCTGCCTTTTTCAAAGCGGTCGAACCGATAGGCTGTTGCCGTTTTATGGGGTGTGTCCGTCGCCAACAGATGGGCGTACGCAAAACCAGATGCTGGAGTTGCTTTGAACCCGCCATAGCACCAACCACCGTTGAAATAGAGGCCATCAATATGCGTGCGGTCAATAATAGGAGATCCATCCATCGACATATCCATAAGACCGCCCCAAGAACGCAACAATCTAACCCGTCCCATCATTGGAAATATAGCCATCCCGCCTTCGCAAACATCTTCAACCACAGGCAAATTCCCACGCTGTGCGTAGGAGTTATAGCCATCTATGTCGCCGCCAAATACCAGACCACCCTTGTCAGATTGGCTGCAGTAAAAATGTCCTGCGCCAAAAGTAATAACACCGGGCAGAACTGGCTTTAATCCTTCTGAAACAAAGGCTTGCAACACGTGACTTTCCATTGGAAGGCGCATGTCAACTTTTGACATCAAGCGCCCAGATGAGCCTGCCACAGCACACCCAACTTTGTTGGCACCAATAAAGCCGCGGGATGTGTCGACCCCAAGACACTTACCGTTTTCGACCTTAAAACCGGTAACTTCGCAATTTTGGATAATGTCGACGCCTAGTAGATCAGCCCCGCGCGCGTATCCCCAAGCAACCGCGTCGTGGCGGACGGTGCCACCGCGGTGTTGCGCCAACCCACCCTTGATCGGAAAGCGCGCGTCTTCAGTATTGAGGAACGGGTAGCGCTTTTTAATCTGCGCAGTGCTCAGCATTTCGGCATCCGCCCCATTGAGGATCATTGCGTTGCCTCGTCGGGTGAACGCATCGCGCTGTGCGTCAGAATGGATAAGGTTCAGAATACCTCTTTGCGAAATCATTGCGTTGAAATTCAAGTCCTGCTCAAGGTTTTCCCAAAGCTTCAAGGAAAACTCATAAAACGGCTCGTTGCCGTCGAGAAGGTAGTTTGAGCGGATAATCGTCGTGTTACGTCCTACGTTACCGCCACCAACCCAACCCTTTTCGAGAACAGCAATTCTCTTTTGCTTAAATTCTTTAGCCAAGTAATAAGCAGTCGCGAGACCATGTCCGCCGCCGCCTATGATTATAATGTCATATTTTGCCTGTGGCTCAGGACTTCTCCAAGCTGGTTTCCAGCCTTTATGACCTGTCAGTGACTCTTTTAGTATTTTTAGTCCGCTGTATCGCATACTGAATCCTCTTGTATCCAACACATACGAATGGGTCGCGTTTCAATATAGTGAAAACGGACATTCCAGTAATGTAACCCGACTGAATGTCGGTTTTAACGTGCAAATCAAACTACTTGTTCGATACTCACGACGCACCCAATAGATATCAAATCCTGTCCCGATCAGGTCTCTAAATCCTGACTTTACGATAACGAATTAAGACCATAATCTTTGGGTACCAAAAGTTCCTAAGGATCAACCAATGCCAAAGCCACTTGGAATAGCAGCCATAGGTATAATGCTAGTTTTAAGTGTTTTGCTTTCCGCGTGTCGCGACGTCCAACCGGGACTAAAAGGGCAGGTTGCGCAAGAATGGGCGAACGAAAGCACCGCGGACATTTGCCACTATCTGTATTGGCCAATACCGGACCCAACAGCGTCCAAAGACCTAAAGTTACTTCATTATTCAATTATGCAGGAAGAACTCGACAGAAGAGCCGTCGATTGCCAGGAACATTTCCCTGACAACAAGATGTTTGAACGAAAGTCGATGCTAGAGAAAACGGCGGATTAGCCGTTCCAAGTGCGCACGTCGCCGCAATCCATATGGACAAAATTGGATCCATAATAGCGTCCGACGCCACCAGCGCTACACGAGGCGGCAGCTTCTGCCATCTGCTTAACGGAACGTGATCCTAAGCGTAGATCGGCAGCTTTACCTTTAATGTGCAGAGAATTCTTGGCGACATTTCTAGACTGACGGCGAAGCATCGCGTTAGTTGCGGCGCTACGATAGCCCGACAGAAGCATGTAAGGCTCAGTCGTACCCATGATATTATGTGACGCGGCCATGATATCAATGGTGCGCGTATCTATGCGCTTGGTTTGGCCATTTCGCCAGTCGCGCATTAGATAATTGATCTCGGTCAACGCATCGGTGATGTATTCGCCGTCGATCCAATAAATCGTATCAACACGCTCACCAGTCTTTTGGGAATATATTGAAATACGGCGGATATCGCCCGCACCACGAAGAAAGCCCGCCGCGTTCGAAAACGTCGGTGCCGCCGTGATTGCGGTAGCTGCGAAAGCTTTCAAAAGGCTTCGCCGGGTAAACCCGTTGCTCGTCGTCATAGACTGTCAGTCCCGTCCTCTGTGCCCCGGTTATTAATACCGATGACATTTCTACATCCCCAGATGCACGCGCTTTATGTCACAAGAGGCGTTTTCAGAAAAGTGTTTCGTTTCGAATTTTCAAAAAAACTGTTTCCGTTGGCAATATTTCGCCGGAACTTTGACCATTAGTCAGGTCTTCGTTTGCTAACTAGGATTGCGAAATGGTGCTGCATTACATCGTCACAAAAGAGATATTGCATTTGTCGGATTTGTGAATGGACAATTCTTTTGGAATTGAGTTCATACCGTAAGAGTAACAAAAAAAGGTCTGAACGGGTCTTAATCATGGTATTGCGCTTCGGCAAAGGCTTCGTCCTTAGCACTCTCATTTCGATATTTTTGACTGTTGGCACATCAGTTGCTTATGCGGCCGACTTTACGACGGCTACATATCGCCTAGCCGTTGCTGAAGCTGCGCAAGAAGACAAAGATATTGCGTCTTTTTATAAAGATTACAGCTATCAACCACTGTGGACGGGTCGAAATCGGGAAGATCGTGAACGTCGCACTGCGTTTTTGAGTTTTCTTGAGACGTCGGATTTTCACGGCTTGCCACGCTCAAAATACGGGATCGAAGGTCTTGAGACCCGCTTAAAGTCGGCGAAGACACAAGCCGATCTGGCTGTTGTTGAGGTTGAATTCACCAAAGCATTTCTGACGTTTGCGCGCGACATTCAAACAGGTGTTTTGAAACCTAAAGAGGTCGACGAAGACATTGCCCGCAAAGTTCCCTATCGCAAACGTATCAGCTATCTGACCTCGCTCGCAGAAAGCACGCCTTCCGCCTATTTTCGTGCCCTTGCGCCCACCAGTGGCGAATACATTAGGCTTGCGTCAGAAAAGTTCCGCCTTCGCGCCATCCTAAATGGCGGCGATTGGGGTCATGACGTACCAAGCGGCGACCTTATGGGGCAGGGTGCGCGCGATGAGCGTGTACCATACATTCGAAACCGACTTATTGTGATGGGTTACTTAGATCGCAGCTTCGGCAATCACTTCGACGCAGACGTTGAGGCGGCGATCATCGAGTTTCAGGAAGATCACGGGCTGAAAGCTGACGGTATTGTCGGCCCTTCTACTGTCGAGATGCTGAATATGTCGGCCGAAGATCGTCTGAAAGCTGTCATGGTGGCCATGGAGCGTGAACGCTGGACGAACATGGAGCGCGGTCAACGCCACGTCCTAGTGAATTTGACGGATTTCACGGCTAAGATTTATGACGATGGGGAGATCACCTTTCAAACCAGATCAGTTGTTGGTCATCCAGACGAAGAACGTCGCAGCCCAGAGTTTTCAGATACAATCGAACATATGGTTGTGAACCCGACATGGAATGTGCCACGCTCGATTGCGACCAAAGAATACTTGCCGCTTCTTAAGGAAGATCGGTTTGCACTCGATTATCTGAACCTTTTGGATCCAGATGGGTTTATTATCGACAGGCAAGCCGTTGATTTCACTGAGTTTACAGAAGAAGATTTCCCGTTCGATATAAAGCAGCCACCGTCCAATTCAAACGCGTTGGGGTTGGTGAAATTTATGTTCCCAAACCGGTACAACATTTACTTGCATGATACGCCTGCCAAAAGCCTGTTCGGTGAAGAACGTCGCGCCTTTAGTCACGGCTGTATTCGATTGCAGGACCCTTTCGATTTCGCTTACGCATTACTTGCTGTTCAGTCCGAGGATCCACAGCTTGAGTTTCTTGAGACTTTGGCAACGGGAAAAGAGACTACATTGCCGCTACAAAGCCATGTCCCGGTGCACATAATTTACCGTACGGCGGTAGGCCAAGCAGACGGACGCATGCAATACCGTCGCGATGTTTATGGTCGAGATGCAAAAATTTGGGACGCGCTTGAACAAGCAGGGGTGGCACTGATGGGGCAAGATAGCTAAACCTTTGCCTTAGACGGCAAAAGGATCACCCGATGGGCTTCTCAGTTCAAGACATAGCAAATTCCATAGGTGTAGAAGCTGTTGGCGACACTACAATTGTCGTCGAAGGCGTGACAGAGCCAGCTCTTGCAAACGCCCAGCAAATCGCCCTTGCAATGGATCCAAAATACGCTGGCGATATCTCAAACGGTTCAGCCCGCGTCGCGATGCTTTGGCAGGATGCCAACTGGCAGGAATTGGGACTTGAGGCAGCTCTTTTACCAACGCGTCCTAGGTTTGCCCTATCAGGTCTTTCAAAGCTGATGGACCGAGGGCAGGGCTTTCAATCTGGAATTCACCCGACTGCGATTATAGATGAAACCGCCATTCTGGCTGATAATGTTAGCGTGGGCGCGTTGTCGATCGTTGGTGCGGGCGCTTCCATCGGTGCAAACACTGTCATTGGTCCGCAAGTCTACATTGGAATGAACAGCCGAATTGGCGATGAATGCTTGCTTCGCGAAGGCACTAAAATCGGCGCTGATGTGCATATCGGAGATCGATTTATCGCTCAGCAAAACGTCTCGGTTGGTGGTGACGGTTTTTCATTTGTTACACCTGAAACCTCAGCCGTAGAAGAGGCGCGTGGAAGTCTAGGCGGTAGCGTTAGCGCAGAGGGACAGGCCTGGGCACGAATTCATTCGCTAGCTGGCGTAGAGATCGGTAACGACGTTGAACTTGGCTCGGGGACGTGCGTTGATCGCGGAACGGTTAAACCAACACGCATCGGCAATGGCGTAAAAGCCGACAGCCTTGTTCAAGTTGGGCACAACGTCACGATTGGAAACCACTGTTTGTTGTGCGCGCAAGCAGGCGTTGCTGGTTCTACCATTTTGGGGGACTTTGTTGTTCTAGGTGGCCAATCGGGCGTCGCGGACAACGTCACTGTTGGGAATGGTGTTATTGCAGGTGGTGGAACCAAAATACTTTCCAATGTTCCTGCAGGTCGCGCTGTCCTTGGTTACCCGGCCGTGAAGATGGATAGCCAAGTCGAAATTTACAAAGCGCTACGACGCTTGCCAAGATTGATGCGCGACTTCGACGCGCTGAAGAAATCTGTTTTCAATGGTAGTAAGACCAAGTAAATCGCACTCGCGAGCACTTGAGAGGAACGGTTCCATGAATGTGAAAGACCGGATTATCGAAATCATCGCGGAACAAGCCGTTCTCGAGGTGTCAGACGTGTCTATGAGCAACACACTGGAAGACCTCGGAATTGATAGTCTTGGGTTGGTTGAAAGCATCTTTGCGATAGAAGAGGCGTTCGACATCCAAGTGCCATTCAACGCCAACGATCCAAGTGAAAGCGAATTTGATATCTCTTCCGTCGCATCCATCGTTTCGGCTGTGGAAGCGTTGGTGAAGGCCCAGTCGTGATGCGCGTCGTTATCACTGGCGCAGGCACGATCAATTCCCTCGGCAAATCGGTCGCTCAGACAATGGAAGCAATGCGTGAAGGTCGTTGTGGAATTGGTGACCTCGAATTTCGCGACGTTGAACGTCTTTCAACTAGGATCGGTGGGCAGGTTAAAGAGTACAACGCCGAAGATCATTTTAACCGTCAGCAAATTTCGCTTTATGACCGCTTCACCCAGTTTACGCTTCTCGCCGCGGACGAGGCTATCAAACAATCCGGGTTGACGTTTGCTGGTGAGCTAGCTGCAAAATCTGGGGTCGTTTTGGGAACTGCCGGAGGTGGCGTTTCAACTTGGGATGACAACTATCGCTCGGTTTATGAGGACGGTAAAAATAGGGTTCACCCATTCGTTGTTCCAAAATTGATGAATAACGCAGCTGCCAGCCACGTGAGCATGGCTTATAACCTTAAAGGTCCATCATTTACGGTCTCAACAGCTTGTGCGTCGTCGAACCATGCAATGTCACAGGCGTTTCAGATGGTTCGAACCGGCATGTCGCCCGTGATGATTACCGGCGGATCAGAGTCGATGCTGTGTTTTGGCGGCGTGAAGGCGTGGGAAGGCCTAAGGGTTATGTCTCGCGATGCCTGCCGCCCATTTAGTGCCAACCGAAATGGCATGGTTCAAGGCGAGGGGGCGGGGTTGTACGTATTTGAAGAATACGAACATGCACGTGCTCGAAGCGCTGAAATTCTGGCAGAGGTCATAGGTTTTGCAATGACTTCTGACGCGTCGGATATTGTGATGCCCAGCAAGCAAGGCGCCGCTAGGGCGATCAAGGGTGCGTTAAACGATGCTGGATTGAATGGTCCGGAAGTGGGCTATGTAAATGCGCATGGTACAGGCACATCTGCAAATGACAGAACTGAATGTGCTGCTGTAGCAGATGCATTTGGCGCGCACGCCGACAAGCTAATGTTGTCGTCAACTAAATCGATGCACGGTCACTTAATAGGGGCCACAGGTGCTGTTGAGTTGCTTGCATGCATTATGGCGTTGAGGGACGGCATTATTGCCCCAACGATCGGCTATGAAGAACCGGACCCGGATTGTGCCTTGGACGTGGTGCCTAACGAAGCACGAGAGGCCAAGGTGGACGTTGCCATAAGCAACGCCTTTGCCTTTGGAGGCTTAAATGCTGTGTTGGCACTTAAGAAAATCTGATCAACGAGAGTTGTTATTTACGACAGCAGTGTAGCCAGCCGTGAATCCGCTGAGTGAGATTTCAACGACCACAGGCTCTCGTGATCCACGGTACGGGACTGTAGCCATTTTAACCGACGATCCGTCCTGAAGCCACTTAAGCTCTACGGCAGTGAACCCAAGTCGTGCGTGACATCCAACCGAGTCACAATATGTGAACGGATAAGCCTTCGCTTGTTTGTCGTCGATCTTCAGTTTGACGCCCTCGGATAAAGCGGTCTCAAGCGGAACGGTTATATTTGCCCCAGTAACCGCAGCAGAATCCGTACTGGTCAGATTGAAAAATGATATCTGAGCGACCGTGCCCCCGTTCGCACCAGCGAGCAGTTGATGGAGTTGGCAAAAGTCATTGGCGTCGAGATCCTTTTGGCAGCGCAATTTCCAATCCGTGAAAGTTTCACGAAAATAGAGATCGCCGTCGGCCAAATCTTCGTATGTGATCGCAGGTTCAGTTGGTGCCGTTTGTTCTTGGGCAAATGCAGTGCCTGAGAAAAAAGCGAAGGCAAGTGTTGGAACTATAAGGAATTTCGTAAACATGATCGGCCTGTTGTTTGTATGTTTCAAACGCAAATACCACGGGAAAACTAAATTGTCAGGACCTGCATTAACAGGTCGGCGGTATTGTGCAAAAGGCTGTTTCAGGAAAACAAAAAGGCCGCGGTGGGCGCGGCCTTTTTGAAATTCTTCTCCCCGTCGGACTAGGCCGACTTATTCATTGGCGGCAAGATACGAAACTAATCTACGCCCGTCAACAGTCAAAATTGATGTTATTTTTGGTTTAATTTTAGAAACTTATCAATTTGTGTCGCACCCAGAGCCGAATCCCGCTGTGTTCTGCCTTTGTCTTTAATTGTGCGCAATTGTATACCGAGCGGCCCTTACGAATCTGTCGATTGATTTCGTTTTAAATACGAAAATGCCCAATCGTTGTAACTGCCCTCACCGCGATACCAAGGCGTATCTTGCCCAGCAGCTTCACCGTGGTTCCACCTAGTTTCAACGCCCTGTGTCATAGATGAGCGCACCAATTTCCGTCGCCGTTGACTGAGTTTAATATCGCTCGTAATCGCTGGTACGTCCCATTTATCAAAAACAGCTTTTGTGAATTTTTCTACCAGTTCGCCAAACGCTGTGTCGGTCGCCAAATTGCACATTTCATTGGGATCATCGGCAACATTATAAAGCATCGGTGGGTCAGTTTCGGACCAAATGAATTTGTGTTCATTCTGACGGATCATGAAGATTGGGGCAGGCGTGGCCTCGGCTAAGTACTCAGCGAATACAGCCCGACTGGGATCGGTCTGCTTGCCAATTAGGGTGGTCAAATCCATGCCTTCGAGGTCTTCAACTGGCGATGACCAAGGTTCTCCTAGTGCCAATCCGCAAAACGTTGGCAGTAAATCGACGAGCGATGCATTGGTTGAGACTCTTTCGGGCTGAAGCCACGGGGCGGACAAGATGAGCGGGATTTTCAAAGAATCCTCATAGAAGTGTTTCTTGAACCAAATACCGCGCTCGCCGAGCATCTCGCCGTGATCAGAGGTGAACACGATAGCTGTATTTTCTGCCAATCCGCAATTTCTAAGAACGTCAAGAATGTCGCCAATCATGCGATCAATATAACTGATCGAAGCGTAATACGCTCGGCGAGCACGGCCAATTTCATCATCCGAAAATTCGTGCGTAAGCATACCGAAATCCGACAATGTGCGCACAGAATGCGCGTCATGTTGATCTTCTGATAGCATCCCTATCGACGGCGGCGGGATCTCAATCCCTTCATACAAATCCCAATACTCTTGTTTGCAGAGGAAAGGTTCATGGGGATGCGTCCATGATACCTGCATGAAAAACGGACGGTCGTCAACTCGTTGAGCAATTGAATAAAGCTCTTGCTTTGCGCGATGGGTGACTTCTTCGTCAAATTCCATCTGGACGGTTCTTTCGGCTACGCCAGATATAGTGACCCCCCTAGAGTCATTTGTGTCGCGTTTGCCTTCATTTTCCCAATTTGGAACCCAAGCAAAATCGGCGGGATAGAGATCAGGCGTTAGGCGTTTTTCGAACCCGTGATACTGATCGGGACCGATGAAATGCATTTTTCCGGATAAAACCGTCTGATAGCCCATATCCCGTAGATAATGGGCGTAAGTCGGTATCGAAGCAGGAAGTTCGGCCGCATTGTCATACGCACCGATTGAGGAGCATAGCTGGCCGGTCGCCATGGATGCACGAGAGGGCGCGCAGAGTGGAAAATTACAATATGCTTGCTCAAACACAACGCCGTTGTAAGCCAAGGCATCAATGTTTGGCGAAATACAAAATGAGTTCCCGTAACACTTGAGGGCATTGGCCATAAGCTGATCGACTTGAAAAAATAGTATGTTGGGTTTTGTGCGCATGGTTTATCCTCTTACCCTAAGGATCGTCTTTTATAGGATTTTCGATTGTCTGATTGCGACACACAACAATTTCACTCTCAATTTATGGGGTAAAATAATACCCAATTTGTAAGCCTTTGTTTTTACATAATATTATTGCGTAACGTGCGCTTGACTGTGAAATTGGACGCACTATAACACCGCAATCGCAACAAGACGGGGGACTCTCGTCTATGCCTAATTCTAACTTAGGGGTTTCCCGAAATGAAAACCTTCTCTGCTACTCCGGCAGACATTGAAAAGAAATGGATCATCATCGACGCCGAAGGCGTGGTGCTGGGTCGTCTCGCATCGATTGTCGCCATGCGTCTGCGTGGCAAGCACAAGCCGAGCTTCACTCCGCATATGGATACAGGTGACAATGTCATCATTATCAATGCTGATAAAATCCAGATGACTGGTAAGAAGCGCACGGATAAAAAATATTACTGGCACACTGGCCATCCTGGCGGCATCAAGCACCGTACAGCTGAGCAAATTCTCGAGGGCAAATTCCCTGAGCGTGTTGTGACTTCAGCGGTTAAGCGTATGCTTCCTGGTAACCGTTTGTCGCGCCAGATCATGACGAACCTTCGCGTTTACGCTGGTTCCGAGCATCCTCATGAGGCGCAAGCGCCTGAAGTCCTGGATGTAAAATCCATGAACTCCAAGAACACGCGGAGCTAATCAATGGCTGATCAAATCAATTCTCTTGAAGAACTTGGCACCGTCGCAATCGACGAAGCTGTAGTTATCGAAGAAACCCCACGTGAGCCGGTTCGTGACGAACTGGGTCGTGCCTATGCAACTGGCAAGCGTAAAGACGCTGTAGCTCGTGTTTGGATCAAACCGGGTTCTGGTAAAGTCACTGTCAACGGTCGCGAAATCAACGTGTATTTCGCACGTCCGGTTTTGCAGATGATCCTGCGTCAGCCGTTTACGGTTGCAGGCGTTGAAGATCAGTTCGACGTTATGGCGACAGTCAAAGGCGGCGGTCTTTCGGGTCAAGCTGGTGCGGTTAAGCACGGCATCTCAAAAGCACTTCAGCTTTATGATCCTTCGCTACGTGGCGCGTTGAAAGCTGCTGGCTTCATCACACGCGACAGCCGTGTTGTTGAGCGTAAGAAGTTCGGTAAGCGCAAAGCGCGTCGTTCATTCCAGTTCTCGAAGCGTTAATTCGTTTCTTACAAGTTTTGAAAGGGCCGTCCATTTGGGCGGCCTTTTTATTTGGCCATTCGTCTGATCTTATTTTGTAGTGGCTGTTCGACAAATTTAGTCAACGGCCACGCGAAAAGGTAGGTCAGACCGGCTGTCGCCACGAATACTGCAATAACTTGGAATAAGTTGGCCGATCCAAGCGCTATAGGATCTGTTGTCATAAAGACGGCAACGGCGCCAACGGCCAGAAATGGCATGTGGAACAGATAGACCGCAAAGATATTTTTCGAGAACGCGCGGAATGCGGAGTGAATTTTCCAAGGGGAGTCTCGCCCCCTCAATAGTCCCCAAGCTATTAGAAATCCGAACGCACGCGCAAAGATGACTGGGGCAATCGCCCAGTAAGCGGCCCAAATTTCTGGTGACAAGTTGGAATAGACCCAACTTTCACGGTTTTGCACCGGCATCCAAAGGATAGGTACGATCAACAAAACAGCTAGAATTGGGGTTACCCGTGTTTTGGGTATGCGATTTTGGACAATCAAATATGCCATGATCGACCCCATCAGAAACGCAGGCAAGCGGAACCAAGGTCGAAAATAGAGTTCGAACCCTGCTGGGCTAGCATCCTTGGTTTCGACCATCGTCAGAAAAAATTGTGCTGGATCTTCGGGTTGACCCACCAAATATAGGTATCGCCAGAGCGCGGTTGCGATGATTGCAAGCGACAGCCAAAGTAAGGGACGTCCAATTTTAGCCAACGCCATGATGAGCCAGGGCAGGGCGATGTAGTAAAGGATCATCACTTCCATCGACCACCCAACAGGTATGACGTTAAAGTCGCTGACGATGTATCCAATAAAAAGTGCTGAAGTGATTATTTCGGATAGGCTATTGCCTTGGGCCACCGCAAAAACAGCTAATGCAATATAATACAGTGGTAGGATGCGAATGAGCCTTCGGGCGTAATATCCTCGGATTGAAATTTTGCCGGTCTCATTTTTCTCGATCAACAGTGAAAAGGTCAGCAGGAAAGCAGATATGACAAAAATCATATCTACCCCATAGGCTTGCCAAGCAAAGTTCATCCACCAAGGCATACGCTCGACAAAGCCGTTTATGCTACTAGGTGGTGCAAATCGAACAATACCATGGATAACGTGAAACAGGACGACCTGTAGGATACCAATCGTTCGGAGAAGGTCGATGAAGGCGCGGTTGCCAGTACTCTCGTCAAACAGGTCGCGCATCGTTTAATCGTCCGGTCGGATCAAACCAAGTCCGCGCAAATACACGCCGATACCGCTTTCCAGCAAATCTTCGGGTGCAAACGGGCTTTGTGCGCCGGGTGCGTTTCTTGCAAAAAGCTCAACAACTCCGTGACTGAGTGACCAGATATGAGCCGAGAACATAGACGCCGGCGGTCGTTTATCCGGAGGTATATGCTGGCTTAACTCGTCCGCTGCTTTTTCAAGAACGTCGCGCGCCCTTGTTCCAGCAGCTGCAAGTTCTGGCGTATGATTGATTGAAACGCCGCTTTCAAACATCGCGATATAATGGCCAGGATATTTGCGGGCAAATGCAAGATAAGCGCGGCCAGTGGCCTCAAACGCAGAGAGGGCAGATGGCTGACCGCTGTCATATGCAAATTGCATAACGTCGGCGAAGATCTCATACCCTTGGCGAGAGCATTCAGCGATTAAATCCTCACGGCCTGAGAAGTGGCGATAGACGGCTGCAGGTGTCACACCTGCATGCTTTGCCGCCTCGGATAATACAAAGCCCGTAGGACCCTTGGATTCAATAAGCTGCAAAGCGGCTTCAACCAGCGCCTGACGCAAGTTCCCGTGATGATATCCGCGTTTCTTTTCAGCCATAAGTGATCATTGCCCGATTTTGTTCATATCGAAAGGCGTTGATTGATAAATTTGATTAATCCAGTTGCCATAAAGCAAATGCGCATGGCTACGCCACCTGTTCTGGGGTGACTGGGCTGGGTCATCATCTGGATAATAGTTCATAGGAACATTGATCGGGGTTCCTTCGTCTACGTCGCGATCATATTCTTGTTTCAATGTGTCGCTGTCGTATTCAAAATGATTGAATATATAAAGCGCTCGGTGCGACTGGTCTTCCACTAAACATGGGCCCGCATCGTCAGAATACAAGAGCGTCGAAAGCGCTGGCTTGTCGTCAATCTCGGACTGTCGCATTTCAGTCCATCGACTTACAGGGATAACGCAGTCGTCAGAAAACCCCCGCAAGTACGGAGATACTGATGAAACATTTTGATGACGAAAACACCCAAACACTTTGTGTGGCAGGATGTGTTTTTTAATATCATGGAAATAGTTGATCATCGCCATACCACCCCAACACACGCCGAAAGTGGAATGGACATGGCTTTGCGTCCACTCAAAAACCCGCGTCAGCTCTTGCCAATAGGTCACGTCTTCGAACGGCAGATGTTCGATCGGTGCACCCGTAATAACCAATCCATCGAATTTTTCACCGCTGGCCTCGATTTCCTCGAAGGATCGGTAAAATTCCTTCATATGGTCTGCAGCAGTGTTGCGTGTGCGATGTTCGGTCATACGAATGAGCGATAGCTCAATCTGAAGTGGCGTCGCCCCGATCAATCGCGCGAATTGGTTCTCAGTCTGAATTTTCTTGGGCATTAGGTTCAATAACCCGATGCGCAATGGGCGAATATCCTGTGTCGATGCCTCATCATCCGACATAACCATGACGCCTTCGTGCGTAAGCACGTTATAAGCGGGCAGGTTGGATGGGATCTTAATGGGCATTTTAACTGAACCTTTGAGATTGAAACCTTGAGATAGCGACTAGGCTATTGTCTCTCAAGGGCTTGGGCGATCAAGTTATCGAAATCATTCGTTGATTTGACGTTTGAAATCTCATCAGCGGTTACTGTAACACCCCAGTTTGACATTGCTTCATATCGGGGCTGCCGGTTGGATAGCGCCTTACGATAGGCCCAACGGACAAAATCGTCAGGATCAACTTCGTTTGGCGAAAGATCCTTATCATCAAGGTACTCAGCCCAACGTTCTGATAAAAAGTCTCGCTGATAGTACATCGGCTTTGGGGCACGATCGAAACGACGTGCCAATTCGTCTGCGTGCGCGTCTGAACCTTTGATCCAAACTAGCAGCGCAGTCTTAGACAGTGAATTAAGCACAGGGTCGTTTGGATCGGCTGGATCGACGACTTCACAAATGGAACCGCTGGTATCGCATACAAAGTGATCGTAGCCGTATATGTCCTTTGCACGATCAACAAAATGAGCGGTGTCATTCATCGCAGCAACTTCGGCTTGTAGATGCAGGTCTTGACGGCGAATGTATTCGTCAATTTGCAGACCGCCCTCGGCCGGATTGCCCGGTTTTCCAAGGTAGTGCGACAATGGCGCCAAATTGTCGAACGTAATGTTTGAGCCGATATATATAGAATCAGACAACAAAAGGTCCCTTAGGTACGGAACGGTCATAGCCTCACGCTTGAAACTGTCTGAGATATGTTCGCCCATGTATTTTGTACCAATCCGATAATCCACGGAGTAGTGAAACCAGTCTCCGCTTGCGCGCAGAATGTTGGACACGTGCGTTTTCCCAAGGCCGGACATGCCAAACAGGACCACACGTTTTGAAGGCGCTTCACGCCAAGAATTTGCACTCGGATAGATCATAGGAAATAGGTAAGGTGCAAAGCCCGAAAGTGCCAGAAAGTTTTTCTATTTTGCCGTGCGACTCGAATGCCAGATGTTGAAATAATTGGCACCGAAGATGATGGCGGCCCCTAAGAATACGTACCAATCCAGCACTTCAGCGTAAAATAACATTCCCACGACGGCGATCACTGGAAGCCTTATGAAGTCAATTGGCATGACGATTGCGGCTGGTGCTAACGAAAGTGCCGTCGTCAAACAAAAATGCGCCATCAATCCGCACACTGCGATCAAGGCCAGCCATGGTGCGTTCGCAATTGTGGGTGCAGTAATGTCTCCATCCACACCAGCGCAGACAAGACCAAAAACAAACTGCATCAGCGTAAGGAAAAACAAGATTGAGGCTATGGTTTCTGTCCTCGTCAGAAGCCGGGTAAAAACTGCGGAACCCGCAAATCCGATAGCAGAAACCCCAGCTGCCAACAGACCAATATCCAGTGAACCGCCAAATGGTCTGGAAACAATCAGGACGCCGATGAATCCAAATACCGCCACGGTAACTTTGATCAGTGTAAGGCGCTCGCCAAGTATAATGGCCGCCAGAAATATCGCCCATATTGGTGAGGTAAATTCTAAAGCAAACACTTGCGCCAAGGGAGCAACGGTAATCGCAAAAAACCACAGGTTTTGCCCAATAAAGTGACCACTATTCCTGAGGAAATGAATGCCAAGACGATTTGCGCGAATTTGAGATATCTTGCCGAGAGACCCCAGTATAGCCACGACAATCAAAAAGCCAATTATGCTGCGATACATCATGATCTCAAACGTATCGAGATCCAGACTAACCGCGCGCCCTGCGACTGCCATCAGGGTAAAGGACACGATAGCGCCACTCATCCAGATTGAGGCTTTTGCCGCGGCAGTCATCACATACCCTCAGAAATCTCATAATGACGAAGGACTACGGCTGAGACGTTGGCCCAGGCAGTCTGAGAGGCCCTATTTTGATGCGCCTCAAACGCATTAAATACCGCGTCCCAACGTTCTGCCGGAACATCCAAAAAGGCTTCGAGGTTTATTTTTTTAACGGTCAACCCTTACTCCCACTCAATCGTTCCAGGAGGTTTTGACGTAATGTCGTATGTGACACGGTTTATACCTTTGACTTCGTTGATGATCCGCGTCGCAGTTTCGCCAAGGAATTCGTGGGTGAACGGGTAGTAATCCGCGGTCATGCCGTCGACGGACGTGACCGCGCGAAGGGCACAGGCAAAGTCATAGGTTCTGCCGTCGCCCATTACGCCAACGGTTCGCACAGGCAGGATTGCCACAAACGCTTGCCAGATTTCGTCATAGAGACCATGCTTTCGGATTTGGTCGATATAAACGGCGTCCGCTTCGCGCAGAATATCCAGCTTTTCCGTTGTGATTTCACCGGGGCAGCGAATTGCCAAGCCCGGACCAGGGAAGGGGTGACGGCCAATGAAA
Organism: Paracoccaceae bacterium; assembly: GCA_029244725.1. Taxonomy (GTDB): domain Bacteria; phylum Pseudomonadota; class Alphaproteobacteria; order Rhodobacterales; family Rhodobacteraceae; genus JASMHC01. Next base: position 19,631 of record JAQWQJ010000089.1, read on the forward strand.
CTTTGCGGCAAACCAAGCTCGCGCCCCAAAGCGCGAACCTCGTCTTTGAACAGTTCACGCAGTGGCTCAACCAACTTCAGGCCCATTTTTTCAGGAAGGCCACCGACATTGTGATGGGACTTGATCGTTACGGAAGGGCCACCGGAAAAGCTAACGCTTTCAATGACATCTGGGTATAAAGTACCTTGCGCAAGAAACTCGGCGCCATCAATGGTATCTGCATGTTTCTGAAACACATCGATGAACAGTTTACCGATGATTTTACGTTTGGTTTCAGGGTCGGATTGCCCCTCAAGCTCACCTAAAAACAGTTCGCGTTCGTCGGCGTGGATAAGCTGAATGTTGTAATTGTCACGGAACATCCCGACGACTTCTTCTGATTCATTTTTGCGCAAAAGGCCATGATCAACAAACACACAGGTCAGTTGGTCGCCAATCGCCTCGTGAATAAGAATTGCTGCAACGGACGAGTCGACACCGCCGGACAGGCCGCAAATGACGTTCTTATCGCCAACACGTTCGCGAATTTCCGCGATCATTTGTTCACGGTAAGCGCCCATCGTCCAATCACCAGAAAACCCTGCCAATTTGACGAAGTTCTCATAGAGTTTGGCACCACTTGGTGTGTGATGGACCTCCGGGTGGAACTGAACGGCAAAGAAATTGCGTTCTATATCCGCCGTAATTGCATAAGGTGCGTTCGGTGAGGTTCCGTAAACCTCAAACCCTGGCGCGATTTCACTAACGTGATCTCCGTGGCTCATCCAGACTTGTTCGTCACCGTCTTCGAACCAACCGTTTAGAATTTCCAGTTTGTTTGAAGCTTGTACAAACGCGCGCCCGAATTCGGCCGTTCCATGTCCGCATTCAACCTTGCCGCCAAGTTGGTGCATCATCACCTGTTGGCCGTAACAAATTCCTAGGATCGGTAGATCCATGTCGAAAATATCTTGAGGTACACGCGGGCTGCCCTCACGCGTGACGCTATCCGGACCACCCGAGAAAATGATGGCCTTGGGGGCTATTTCCCGAACAAACTCGGACGTTACTTTTTGGTAAGGGTGAATTTCACAATAGACATTCAGTTCGCGCAGGCGGCGTGCAATTAGCTGCGTTACCTGGCTGCCAAAGTCGATGATCAAAAGGCGGTCATGGGTGTCTGTGCTCATGTTCGCCTAGTAGGCCCAGATGTGTCTTGGTGCAAGGGTCATTGGATCAAATTAGGGGGTGAAACCCATGTAAGATGTCCAGATGTCGTTTTTTAACGTATTTGGCCGTTCTGTGCAGACGGGGGCACGCGTGGTCTGCGTAAGTAAACTTCATTACATTGCCGGAAGGGTGAGAGAGCTAATGTCAGATTCAGCAGGTCGTCGTCGTAGCCGTGGTGGTGGGGGAGCAGCCCGCCGTGCCGAGCGTACAGCCGTTAACATAGAAACCGCGAAGTATATCGAGCGTAATATTCCACTCTATGAAGTGCTTACGGACGATGCTTTGGATGTGATCGAAGCAAACGCTGAAACCATTTTGGAAGAAGTTGGCGTTAACTTCGTAGACAACCCAGCCGCACTTGAGCGTTGGAAGGCAGCTGGCGCTAACGTAGATGGTGAACGCGTACGCATTCCACGCGGCATGGCACGCGAACTTTGTAAAACCGCACCTTCTAGCTTTGTCCAGCACGCCCGTAATCCTGAAAAATCAGTTGTAATTGGCGGCAATACGCTTGTATGTGCACCGGTCTATGGACCGCCCTTTGTGCGTGATGTTGAAGGTGGACGTCGCTACGCAACCATCGCTGACTTCGAAAAGTTTGTGAAACTTGGTTATATGTCAAAGTGGCTTCATCACTCAGGCGGAACTGTGTGTGAACCGACTGACGTGCCCGTAAACAAACGTCATTTGGATATGCTTAAGGCCCACATGACCTTGTCGGACAAACCTTTTATGGGGTCAGTGACGGAACCAAGCCGAGCGCAAGATAGCGTTGAAATGTGCGAAATCCTGTTCGGCAAAGAGTTCGTGCAAGAAAACACAGTGATGACGTCACTTATAAACATAAACTCGCCAATGACATTTGACGACGTGATGATGGGCGCGCTTGAAGTTTATGCAAAGAACAACCAGGCCTGCATTATCTCGCCGTTTATCGTCGGCGGAGCGATGGCGCCTGTATCGGTCGCCGGTACGCTTACGCAGGTTATGGCCGAAGTTTTGGCGGGCATTGCATATAGCCAACTTATTCGTCCCGGCGCGCCAGTTATATTCGGCGCATTTGTAACCTCGATCGATATGAACTCAGGTGCGCCTACTTTTGGTACGCCAGAAGCTTCGCAAATCCTATACGGGGCAGGCCAACTTGCAAGGCGGATGGGCCTTCCATTCCGTTCTGGTGGGGGTCTTTGCGGATCCAAGCTGCCAGACGCGCAAGCCGCATACGAAACAGCGCACACTCATAATGCCGTGCTATTGGGTGGCGTGAACTTCATGCTTCATTCCTGTGGGTGGCTAGAAGGTGGTCTGGTTTCTTCGTTTGAGAAGTTTGTTCTCGACGCTGATCAACTTGGCGTATTGCACAAATTGGCTGCGGGTATAGCAGTTGATGAAAACGCCCAAGCGATGGATGCCATCCGAGAAGTTGGCCCTGGAGGCCATTATCTAGGATGCGAACACACGCAAGCGAACTTTAAAACATCGTTCTGGCGTAGCGAAGTGCTTGACTACAAACCCTTCGAGACTTGGGACGAAGAGGGCGCAAAAGATTCTCAAATGTTGGCCAAAGATCGCGTCGACTACTTGATTGCAAACTACAAGCAGCCTCCGCTTGATCCTGAAATTGTCCTCGCACTCGATGCTTATATCGCTGAGAAAAAGGCATCTATGCCAGACTCGTTTATGTAGAAAGCTGCTCAGACTGCGCAAGCGACTGGGCCTCGTGCATAAGGGCGGTAAGCACAGATATATGACGGGCGATGCTATAAGTGGCGTCGCCCGTTTTTCTTTGTTCGTTGATGTCAATTTCGGCTTCATACAAATCCATTAGAACATCTTTTGGATCTTCGGACACCTCAAACCCAAAGATCCTATCCAAAGTAGTTTCCCGTTTGAAACGCTCTAAGGCCAACTTTGCAGTGTGCACCAACAAGCTAGGGCGACGAAGGGAGGTGATGGCGGATGATAGGTCAGTCATATAGTGCTCCTTTGCAGATTTGCAAACCAAACCTAGGAGCCGTTGGTGACGTGTTGCGTGAATTTACCAACCATCGCACGCTAGGGTCACTAATGTTTATGATTTAGAAACAATGTTCATTCTCACGAACTATTAACCCGTGTTAAACAAATGCACGCATAGGTAGTATTGATCAATTTTCGACGTGAGAAACAAAACTTGCCTGAGCTTCACTTTCCTCAATCTATGACAATTCCACCAAGCGTTAAGAGCGAACTAAATGCGTATATTTGTCATGCAGTACATGGAAAATCGATACGGGCGCTTGCCAAGGAAACAGGTGTGCATCCATCTACAATACTCCGACGGGTTCGTAAGTTAGAACAGCGCAGAGATGATCCTTTGGTCGACGAAGCCATTGATGCGCTGTCAGATATTTCACCAAAGAATATTGATCGCCATGGAGGAACCCTTTTGACTGCAAGCAATGAATTCGTTTCTGACAGACCCATAAACCAGGCCGATGGTACCAATCCTGATTTCATTCGATATCTTCGACGATTGGACGAAAAGGGCGCGTTTTTGGCCCTGGCTTCGGACATGGAAAACGCTCTAATAATGCGAGAGCTTGATGATGGCGAAATCGTTAGAACGACTGTTATCGGTCGAAGCGAGGCCCAACTATTGGCGCTGAATGACTGGGTTGATGTCCAACAAACGGGACGTGTCTCGCGCTATAAAATAACCAAAGCGGGTCGGATGGCACTGAAGCGTATGGTTGCAGCACAATCTGACACAACGGGTTTTTTGGAAACGCGAACGTATTTGGCGAGCAACACAAAGATTGGGGTATCCGGATCATCGCGGGGGATGATCATTCGGAAGCTAAACCTCATAAAGTAAACCTTTCAGATTCACCCATTACGCTGTTATCGCGACGCAAAGGCAAAGACGGCAAAGCGTTTTTGAATGCCGAGTTAGTCACCGCGGGTGAGCGTCTACGGGAAGACTTTGAATTATCTCAAATGGGGCAAAACATAACCCAAAACTGGGAAACCATATTGACCGGTCAAATTGATGGAGGTCCAAACGAAACAGCCATTCGTCCAAACGCTTTTACAGCGTTAGAGCGTTTTAAGTCTGCAATGAAAGCTTTGGGGCCAGGTTTGAGTGAGATAGCGCTTTACTGTTGTTGCATGCAGCAAGGGATGGAGATTGCAGAAAAACGCCTTGGTTGGTCTGCTCGTTCTGGGAAAATCGTTCTGCGGATTGCTCTTCAGAGACTGCGCCAACACTATGATGATGTACACGGTGCCCACGGGCCAATGATTGGTTAATAAAAACGGGCCCGTATCATGTGACACGGGCCCGTCTGTTTCAATCTCTATGTCTATTTACGCCAAATCGTAGCGATCGGCATTCATGACCTTGTTCCAAGCAGCGATGAAATCTACAACAAACTTTGAGGCATTGTCTGGTTGCGCATAAACTTCAGCCAGTGCACGCAGTTGGGAGTTTGATCCAAAGACCAAATCTGCCCGCGTCGCTGTCCATTTCACATCGCCAGACGCGCGTGATCGACCCTCGAATGTTACATCAACATTTGACGTCCACACAGTATCCATATCCAGAATATTGACGAAGAAATCATTCGACAGCGTTTCAGGTGCATCCGTTAATACGCCGTTTGATGAGCCGCCCACATTGCCGCCCAACACGCGTAAACCACCGGTTAGGGCCGTCATTTCAGGCGCCGAAAGGTTTAGCAAATGTGCTTTATCCAAGAACAGCTCTTCGGTTGAAACAGAATACTGCTTTCGTTGATAATTGCGGAAACCGTCTGCAATGGGTTCCAGAACTGCCATACTGTCAACTTCAGTGTCATCCTGACTTGCGTCCATGCGACCACCAGTGAACGCAACCGAACACGAATGACCACCAGCTCTTGCTGCAGCCTCGATAGCTGCTGCACCGCCTAGTACGATCAGATCGGCCATAGACACGGTTTTACCACATCCTGATTGTACGGCTTCAAGCGCTGACAAAACTTTTGCCAGTTGCATTGGTTGGTTCGCCTCCCAATCTTTTTGAGGAGACAAGCGAATGCGCGCGCCATTGGCACCACCGCGATGATCTGACCCACGATAGGTTGATGCCGAAGCCCACGCTGTTTGCACAAGCTCGCTAATGCTTAATCCAGACTCCATAATTTGGGATTTTAGCATCTCGGCGTCGTCCGCGCTAATGACATCATGATCGCAAGCAGGAATGGGATCCTGCCAAATCAGGTCCTGGGCTGGAACTTCTGCACCAAGATATCTGGTTTTTGGCCCCATATCGCGATGGGTTAGCTTGAACCACGCATGAGCAAACGCATCTGCAAACTGATCAGGGTTTTCATGGAAACGTTTGGATATCGGACCGTATATTGGATCCATTCGCATCGCCATATCGGCTGTTGTCATCATGGTTTTGACTTTGGTCGACGAATCATGGGCTGCAGGCGCCATGTCCTCGTCCTTCACCCCAACCGGTTCCCAAATCCAAGCGCCTGCTGGCGATTTTGTAAGGTTCCAATCGTATCCAAACAAGAGATCAAAATAGCCATTGTCCCATTTTGTCGGATTCGCAGTCCACGCGCCTTCGATGCCCGATCCGATAGCGTCGCCGCCCATCCCAGACCCGTGCGTGCTGTGCCAGCCAAGGCCCATCGCCTCGATCGGGGCAGCTTCTGGTTCAGGACCGACTTGTGACGCATCGCCTGCACCATGTGCTTTGCCAAAGGTGTGTCCACCGGCAACCAGTGCAACGGTCTCCTCGTCGTTCATCCCCATGCGCCCGAACGTGTCGCGAATATCGCGACCTGAGGCGAGGATATCCGGATCACCGTTTGGTCCCTCTGGATTTACATAAATCAGCCCCATTTGAACGGCAGCTAAAGGATCGTCTAGATCACGGTCGCCAGAATAGCGGTCTTCGGACAACCACTCGGTTTCGATGCCCCAGTAAACGTCCTCTTCTGGTTCCCATACGTCTGGGCGTCCGCCACCAAATCCATAGGTTTTTCCGCCCATGGATTCGATTGCCGCATTTCCGGCAAGGATCATCAGATCAGCCCAAGAAATTTGGTTTCCGTATTTCTGTTTGATTGGCCAAAGCAAACGGCGGGCTTTGTCTAGGTTCACGTTGTCAGGCCAACTGTTTAGCGGCGCAAAACGCTGTTGGCCTCTGCCTCCACCACCACGGCCGTCTGCCGTGCGGTAGGTGCCAGCACTGTGCCAAGCCATTCGGATAAAGAAGCCACCATAGTGACCATAGTCGGCTGGCCACCAATCTTGGCTGTCGATCATTAGGGCATAGAGATCTCGCTTTAAAGCGGCGAGATCGAGTTTTGAAAACGCATCCGCATAGTTAAAATCCGCACCCATAGGATCAGACTTTGATGAGTTCTGCGCCAAAATCCGAAGGTTAAGTTGGTTCGGCCACCAGTCTCGGTTTGAATTTGTACCCTGACTGGTTGCACCATGCGCAACCGGACACTTGCCCATATTGTCTCCGTCCATTTTCATCTCCCTGAAATTTGATGGCATCTCGCATCATTTCGAATCGAGTGCGCTTTTTGCTTTCTTCAATTTTGGATTGGAGCCCAAATTATTGCAACAAAATAGAATGATTCCAAAGTGCACACGCTAGGTATTCCCCTCATGCAATACAGAAATGCGCGGCAGTGCCTTTTGCAAATGTTCAAAACACAGTAAGGGAGGACAACAAGCAGACAGAAAGAGCAGCAATGCGCGATATTTCGATCCCTGACCAACGGCACCCTGAGAAAGCTCATAAGCCGGACAATTCTCAGCCTAAAAAACCGGCATGGATTAGGGTAAAGGCGCCCACGTCGGCTGGTTACAAGAAAACACGCGACATCATGCGTGAAAACAATCTTGTAACAGTCTGCGAAGAAGCTGGATGTCCAAACGCTGGCGAATGTTGGAGCCAAGGCCACGCAACTATGATGATCATGGGCGACATTTGCACACGCGGATGTTCCTTCTGCAACATCGCAACAGGCCGGCCAAACGATCTCGATACCTTTGAGCCGGGCAGGGTTGCGCATGCCGTTGAAAAGCTTGGCCTCAACCACGTCGTCGTTACGTCCGTTGACCGAGACGATTTGAAAGACGGTGGTGCCGAGCATTTCGCCCAAACAATTCGTGCAATTCGCCATCGCAGCCCAAATACAACTATCGAAATTCTTACGCCGGACTTTCTGAAATGTGATTCCAGTGTTCTGGAAACCGTGGTCGAAGCACGGCCTGATGTGTTCAACCACAATCTTGAAACCGTTCCGGGCCTTTATCCGACGGTCCGCCATGGGGCGCGGTATTTTCATTCATTGCGTTTGTTGCAGCGCGTAAAAGAACTTGATCCAACAATGTTTACTAAGTCTGGCCTTATGGTCGGCTTAGGCGAGGATGCCGTTTCAGTGAAACAAGTCATGGATGATATGCGCGCCGCCGACATCGATTTCTTGACGATTGGCCAGTATCTGCAGCCAACCCCAAAGCACCATCGCGTCGACCGCTTTGTTACACCAGAAGAGTTTGCTGCCTATGAAAAGGCAGCCTTTGGTAAAGGGTTTTTGATGGTTTCTGCTACGCCGCTTACGCGTTCAAGCTATCATGCTGGTGACGATTTTGCGAAGCTAAGATCGGCACGAATGAAAAAACTGGGCCAAGCCTAACTATTCGGATAAGCCGACCAAGTATTCTGCAATGGCAGCGCGATCTTCTGGCGGCAGTTTGGCCATGTTCTCTACGACCGGCACCATATGCCCTCCTACGCTGTCGAATTCGGGGGTAAACCCCTCGTCCAGATAAAAGGCGATATCTATCGCGTCCCATTGCAGTTTTGACGGTGTGATGTTGGGGATTGTTCCTTTACCTGATGGATTTGGTGCACCGTGAAGCCACTTGGATAAATCCAATCCACCGATTGCATTTCGCGGTGTGTGACACTCGCCGCAATGTGCCAATGCCTCGACCAAGTAGCGACCACGTTTAGACGCGGGATCGTCAACTATCCAATCGTCGGTAAAGTACAATTGTTTCCAAAGTCCCAAACCGCGACGGATATTGAATGGAAACTCAATGTCATGGGGTTTGCTGGGCGTCGGCGATCCTGGTTGGAGCAACAAGTAAGCCCATAAATCCACGACATCCTGGGGCGTCATCCTCGCGTAATTTGTGTAGGGAAACGCGGGATAATAGTGCTGGCCCTTAGGCGAAACACCTTTCTGAAGCGCATTTGCAAAATCAAGCAATGACCACGCACCAAGTCCGTGAACAGGATCACTCGAAATGTTGGGGGCATAGAACGTGCCGAAATCCGAAGGGAACGCCTGACCACCTACTAAAGCTTTCTGGTCATTATCAGACTCAGACGCGTGACACGAATGACAACCGGCCGCATGGAAAACTTGCTCACCGCGTGTTGGTTGACCTGTCAGCCCAGCAAAGTCTTCCGGATCCACGCTCAATGTGCGGGTTATCCAGAGCCCAAATGAGCCGCCTAAAAGTGCCAATACTATTATGGCTCCGATTAGGCGGCGTCTGATTGTCATTATTCTGGTGCGCGGAATGACATGTGACATGCCCTACATGTGCCGCCGACGCCACCAAGGGCCGCAACCATAGCGTCTTTTCCGTTGGCTGCTTCGGCTGCAAGTGTTGGCGCGGCCATCTGAACCTTTGCCCATTCGGCACTAAACCCAGCGGGATTATCGAAAATGGCCGATGCAGCCCGCGTTCCGTCTAGATTGAAATCGTCGCTGCCTTCTGGAAATAGGCTCGCGTAATCTACCATGGATACACCGTATATGGCATTCGCGGCGGTCTGAGCTGCCTCGGCGTCGTAATCAATTTTACCACGCGCCATGCCGCCTAGCGTTCCCATGTTCATTGCCAAAATAGCCATGATCCCTTGGCGTGCAGCGACAGGCATTAAGAACGGATCTTGGGCAAATGCGCTTGACGTTAGCGCAGTCGCGAATCCAGCAGCGAGTAGTAAAGTGCGTTTCATCAGAGTCTCCCTAAATGGTCATTTCAATCAACTATACGTAGCTTTGTTCAACTGCGGCTTCACAAATGCGCGAGCGACACAGGGATCGAGGCTTCAATCCTCAGTAAATCGAACCTTCCCAATGTAGGGCAAGTTGCGATTGCGTTGGGCGAAATCGATTCCGTAACCAACAACAAACTCATCTGGGATTTCAAAACCCAGCCAATCAGCGCGCACATCAACTTCGCGACGTGTTGATTTATTGAGCAAAGCAATCGTTTTTAACTTCGTCGGATTTCGGGATTTCAGCAATTGGATAACGTGGGTAAGAGTGTGCCCAGTATCCACAATATCCTCGACGACCAGCACGTCGCGACCTTCTATTTGTCCGCGTAGGTCTTTGAGAATACGGACCTCTCGGCTTGATTGCATCGAGTCACCGTAAGAAGACGCTTCTAGAAAATCGACCTCAACCGGAAGATCCAATTCTCGCACCAGGTCTGCAATGAAAACAAACGATCCGCGTAATAGGCCCACGACAATTAGTTTTGAAGTGCCGGCAAATTCATCCGCAATTTCACGGCTAAGATCTTCGATTCTAGCGGCAATCGTCTTTGCAGAGATCATTTCGTCGATCACATATGGCTTATCTGTCATGCCGTCCTCTTGATATTATTGCTTAGGTATAAGACACCACGATGAAGACATTCAATCAACCGGAATCCCATGCCTAATCACTCAGAATCTCGACATCTGCCTTTTAGTGCCACTCAAATGTATGATTTGGTTGCTGATGTTGCTTCATATCCAGAATTCTTACCTTGGACCGCCGCGGCACGGATCAAATCGACCAAGGAAACCGAAGGCAAAACTGAAATAGAAGCTGATCTGGTCATCAGCTTTAAGGTCTTTCGTGAACGCTTTACGTCGCTTGTGTCGCTGTATGAGGAAGAGCACCGAATAGACACTGAATACCTTGATGGACCGTTCAAGCATTTGCAGTCGAGATGGGAATTCAAGGATACAGAAGGCGGCTGTGAAGTGAACTTTTGGGTTGATTTTGAGTTTCGCAATAAGTTGCTGCAAAGCGCCGCTGGCGTGTTCTTTAACGAAGCAATGCAACGCATAGTCCGCGCTTTTGAAACCCGCGCAGAGGGTCTCTATTCCGTTTAAAGCGGCCATAGAAACGAAAAAGGCACTCACTAGGGGTGCCTAAATCAGTACTTTGATTTGGTACTTTACGACGTCATGTCATAGGCGCGCTCACCATGTGATGACAGGTCGAGGCCGTTGTATTCAGCCTCTTCGTCAATACGCAGTGGCGTAAGCATGCCAACCAATTTAATCAAAACAAACGTGACAACGATCGTGAACAGACCGACGACCGCAAGCCCACCCAGTTGCGCAACCCACGTTCCCTGACCGAACACAGCAATCATAATCGCGCCGAAAATTCCGCCAATCCCATGGACCGCAAAGACATCCAGAGTATCGTCGATTTTCAACTTATTCCGGATAAGATTCACGGCCTCTTGGCAAAGGATGCCTGCAATCGCACCGATAATCAGCGCCTCAACAGGACCGACAAACCCAGATGCAGGGGTGATTGAAGCGAGACCGGCAATTGTACCGGTGACCAATCCAACCAACGACGCTTTACCGTACTTAAAGTATTCCCAAGCTGCCCATGTTAAAGACGCTGTCGCGGCCGAGATATGCGTAACGGTCAGCGCCATGGCAGCTCCTCCGTCAGCAGCAAGCTGTGAGCCACCGTTAAACCCAAACCAACCGACCCAAAGCATCGACGCACCGATCATGACATATCCAGGGTTATGCGGAGGAACATTCTGGTTACGGCGTGGTCCAAGGAAAAATGCGATCATCAGGGCGGCGATTCCGGCCGTTTCGTGCACAACAATTCCACCCGCAAAGTCGCGAACACCAGTGGCGCCGAAAATGCCACCATCGGACATCATCCCGCCGCCCCAAATCCAATGGGTCACGGGGGCGTAGCAGATCAACATCCACAAGCCCGAGAACAAAAGAACGAAGCCAAAACCAACGCGCTCAACATATGCGCCGACGATTAATGCTGGCGTAATGATGGCAAATGTCATCTGGAAGGCGAAGAAAAGAACTTCGGGCAGAGTGCCGGATACAGTGTCGGCAGTTACGCCATTCAAGAACGACTTCCCAAGTCCTCCCCAATATGCGCCGCCATCGCCAAATGCGATGGAGTATCCGACGGCAAACCAAAGGATACTCATCAAACAAGCAATTGCATAGACATGCATAAACACGCTGAGCACGTTGCGCGCGCGCACCAGTCCACCGTAAAAAAGAGCAAGTCCCGGAAGAGACATAAACAACACGAGTGCTGTTGCGACGATAATCCAGGCGGTGTCTGCGCCAACCATTGGGAAGTCCTCGTTTCAATTTAAGTTGCTGAGGCTTCAATGCGAAGAGCGCCATGATTAAAAGAAAACGAGGGTTTAAGAGTGATTAAATTGGCATCATTTTCAAAAACGCACAAAAATTCAGCGTCAATTTGAGTGAATGCCCATCTATTGGGCTCACGACTATAAGTTCTCGATCAACATACCTAAGGCGTATTCGACCGTTAATCGCCGCACATTGTTCCGGCCTACGGCGCCAAACTCCACAGTTCTCACTATTGGTTTCGCTGATTTAGTGGCTAATCCAAAGCAAACACGACCTTCTGGTTTAAAGTCGGACCCACCGGGGCCGGCAATGCCAGTCACTGAAATGGTAACATTGGCGTTTGAACGCTCAAGCGCACCTTCCGCCATTTCTCGTGCAGTTTCTTCGGAAACGGCACCAAATTCATCGAGCGTCTCAGGTAAAACGCCCAGCATCTCTATCTTTGCAGCGTTGGTATAAGTCACAAACCCGCGGTCAAAAATGGCGGACGAACCAGCGACCGAAGTGATTTCGCCCGCGATCAGCCCGGCAGTACAACTTTCTGCCGTTGCAATCCAAACGTCTTTGGCCAAGGAAAGTTCAAGTAATTTTTCGGCTAGCTCATTCACATTAGAAGTCCATGAGACAAGCCAGCAAAGATTAGCATGACTACGGCGGCCATTGCGCCAGCGATAATGTCGTCAAACATAACGCCAAACGCATCATCACGCCGATCAGCCCATCCAACGGGCCCTGGTTTCCAGATGTCGAACAGTCTGAACAAAACGAATGCAGCGATCCAACCCGGGTATAGATCAAGTACACCGACGCCCATCGCAGCTGCGCCAAAAGACATGGGCAGCAAGGCTACCCATTGGCCAGCAACTTCATCAATGACAATTTCAGACGGGTCGTGATTGTCTGATCCTTGCGTAGCCCGTGCAATCGACCACCAACCAACAAGCGTTACGGCAATAGTAGCAATGGTCGTGGCCACGGGTCCACCAAGGTAGACATGAATTGCCCAGAACAAGGGCAGGGCGGCTAATGATCCCCATGTGCCAGGGGCTGGCCTAAGATACCCAACGCCAAAAACGGTTGCTAACATCTTGCTCATATTTTTACCAAAGTCGCGGTCGCAATGGCCGCAATCCCTTCTTCACGTCCTGTAAACCCAAGTCGCTCGCTTGTTGTTGCCTTGATCGAGACTCTATCAACTTCAAGACTCATAATCTCAGCCATACGGCTTCGCATCGCTTTTGAATTAGGTCCGATTTTGGGATATTCGCACACTAGCGTGCAATCGATATTTGAAATTTGAAAACCCCGCGAACAGGCCAAACCAACCGCATGCTTAAGAAATATGTCGCTTGGCGCACCTTTCCATTGCGGATCCGAGGGGGGGAAATGCTGACCAATGTCACCATCTGCTAGTGCACCGTAAATTGCGTCGGTGACAGCGTGCATTCCAACGTCAGCGTCCGAGTGCCCCTGAAGACCGCGTGAGTGGTCAATTCGAACACCACAAAGGATGACGTGATCTCCTTCACCGAAGCGATGGACATCGTAGCCATTGCCTAGTCGAATATCCATGTGACCTCTCAGTAATTTCTCTGCCCGTGCAAAATCTTCGGGTGTGGTTATTTTCAAATTGTCTTCGTGACCATCCACGATCAAAACGTCGATCCCAGCTTGGCGTGCGATCTCAACATCGTCAGCCGCTGGCCCAGTAGAACGCTTATGCGCGTCAAGGATTTCAGAATAATGAAATCCCTGAGGTGTTTGTGCCCGATACAAACCGTCCCGCGTGCGTGTTCCTTCGACGAAATCTGCATTGCTAAACCAAAGTGCATCAGAAACTCTGATCGCAGGTGCGGCACCCTTGGCTTTTGTTAGGCCAATCAAAACTCGGTCCACAACGTCCTTGCTGACACAAGCCCGAGCGACGTCATGGATTAGCACACTGTCAACGGACGAATGCTCAAGCGCCAACAATCCGTTTTTTACAGATTGATCGCGCGTTTCCCCTCCATTGACGACAAGAACACCTTTAAGCTCTACTACATGATCCACATCGTCGGGATTGATGACCAATACGATTTGATTGATCTCTGGATGGCCTTTAAAGGCCGCCAATGTCCAATCTACTACACGCTTACTGCCGACAAATTGCCATTGCTTAGGCAAGTCACCACCAGCGCGTGTTCCGCGGCCTGCAGCGACGATGATTGCGGCGGTGTTCATGGGTCAAATCCTTGGCTGTTGGTTGTTTAGCCAGTCGAGCCGTCATCTTCAACACCGTGAAATGTGCTCAAATTTTGTGCAATTCAGACTTTGTGACCAAAAATTAACCGCAGATGTATTGTGAGCGCCAATCAAGAGCGTTAAAAACCAACAACAAACGTGAGAACCTCCATGTCTCTGACACTAAGCAACATAAATTTAGCCCCACCCGTTTTGCTGGCTCCGATGGCAGGCATTACGGATTTGCCGTTTCGCAATCTTGTTGCCAGTTTCGGGGCAGGCCTAGTGGTAAGCGAAATGGTTGCTAGTCAGGAAATGGTTCAATCCAAACCTGGTGTGCGTGAAAAGGCGGAATTGGGTTTTGGTGTTGAAAACACGTCGGTTCAGCTTGCCGGTCGCGACGCCAAATGGATGGCGCGTGCAGCCCGAATTGTCGAGGATAATGGCGCGCGTATTATAGATATCAATATGGGTTGCCCTGCCAAAAAGGTGACCAATGGTTTGTCAGGCTCTGCATTGCTTCGCGATCTTGATCACGCACTTACTTTGATCGAGGCTGTGGTCGAAGAAGTTTCGGTTCCAGTGACGTTAAAAACGCGCCTTGGCTGGGATGATAATTCCAAAAACGCGGTTGAATTGGCGGTTCGCGCCGAAAACGCTGGCATCCAATTACTGACGATACATGGTCGGACAAGGTGTCAGTTCTACAAAGGAAGCGCGGATTGGCGCGCAATCCGCCCAATCAAGGACGCTGTTTCAATTCCGGTCATAGCGAATGGCGATATCGTAGACACCCAGTCGGCAAAGACTGCCCTGTCCCAGTCCAAATGTAATGGCGTGATGGTGGGCCGTGGCGCGCAGGGTAGGCCATGGCAGCTAGCCCTTATCGCAAGCGAAATCTACGGTACAGAGAGGCCGGAAATTCCTAACGGTCAGGATTTAGTGGACATGATCATCGGCCACTATCAGGCAATGATGCAGTTCTACGGCGAGACTTTGGGAAATCGCGTCGCGCGAAAACATCTAGGTTGGTATTTGGACGAATTAAATGCGCCACTTTCTTTGCGAAAACGGCTTTTGACCGAGCGCGACACCAAAGAGGTCATTAACCTTTTGCAAAACGAACTTGTAGAAACATGCGCGGGGGTAGCTGCGTGATGGATTCTGATACTCTCTGGATCGCGCTGCCTGTGCCTGTGCTACTGGTCGACAGTAATGATCAAATCATCAAGGTTAATCCCGCGGCTGAGGGGTTTCTCAACGCATCTGCCAAAACATTGTTGGAAGGCCCCATCTGGGACAGTGTCGCAATAGACGCGCCTGTTGAAGAAGCGTTTGCACGCTGCCGACGGGATCAATCTTCGCTCTACGTGAATGATGTTTTTGTGGGCGGCGGCAGTCGCCCTCCAATGCAGTGCAACATCCAAATTGCGCCAATGAACCGCGAAGAAGGAAGCATGTTGTTTCTGATCCAGCCACGAGAATTCTCAGGCAGGTTGGGCAACAGCCGATCGGTGCATTCAGCAGCCAAATCAGCGATTGGAATGGCAGAAATGCTGGCGCATGAGATTAAAAACCCACTAGCTGGAATTACCGGCGCAGCGCAATTGTTGTCTATGAGCCTGCCCAAACAGGACCTTGAACTGACGGATTTGATTGTCGAGGAAAGCCGACGGATCGTGAAACTGCTTGAGCAGGTTGAGCAATTTGGAAACCTAAGGCGGCCGCAGAAACAGGCCGTAAACCTGCATGATACGCTTGATCGCGCCCGCAAGTCCGCAATGGTTAGTTTCGGAGCGCACATGCGTTTTATCGAAGATTATGATCCATCTTTGCCGGAAGCCCATTGTGATCCTGACCAATTACAACAAGTGATATTGAACCTGATCAAGAACGCGTGTGAGGCCAGCAAGGGGCAGGCGGGTGAAATCCGGCTACGCACTTTCTACGAACAATCCTTGCGGCGTCGCCGCGAAGACGGAAGCGGCAATGCGCTTCCACTGCAAATTGAAATCCAAGACAACGGACCCGGATTGCCAAGCGACATCGAAAGCGATGTGTTTGAACCGTTTGTGTCCGGCAGAGAAAACGGCACCGGCCTTGGCCTCGCTTTGGTCAGTAAGATCATGTCAGACCACGATGGATGGGTTGGGGTAGATTCTGTACCCGGCAAGACGGTCTTCCGAATTTCTCTGCCAATTGCCCCGACTGAAAAAGGAAACTGAGCTATGGACGGTACAATCCTTGTCGCCGACGATGACCGGACGATACGCACCGTTCTGACACAGGCCCTTACGCGGGCCGGGTGCAAAGTGCATGCAACGTCATCACTCACTACGCTTCTAAGATGGGTAACCGAAGGTCGGGGCGACGTGGTCGTATCTGATGTCATAATGCCCGATGGCAATGGCCTAGAAATGATGCCGCATATCCATAAATTGCGGCCAGAATTACCTGTAATTATCATATCCGCGCAAAACACGATTATGACGGCTATCCAAGCAGCCGAGGCCGAGGCATTTGATTATCTGCCTAAACCGTTCGATTTGCCTGACCTCATGCACAAAGTGTCAAAAGCTTTGCAGTCGCAGTCAGTCAAGCGAATAACGCCGGATGACGCCGCCCAAACAAACGCTGAAGAACTGCCGCTGGTCGGAAAAACGCCGGTCATGCAAAACCTGTATCGGACGATCGCCAATGTGGTTAACACTGATTTGCCTGTCTTAATCTCTGGCGAAAGCGGGACCGGGAAATCTCTGATTGCCATTACAACACACAATCTGTCAGATCGCCGAAGTTTGCCTTTTGTGTCCGTTACGCCTCAGGACTTGGAATCGATAGACGGACCAGCAAAAATACTTGCCCGCGCTAAAAGTGGGACGATCCTTTTTGAAGAAATCGGTGACCTTTCTGCCGAAGCTCAAGGGCGCGTCGTGCGCATGTTCGACGGGTTCAACGATTTTACCCCTAGGTTCATGGCCACGAGTCAACGCGATCTTGGGCAGGCAATGTCAGACGGTCGATTTCGTGAAGATTTATTCTATCGTTTAAGCGGTGTCTCAATTTCAATTCCAAGCTTGCGAGAACGGGTTGAAGACATCCCGTTGCTGATCGAGTTTTTCTTGGCCAAGTACGATGGCGATGGGCTGAAACACCACGATGTATCAGATGACGCCACGGCCATTTTGAGAAAGTATTCGTGGCCAGGGAACGTCCGTCAGCTAGAGAATTTCGTACTAAGACTGTCTTCTACAGCCAAAGAGCCGATGATATCGTGGACGGAAGTTGAAAATATTTTATCCAACCAACCATCTGTTCGGCATCAGCTGGACGGCGCTGACCAAACAAGGTTGCAAGATTCCATACGTAAACATTTGCAGAGGTACTTTGATCTGCACGGTGGTGAACTTCCCCCACCAGACCTTTATCAGCGTATTCTTGCCGAGTTAGAAATCCCTTTGATTGAGATAGCATTGGATGCAACAGGTGGAAACCAAGCAAAATGCGCGATTTTGTTGGGTATCAACAGGAATACGCTTAGGAAAAAGATCACTGATCTAGGTATTGAGGTGACAAGACGTCGAAAGCTGATGTAATTAGGCAACAACACCGTGATCGCATTGCAACGCATGACGGTTCGTATTTGAGAATTACTACGCGAGGCGGCCCTTGGCTCAAGCCAGTTCTGCTACAGGAAATAAAGGCCTAAGAAATCAGGCCAATCGTTTGCGACTGCGCAAACGTCTCGGGACGGTTGCGACATTTGTCGTTGCCGTTGCCGGACCTTTCCTTGCGCTGGCGACATTTTTAGCTTTTGGACCGCTAGATCAAGACAGCTCGTCGCGATTGCTACGCGGTGTTCTGTTAGCTGACGTTGTGTATGTGCTTTTCGTCGCCGCCTTAGTGTTGCAGAGGGTCGTGTCACTTATATCTGCCAGACGATCACCTTCAGCGGGTTCAAAACTTCAGGTTAGGCTTACACGCTTCTTTGCTGCGTTAGCCCTGATCCCAACGGTCACCGTCGCTGTGTTTGCAGTCATTACAGTGAACTTCGGACTGGAAGGTTGGTTCTCGGATCGGGTTGGGAACGTCCTAAGTTCATCTTTTTCGGCAGCTGAAGCTTATGAAGAAGAGCACCGCAATGACTTAGAGCTTGATGCCTTGTCGCTTGCACGCTTCATCAACGCATCGCGCGAAATTACACCGTTTATGTCTGACGGAGATACCCGAGAGGTCCTGACCCAAGGCCAATCACAGATCCAACGAGGTTTGCGTGAAGCGTTTGTAATCGACGGCCAAGGCGACATCCGGGCACGTGGCGTTAGATCGTATCTGTTCGACTTCGAGAAACCTCGTCAGGAACAAATTGACCAAGCCCATGAGACCGGAATTCTGATTATCGAGGACTGGAACAATAACGAATTCCGC
This sequence comes from Paracoccaceae bacterium, assembly GCA_029244725.1. Lineage (GTDB taxonomy): Bacteria > Pseudomonadota > Alphaproteobacteria > Rhodobacterales > Rhodobacteraceae > JASMHC01. The sequence goes on from JAQWQJ010000089.1 coordinate 37,944, forward strand.
GCGTTGGTACCTTTAAATGCCTTCGTTGATCGATATCTTTATGTCAGTCGCATTGTCGATGGTGATATCCTTAGCCTATTGGACGACACCAAAGAAACCGTAACTCTTTACCAACAACTTGAATCCGACCGTGGGCAATTGCTGTTTGAATTTGGTCTTATTTATTTGGGTTTTGCACTTATCCTGATCCTAGCCTCAATCTGGGCCGGTCTTTGGTTCGCCGAACAATTGGCACGGCCGGTTGGCAGGCTAGCTGGCGTTGTTCAACGCGTGGGTGAGGGGGATTTGGACGTCCGTGTGCCAGAGGAAAAAAGTGACGATGAAATTTCGATGCTCGGTCGATACTTTAACACTATGATTGTTGACCTCAAGGAACAGAGGACTCAACTTATTGAAAATGCAGATCAAATTGAGACAAGACGGCGTTTGTTTGATTCCGTACTTAGCTCAGTCACATCCGGCGTCGTTGGTCTTGATTCAACTGGAGCAGTCGATTTCGTCAATCGCTCGGCAGAACGCCTATTGGACATTGAAGGCGCACAAGATCACGTACAGATTTCTCTGGCTGTGCCAGAGTTCGGACCAATGTTTGACGAGCTTAAAAAGACTGGAAAGCCAGTCGTACAAGGCGAAATCAGGATCACGCGGAACGGCAAGCTTGAAAGCTTGTTGGTACGAATGGCGCACAGACTGAACGATGAAAACGGCCTTGAAGGGTACGTTGTGGCATTTGACGACGTAACTGACCTTGTCTCAGCGCAGCGAATGGCAGCATGGGGTGACGTTGCCCGCCGTATTGCCCACGAGATTAAAAACCCTTTAACGCCAATTCAGTTGTCAGCTGAGCGCATAAAACGAAAATTTGGTAAGAAACTTGGCGATGAAGAAGAAGACCTAGGGCAATACACAGAAGTTATTGTTCGCCAAACAAATGACTTACGGCGCATCGTCGATGAATTTTCGAAGTTTGCGAGGATGCCTGAACCTGACAAGCGCGAGACATCGCTCAACAGTATTATCGACAGTAGTGTCGTCCTTTTGAAGTCCAAAGAGACCGATATAAAATTTAGCGTTTCACTACCAGACGCGCCGGTTATGGCTAGCGTTGACCAAACCATGATTACTCAAGTCTTCACAAACCTTCTTAAGAACGCCGCAGAATCTATTGAAAAGAAATCAGAAACCGCCGATTTCAAAGGGGAAATCCGTGTCTCCATGTCTGTGGACGGCACGTTTGCGGAGATATCTATTGCAGATAACGGAAATGGCCTACCTGAGGATCGCAGCAAGCTGTTTGAGCCCTACTATACTACTAGGTCCGAAGGGACCGGTCTTGGCTTGCCCATTGTGAAGAAAATCATCGAAGATCATGCGGGAACGCTCAGGCTCGATACGGCAGAACTATTTGAAAATAATGAACATTGTGGGGCGGTCGCTTTGATTTCGCTTCCACTTAGAGAAACCCAGTAAACCTTCGGAACTATAGAAAATGAACGATATTCTAGTTGTTGACGACGAAAAGGACATTCGCCACTTGGTTGGCGATATCCTTCAAGACGAGGGGTATGAGACCCGGCTTGCGGGGAACTCAGACGAGTGCCTGCACGCGATTGAGCAAAAGGCGCCATCGCTTCTTATTCTCGATATTTGGCTGAAAGACAGCAAAATGGATGGCATCGACATTCTAAAACACGTCAAATTGAATCACCCTGAAGTGCCGGTCGTGATTATCTCGGGACATGGGAATATTGAGATTGCCGTCGCGGCCATTAAGCAGGGCGCCTATGATTTCATCGAAAAACCGTTCAATATTGATCAGTTACTGGTCGTTATTCGACGCGCGATGGAGACCAGTAAACTTCGACACGAAAATGTAGCCCTTAAGCGGAAAGACGGCGGTCCAAGCCAGATGCTCGGCGACAGTCCTTCGTTTAAACTATTGAAATCCCAGCTTGAAAAAGTAACTCGATCAAATGGCCGAGTGATGCTGTTTGGCGGATCTGGGGCCGGTAAAGAGGTTGCCGCGCGGTATATCCACCTCAATTCCGATAGGGCCGGCGCGCCGTTCGTTCTGGTCAATTGCGCATCGGTTGAGCCGGATCGGTTTGAGGAAATATTGTTCGGGACCGACGCGCAAGATGCGCCGGAACTTGGACTTCTTGAACAGGCCAATGGCGGTATAATCTTTTTTGACGAAATCGCTGATATGCCGTTAGGGGCCCAGTCCAAAATTCTTCGAGTGCTGGTTGATCAAACATTCACGCGCGTTGGAGGAGCTAAAAAAGTTGAAGTAGATTTGCGCGTTATCAGCGCTACTAGCCGCGATCTAGAAAGCATGGTTGATGGTGGTTCGTTCCGCCAAGAACTGTATCATCGCCTAAACGTTGTCCCAATTTCCGTACCTTCACTTGAGGAAAGACGCGAGGATATTCAACTGCTTGCAGACCATTTCATCGATGATTTCAACCAACAGCAAGGCATGGTTAAACGTGATCTGTCTGAGGACGCTATAGCCTTATTACAAACACGAAATTGGCCGGGCAACGTGCGGGAATTGCGCAATTTGATCGAGCGTGTGTTGATCCTTTCCGACAGCAGCGGCCCAATTGAAGCGGCCGACTTTTCAGGCACAGAGCCTGTAAAAGCTGGTGACGACCGCGTGGTACTAAGTGGCAATGTGGCAACTTTACCGCTCAGAGAAGCCAGAGAAGCGTTCGAGCGAGAGTATTTGCTTACTCAAATCAATCGATTTGGCGGCAATATTAGCCGGACAGCCCAGTTCGTTGGCATGGAACGATCGGCGCTTCACCGTAAGTTAAAGTCATTGAATGTCGTTAATGCAGGTAAGAAATCTGCCACCGGCGAAGCGGACAATTGAATTGACCCTGAGTGCAGGTTCTGACAAGCCTTACAGTTACAAATTGCAGGATCGACTGTCATGAAAGTCATCATTTGCGGCGCAGGTCAGGTTGGTTGGCAAATAGCCCGCCACTTATCGGGTGAAAAAAACGATGTAACCATCGTCGACAACAACCCGGATTTGGTCCGCCGCGCCACTGATACCTTGGATGTACAAGGCATCGCTGGATTTGCATCCTATCCCAACGTGCTTGATCGTGCCGGTGCCCGTGACGCCGATATGGTGATCGCAGCGACACATTCTGATGAAGTGAATATGGTTACCTGTCAGGTTGCCCACTCGGTATTCGCAGTTCCGCGCAAGATTGCACGATTGCGTTCGCAAAGTTATTTGGATGCAATCTATTCAGATCTTTATCGTCGCGACCATATGCCAATTGATGTGGTTATCTCGCCTGAACGTGAGGTTGCAGAAGCAGCTATGCAACGATTGGCGTTTCCCGCAGCCTTCGATACTGAATCGTTCCTTGACGGTAAGGCGCGGTTGATCGGTCTACAAATTGATGATGAGTGTCCGGTCGTAAACACGCCTTTACGCCAACTGACCGATCTTTTTTCAACGCTCCGTGCGTTTGTCGTAGGTATTCGTCGAGAGGGTACTTTGTTCGCACCAGAACCAGGAGATCAGGTATTCGTCGGGGATGAATGTTATTTTCTTGCAACGAATGAAGACGTTGATCGCACCCTTGAGATTTTCGGAAAAGAACGAAAGAAACAGGACCGTGTTTTGGTCATCGGTGGCGGCAATGTGGGCTTGGCCGTGGCTCAGGCTTTAGAAAAACGTGTTGATCGTATTCACGCCAAAGTTATCGAAAAAGACCGCAAGTCAGCAGAGATCGCTGCCGACGTTCTGGAACGCACTATTGTCCTTAACGGAGACGGTCTGGACCCAGCCTTGCTGAGCGAAGCGAATGTAGAACGTTTAAGCGCAATTTTGGCGGTCACCGATGATGACAAAACCAATATGCTTGCGGCTGTTCGCGCCAAGTCTATGGGATGTGGGATGGCAATTTCGCTGGTCAATGACGCGTCTTTGGCGCCGTTGATGGCACCGTTGGGAATTGATGCCTTCATCAACCCGCGCGCAACCACCGTATCTTCGATTTTACGACACATAAGGCACGGTCGTGTACGTGGCATCTATTCAATAGGCGATGCTGAAGCTGAAATCATTGAGGCGCAGGTGCTTTCCACCTCACCAATGGCGGGCCAAAATCTGCGTGATATTGATTTTCCTGAAGGGGTATTGGTCGGCTTGGTTCAAAAGCCTAACGGTACCATCGAGCGACCAAAAGGTGGTACTCGGATCGAGGTAGATGACATATTGGTCATGTTTAGTCTTTCTGCGGATGTCGCAGAAGTCGAGCGCTTGCTTCAGGTTTCTATAGATTTCTTCTGAGGAAACGCCGTGAACCTGTCAAAATATCCTATCTTTTTGGTTTTGATGATCCAGACCGGAATGGCGATGTTGCTGCCTGCATTCCACGCATTTTCAATGCAGTCACATACGGAAGCGAGAAGTTTTCTATATGCTGGAATTCTGTTGATTTTGATTTCAATCTTCATTGGAATCGCAGTCAAAAAAGTCGAAACACCACAAATATCTCAGCGAAATCAACTTCTTATACTTCTAGGTTCATTTGCCGTTTTGCCCATTTTTATGGCAATTCCATTTCAGGATGCAGTTCAAAAAATTTCGTTCCTTGAAGCATATTTCGAAATGGCTTCCAGTTTCACAACAACGGGCGCTTCGTTATTCTCAGACCCACTTGAATACACGATTAGCCAACACCTTTGGAGAGCCGAAGTCGCTTGGCTAGGTGGCTATGTCATCCTCGTTGCGGCAGTGTCGATTTTGGCGCCGATGCACCTCGGTGGATATGAGGTCATAGGCGCGTCAGGCGAATTTGGTCATCAAGGCCGTTTAGCGGCGTCAGCCGTGCGCGAGGGCGCGACGGGTCGAATTGGCAGATGGTCGGGCAAGATTTTCCCAATATATACAGGTGTTACCGGCCTACTTTGGTTTGGATTGGTGATGACTGGTCAGGACGTTTCAGTGGCACTCATTCATGCGATGTCCGTGCTGTCGACGTCAGGAATATCCCCTGTGGGTGGCTTTGGCGGCGGCCAGTTCAACTTTCTAACCGAAGCGCTGGTATGCCTATTTGCGTTGGCTGGTCTGTCCCGATTGATGCTCTTGCCTGATAATAAGCAAAGAATAGGATTACTACGGGATAAGGAAATTCGCCTTGGTTTATTGATCGCGTTTGTCGTACCGCTTTTGCTTCTATTTCGTCACTGGGTTGCTGCCATTGAATACGGCGATACCGAGACTGTCGTTTCATCGATCAAAGCTTTCTGGGGCGGATTATTCACGTCAGTGTCGTTCCTTACCACAACCGGCTTTGTATCTGCAGAGTGGAGCGAAATTGCACTCTGGTCCGGGCTTGGCTCACCCGGTATTCTTCTTGCCGGTTTAGCGATTGTAGGTGGCGGTGTCGCAACGACGGCAGGCGGCGTGAAACTGTTGCGGGTTTACGCTCTGTTTGGCCAAGGAAAACGCGAAATGGACAAGTTGGTGTACCCAAGCTCGATTGGTCACAGCGGATCCAGGTCGCAACGGATTGCACTCGAAGGGACGCGCATTGCGTGGGTCTTTTTCATGCTTTACGCGCTTACCATCGCTGTGGTTATGACCGCTCTTGCATTTTTGGGCGTAAACTTTGAGCAGGCTGCCATATTAGCGGTATCGGCGCTTTCGACCACGGGCCCATTGGCAGAAGTGGCGACCTCCGGACAGTTTTCATATGGGATGTTACCACCCGCAGCGCAAATGGTTCTGATCGCCACGATGATAGTCGGACGACTTGAAGCATTGGCGTTAATCGCGCTATTCAACCGAGACTTCTGGCGTAGTTGAGGTTGCAAAACCCACGACCTAAACTGAGAATGTGTTTTGGGGCTGGAAGTTTTGGTAAACGCACTTCATACTTACGCAAGACTGGCAGAAGAATAGTCGATAAAAAGAAAGAAAAAAGGCGATTTCAATGGCTTCTGATAAGCAAAATCTTCAAGACGCATTTCTCAATCACGTCCGGAAGACCAAAACACCGGTGACGATATTTCTAATAAACGGTGTCAAACTGCAGGGCGTTATCACTTGGTTTGATAACTTTTGTGTCCTTCTTCGCCGCGACGGTCAGTCCCAATTGGTGTACAAGCACGCAATTTCTACAATCATGCCTGCCCAGCCGATTAGCCTTTATGAAGGTGAAGATTCTCAGTGAATGAGCACGACAAGGGCGTAACGCGCGCATTTGTTCTTCATCCGGACATTCTAAACGATAGACAGCGACGCGATGCGACTGCTGGATTGGACGAAGCAGTGGCTTTGGCAGAGGCTCTGCCAGAGCTTGAAGTTGTGGGTGCACAAGCTGTTCGTGTCCGCAAACCAGAGCCTGGACAATTGTTCGGGTCTGGAAAAGTGCAAGAGCTAGGCGAAATTCTGCATGATCTAGAAGTCGATCTCGTTTTGATTGATGGGCCGGTTTCGCCGGTTCAACAACGTAATCTTGAGAAAGCTTGGAAGGTCAAATTGTTGGATCGCACTGGCTTGATCCTCGAGATTTTCTCGGATCGCGCAAGAACGCGTGAAGGCGTGTTGCAGGTCGAAATGGCGGCCCTCAGCTATCAGAGAACCCGACTTGTGCGCGCTTGGACCCACCTTGAGCGTCAGCGTGGCGGTCTTGGTTTCGTGGGTGGTCCTGGTGAAACCCAGATTGAGGCTGACCGACGTGCGATCGACGAGCAATTGGTTCGTCTAAAGCGGCAGCTTGAGAAGGTTGTGAAAACGCGTGAACTGCATAGAAGTGCACGTGCAAAAATTCCTTATCCCATCGTTGCTTTAGTTGGTTACACCAACGCCGGAAAGTCTACGCTTTTCAACCGCTTAACTGGCGCAGATGTGATGGTTAAGGATATGCTTTTTGCAACTCTTGATCCCACAATGCGCGGCGTAAAACTGCCCGAAGGCCCCGAAATAATTATGTCCGATACAGTTGGGTTTATTTCGGATTTGCCAACGCAGTTGGTCGCATCTTTTCGTGCCACACTGGAAGAGGTTTTGGCAGCTGATTTAATTCTTCATGTCCGCGACATCAGCCATGAAAACAGTGCCGAACAAGCCAGAGACGTGAACGAAATCCTGGCTAGTCTTGGCGTTGAAGACGATAGGCCGATGTTCGAAGTGTGGAATAAAATCGACCTATTAGAAGGGGATCAGCGCAACCAGATCGACCTTCTGTCGCAGTCTTCAGAAGACGTCAGCGCCGTATCTTCGATCACTGGTGAAGGTCTTAGTGACCTTTTGGAAGAAATTACGCAGCGATTAGATGGAAAGAAAAGTGTCATCGAATTGGTTCTTCCCTACAGTGATGGCCGCAAACGCGCTTGGCTATTTGAACAGGAAGTCGTCGAAAATGAAGAGCACATCGAAGAAGGCGCGAAATTAACGATCCGCTGGACCCCCAAACAAGAAAAGCGATTTCGAGACCTTTGATCAGCGTGGCTGAAGAACGGTAACTCCAGTTGCCGCAGCGCCAGCAAGTTCCGGATCTAGGGTCATCGGTACGTATTCACCGCGACGCCAAAGCTCACCCAAGTCGTCATAATGTCGCGACAGTGGATGCCCCGATTGACCTGTAGCGATAATGAATACAGAGCTGTCAGGATCAGCAAAGTCATATACACCACGAAACCCTGCGCCATGGTGGTTCTGGTAAGGATTTTCACCTTCACCAAGCGCAACACCGCGATTCAGGGTGTGATCGCCACCTGAAGTTGATTGGCGGATGTTTACGAAATATTGCAGGACAGGCACTTTGCCTAGCACGGGGTGATCGTGTGTTGCTTGATGTAAATCGCCCCAACGCAAACTTTCCAATGCAGACCCATATCGATCAGTAATCCACACTAGTGCATCGTCCAATGCTTGCTGAGATATTTCACTGCATGTTTCAATATCCGCACTTTGAACAACATCGCACCAAACCGATGCGCCATCAACGTCACGGAATACGCGCTCGATGAACAGTGGTTCCACATGCGTGTATTCTGTTGCCAAAGGACCCAGATCATCCCGTATCAAGCGATCCTGCAATGCCCGTGTCCATGCCGAATAGATCAACGGTTCGGGCAAATGTTCGTTCATTTCACCGTTCCAATTGGCCAACAGCTCTAGCGCACGTTGGCGCAACCGCTCTGGTGATCCATCTGCTGCGGCGTTTCCAGTGAACCAGAGATCAGCGCCGATCAGAGGTAATAGCGTCCTTGCCGCGACGCTTACCGAATCCTGCTGCGCTTCTATGAAGCTTTCGCGAGTATGGATGGGTCGACCCTCCATCAACGATTTCCATCTTTGGATTCGCTGTGTATCGCCCCACTCAAAAGACACATGAAGCGGGAAGGGACGGTGGACGGTCTTATTGTTTGTATTGCCTAGGATTCCACTCTGTGGGTCGTAGAATTCTGGATTGGCGGCATATGGACTTGTGCCATTCCATTGATTTTCACGACGCCAACCAGGTGTAGGCAAACGTCCTTGGCTTTGATGCTGGGCACTCCGGCGGGGCATGGCACCGATCGTTTTGAACGCTATGTGTTCCAAGTCGACGGCCATCAAGTTTTGCGCCGGCGCGTGAAACTGCTCTCCTGCCTCAAGGATTTCGTCTACATTTGCGGCGTTCATCAGATCATAGGCGGCTGTATAGGAGGTGTCCGCTGGTTCAAACGCCGTCCATGCCAGCGACGTAACGTGACCAGGCGGAGTTATTGTTCCAAGAGCATAGTGTTCACCTGGCAGTACTGGACCATTATTTGTTTTTCGAATGGCTAGCGTTACAGGCTCAGCGTCTTTTACTTGAATGATGGTGGATTGAGTTTTGAATGGCGCAAATCCTGAACGTGTTTGGTATTCGTTTTGATTGTCTGGATTCAAACGCTCAATATAAACATCCTGATCGTCGACATATGCACTGGTTATACCCCAACCCGTTTTTGCAGTACGTCCCGTCAGAACAGCGGGAAGCCCAGGAAGTGTGCCGCCTATGACGCCACCTGTTTGAAGTTCAAGACGCGCAAGATACCAACTGCTTGGCGCTGCAAAACCCAAATGCGGGTCATTTGCCAAAAGTGTTCCACCAGCCGCTGCGCGCAGGGGCGATGCTGCAAATGCGTTCGAGGCACCGGCAAACGCTCGCTTCTTAAACGGTGAAAATGCGTCGAAAGGCATGTCCTCGGCCTCTGCGTAGGTCGGCAATCCCGGAACAAGCGCGGCAAAATCAGGCAAGGCGGTAAGTCCGTTTCCAGGTACGTCCGGCAGAATATCGGCAACGCGCTCTGGCTCAAGAACCAAAGACGTTCTTGCGCGCAATACCTCGTATTCCAAATGACCAGAAAGCTGCAGTGCCATGACCTTGATAACAGCAAGACTGTCCGCGGGGGTCCACGGCGGCACATCCTGTTTGAATAGGAACATTTCAGGTGCGCCGCGACCCAATGCACTTTCATTTATCTCATCAATCCGTGCGTTCACGCCTGCGGAATAGGCCTGCAACGCAACCAACGCCTCTGGGCTTTGTGCAGCAACAGACGTTGTAGCGGCACCATAAAGATCCAGCGTTCGCAGCAATTTATCGATGTAGAGTGTTCGCTCGCCAAAAACCTCAGACATGCGCCCTTGGACAGTCCGTCGGACTGTCAGCATCTGCCAGAGCCGATCCTGAGCGTGGACATAACCTAACCCAAAAAACACATCTCCGTCGCTTGAGCCGAATATGTGCGGAACATTTGCTGTGTCTCGAACTATGCGAACGTCACCCAAGATACCCTGAACATCAATTGTTTTGTCGTAATCAGGCAGCGATCTACTGGCCAAATAATAGACAAACACGACTGTCAGGCCGGCAAGAATAGCCAGACTGGTACTAAGTTTTAATAACAGGCGAAAAACGCGCATTGATTAGGTCCCCTGTTGACCCCGCCAAGCAAGCAAGTAGTCTCTGCCAGCTTGTAGCGCAACACGATCAAAGGGGAAAGAATATGACGAAGGTGGCATTTCTCGGGCTGGGTGTGATGGGATATCCCATGGCGGGCCATTTGGCAGCCGCAGGACATGAGGTTACGGTTTATAATCGTACGACATCAAAGTCAGAAGCATGGGTTGCGCAGCATGGTGGAAGCTTTAAAGCGACACCAGCTGAGGCCGCTAAAGACGCCGAGATTGTCTTTGCCTGTGTTGGCAACGATGACGATCTTCGATCAGTGTGCGTTGGTGAAACTGGTGCTTTTGCAGGTATGGATGCGGGCACAATTTTTGTGGATCACACCACCGTATCCGCCAAAGTAACAAATGAACTTTATGCCGTTGGTCAGTCCGAAGGCATCCAATATGTAGACGCCCCAATTTCAGGTGGTCAAGCTGGCGCGGAAAATGGCGTGCTGTCTGTCATGTGCGGCGGCGATCTGGATGCCTATCAATCTGCTGAACCAATTATGGGCGTTTATTCGCGCATTTGTCGTCGCATCGGTGAAAGCGGCGCGGGTCAAAAGACCAAAATGTGCAATCAAATTGCCATCGCCGGATTGGTGCAGGGCCTGTCCGAGGCTCTACACTTTGCTGAAAAAGCAGGGCTAAATGGCCGAGACGTGGTTGAGGTAATAAGTCAGGGCGCAGCCGGAAGTTGGCAAATGGCAAACCGTTATGAAACTATGATTGATGATCATTTTGAACATGGGTTCGCGGTTGACTGGATGCGAAAGGATCTTGGGATTTGCCTATCCACTGCTGACGAAACTGGCGCTAGTCTGCCGGTGACCGCGTTGGTCGATCAGTTTTACAAGGACGTCCAGAAAATGGGCGGAGGTCGTTGGGACACGTCGAGCCTATTCAAACGTCTGCGAGAGTCCGGTTAAACGAAAAATGCCGTGACCATTTCTGATCACGGCATTTGAAATTCGGTTCAACCGTCTTTTATGGAATGATGCGAGTGTATTTTGCACCTTCGACAGTGGCACCAATTCGGACACCTGCCTGTCCAAAGACCATTGCCAATATAGGCTCAGTTATCGTGTTGGTGTCAGCCTTGAATGAGTCACCTTCGTTCTGGAAGACATACTCTAGATCAGCACCTGCGACGTAGCCCGAAGAGCGGCGGAAATCCGCCAGCGATTCTTCGGTCATGAAGAACAAGGTGTGTGCGTATTGCTGTGCGCCAAACTGGAAGCCAGCACTGGCTTGAGTGATCGAGTAATAGTCAACCGTTACATCGCCTACACGAAGTACGCCTCGGCCATAGGCAGCGCCAAGACCGACACCGGCTTCGGTGATTAGTGGCATGACAAGGACGCCTGCCGCTTTGTCGGCGATGTCACGTGTGGATGGGTAGGTGTTATATAGATAGCTAAGGGTCTGATCGGCCCTTGCATCAATGGTCGGAGCGCCGTTGCTGCCAACGCCGTTACCGCATGCTGCTACTGTGGCCAACGCTGCTGCGCCTAGACCAAAAGTTACAAGTCGTCTGGTTATGTTTTTCATAATATAGCCTGTTTTGCCGCCGTTCACGCCAAGTACATTGCCCAGCGTTGATCTGGCGCAACCATACGGTATTCCGCGCAAAGTGTCACGCACGAAGGTTTATTTGTCAGCAAGTAGTCTCGCAACTTGGGGCGCAAAGTACGTCAGAATGCCATCACATCCAGCCCGCTTAAAGCACATCAAGCTTTCAATCATGGCTTTGTCGCCATCGATCCATCCGTTTTGCGCGGCGCCAGCGATCATCGCATATTCGCCGGAAACTTGATAGGCGAAGGTCGGAACGCCAAAACCGTCTTTAACCCGGCGACAAACATCCAAGTAGGGCATGCCTGGCTTTACCATAACCATGTCTGCACCTTCTTCTAGATCCCGGGCGACTAAGCGCAACGCCTCATCCGAGTTCGCTGGATCCATCTGATACGTACTTTTGTCACCCTTCAGTGCGCCGCTAGCGCCAACTGCATCGCGAAACGGGCCGTAGAAAGCAGACGCATATTTGGCTGCGTAGCTAAGAAGCGCGACGTTGGTGTGGCCTTGTGCTTCTAACGCTGACCTTAAAGCGCCAATACGACCATCCATCATATCAGACGGTCCGATAATATCCGCACCAGCATCGGCTTGCGAAAGGGCTTGCTTTACCAAAGCCTCAACCGTTCGATCATTGACGATTTCGCCGTTTTCAACAAAGCCGTCGTGCCCGTTGACATTGTAAGGATCAAGCGCAACGTCAGTCATAACGGCTATGTTGGGCACTGCCTCTTTGATGGCCCGTGTAGCGCGATTGGATAGGTTATTTGGGTTCCATGCTTCGGCGCAGTCTTCCGTTTTTAATACGTGGTCGGTGTAAGGAAACAGGCAAATCGCAGGTATTCCTAGATCAGCTGCCTCTTTTGCAGCCTCGACGATCTTATCAACCGAACGGCGCACAACGCCGGGCATCGAGGCGACAGGTTCTTCAACACCTTCACCATCACGCACGAACACCGGCCAGATCAGATCACCAGCGGCCAAATAATTTTCCCGGACCAAGTCACGTATTAAGCCTGAAGACCTGTTTCGACGAAGACGACCGGCTGGGAAGGGGGCAACGATGGATTGCATTTCAATATCATTCCAAATTTGTTCTGTTCAGCGGCCCAAAGTAATCAAACGCTGGGCAAGCGGTTTGATGCAGGCTAATACCTTCCCATTGGATTGAAAAGCACAGACGGAAGCCGACATTGGACCTTTTTAGACTGATTGAAACCAATTCTTTTTCGAGCGTTTGGTTTTGGATCCTGACTGCTGTCGCATGGTCCTCGGCTAGCCATTGGATTTTGGGCGTTCCATCTGATCTTGTGCAACGCGCGCGCAACGAAGGCGGCGAAGTGCAGGACCGTGTCCAGCAGCTGTTACGCATCAATATTGCACGGATCAAAAACATCCAAAAAACGGCTGGCCTAGCAATGTCAACTCTGGTCAGTTTTTTCCTAACTGGATGCTTGTTACTGGGGTTTGTTTATAGGATTGAGTTCTTTCAAGCCGTATTTTTGCTGACCTTCCCGATGGTCTTCGTTGGTTGGTTCTCGCTTCGAACTGCGCGCAAAATTGACGCTGAGATGCCAGAGGGCGAAGAGCTCTATAAAATCTTTCGTCGCTTACGCCTGACCATTCAGTTTATCGGTCTTTTTTCAATCACGATTACATCGATGTGGGCATGCTTTACGTCATAACGGTTTCGAGTTTCCCTTGGACGTAAGCTGAGGTAAATGAACGCTCTGTTTCGTTAAAGTTTGACCGGTGACTGATGTCTAATCCTACAAAAATAACAGTCGGCGGCGCGCCTGAGGGCTTAGACGCTAGGCTCATCCTTGATGAAATGGAGAAATCCAACGCCCCAGTGTGCCACATCGCGCGGGATGCAAGTAGATTGGCAGCAATTCAGGAAACGCTGGCACTTTTCGCGCCTGACGTTCCAGTGTTCATTTTTCCGGGTTGGGACTGTGTGCCCTATGATCGGGTTTCGCCTAACGCTGATATTTCTGCGGCGCGTATGGCCTGTTTGGCGTCTCTCGTTCATGGAATGCCCAAGCGCTATGTGTTGCTTACAACTCTGAACGCAGCAACCCAGCGGGTTCCAGCACGCACCATTTTAAAGTCTGCCGCATTCTCAGCCTTTGTCGGAGAGCGTCTGGACGAAAAGGCGCTAAGGGGTTTCCTCGTTCGCATGGGTTTCGCGCAAAGCCCCACGGTGATGGAACCCGGTGACTATGCCATTCGCGGCGGGATCATTGATATCTTCCCACCCGGCGATACCGGTCCTGTGCGGCTCGATATGTTCGGCGATATCCTAGATGGCATTCGAAAGTTCGATGCGGGCACGCAGATGACCACCGACAAGTTGGATTCAATCGAGTTGGCTCCGGTTTCAGAAGTTATCCTAGATGACGCAGCTATCACGCGGTTCCGTCAATCTTACCGGATAGAGTTTGGCGCCGCTGGCACGGATTATCCGCTTTATGAATCCGTCAGCGCGGGCAAAAAATACCAAGGTGTCGAGCATTGGATGCCGTTTTTCCACGACAAGCTGGAAACACTGTTTGATTACATCCCCGGCGCATCGCTGACGCTCGACGATCAGTCAACGCCGATAAGACTTGCCCGCTGGGAAAGCGTTGAGGATCAGTACGAAACACGCAGCCATGCTTTGACTCAAAAAGGCCGTATGGGATCGATTTATAAACCGGTGCCTCCAGAACTGTTGTACCTTACGGATGAAGCTTGGGAACAAGCAATTGCCGCTCACCGTGTTTTGCAATTTACGCCACTACCCATGCCAAGTGGACCGGGTGTTATTGATGCTGGTGGGCGCATTGGGCGGAACTTCTCGCCTGAGCGTCAGCAGGAAAGCATAAGCCTTTTTGGCGCGCTTGCCTCTCATTTGAAAACTCGGTTGCAAAAAGGTCCCGTTGTCGTCGCAAGCTATTCTGAGGGTGCTCGGGAACGACTGACTGGACTAATCGAAGACGAAGGCTTGGCGGAAGTTATTCCTATCCGCGACTTTCGCTCAGTGGGTAAACGTGGCCTTCACCTAATCGTTTGGGGTCTAGAGCACGGTTTTCAGACAGACAACCTTACCGTCATTTCTGAACAAGATGTTCTTGGTGACCGCCTAATTCGTGCACCGCGCAAAAAACGACGCGCGGAAAACTTCTTGACCGAAGCACAATCGTTGTCACCCCGAGATTTGGTCGTGCATGTGGACCATGGCATCGGTCGATATTTAGGAATGGAAGTCATCACGGCATTAGGGGCTGCGCATGAATGCCTCTTGCTAGAATACGCTGATAGTTCAAAGCTTTACCTACCGGTTGAGAACATTGAACTGCTATCCCGATATGGCCACGAAGAAGGCCTACTTGATAAATTGGGTGGCGGCGCGTGGCAGGCAAAGAAAGCCAAGCTCAAACAACGTATTCGCGATATGGCCGATCGTCTGATCCGAATTGCCGCTGAACGGGCTCTGCGCAAAGCGCCCGTCTTGGACCCTCCTATTGGGATGTGGGAAAGTTTCCTGACCCGTTTTCCTTATCAGGAAACAGACGATCAGCTGGGCGCGATCAGTGACGTATTAGATGACATGTCGTCAGGCCAGCCGATGGATAGATTGGTTTGTGGCGACGTTGGTTTTGGCAAGACAGAAGTCGCTCTCAGGGCCGCGTTTGTTGCAGCCATGTCAGGCGTTCAAGTCGCCGTCATTGCACCGACGACGTTATTGGCCCGACAGCACGCAAAGGGGTTTGCTGAACGTTTTCGTGGCTTCCCTTTGGAGGTCCGCCAGCTGTCCCGTTTTGTTTCAACGAAAGAGGCTAACGCCACACGCGACGGTCTTTCGCGTGGAACTGTGGACATCGTTATCGGCACCCACGCTCTGCTGGCCAAAAGCATCCGTTTTAAAGATCTCGGGCTTCTTATCGTGGATGAAGAGCAGCACTTTGGCGTGACGCATAAAGAACGTCTTAAGCAAATGCGCAGCGACATTCATGTTCTTACGTTGACCGCGACACCGATCCCTCGGACCTTGCAATTGTCACTGAGCGGCGTTCGCGACCTTTCAATTATCGGCACTCCGCCCATCGACCGCTTGGCAATCCGTACATATGTCAGCGAATTTGACGCTGTTACAATTCGCGAGGCATTGTTGCGCGAACATTACCGCGGTGGGCAAAGTTTCTTTGTTGTTCCGCGCATTAGCGATCTTCCAGAGATTGAGGATTTTCTAAAAGAGCAATTGCCAGAACTTACGTATGTCGTTGCACACGGCCAAATGGCTGCGGGTGAATTGGACGATCGTATGAATGCATTTTACGACGGCAAATTCGACGTTTTGCTTGCAACTACGATTGTAGAATCCGGCTTGGATATCCCCACGGCCAATACAATGATCGTGCACCGTGCGGATATGTTTGGGCTATCGCAGCTCTATCAAATACGTGGTCGCGTAGGGCGGTCAAAAACCCGTGCTTATGCATATTTGACGACGAAGCCCCGTGCTAAACTGACCACGACAGCAGAAAAACGTCTTCGGGTGCTTGGTTCTCTTGATACGCTTGGGGCTGGTTTTACGCTGGCGTCGCAAGACCTCGACATTCGTGGTGCGGGCAATTTGCTGGGCGAAGAGCAATCAGGCCAAATGCGCGATGTTGGCTATGAATTGTACCAATCCATGCTTGAGGAAGCGATCGCGAAAATCAGGGCCGGCGGAATGGAAGGCTTGTCTGAAGTTGACGATCATTGGGCCCCTCAGATCAATCTGGGTGTCGCTGTGTTAATCCCCGAGGTCTACGTTCCAGATTTGGACGTTCGTTTGGGTCTCTATCGACGCCTCTCATCGCTTTCAACGAAGGTCGAGTTGGAAGGATTTGCAGCCGAATTAATTGATCGCTTTGGAAAGCTGCCCAAGGAAGTGAACACGCTGCTACTGGTCGTACGTATCAAAGCCATGTGCAAAAAGGCAGGCATCGCGAAATTGGACGGCGGTCCCAAGGGTGCAACCATTCAATTCCACAACGATAAATTTGCTTCGCCCGATGGATTGGTGACATTCATCAAAGATCAACGCGGATTGGCAAAGGTCAAAGACAACAAAATTGTTGTTCGGCGGGATTGGAAAAAAGATAGCGATAAGATCAAAGGCGCATTCGCTATTGCGCGCGATCTTGCGGAAAAGGCAATCGCAGCCAAAAAGTAAAAAAAACAAAGGGTTAGTCGGCGTCTTCGTCTGACCCCGGCGCATCAATATTGGCCGGTTTCTCATGTCCCTTTTTGCCCAATCCAGCGATCAGCCATTCCGTATGCTCTTCACGTTTGCGCATGGCAAATATGCCGAACTGTTGGATCGCGACTGCAAACACGCCAAGCCCTAAGAAGATGAATACGGTCGTCCCTATCTTGCCAATGGCCGTTGCTGGCACAAGGCTGCCGTAACCCACGGTCGAAAGAGTGATAACCGTGAAGAAGTAGCTATCCAGCCAGCTCCACTCTTCGACCGCGTGGAAAAAGATTGTACCAGCGACGACAATAAGCGCCAAAGTCGCAAAGACAGTTAGGAACTTATACACATTCATTGCAGAGGTGCGTCCGTGCCAGTGTATTCATCAATGACATTTATCCATAGATCCGCTGCCTGAGCGCCAGGAACTGCGTGTTGACCGGCCACGATAAAGGTTGGGACTGAGTTAACACCCATTTTTCGGGCCTCTGCGTCGCGTTCCTTGATACTTTCTAAATCGGTATCGGAATTCAGCATTTTCAGGATAGCTGCGGCATCCATACCCATACTATCTGCAATATCAGCAAGAGTTTCTATTTCGCCGATGTCGCGACCTTCCATAAAGTAAGCACGGAACAAAGCATCAACCGTGTCGTATTGTTTACCTTCAAATCCTGACCAGTGAATAAGCCGATGAGCATTCAAAGTATTAGGCGTGCGTTCAATTGAACCAAAATCTAGCGTCAAACCGGCCTCTTCCGCGTGTCTTGCAATGTCAGAGTAAACATCAATTGCCCCGCGCTTGCCACCAAATTTGGCTTCTAGATAGGCCCGTCTGTCCATTCCCTCTGAGGGCATTTCTGGGTTCAATTGGAAAGGATGCCACTGAATTTCGAAAGGATGGTTAGGACGCAGTGTCATCGCATCTTCAAGACGTTTTTTACCAATAAAGCACCAAGGGCAAATCGGATCAGAGAGGATATCAAGTCTCATTAGTTTTCGCGTCCAATACTAACTTTTTTCGTTGCAGCTTGTTGTTGGCTCCGCGGGGCAGGGCGTCAACGCGCTGATAAATACGCGGTTGCTTGTAGCGTGCAAGTTTGTCGGCGACAAACACTTGCAACACATCCTTGGCTATAGGTTCGCGCGAAGTGTAAAAAGCGGCGATAATTCGCACATCTTCTTTAATCTCAACATCGCGCACGGCAATCTCTAAAATGTCTGGATGCGTTTGAAGAACGGTTTCAACTTCAAGCGGCGACACACGGAAACCTCCTGCATTCATCATGTCGTCAGCACGCGCATGGTAAGATATGCTGCAGTCTTCATGCATGATCCCAAGGTCGCCAGTAAGGAACCATTCGCCTTTAAACTTAGCTTTGGTTTCCTCGGGCGCATTTAGATAGCCAAGCATAAGGCCCGGGTCTCGGTTTGAGACTGCAATCTGGCCAACCTGTCCGATAGGCAGCGGTCCAGAATCACCAATGATTGCAACGCGCCGACCAGTTTGCGGGGTTCCTAATCGATTGGTCATTGGGTTTATCGGCGAGGCGCTGATAAACGTTGAACATTCTGACATCCCGAGAGCTTCGTGCAGATGCAATCCGGTCGACTGCTGCCAACGCTCTCGTATATTTTCAGACAGCTTTTCACCTGCGCAAAGTCCATGGCGTAGATGTGTTAAGTCCAGCTTTTCACCAGACGAAAGCATTTTTCTGTATACGCCCGGTGCAGCAGCAAAGATCGAAACCTCATGCCGCTTCAGTAACTCGGGCAAAGCCAAAGACGCTGTACCTTCGTCCAAAACCAAAGACGTTGCACCAACGGACCATGGATCTAACAAACCGGTTCCAAGCGTAAACGACCAATTGAACGCCCCAGCGTGGAGCAGGCGATCATTGGTGGATATGCCATACCAGTCATCCCACATCATTTGGCGGGCCCAAATTGCACGATGTGCGTGGGCGACGGGTCTTTGATCCCCTGAAGTTCCGGACGTAAACAAAATGTACGCCAGGCGATTGGGATCTCCTAAATGAAAGTCAACGGATGGAAGGTTTCGAAAATTGCGAAGGTCGTCTGTCGAAATGTATTTGCAGTCCAAATCATTCGGACAGTCGACATTTGGATCCACAAGAACGGCGTCCGGTTCCGTCGTCGCCAATATCTTCTCAACCTCATTGCCAGTTAATTGAGAGGATGTCGGGATAGGAACCAATCCAACAGCAATGGCTCCTAGGTAGGCAATAGGGAAATCAACCGTATTGCCCAATCGCATGAGAACCCGTTGGCCAGGCTTCAAACCGCACGACAAAAGTCCGTTTCCAGTTCCCAATACAGCGCATTTCAATTGCACGTAGGTCCACTGCGTTGAACCAGACAACCCATGCACCTCTAACGCGATTTTGTCCGGTGTGTCGTCGGCGTGCTGCAGTACGTATTGCGCCAGATTAAAGTTTTTTGGGCATGGGGGCAGGGCGCCCCGATCAAAGACGGATAACATAGGCAATTGCTAGGCCGGCCGGTCGCCAGTTGCAAGTTCATGCAGCGCCTTTTAAAACCCGCCCATGAATGACAAGAACCCCAAATCGCTGATCTCGATCGCGCGCGCTGAAAGCGAAGACGAGACAATTGAACCGCTAAACTTGGGCGAACGCGTCCGTGAACTGCGTAAAGAACGCAGCTGGACGTTAGAACAAGCGGCTAATCATGCAGGACTTGCGCGGTCGACCTTATCAAAAATCGAAAATGGGCAAATGTCACCGACGTATGACGCGCTCAAAAAGCTTGCTCTTGGTCTAGAGATTTCCGTACCGCAATTGTTCACACCCCCCATACGTGATCAAATTAACGGGCGAATGGCCATTACACGCAGTGATGCGGGTAGCAATCATGCCACAACGACTTACGAACATGAGCTTCTTGCGGAAAGCATGACGAAGAAGAAAATGCTGCCGTATCGCGCACGTATTCGCGCCCGAGATATCGAAGAATTTGACGGATGGGTGCGCCACGATGGTGAAGAATTCTTGTTGGTGCTAACGGGTGTCATCCGTCTGTTCACTGAATTTTACGAACCAATCGAAATGCGTCGAGGTGACAGCGCCTATTACGACGCTGCCATGGGTCACAATGTAATATCGGTCAGTTCAGAGGACGCTTACATCCTCTGGGTCACCGCATTGAGTTGATTACTTGAACCAATCGCCGATTGTTTGAACGGTACCTTTAGCGGCGCCGCCGATTGTGCCTGCAGCCATGTTTGCTGGTGTACACGCTGAAAGGCCGATAACGACCGCGATAAGTGCGACTATACGCATATTAGAACCATCCCTGAATTGTGCGGGCACCGCCGGAAACATCGCGCCCAAGGCCTTCGATGGTCGAGCACGCTGAAAGAGACAGTATGCAAGAAAGCAGTAAGAAAAATTTACGCATGGTGGTACCCTGTTGATTGTTGAAGCTTACCTTCAATAGGCAAAGTGATTAATGCATCAATCCTGTTACGGCAAGGTGATCCAACTGATTCTCTGAATTGATTAGATGTGGATCTGCATCTCCCATTAATTGTTCAGCGACCCACCAACTGAAAAAACTTACTCAGGCGCCAAAAAATCAATGCGTCGCGGACGAAATCTATCATTTCCTATCCAAAGTGCCCACATTCGGTATAAGTAAGAAATAGCTGCACCAACTCTATGCCCAATAAGTCGGCCAAAAATTAATCTCGACCCGCAACTCATTCAAACTACGGTCCTAATTATTGGAAACGCATTGGTTCCAATGTGGACACAATCCTCAGATTAACACTTTAAGCTTGGACCTTTGGTTTGAATTGAGTATAAAAGACCTACTGCTCGATAGGTTTCTTGCCTGTATGAAACCTGCCTCAATAACTTTACGCCGGCCTTGTGCCGGCGTTTTTTTGTCCAAAATTCCCTTTTTGTTGTCTCGCCTTTTGCAGGTGCAGCATGTTATTTTACTGGCAATCAGATGCATTGGAGGCAAGGAATGACGCTTAAGGGCAAAACCGCAGTCATCACGGGTTCAAACTCGGGAATCGGTCTAGGGATCGCGCGTGAAGTTGCAAAAGCTGGTGCGAATGTGATTCTAAATTCATTTACGGATTCGCACGAAGATCACCAGCTCGCAAAATCTCTGGCCAATGAATTCAACGTTTCTGCCCGATACATCCGTGCAGATATGTCTGATCCAGAAGATTGCCGTGCTTTGATCACGAAGGCTGGAACTTGCGATATCCTGATAAATAACGCTGGAATTCAGCACGTTGCGCCCGTGGATGAGTTTCCAATTGATAAATGGAACGCCATCATTGCCATCAATCTCAGCTCGGCTTTCCACACTTCAGCGGCCGCTTTACCTATAATGCGCAAGGCAGGCTGGGGCAGGGTTGTAAATATCGCTTCGGCTCATGGTTTGACTGCGTCACCCTACAAATCAGCCTATATCGCTGCGAAGCATGGCGTTGTTGGACTGACGAAAACAATAGCGCTTGAAACTGCGGAAGAGCCGATAACGGCAAACGCCATTTGCCCTGGGTACGTTTTGACACCATTGGTCGAGGCACAAATTCCCGATCAGATGAAGGCACATGACATGGAGCGTGAAGAGGTGATTAAAAAGGTCATGCTCGCCCGCCAGCCTTCACGAGAATTCGCTACGGTCGAGCAACTGGGGGGAACCACCGTGTTCTTGTGTTCTGACTCGGCTGCGCAAATTACCGGAACGACCATAAGCGTCGACGGTGGCTGGACAGCACTCTAGTCGACTTTGTCTTCAACTGACGTTTCTGCAGTGGGTTCTACCATATTCGGATAAACGAGGCCGGCCGAGATAACCAACTTGGCCGCCTCTTCCACGGTCATATCCAGTTCGATGACATCTTCCTTTGGGAAGAACAGCAAAAACCCAGATGTTGGATTGGGGGTCGTCGGGACGAAAACACTCAAGATCGTGCCATCTCCGCCCGCCTCTTTTGCGACTTCACCTTTAGCTTCAGTCGAAATGAAGCCAATAGCCCAAATTCCTTTGCGTGGATATTGGATTAAGCAGGCCTTTTCGAAGCTTCGATCCGTTTGCGCAAAAACGGTCTCGGCAATTTGTTTTACGCCTGAATACACGGACCGGACGACTGGCATGCGAACGACAAGACCTTCAGCAAAGCTGATCAATGATCGCCCCAATATTCCTTTCGCAACCCAACCTACAATTACCGTAAAAATTAGGAAGATTATCAGACCGTAGCCGCGCAGATTAATGCCGGTGTATTCACCCGGGCTAAAATCACCGGGAACCAGCGGCAACACGACCGAGTCGATCCATCCAATGACCGACCAAATCAGCCAAATCGTCATAGCGACCGGTGCAATAACAACCAGACCCGTTAAGAAGCTCGACCGAATACGGGCGATCATTCCTGGGCGTTTTGGTTTCTGTTCGTCAAAGGGAGTGGTCATAATGTTCGCTCAATGGTTTCACGCGCACTATATGGCGGCTCCAAACCGTCACACAATATCACTTTGATACAAAGACGTGGTCAAAACCGACTTTATGCCATTTCAATAGCGATTTGTGAGGCCAATCGCGCATTGTTGAAGACAAGTTGAATGTTGGCATCGAGTGATTTGCCGCCTGTCAGTTCAAAAATACGTTGAAGAAGGAAAGGTGTGACGGCTTTTCCTTGGATGTTTGCAGACGATGCCTCGGATAGTGCTTTGGCTATTATGGGACCGATAACATCTTCTTTAATTTCTGCATGTGCAGGAATTGGATTGCATACCAAGTGACCACCAGGAACGTCTAATACTTTGCGCAGTTTCGCGGCGTTTGCGATCTCTAGGGCAGTATCCATTCGGATCGGAGCAGAATGAGGGGATGATGCAGACCAAAACGCGGGCAACTCATCTTGGCCATATGCAATGACCGGAACACCTAATGTCTCAAGCACCTCCCAAGTTTTTGGTAGATCCAAGATTGCTTTGGCACCGGCTGCAACTACGATGACGTCGGTTTGTGCTAGCTCCTGCAAATCGGCTGAAATATCAAAGCTATCTTCCGCGCCGCTGTGGACGCCACCAATTCCACCGGTCGCAAATACATGAATCCCAGCTACCTTCGCAGCAATCATCGTTGCTGCCACCGTTGTTGCGCCCGTTTCACCTTTCGCAATACACGCGGCCAAATCAGCCCGAGATAACTTTGAAACATTCGTGGATTGCGCAAGATCCGTCAGTTCGCGATCCGACAAACCAATGTGAAGATGCCCGTTAAGCACTGCGATCGTCGCTGGTATAGCTCCGGAATTTCGTACTTCTTCCTCAACCAATCTTGCTGTTTCCAAATTCTGGGGAAATGGCATGCCATGGGTAATGATTGTGCTTTCTAACGCAACAATAGGGGATTTACTTTGCAGCGCTGCCGCTACCTCATCTGAATAATGCAGGGTCATCATGCACCAATATCTCCTGAAACGTATGTTGCGGCGGCATCTAATGCGGCTTGTAGCGACTGAGTTCGGTCGAGACCACGCATTTCTGCAGCAATATGGGCAGCCATAAATGTATCACCTGCGCCGGTGATACGCGTCACCAAAACTTCAGGTGGTCGCAGCGAAATCAAGCCGTCTTTTTGACCATCGCAAGTTGAATTTCCACCGCTGGTTACAAGAACCCGCGTCGCGCCCTTTGACAACAATCCTTTTGCGGCTGCCTCGGTCGTTTCAAATGTTTCGCGACAAATTAATCCGGCTTCCTCAAGGTTCACATATAAAGTTGCACCTGCATGGCCCAAAAACGGTGCCAATCTTTCAGCTTTTCCCGGCGACGCGGGGGCCACCCTTAAGTCGGCGTTACGAAACTCTTCAAGCCCCACAATTTCACGCAATAAAGATTCTGTAAGATTGCCATCAAGCGCTATTACGCCTGAAAACGGTGCCTCTGCACTGCCTAATGTTCCATCAGCAAGTGGTGTCAGTATTTTTGCGCCTGCTTGCTCAAGCGAGTGCGCATCGGCGATGGCTGCGATTAACCCATTCTGGCCCTCAATTGCCATATAGATATCGGTCGGAAGATCCGTTGACCGATAGACATGGTCGGTGACAAGACCCATTGCCCCGCATTCGGCCATCAATTCATGTCCTTCGGCGTCATTGCCGACGACGGTCAGCAAAGCGGGCGTCATGCCAAATTTGCGCAATGTCATCGCGATATTCAACGCAACCCCACCTGGAAGGCGGGTTATGCGACCAGGAACGTCGCTTCCGACCCGCATGGTTGACGGTGATCTACCAATGACGTCCCACAGGACCGATCCGATACAGAGAATATTTGGGGATGTTTGCATCGTTCTCACTCAGTTATTCGGTATGGCAAATGTGATATTAGCCCAAAGCGTTTCCCAATCGACTTCCATTCGATCTAACAATTTGGCCGAGGGCGCGCGAAATACAACCGTATCCAACATATAAGCGTGACCCGGTTTCACGGGAATGGTCACGATACCTTCATCGTTAGTCGTAGCGTTGAATTTTGAGATCGAGCCCATGCCATCTCTCTCGAACACCTCAACCAAAGCGTTAGAGCGTGGTTCAGTTTGATAGTTTAGCGTCAGAGAAATCTCAGTTAAATCGTTTGAATACGGATTATCCAAAGCGACAAATTCTGCTTCAAAGTCAAAGGTTTGATCAGAACCTAAGGCAGACCCAACTCCGACTAGGGATTTCGAAAACCGAGTGTAACCTTCGTCAAACTCCTGAGGGTCAATACCCATGGCGGTATGAGTGGAAAGCGCATTTTCCAAACCCTTTTTCTCGGCAAATGCCGCAAATTTGTCCCACGTTTTATAGTTCAGACGCGCAGCTTTCGAGACATATCCAAGAATCAGCAAACCATCCCTCACATCGTTCAATTGGATTGCCGGACGACTTCCCAGCAAACCTTCAATGTCATGAAAGGTTCCGCCGGATAAATACTCGAGCCGCTCAATACTGCGCGTCGCATAGGCAAGTGAACGCCCTTCAAAATCCTGACCATTCACAAGAGCAGCGTTTACAGCGCCACCACTTTGCGCTTCAAAGGCTTCGGGCTCGATCCAAAGTTCATGCGCCAGAACAGGCGTTGTGCAGGCGAAAACAAAAATGAAGGGCAGAGACTTGAGTATCAAATTAGGATTCCATGGAATTTCACATGTGGTCAGGGTCATCAGCTTTGCCCTGCTGTCAATGCTATATGTCTTTTCGGGTCACGTTAACGCCCACGAAATTGAGCCGGCAATTGTATCAGTCTCGATAGAAGGTGACGTTTTAAACATCGAAGTTGAGCTTAGCCTTGAAGCGGTGCTTGCGGGTTTGGATTTGAGCGCCACGACTAATTCAGGTGGATCACAAAATGAGGCGGAATACACACGTTTAAGGGCGTTAAGCCCAGACGCACTTTCCGTTTTGAGCACAAGTGAATGGTCAAAGATAAATGAAAAATTATCGTTACATTTCAACGATAAAGACGCAGACATTAATCTGCATTCAATCAACGTAGAAGCGCTGAATGACTTGGAAGTCGCACGTTTATCCACACTCCGCGTGCAGGCGACCATACCGCCGACCGCCAGCAATTTCCAATTTGGTTGGACAAAGGATTTGGGCCTGATGGTTTTGCGCCGTGTCGATCTTGAGAACGGCTTTGCTGGGTATGTAGAGCCGGGTGAATTGTCACCTAGGATGGCAATTTACGACATAAAACCAGCTTCAAACTGGCAAACATTCGTGGATTTCATTCCGGTCGGCTTTGATCATATTATCCCAAAAGGCCTGGACCACATACTGTTTGTTGTGGGGCTGTTCTTGTTTGCCGCTCAGTTTAGACCACTGCTTTTACAAATCTCAGCATTTACCGTGGCACACACGATAACTTTGGCGTTGGCATCACTTAATCTGGTCGTCGTGCCAGCCAGCATCGTCGAGCCTTTGATCGCAATATCAATAGCTTATGTGGCAATCGAAAATATATTTGTTAGCAAGATCAGTTTACATCGGCCGTTGATAATTTTCGCATTTGGTTTGCTTCATGGTTTGGGGTTTGCATCCGTTCTATCGGATTTTGGATTACCTGGGGCAGGGTTCGTCGCTGCGCTCGTCGGATTCAACGTAGGCGTTGAGCTTGGTCAGCTCGCCGTGATCGCCGTATGTTTTTTGGGTTTTGCTTATTGGTTCAAAGATCGATCGTGGTATCGAACGCGGATAGTTGTGCCATCATCAGCTGTTATTGCACTGATTGGTATATGGTGGGCATTCGAGCGAATTTTCTTGGGGTAGAGTAAAAAGTAGATTGCAGCACGGTACCCATATTTCATACATGTTAAGCGCATAATCAATATTATGTTAAATTAGAGTAACTATATCGCACTGCATTTGTTGCTAATCTGCGTCACATCCTCTGGTTACGACACGATCAATACGTAAGTGATTGTAAAATAACTCATCTATAGGCTTATCAAATGTATGATTTTAAATAGCCTACGAGAAATTTCTAAAGCCCGTGCCATTGAAGACGTCTGGTCGATCTACACAAAAGTGATGAAGACCTACGGTTTTGACCAATTATTTACGGTCGCACCTTGTATCGAAGCGGAACCAATTTGGGCGATCCATCTCAGTTCTTGGTTCTGTCCAATCACGACCCGTCTTATATTGAAGCATTTGTTAATCAAGAACGGTACATGGATTCCCCAATGTTCCACTGGTCCTTCGACAATGAAGGCTCAGCAAGCTGGTCGATGGTCAGAGAGATGGCCACAAATGGCGAGTTAACGGCAAAAGAACTAGAAGTCGTTGCGATGAACCATGAGTACGATGTGACTGCCGGTTATACTTTCAGCTTTCCCGTAATTTCGCATCGGGCAAAATCCTCTGCATCATTAACTGCGAAAAGTGGACTAAGCCAAGAGCAAGCAGATGAGATTTGGGAGAAGCATTTTGATGAACTTGAGATTTTAAATTATCTTGTCGATTTGAAGATTTCGACCCTGCCCCATTTTTCACAAAACAAGTCTCTGACCAAGCGTCAAAGAGAGGTTCTTGAGTGGATTGGCGACGGTAAAACCAAGCAAGATACGGCCATAATACTTGGTTTAACACCTGCAACCGTTGAAAAGCATTTGCGGCTGGCACGGGAGAATTTGAACGTCGATACAACCGCTCAGGCAGTACTTAAAGCGTCGTTCTTGAACCAAATGTTTCTGATTGAAAATTTATCAAATCGGAAAAAGGCTAAGTAGGGAATACCTTACTTTAACAATCTGACGTTAACCTGCATCATCTAGGAGTTCCGTGAGTGGTGGCTTTGGCCTGGGAACTTCGGTGAAGGATGCCTGATATTGCAGGATCTGAACTTGCCGGTGGTCATTCATGACCTGTCGGCCTTAGGTTTATAGTCAGCCTTGGGTCGACACAATTTACAGCCTCGCCTCATCCCCAATGTAAAGAGGCTGCGAAATTAGCGGTGTTGAGCCTAACGGTTCAGCACCGTTATTCTTTGGTCCAATAAAAAAGGCGACCCATGGGCCGCCCTTTGAAATCTTAAGAATTTGAGAATTAACCCTGAGCAGCTTTTGCAACTTCAGCAGCAAAATCTTCTTCTTTTTTCTCAATGCCTTCGCCGACTTCCAAGCGAACATAACCGTTGATTGCAACGCCGGCTTCTTTTGCAGCAGCAGCAACAGTTAGATCTGGATTGATTACAAATGCTTGTCCAGACAGAGTGACCTCAGCGAGGAATTTCTTCATGCGGCCAACAATCATCTTTTCGATGACCTGCTCTGGCTTGCCTGATTCACGCGCTATATCGATCTGAACCTGACGCTCTTTTTCGACGATTGCTGGATCCAGAGAGTCTTCGTTCAGCGCTTGTGGGTTAGCTGCAGCGATGTGCATAGCAACCTGCTTGCCGAACTCTTCATTGTCGCCGTCCAGCGCAACAAGAACACCGATTTTGCCCATTCCGTCAGTCACTGCGTTGTGAACATAGGACACAACTGTTTGACCTTCGACAGATGCCATACGACGAACCGACATATTCTCACCGATGGTCGCAACTTTGTCAGTCACAACTTCAGAAACCGGCTTACCGCCTAGGTCAGCTGCATTCAGTGCAACAACATCAGAAACGCCAACAGCAACGCCCGCAATGCCAGCGACCATTTCTTGGAATTCTGAGTTTTTACCAACGAAGTCAGTTTCAGAGTTCACTTCAACAGCAACACCCTTGCCGCCTTCAACTTTAACCGCAACGAGACCTTCAGCCGCTGTACGGCCGGATTTCTTAGCAGCTTTAGCGAGACCTTTAGTGCGCAGCCAATCAACCGCTGCTTCCATGTCGCCGACTGTTTCTGTCAACGCTTTTTTAGCGTCCATCATGCCTGCGCCAGTGCTATCGCGCAGTTCTTTTACCATTTTTGCTGTGATCGCCATCTCGGGATCTCCTTGGTCTTAAGAATAACTTTGGCCGCAGCTTAAAGCTGCAGCCAATCTAAATTGTTAAATGCGATTAAGCTTCCGCAGCTTCCGCAACAACTTCTTCAACCGGTGCATCGATCATAGCGCCGAGATCAACGCCTGCAGCGCCCATCTGTGCTGTCATACCATCAAGCGCAGCGCGGCTTACAAGGTCGCAATACAGTGCGATTGCACGTGCTGCGTCGTCGTTGCCTGGGATGATGTAGTCGATGCCGTCAGGTGAGCAGTTTGTGTCAACAACAGCAACAACTGGAATACCCAGCTTGTTTGCTTCTGCGATAGCCAATGCTTCTTTGCGAACGTCGATTACGAAAAGAAGGTCAGGAACGCCGCCCATTTCGCGAATTCCGCCGAGTGACGCTTGCAGTTTACCTTGCTCACGCTCCATGCCCAGACGCTCTTTTTTGGTCAGGCCTTCGGATCCGGTGTCAGTTTTCTCGTCGATGTTTTTCAAACGCTGGATCGACTGGGAAACGGTTTTCCAGTTTGTAAGCGTTCCACCAAGCCAACGGTGGTTCATGTAATACTGTGCGCATTTTTCTGCAGCATCAGCAACAGGCGCAGCAGCCTGACGCTTAGTACCAACGAACAGAACGCGCCCGCCTTTAGCAACAGTATCACGAACAGCATTCAGAGCTTGATCCAGCATTGGAACAGTCTGAGTAAGGTCCATGATGTGAATGCCGTTACGCTGACCATAGATAAACGGACCCATGCGTGGGTTCCAACGTTGTGTCTGGTGGCCAAAGTGTACGCCAGCTTCCAATAGCTGACGAAGAGTGAACTCAGGAAGAGCCATATCGTAGTTCCTTTCCGGTTTAGCCTCAGCGGGGTATCAGAGCAGATGCTCCAACCGGAGGACATTTGAGGATTTCTCCCTCAAAGGCCCAAAACCCGCCTGCGGTATGAATAGCGCGCGTTTAGAGCGCTTTTGGTCCATTGGCAAGCGATATATCGGCGATTCAGCGGAAATGAAATAATGGAGTCGATGATCGCTGGGCAAGACGGCCTCACTCACAGCAATTACGTGTTAAATGTCTTACAATCTTGGTGCAATTAACCATTCATTCATTTTCACTCGCATAACTAAGTTCATTGGCTAAATGTTAATACAATCTGCACTTTAGGACTTAGGATTTTGTTGTAATGCGAGTATATAAATCAGTGAGAGTAAAGAGTTACCCAATAATGTGATGTCGCCAGTTATGAACTTCAGTTCGTTAAGTATCCGTCGACAAATGATTAACACTCGTTCAGTCGCCCTTCACTAAAAGCAAAGGCCCACCTTGCAAAATGACATGCTCTACAAACTCTTCTTCCAAACGCCAAACAGTCATATTATTGGCATCCGAGCTTGATAAAGAATGCCAAAAATCGTGCGAAACGCTTGTTACTTTCACAAGTTTCGAAGACCTAACGATATCTGAATATCAGCGAGTGAAGCCTGACATCATATTCAGCCCGCTTTTCACGCTACGGTTTGATGCCATCGATATCGGCAAGCAGGTCGCAGCCCATTCGCCAAACACCTTGCTTTTGTTGAAGAGCCCGGCCCTGCCCCGACCGCGCATGGTATTGAACGAAATACGAAAACATTGCCCAGGTCTTCGCGTCGACATTTTTGATTATGCGCGTTGGACGGATCGATGTTTGCTAAGTGCCTAGATAGGCTTAAGATCGTTGCGCAATTTCCGCATATTATCCTGATAATGCAACGCTGATTGGCGCAAGCTTTCGATACCTGCCTCGTCCAATTGGCGAACGACTTTGCCCGGCGACCCCATCACAAGGCTACCATCGGGAATAGTTTTATTCTCTGTAATCAGGGCATTCGCTCCGATCAGGCAGTTATTGCCGATTTTCGCACCGTTCAAAATTGTAGTGCCCATTCCAATCAATGTATTGTCACCAATTGTGCACCCATGCAGCAAAGATTTGTGGCCAATTGTGCAGCCTTTTCCAATAGTTAAGGGATATCCCTTATCTGTATGCATCACGGTGTTTTCTTGGACATTTGTGCCTTGTCCGATGAGTATTAGCTCGTTGTCGCCGCGCAGTGTACAACCGAACCAAACGGACGACGCACTTTCCATAATCACTTGACCGATAATATTCGCGTCCTGTGCGATCCAAAAATCACCGTCCGAAGGCAATTTTGGGGACAGTCCACCGAGTGTGTAAAGCGTCATTTGCGATCCTCAAACTCAGAATTCAAACCTCGAACGTGCGCCACCAATTGGGGCTGTCTTTGACGTTTCATGCGCTCAGCACTCAAAATCGACCGCAAATCTGCCCAAGTGTTTTCCAGATCATCATTGACCAAAACGTAGTCATATTCTGCGTAATGGCTGATTTCATCCCTAGACTTTGACATCCGATCACTGATGACTTCTTCGCTATCTTGGCCACGGTTATTCAATCGCCGTTCAAGCTCTGAGATTGATGGTGGGAGAATAAAGATACTGACGACAGAGTCTTTCAGCGCCGATCCAGCAATCTGTTGTCCGCCCTGCCAGTCGATGTCAAACAACACGTCGCGACCGGCTTCTACTGCCTCTTGCACGGGCGCCAGTGGACTTCCGTAAAAATTTCCAAATACCTCTGCGTGCTCCAGCATGCCACCGGTTTCAATAAGATCAGTAAACTCTTCTTTTGTATGGAAAAAGTACTCAACCCCATCGGTTTCACCCTGTCGAGGTTTGCGTGTCGTAGCCGAGACTGAGAACCGCAGTTCTGGGTCCCAATTCATCAATCGCTTGGCCAATGTTGATTTGCCGGCGCCCGAGGGCGAAGACAAAATGACCAATAAACCGCGCCTGTTGCTCGACATGTTTTACTCCACGTTTTGAACTTGTTCGCGCATCTGATCTATCACGGCTTTAAGTTCAAGCCCGATCGCTGTCAGTTCTTTGTGCTGCGACTTTGAGCACAGAGTATTTGCCTCGCGATTGAATTCTTGGCTGAGGAAATCAAACATTCGTCCTATTTTCACGCCTTCTTTCAGCAGCTTACGCGCCGCACCGATATGAGCGACTAACCGATCAATCTCTTCCATCACATCAGTTTTGACAGCAGCCAAGGCAATCTCTTGCTCAATCCGCTGTTTATCCAGCCCGTCTGTATTTTCAACTATGCGCTGCAAGGTATTTTTATAAGATGCATTTAGATCCGCGCGTCGCTGATCCAAAACTGAGGAAGCCTGCGTCACAAGGTTTTCGATAGTGTCAATTTGTTCACTCAAGATACCGTCCAAGGCTTTACCCTCTTGGTCGCGCATCCGCACAAAATCAGCCAAAATCGGTTGGAAATCCTTAAGGAGCATCTTTTTCAGATCCCCAGTGTCTTTGTCATCGCTCGACTGATCTAAAACACCACGAACGTTCAATATATCTGCCGCTGTAGCTGGTGTTAGGGATAGACCCTTGTCCATCGCTGCCGCTTCAACAACAGAAATGGCGGCCAAGGTTGCATCAAGAACCGACGGATTCACAGCAATTGCTGATGTTAGCTGACCTCGCGAAACGCGCAGGGACAATGAAACTGACCCACGATTAATTGCCTTGGTGATCATTGGCTTTAAGTCGGCTTCAAGCCCAGAAACCCAATCAGGCACGCGCATCCGTACGTCGAGGCCCTTGGAATTTACGCTTCTGATGTCCCAAATCCACTGAAACGCACCGTCTGCACCCTGCCCGGACGCAAAACCTGTCATCGATTGAACCATAATGTGCCTTTCAATTGAGTTGCTGCACGTAAGCCAATTTACGACCAGGCTTCAAGTCTCACGATTAAATTCACCCGTGATGGGTTAACCATGACTTACGGAACTTGTGTCAATTTACATTAGATTGGGGAAATTAAGAACCTGTTAGGAAGTCTAAAGATATTATGAACGAAAACACGGTTCGAGCAGGACGGTAATATGAGTTTGATGGTTATAGAAGGCAGGCGTCACATGAAGACACCACGCATGTTGAGACAAGTTGAGGCGTATTGGGAAGGCCTACGGCCCTTTGGTGACCTGCCAAGCAGAGATCAAATCAATCCACGCGGGCTAGAGAATGCGCTCGATTATGCATTTATACTCGACAAACCCGCCTCGGGAGAGTGTGTTTTTCGGCTTGGTGGCGAACGTCTCGGCGACATTTTGGGCATTGCCATTGACCGTGTTCCGATGGTCGCAATGTTTTTGCATACAACCCAACCAGCGTTAAGAGAGGCCCTTAACGCTGTATTTTCAGACCCGGCAATTATGCGTGCAGAGCTTTCTTCGGAAGACAGTGTGATGCGACCAACATTTGATGCGAACCTTTTGCTTTTGCCAGTAAAAAATGCTGCAAATGAAGTCACTCAAGCATTGGGTGTCTTGCATTTTGACGGTCCGCTTGGCCGATCCCCGCGTCAGTTCACCCGCTTTTCGCACAACCTGACTCGTTTAATATTAACCGACAAGACGCCCGTATTTGCAAAAGAGCCAGAACCCATTGGGATGGCCGAAGCGCCTGCAGAGTTCGCATACGAAAGCGGGCGCCCTGTAAGTTCAGGACGCCCGCAATTGAAGATTATAAAGGGTGGATTAAAGTGACTTAGCCAGCCTTGGCTGTTGCTGCAGCTGGGTTGCGGCGCTCAGAAAGCTCTTCGGCAACAAGGAATGCCAATTCTAGGGCTTGTGATGCGTTCAGACGTGGGTCACATGCTGTATGGTAACGGTCTGAAAGATCTTCATCCGTAACCGCATAAACACCACCAGTGCATTCTGTCACATCTTTACCGGTCATTTCGAAATGCACACCACCCGGGACAGTGCCCTCGGATTTGTGGATCTGGAAGAACTCGCGAACTTCGCGAAGTACGCTGTCAAACGGACGTGTTTTGTAGCCAGTAGACGATTTGATGGTGTTGCCATGCATTGCATCACAAGACCAAACAACGTTTGCGCCTTCTTCTTCGACGGCTTTGATCAGACGTGGAAGGTGATCGCCTACCTTCCCTGCCCCAAAGCGTGCGATCAGTGTTAGACGACCAGCCTCGTTTTCTGGGTTCAGCTTGGACATCAAAACCTTGAGGTCGTCGGCAGTCGTGGTCGGACCACACTTCAAGCCAATCGGATTCTGGACGCCGCTACAGAATTCAACATGCGCTCCGTCTGGCTGACGGGTACGGTCGCCGATCCAAATCATGTGGCCGGAACCAGCCAACCATTGACCGGTCGTAGAATCCAAACGGCACAGCGCCTCTTCGTATTCAAGAAGCAAGGCTTCGTGGCTTGTATAAAAATCCACCGTCTGAAGCGCATGCGCACGCGCGCTGTCAACACCGGCGGCCGCCATGAAATCAAGCGTGTCGCCAATGCGATTGGCAACGTCGCGATAACGCTCGGCTTTTTCGTTCTCGGTAAATCCGAGAGTCCACGAGTGGACCTTATGAACGTCTGCGTAACCACCCGTTGAAAACGCGCGCAGTAAGTTCAATGTTGCTGCGGCCTGAGTGTAGGCCTCAAGCATCTTTTTAGGATTTGGAATGCGAGATTCTGGGGTAAAATCAAGCTCGTTGATGATGTCACCACGATAGCTTGGAAGTTCGACGCCATCTTTCACTTCAGTCGGGGCCGAACGAGGCTTGGCAAACTGGCCAGCCATGCGGCCAACTTTGACAACTGGAACCTTTGCGCCGTAGGTCAAAACCATTGCCATTTGCAGCATAACTTTGAACGTGTCACGAATGCCATCAGCTGAAAATTCAGCGAAGCTTTCTGCGCAATCTCCGCCCTGAAGCAAGAACGCTTCGCCGCGTGATGCCTTAGCCAACTCATCTTTAAGACGGCGCGCTTCTCCGGCAAAAACCAGCGGAGGATACTTCGACAACTGAGCTTCAGCGGCATTTAAGGCTGCCTGATCAGTATAGTCCGGCATTTGGATCCGGGGCTTGTTGCGCCAATCAGATTTTTGCCATTCGCTCATGTGTAGTCTCCGATGTTAGCGATATCATCGCTCGTATAATCAATCCGGCCCGTATCGGCCAATGTTCTTTTGCGACATTCTCGTCTTGACGACAATGTCTGATGCAGGTCAACGTCCTAGAAAGCGCGCAAAACTCGCATCAATGATGCAGAGAAATACCTAATTTGAGGCTATTTTTGGCAAAATGACAACTACACGCGAAATTATCGAAGTCGAATCATCAGGTGGAAAACCCCGCCGGTTTGTCTTTGTACTGCTCAATGAGTTCACATTATTGAGTTTTGCATCTGCTTTAGAGTGCTTGCGCATTGCAAATCGTGCTTCCGGAAAAGAGCTCTATAAGTGGATGCTTGTGGGCGAAGGCGGTGACCTGATTGAGTGTTCCGCAGGCACCACGTTCAAGGTAGATTCGGACTATCCAGAGCTTTCCCGAGACGACGTAATCGTTATCTGTGGCGGCATTAATATCCAGAATGCCACGACTACGAAACTGCTGAATTGGCTACGACGTGAATCTCGCAAGGGTCTTCAAATAGCTGGTCTGTGTACAGCGGCTTATACACTGGCAAAGGCCGGTTTATTGGATGGCAAAAGCGCCACGATCCACTGGGAAAACCAGGATAGTTTTGGCGAAGAATTCGACGAAATCGAGCTTACTAAATCGGTATTTGTTATCGACAAAAACCGGATGACCACCGCGGGTGGGACATCGTCAATAGACTTGTTTCTTCAACTGATCGCCAATGATTTTGGAGAAGAATTGGCCAGCGCCGTTGCCGATCAACAGATCTATTCGTCCATTCGGACAGATCAAGACACACAGCGTTTGTCCATTCCTACACGTATCGGCGTGCGGCATCCAAAACTTAGCCGCGTGATCTATATGATGGAGAACAACATAGAAGAGCCGATAAGTCCTTCGTTGCTGGCAAAAGAAGTCGGCATGTCTACTCGTCAGCTTGAGCGCTTATTCCGACGGTATTTGAACCGCTCGCCCAAGCGATACTATATGGAAATCCGTCTGCAAAAAGCACGCAATCTGCTGATGCAAACGGACATGAGTGTTATCAACGTGGCATTGGCGTGTGGTTTCGCGTCGCCTTCGCATTTTTCCAAGTGCTACAGGGCGCACTACGATACCACGCCTTATCGTGAGCGCGGTGCGCACGCGCGCAAAACTACCTAATACTACGTAGGCACGCGCAAGTTACCGCAGGGTAAACCTTCAATTAGGGACCGATAAGACCCTTTTCTTTTGAGATGTTCCGACTTACCGTTTGCGGCAGAATAATATATTCTAAGGGAGAAAAAAATGAAAAAACTATTAACCGCGACCGCGGCGACCGCTCTTATGGCTGGAGCTGCGTCTGCCGAAGACATCAAAATTGGTGTTTTCCTAGGCTTCACTGGCCCGATTGAATCACTTGTTGCTGAGATGGCACCTGCTGCTGAATTCGCTATTGCAGAAGTTGACGCGTCAGGCGCACTTCTAGGCGGATCGTCAGTAACGGCTATCCGTGGCGACACAACCTGTGTCGACTCAGCTGCAGCTCAGTCCGCTGCAGAGCGTCTGATCACATCTGACGGCGTATCTGGCATCGTTGGCGGCGACTGTTCAGGCGTAACTGGCGCAGCATTGACAAACGTTGCTCTGCCAAACGGCATGGTCATGGTGTCACCATCAGCAACTTCGCCAGGTCTTTCGCACCAGAACAACGAAGACAACGGCTTGTTCTTCCGTACCGCACCTTCTGACGCACGTCAGGGTGTTGTAATGACCGAAGTTCTGATGGATCAGGGCATTTCGGAAGTTGCTGTAACGTACACAAACAATGACTACGGCAAGGGTTTGGCTGATGCATTCCAGGCTGCTTACGAAGCTGCTGGCGGTACGGTCACAATCAACTCACCACACGAAGATGGCAAAGCTGACTATTCTGCTGAAGTTGGCGCATTGGCTGCTGCTGGCGGCGATCGTCTTGTTGTTGCAGGCTATGTCGACCAAGGTGGTTCTGGCATCGTTCAGGCTGCTCTCGACACTGGCGCGTTCGACACGTTCCACTTCCCTGACGGCATGATCGGTGAAGCACTTGAGAACAACTTCGGTAGCGACATCGACGGTTCAACTGGTCAGCACCCAAGCCCATCAGTTGAATTAGCAGATGCATTCACTGCACTTGCAGATGGTGCGTTCAACGCAACTTCACCATTCGCTCCTGAAAGCTATGACGCTGCGGCGCTCATCATGCTGGCTATGCAGTCTGCAGGTTCGTCAGATCCAGCTGACTATAAAGGCCACATCATGAACGTTGCTAACGCTCCAGGTGAACAGATCAACGCAGGCGACTTGGCCCGCGGTCTTGAGATCCTCGCGGGTGGCGGCGAAATCGACTACGTCGGCGCATCAGGCGTTGAGTTGGTTGGCCCAGGTGAAGCAGCAGGAAACTATCGTGAAATCGTCGTCGAAGGCGGCAAAATCACAACTGCTTCGTTCCGTTAATCGCGAAACATTGAAATTTGAAACAGCCCGGCATTTGTCGGGCTGTTTTGCCAATTAAGGGCCGCCGCTAGAGCTGTCCAAGGGGGATATAACTTGATCAGGGTCGAAAACCTGCACAAGCAATTCGGAGGCTTTCGCGCTGTTGATGGTGCAACGCTGGAAATTGCTTCGGGCTCAATAACCGGTCTCATTGGACCAAACGGCGCGGGAAAAACTACACTTTTCAATGTGATAGCTGGCGTACATAGCCCGTCAGGCGGCAAAGTTACGCTTGATGGTGAAGACATAACAGGTCTTCCGCCGCATGAATTATTTCATAAAGGCGTTCTTCGCACCTTCCAGATTGCACACGAATACGGCTCAATGTCCTGCCGTGAGAACCTAATGATGGTGCCTGCGGATCAAAGTGGCGAAACGCTTTGGAACACGTGGTTCGGTCGCAAACGCATTGCGGATGAAGAACGCGCATTACGCGCCAAAGCTGATGAAGTTCTTGAGTTTCTAACAATTGAACACCTTGCCGATCACAAAGCTGGTCAGGTTTCCGGCGGCCAGAAAAAACTGCTTGAGCTTGGACGCACCATGATGGTCGACGCCAAGATCGTTTTTCTTGATGAGGTCGGCGCAGGCGTGAATCGCACCCTGCTAAACACAATCGGCGACGCGATTATCCGTCTAAACAAAGAGCGTGGTTACACGTTCGTCGTCATTGAGCACGACATGGATTTCATCGGACGTCTCTGTGATCCTGTGATCTGTATGGCCGAGGGCAAAGTCCTCGCCGAAGGCACACTCAGCGAAATCAAAGCCAACGAACAAGTGATCGAAGCCTATCTCGGCACCGGTCTGAAAAACAAACAGAAGGAAGAGGCATAATGGCAGAACCCTTCCTCATCGGGGACACCATGACCGGCGGTTATGGTAAGGGCCCTGATATTCTTCATGAATGCACCATTGCCGTCGATAAAGGCGAAATCGCAGTGATTGTCGGACCCAACGGCGCGGGCAAATCCACTGCAATGAAAGCCGTCTTCGGGATGCTCGACGTCCGTGGTGGCCAAGTTCGTCTGGATGGCAACGACATAACCAAGCTAAGCCCACAAGATCGTGTTTTGAAGGGAATGGGCTTTGTACCCCAGAACCACAACATCTTCACGACGATGACGGTGGAAGAAAACCTTGAGATGGGCGCATATATTCGCCGCGACGATTATGCAGAGACGATGGATCAAGTTTATGATCTGTTCCCCATTCTGAAAGAAAAACGCAACCAACACGCCGGCGAGCTTTCAGGTGGTCAGCGCCAGCAAGTTGCCGTTGGCCGCGCCTTGATGACCCAACCCAGCGTTCTAATGCTTGATGAGCCCACAGCTGGCGTATCACCGATTGTCATGGACGAATTGTTTGACCGTATTATTGAGGTCGCCCGTACCGGCATCTCAATCCTCATGGTTGAGCAGAACGCCCGCCAAGCCCTTGAAATAGCGGACAAAGGATATGTCCTCGTTCAAGGCCGCAATGCATACACTGGAACCGGGCAAGAGCTTTTAGCCGACCCCGAAGTCCGCAAATCATTCTTGGGGGGCTAATGATGATTGATTTTCTCAACGCGATCGTCGCGCTATCCAACTTCGTCCTGATCCCCGCCATCGCCTACGGCAGTCAACTTGCGCTTGGCGCTTTGGGTGTAACTTTGGTTTACGGCGTTCTCAGGTTCTCAAACTTCGCCCATGGCGACACTATGGCCTTTGGCACCATGACCGTGATCCTGTTCACATGGTGGTTCCAATCCATGGGTATCAGTATCCACCCACTTCCAACCGCCCTGCTCGCCCTGCCCTTTGGAATCGCGGTTACGGCACTTTTGTTGCTAGGCACTGACCGCGTCGTTTATCGCTTCTACCGCAAGCAAAAGGCGCAACCAGTGATCTATTTGATCGTCTCACTTGGTGTGATGTTCATCCTAAACGGCCTTGTTCGCTTCATTATCGGCCCCGGCGATCAACGCTTTGCTGACGGTGAACGCTTCATCATGAAGGCGCGTGATTTCAAAGCAATGACCGGTCTGAAAGAAGGCCTCGCCATCAAGACATCGCAAAGCATCACGCTTGTTACTGCAATCATTGTCGTGATCGCGTTATTTTGGTTCCTAAATCGCACCCGAACAGGCAAATCCATGCGGGCGTTTTCAGACAACGAAGATTTGGCGCTTTTGTCTGGCATCAACCCTGAGCGCGTCGTGATCTACACATGGCTTATAGTGGCAGCGCTGGCGACCATCGCCGGCACACTTTACGGTCTCGATAAAAGCTTCAAACCGTTCACCTATTTCCAACTATTGCTACCGATTTTTGCAGCAGCAATCGTTGGCGGTTTAGGGTCCCCTCTCGGGGCCATCGCGGGTGGATTTGTCATCGCGTTTTCTGAGGTCATGATCACCTATGCTTGGAAAAAGGTTTTGACCTATCTAATGCCAGATAGTCTCGATCCCAGTGGGCTTGTCCAGTTGATCGCGACCGAATACAAATTTGCCATCAGCTTCGTGATCCTAGTTATTGTCCTGCTCTTCCGACCGACGGGCCTGTTTAGGGGGAAAGCACTATGAACGATCTATCCAAAAACCTCTCGTATTTCGCACTTGTCGCTGTTCTCATCATTGGAACCGGCTTTTACCAAAGCTGGAACTCAGCCCTTTTCATTCTAAACATGGGGTTGGTAAGTGCCATTCTGTCGCTCGGCGTTAATCTGCAATGGGGTATCGCAGGATTGCTCAACGTCGGCGTGATGGGCTTTGTCGCCCTTGGCGGGGCGTCGACTATCTTTATCTCGATGGCGCCAATTCCAGCGGCTTGGCAAGCTGGCGGTCCACGTATTCTACTGGGCCTTGCACTTGGCGCTGCGACTATCGCGGCGTTGGTTATCGGCTATAGTCGGCTGCCAAAGGGACGTGTTCGTACGATCGCTTTGCTTGCAGTCGCGGTCATTGGATTTCTAGCCTATCGAAGTGTCATTTCGCCAGCAATAAAATCAGTTGAGGCCGTAAACCCCGCACTTGAAGGTTATCTCGGAGGTCTTGGTCTACCAGTACTTCTCGCTTGGCCTGTCGGAGGGCTATTGGCCGCTGGCGCCGCGTGGATTATCGGCAAAACCGCACTTGGTTTACGCTCAGACTACCTCGCGATTGCCACGCTGGGTATTTCTGAAATCATTGTAGCCGTCCTCAAGAACGAAGACTGGCTGACGCGCGGTGTGAAGAACGTCAATGGAATTCCACGTCCTGTACCCTATGAAATAGACCTACAGAACGATCCATTGTTCGTTGAACGTGCAGCGACGTTGGGTCTCGATCCAACAATTGCGTCCACGTTGTTCGTCAAAATCCTTTACGCCCTGCTATTTGCATCCGTTCTTATCATATTGCTTTGGCTATCTCAAAGAGCCCTCAACAGCCCTTGGGGTCGTATGATGCGCGCAATTCGAGATAACGAAACGGCTGCTCGTGCCATGGGCAAAAACGTAACCGCACGCCATCTACAGGTCTTCATACTCGGCTCCGCAGTGTGCGGGATTGCGGGCGCTATGATGACAACGCTTGATAGCCAGTTCACGCCTTCTGCCTACCAGCCTTTGCGATTTACATTTCTAGTATGGGTGATGGTCATCGTTGGCGGGTCCGGTAACAATTTCGGCGCTGTGCTTGGTGGCTTCATTGTTTGGTTCCTCTGGGTACAAGTTGAACCAATGGGCCTCTGGTTGATGCAAGTTATCACATCCCCACTCGCCGAAGACAGTGCTCTTCGCCTGCATCTCATCAACAGCGCTGCACACATGAGGCTGCTGACAATGGGCATCTTCTTGTTACTCATGCTCAGGTTCAGTCCACGTGGACTACTGCCAGAGAAATAAAGAAAGGGCGCCCAGTGTGGCGCCCTTATTTCTTTATCTTGCCTAAAATACCTCGGGGTGAATGGCCGAAGGCCAGAGGGGCAGCGCCCCTCTCCATTCCGATGTTTTTTATTTTGGCGGAATAGAATAGGTCAGACTCGCCCGCGCAACTGGCTTTGGCTCACCTTCCGAATAAATCAGCACATCGCTTACGGATAGCACTCTTCCAAGCTTCAACAACCGACAGTCCGCAATGATGTCCACGCCGGCGGCAGGTTTTCGCATGAAATCAATCGAACAGTTCGTCGTCACAGCCAAGGCTTCGGGACCAATACGACTTAGCGTCGCGAGATAGGCCGCGACATCTGCGGCGGAAAACATTGTTGGTCCTGAGATCGTCCCTCCTGGTCGAATGTTCGACGCATCGACTTTCCAACGAATAATGCAGCCCTGATCCGTAATTTCTTCCACGTGCAGTTGATCACTCACCTGCGGGAACACTTCCTGCGCAAAAATGTTTAATTCCGCCACGTTCATTTTAATGTCCATTCTTGCCCTCCGCATCTGCACGGCCCATGGTTGGCCTGATCTATGACGGAGAACAAGATGGCAATTCTGGAACGTTGCGACACAAACGCAGTGTCGACCCTTACCCTGAACACACCTGAAAAGCTGAACGCTCTGTCAGACGAAATGCTAGCAGCGCTTCAAAGTGAATTGACTGCAATTTCAATTTCGAAAGAAATTCGCGCGGTTATCATCAAAGGCGCTGGAAAAGCTTTGTGTGCGGGCCACGACCTCAAACAAATGACAGCAGGTCGCCAGGCCGAGGACGGTGGCAAAGCTTACTTTGCCGACCTTTTCCAACGCTGTGCCACAATGATGCAAACGATCCAATCTATGCCTCAGCCCGTTATTGCCCAAGCTCACGGTATAGCAACGGCAGCAGGATGTCAGTTAGTCGCTACCTGCGACATGGCCGTAGCAGCCGAAGGTACTCGGTTTGGCGTAAACGGCGTGAACATCGGTTTGTTCTGCTCAACGCCCATGGTTGCCCTCTCGCGCAACGTTCCACGTAAGCAAGCGTTTGAAATGTTGACGACTGGCGCATTCATCCAAGCAGAAAAAGCGGAAGCGATTGGATTGATCAACAAAGTCGTTCCTCTCGATGAGCTTGATAGCGCAACAATGGAATTGGCAGAAACAGTCGCGCAAAAGCTTGGGGCTGTTGTTAAAATCGGGAAACAGGCTTTTTACGAGCAACTCACAATGAATGTCTCAGAAGCTTATGATTACGCCGGTGACATCATGGTGCAGAACATGCTCTTTCGTGACACCCAAGAGGGTATCGCGGCGTTTTTGGAAAAACGCCCACCGCAGTGGCAGCAGTAGCACTTTCCTTATCGCCTAACTTGGCCTAGACGGGCCGGCATGGATAAAAAACTACAAATCGTCGGCGGCGGCATGGCAGGCTCTGAAGCAGCTTGGCAAGCAGCTAATATGGGGGTGCAGGTCGTCATTCACGAAATGCGCCCAACCACTGAAACTTTTGCGCATCAGACAGGCAAACTGGCCGAAATGGTGTGTTCAAATTCCTTCAGATCCGACGATGATGAACAAAACGCCGTTGGCCTACTGCATTGGGAAATGCGCGAAGCCAATGGTTTGATCATGCAAACCGCCGATCAGCATCGTCTACCAGCGGGCGGCGCTTTGGCTGTTGATCGCGAGGCGTTTTCTCAATCCGTGACTGAAACTCTGTTGGCGCACCCAAATATTTCGATCGAGGTCGGACAGGTGAATGAGTTGCCCAACGACGGGATCTGGATTTTCGCAACCGGCCCGCTAACATCCGAAGGATTGGGCAAATCCATAGCATCTGAAACCGGAGCAGACAGCCTCGCCTTTTTTGATGCGATTGCACCGATCATCTATGCCGACAGCATCGACATGTCCAAGGCATGGATGCAATCGCGCTACGACAAGGGCGAAACCGAAGAAGAACGCACTGCCTACCTCAATTGTCCGATGGACGAAGCCCAATACGAGGCTTTCATCGACGCATTGCTAGCTGCCGATAAGACCGAATTTCATGAAGGGGAAACCGCGGGTTATTTTGATGGTTGCCTGCCGATTGAGGTGATGGCAGAGCGCGGTCGTGAAACTCCTCGATTTGGACCGATGAAGCCAGTGGGTTTGACCAATCCTCATCAGCCAGAACAACGAGCACACGCGGTGGTTCAACTGCGCCGAGATAACGCTTTAGGTACTTTGTTCAACATTGTCGGTTTTCAAACCAAAATGAAGTATGGCGCACAGACTGAAGTGTTTAAAATGATCCCTGGCCTTGAGAATGCGAGTTTTGCGCGGCTCGGTGGCATTCATCGTAACACCTTTATCAACTCCCCTACTCTTCTAGACGAACAAATGCGGCTTAAGTCCAAACCAAACATTCGTTTCGCAGGTCAAATCACTGGCGTCGAAGGCTACGTTGAAAGCGCTGCAATGGGTCTACTGGCAGGCCGTTTGGCCGCCGCCGAAATCTTAGGCAAAACAATCGACAGCCCGCCACAGGACACTGCCATGGGCGCTTTGATCCATCACATTACCGGCGGTGCCGAAACAAAAACGTTTCAACCAATGAACGTAAATTTCGGATTGTTCCGTCCCGTTGAGGGACTAAAGGGTGGTCGGCGCGGCAGAAAAGATCGCTACAAGGCCTATACAGATCGGGCGAAGGAAGCGTGGACAGGTTGGTTGGCTGAAATCTAGCTGGACGCATCGTCTTTTTTTTGGTTGTCTGAAGTTATGACAGATAAAGCAATTATGACCCCCAAGCTTTGGACAGACAGAGCACCGGAAGAAACCATTCAAGTTTATAAAGAATGGGCTGACGAATACGATTCAGACTTAGCAAAACGGGGTTACTATTCTCCGTTGCGGATTGCGGACGCATTAAAACCCTATCAAAACATGATTTCCGGACCCATTCTGGATTTTGGATGCGGAACAGGTATTTCTGGCGAGGCACTGCAGCAAATTGGCTTTGATGACATTCATGGCACAGACATAACCGATGAAATGCTAAAGAAAGCCGAAGACAAAGGTATTTATTCTAAACTTTGGTTGTCCCAGCCGGGTGATGCCCCGGCCAAACCCGGGACCTATGATCTAATAGTGGCGGCTGGGGTAATTAGTCTTGGCGCGGCACCTGCAGAAATTCTGTCTGACGTTCTGGACGCACTCGAAATCGGTGGACATCTCGCACTTTCGTTTAACGACCCTACGCTGGAATGTTTGAATTATGACAAAGTGTTAGATCACGAAATCAAAGCTGGACGCGCTAAAGTTTTGTTCCGAGAGCACGGCCCTCATCTTGGCGACTTGAACATGGGCTCAGATGTGATTGTCATCCAAAAGACATGAAAACTCGGTTTGCGCCGTCTCCGACTGGACCATTACACCTAGGCCATGCCTATTCCGCGCTCTATGCGTCTGATTTGGCAGAAAAAAATCAAGGTGAGTTCCTACTACGCATTGAAGACATCGATCAAGCGCGCGCTCAACCAAAGTGGGAGCAACAAATTTATGAGGACTTGTCCTGGCTAGGGATACGCTGGGTAAAACCTGTTTTACGTCAAAGTAGCA
The DNA here is from genome assembly GCA_029244725.1 of Paracoccaceae bacterium. GTDB lineage: Bacteria > Pseudomonadota > Alphaproteobacteria > Rhodobacterales > Rhodobacteraceae > JASMHC01. Next base: position 82,227 of record JAQWQJ010000089.1, read on the forward strand.
GATTGGATCAGTATAGATCCGCGCTGCAACATCTTGATAAAATGGGCCTTATCTACAACTGCACGTGTAGTCGACGCGACATTCAAGAAGCAGCGAATGCCCCTCAGGAAGGCTCATCCCTCAACCTTGGACCTGATGGTATAGTTTACTCGGGCAAGTGCAGACAGGAAAATGCAGGAATTTCAGTAGATTACACCAAGCCAATAAGGTTGAATGCACAGGCCGCATTTAACACCCTGAAATCACCACTAAATTGGGTAGATAATGGTGCAAAATCAATGGCTAAGGATAAGTTTTTAACCCAAATAGGAGACATCGTTTTATCTAGAAAAAACATGGGCACCAGCTATCACTTGTCCGTGGTCGTGGACGATGCGTATCAAGGTATTACCGACGTCGTCCGTGGAAAAGACTTAGCCGAGGCAACGGCCATACATGTTCTTCTTCAACGCCTTCTTGAGGTCCCTACACCTAGCTATCATCATCACGGATTGATCAGAGACGAGAATGGAACGCGATTGGCCAAGCGGGATGATGCCAAAGCAATAGCGCTTTTCCGACAAAACGGCACCACGCCCGACGAAATTAGGCGTTTTGTTGGCCTTCCACAGGCTTAGTTAGTTCAACAACTTCGCCATCTTGAACAGCTCGATAAAAACAACTGCGCCGGTTTGTGTGACAAGCCGGTCCCGTTTGATCAACAAGAACCAATAAACAATCTGAATCACAGTCGAACCGGAATTCTACTAAGTTTTGCGTATGCCCAGACGACTCGCCTTTGATCCAAAACTTCTGACGTGAACGCGACCAGTAGGTGACCTTTCCGCTTTTCAACGTTTTTTCAACGGCCTCTTTGTTCATCCAAGCCATCATCAGTACCGTTCCATCGCCTGCGTCCTGCGCAATTGCTGGAATAAGACCTTTTTCGTCAAATCGGAGGGTTGAAGGATCGAATGTCATAGTACAAACCTTTTCCTAGATTGGGCGCTACCTATCTATGTCGAAGCCCATGTAAAGGAAAGTCGATGTCTGACAGTGATCTATTAAAACTGTATTCAAGCAGAATTCTGGCGTTGGCTGCTGAAATGCCGAAAACGGACCGACTTGATGCTCCTATGGCGACTGTTAAGAAGCGCGCTCCGTTGTGTGGTTCAACCGTAACTGTAGATCTGTCTATTAAAGATGGAATTATCACTGCATACGGGCAGGATGTTAAAGCCTGTGCCCTTGGTCAGGCTGCCGCATCTGTGGTTGGAAGCGCAATTGTTGGCTGCAGCACAGATCAGGTTATTTCAGCCCGTGACGGTTTGAAGGCAATGTTGAAGGCGAATGCAGCTCCTCCTCAGGCTCCGTTTGATGGCTTGGAAGTTTTAATTCCCGCGCGGGAATTTAAAAATAGGCACGATTCAATCATGCTTTCGCTGAACGCCAGTGTTGAAGCGATCAAAGAAATTCAAACCCAGACATAAAAAAACGCCGCTGACTTCGAAATGAAGCAGCGGCGCGAAAGTATGCAATCCAGTCGAGGAAGACGATTTGACGTTAGGCTGTGAGGCATCCTAACGCCTGGGGACATGTGGCTCTCAAAACTAAGGGACAGGCGTTCATCAGAGCATCGTCAATATTGGGGATCGCAGGCAGTAAAACCTTTAGAATGCGCTGGGCAGCGTCAATCCAACAAACAACATGGCTATCAACGCAGCGACACCAACCATATCTTCAACCAACGTCATTGATGAGCGGCGGAGAGCGGATCTAATTTGTGTCATTTTGTTCACCTCATGTTCTCTTGTTGCTATTTTGTTCTCATATATGAGGATCGTTAGCAAGAACTTTATGAGAACATTTGAGAACAAAATTGTTAACCTACTGATATTAAACGGATCGCTCTATCTTGTTCCATTAGCCAAAGCAGTAGTCTGGCTGCTTTTCCGCGCTCAGAAGTTAATTTTGGATCACGTTCAAGTAGGTTTCGTGCATCTTTCTGAGCGGTTTGCATCAAACCGGACTGACTTTCTACGTCAGCAATCCTAAAACGCGGCAGGCCTGATTGAGCCGTGCCAATCAAATCACCAGCCCCGCGCATTTGCATGTCAACTTCCGAGATTTTGAAACCATCCTCGGTTTCCCGCAAAGTTGTAAGCCTTTTTTCACCCCCCTGAGATAGTGGTGGATTGTAAACCAGCAAACAGGTCGATTCTTGGCTGCCACGACCGACCCTGCCCCGCAATTGATGGAGTTGTGCCAACCCAAAGCTTTCTGCTCTCTCAATGACTATGATCGTCGCATTGGGAACATTTACGCCAACTTCGATTACGGTCGTTGCAACCAAAACTTTGATCTCGCCCGATTGAAACCGGGCCATCGCAGAATCTTTGTCCTTAGGGTGCATTTGGCCGTGCACCAATCCGACATTTGCCTCGCCCAGTGAAGACCTTAGGAACTTAAATCTTTCTTCCGCAGCTGTAAGATCCGAAACTTCGCTTTCGTCGACCAGTGGGCATACCCAATAAGCCTGGCGACCATTCGAGATGGCAGTTGATAGATGATTTACGACTTCGTCCAACCGCTCGTCCGAAATCAGCGCAGTCTTTATCGGTTTTCTTCCCGGTGGTTTTTCATCGAGAATGGATACATCCATATCGCCATATTGCGCCAAAGCCAAAGATCGTGGAATTGGAGTCGCCGTCATGACCAGCACGTCCACCGCCTGCCCCTTAGAGCCGAGCTCTAGCCGCTGTGCGACGCCGAAACGGTGTTGCTCGTCAATTATGGCTATGCGCAAATTCTTGAATTCAACGTCTTTTTGAAAAACGGCATGTGTGCCAACAAGGATCTGAATATCTCCGCGTGCCAATGCAGTAAGCTTTGAACGCCGTTCTGTACCTTTGTCGCGTCCGGTAAGAATTTCAAGCACGACTCCAGCATCTTCTGCTAAAGGCTGCAGCCCTTCGAGATGTTGTTGCGCAAGAATTCCGGTCGGGGCCATCATCACACCCTGCCCACCGGCCTCAACCGCTGCAATCAAAGCCATAAATGCGACCAATGTTTTGCCCGAACCAACATCCCCTTGAAGCAATCTATTCATCCGAATATCTGCCGCCATATCGGTCGAGATTTCGTCGATGCTCCGCTTTTGTGCATTCGTCGGTAGATATGGCAGGCTGTCCCACACGCGTTTCGAAAACTCGCCTGTGCCAATCGTCGCAATTCCCGGTTTTCTAAGCGCGTCTTGACGCGCCAGTGCAAGGGTTAACTGATGGGCAAGAAATTCATCATAAGCTAGCCGGGTTCGCGCCAATGAATTGGGGGACAGGTCGCCAACAGACTTTGGATTGTGAGCGAGCGCAAGCGCGTCATTCCATGTCGGCCACTCATTTTGCGCATGCAATTGGTTGTCGATCCACTCTGGCATTTTGGGTGCCAATTCCTGTGCAGAAATTGACGCCTTTTGCATTGTTTTTTGAGTTACCCCTGATGTCAGCGGGTATACCGGTTCAAACTCGGGAATTTCTGATGCTTGATCCATCGCCACAACGTGATCAGGGTGTGCAATTTGCCCTACCCCATCAAAATACTCGACTTTGCCAGAAACGATGCGCTTTTGACCAGTTGGAAGCAATTTCGTCAGATAGTCAGCACGCGCGTGAAAGAACACCAATTGAAAACTTGTCAGCGTGTCGATGACCGTCACCCTATAAGGTCGACCCTTCTGGTGGGAAGGTTGATGGGATTCTATTATAACTTCGACGGTCACAACTTCACCTTGCAGAGCACCTTGCACCGACTGCCTCGGGTGACGATCAATCCCACTCGCTGGCAGCGTTACGAGTAGATCCTTTGGTTTTTCGATACCGATGCTGGCCAATGCCTGGGCAGATTTCGGGCCGATGCCGTCCAGTTTCGTGATGTTTGAAAACAACGGAAACAGTTTTTCTGGTCGACCACTCATACTTTTCCGATAAGCTCTAACCAGCCGTCCTCATCTAAAGTTTCAATTCCTAACGATGCGGCTTTCGTCGCTTTGCTTCCTGCACCGGGGCCTGCAATCAACAAATCAGTTTTCTTGCTAACAGAACCCGAAACCTTTGCCCCAAGAGATTCTGCTGTCGCCTTTGCTTCGGCACGCGTCATTTTTTCAAGTGAACCGCTGAACACGACGATTTTTCCCGCGACAGGGCTGTCGCTTACGGAAACTTCTGCGTCCTCGATTATCAACTTTTCAGCCAATCGATCAATTGAGGCCATTTCTTCTGCGTTTCCAAATGCCCCTAATAACGCTTTCGCAACAACATCACCGACACCATCAATTCCGAGAAGCTCTTCCCAATCAGACGAGCCCTCGGTTGAGATTGCGGCCATCACGTCACGAAAAATCGGCCAGGATCCATAATGATTGGCAAGCAATTTTCCCGTGTTTTCGCCGACATGTCGAATGCCTAATGCAAACAAAAATCGGCCAAATGAAATGGTACGTTTGCCATCTATCGCTTGGAACAGATTGTCCGCAGACTTGCCGCCCCAACCTTCACGATTGCTTAATTGTTGCAGTCCCGAACCATATCTAGTCTGAAGTGAAAATATGTCAGCCGGCTCTTTTATCCATCCATCCAAGTAGAACTGTTCAACTTGTTTCGCACCAAGACCTTCAATATCAAATGCGCCACGGCCAACGAAATGTTTTAATTTTTCAACCGCTTGCGCTGGGCAAATCAGACCTCCGGTGCAACGGCGCACAGAGTCATTGTTTTCACGCACTGCGTCAGATCCACATTCTGGGCACAATTTTGGGAATGCGAAATGGCGTGAGCCATCCGGTCGTTTAGATAAATCCACATCAGCAATTTTCGGAATGACGTCGCCCGCGCGGTAGACTTTGGCCCAATCACCCTCGCGAAGATCACGTCCTTCGCGAATAGGAAATCCTTTGCTATCTCGTCCTTCAATGTAATCTTCATTGTGCAGTGTCACATTTGATACGACAACTCCGCCGACTGTAACCGGCATCAAGCGTGCTACAGGAGATAGAGCACCGGTACGCCCAACCTGAATTTCGATGGCTTCAAGTCTGGTCCAAGCGGTTTCGGCGGGAAACTTATGCGCGATTGCCCAACGTGGCGTGGTTGAGCGAAACCCAAGGCGGTTTTGCAAAGCTAATTCGTTAACTTTGTAGACAACCCCATCGATATCATAACCCAAAGATGCGCGCTGCGTTTCGATTGCGGAGTAATGATCCAACATTGCGTCGATGTTTTCGAATATTTTTGTCAGATCGTTGGTTGAAAATCCAAGCTCTGCAAGCTTTTCAATTCCACACATTTGCGTGCTTGCTAAAGGTTTGCTTAAATGTCCCCATGCATACGCGAAAAACCGCAATGGTCGGGATTTGGTTATCGCGGGATCAAGTTGGCGCAATGAACCTGCTGCCGCGTTTCTTGGGTTTGCGAATGTTTTGTCGCCATTTTCTGTCTGTTTGGCATTCAATTTCGAAAAGTCTGCGTGACTCATATAAACTTCGCCGCGAACCTCAAGAATTTCGATATCAGTTTTTACGAAATGTGGAACGTCGGTGATTGTGAGGGCATTTGCTGTAACATTTTCACCGGTTTCTCCATCACCGCGTGTCGCTGCCTGAACCAGTCTTCCTTTTTCGTATCTTAACGAAAGGGACAACCCGTCTATCTTCGGTTCAGCAGTGTACGAGACAGATTGATCGCCACTCAGTCCAAGAAAGCCTTTGATTTGCTTATCGAAATCCTTGACATCGTCGGCATCAAAAGCGTTCGACAATGAAAGCATTCGCTGTGCATGGGTTATTTTTGTAAATTTATCTGACGGACTTGAGCCTATTTGTTCTGAGGCACTGTCATCAAGTTTAAGATGAGGAAACGCTGCTTCGATTTCAGCGTTTCGTCGTTTCAAGGCATCGTAAGTGCCGTCGTCAATGGTGGGGGAATCGTTGGTGTGATAGGCGGCGTTTGCAGAACTTAACTGTGCTGCCAAAGCAAGTATTTCTACTTTGGCTTGCGCTTCACTTAGTTCTGAAACTGGAGTGGTGTCGTCCATCGGCAATTCTCACGTTTGTCTAACTAAGTGATAAAAGCCGACAGGCCGTTGGTCCAGTGATGACTGGTAGGATTGATAGAATACTACGCGTTAACTGCCATCGGCTCGGACGTTTTTGGGCTCGGTTGCGGGTCACGCAGGACGTATCCACGCCCCCAAACGGTATCGATGTAATTGTCGCCACCAGTGGCATTATCGAGCTTTTTACGTAGCTTACAAATAAACACGTCGATGATTTTCAACTCGGGCTCATCCATGCCGCCATAGAGATGGTTTAGAAACATCTCTTTAGTCAAAGTAGTGCCTTTGCGCAGACTTAAAAGCTCTAGCATCTGATATTCTTTGCCTGTCAGGTGAACCGTTGTTCCACCAACTTCAACCGTTTTGGCGTCGAGATTAACTTCAATCATTCCGGTTTGGATGATCGATTGTGCATGCCCCTTCGACCGCCGAACAATGGCATGAATGCGCGCGACCAATTCTGCACGATGAAATGGTTTTGTCAGATAATCGTCAGCACCAAACCCAAAGCTTTTTAATTTGCTTTCAGTGTTATCGTCACCAGAAAGGATTAAAATCGGTGTTTCAACGCGCGAACGACGAAGTTGCCGAAGAACTTCGTAACCGAGCATATCCGGTAAGTTTAAGTCGAGAAGAATTAAATCGTAGTCGTACAGCTTTGCAAGATCGAGGCCTTCTTCGCCAAGATCTGTTGCATAAACATTTAGATTTTCGTGAGTGAGCATCATTTCAATGCTTTTGGACGTTGTCGGATCGTCCTCAACCAATAGTACGCGCATAAAAACGTCCTCCAAAAATTAACCAAGTGATTTTCGATGTTTGGCCGGAAATGGTTAAGACCCGGTTACTTGGGTTCATTTTGCATACTCAACCTATGGCTGTCTAGCGGATTGTGGCCTCGTAACTTTTAAACCGTCTTACCCCGCAAAATAAGACCCATTTCCCACTCGCCAAGCTCTTCTTCCGTAAGAGAATAAAGGCTCAACGCATCAGCTCTGGCAATGAGACCGTGCAAGATTGCACGCACAACAATCTCTTTGCGCGATGCCACCCAGCGTTGAGTCGCAGAATGTGGAAGATCTGAAACACTCAAAACACGCCCATCTGGTAGTTTCGCGGTTCTCGGTCTATCTACTTTTTTAAGATACATGCCAAAGCCTTTGAATGTGATTGAGCTCAACAAAACCTCAATCCATTAAACAGCCATGAAGGTAGGGGTTGAGAGTGTTTAAGATTTTCCTATATTCCAGCAGATCATTGGCAGGAGCGTAAAATGCCCAAACTCAATTCACTTGGTTTTGACAAACCGCCCAGCGAAACACGTGTTGTTGTCGCCATGTCCGGCGGTGTTGATAGCTCGGTTGTGGCAGCGTTGCTTGCAGATGAGGGTTATGACGTCGTGGGCGTCACGCTTCAGCTTTATGATCACGGGGCTGCCCTTGCAAAAAAGGGCGCATGTTGCGCTGGTATCGATATTCATGATGCCCGTCTCGTGGCCGAGGAAAAAGGTTTCCCGCATTACGTTCTGGATTATGAAAACATTTTTCAGGATGCCGTGATTGACGAATTTGCAGACAGTTATCTTGCTGGTGCGACTCCAGTACCGTGCATTCGATGCAACGAAAGGGTAAAGTTTAAAGATCTTCTAGAGACCGCAAAGGATTTAGAGGCCGATTGCATGGCGACCGGACACTACATTCAGCGCAAACTGGGGGATTCGGGCGCCGAGCTTCACAGTGCTGCGGACGCGAACAGAGATCAAAGTTATTTTCTGTTCTCAACAAAACCAGATCAATTGGATTATTTGCGGTTCCCTCTGGGACATTTGCAGTCAAAAGACGAGACACGCGCCTTAGCAGCACAATACGGTCTGTCGGTTGCTGACAAACCAGACAGTCAGGATATTTGCTTTGTACCGAATGGCAATTACGCGTCGGTTATCGAAAAGTTGCGCCCGGGCGCCTCTGAACCTGGGGAAATCGTTGACGTGGACGGCGGTGTTCTTGGACAGCACAACGGAGTTCTTCACTATACAATAGGCCAAAGGCGTGGTCTTGGGATTGGCGGTCTTAGCGATCCTCTTTATGTGGTGCGCCTTGATGTCGAGTCCAAACAGGTGATCGTTGGCCCCAAAGAACTGCTTTCAACGCGGATAATACCTGTTCGTGAAATCAACTGGTTGGGCGATCAACCCTTCGAAAGCCGCGATGCATGGAACGTTTCTGTTAAAGTTCGCTCTACTCGTCCCCCACGTGAGGCAATCATTCGACCACTATCCGCAACATCGGCAGAGGTTGAACTTCTTTCACCGGAAGAAGGTGTATCACCGGGTCAAGCTTGTGTGTTCTATGACACCGATAGTTCGCGAATTTTTGGCGGCGGATGGATTTGGAAAGGCGATCAAACTTAAGGTTTGATTCCATCCAAAATCGCTTTGGCAGCACGCAGACCGGGATCTTCGCCGCCTGCGCCTAGCTTTTCCATCGTCACGCGCATCGCTTCAAGCTGATCCATCGGATTGTTCAACACATCAAGGATTGCGGGTGCAATGAACTGAGGCTGGCAATCTTTGCCCAAAAACTCTGGGATTACGCGAGTATTGGATACAAGGCTAACAAGCGTCGCCGTGTCTACCCGCAACATTCGAGAAATCAAAAACCGTGAGATTGCATTCATATCGTAGGCGATCACCATTGGGGTGCCTGCCGCGGCCAGTTCAAGCGAGACTGTACCTGACGCTGCCAGAGCTAAGTCTGACGCCTTGAACGCGGCAAGCTTGCGTGACGCGGCCTCGTCGGCGTCAAAGTCCCTAGGATCGAGGATTAATACATCTGAAGGCAAATCCCATTCAGACACCATCGCTTCGACTAAACCGGCGACTGGCTTTGCGGCTGGAAGGACCAATCGAATATCGTCTTGAGCTTTTAGGACCTCTTGCAAGACCTCGCCGAAAATTGGTCCAAGACGACTAACTTCGCTTTTGCGTGACCCAGGCAACACCAACAACATCGGCGCGTCTCCAATGCCGTGCCGCAGTCGAAATTCGGACGCATCGGATTCGCTGGCTTGCATTTCAGACACGACTGGGTGCCCTACAAAATCGCACTGCATGCCTTCGTCGCGCATGAACGGCGGTTCAAACGGCAGCAATGCAAGAACGTGATCTATATACGCAGCCATTTTTTGAGCGCGCTTTGGACGCCAAGCCCAAACTGAAGGCGCCACATAATGAACGGTTCGAATTGTCGAACGCTGTTTGACCGCTTTGGCGACGCGTAAACAAAATTCCGGACTGTCGATCGTAATCAACACGTCTGGCTGTGCTTCAACGACCGCCTTGGCAGTTTCGCGTATACGCTTTTTAAAATGGGCGTATTTCGGTAGAATTTCAACCAAACCCATCACTGAGAGTTCACGCATATCGAACTGAGAGTGCAGACCTTGGCTTTGCATAAGCTCACCGCCGACACCCTCAAACGTGACATCAGGCACTAATTGGCGCAATCCGGCCATCAACGCATACCCGAGCTTATCACCGGATACCTCGCCTGCGATGATAAATACCTTCAAGCGTGCCTCCGCGCCAAAAGAAGAATTTCGGCTTCTTCAGCGGCTGCTATCAGCGCCTCACGATCCAGTAAAAGAACAGAGCCGGGCGAGATTACGATCACAGAAAGACCAGCGTGTTTGGCATTCTTGATTGTTTCAGGTCCAATAGTTGGCATGTCGACACGCAAATCCTGTCCTACCTTGGGGCGCTTAACCAATACGCCGGATCCCCTTCGAAGATGCTTTGCAGTCGTCGCAACAAACCCGAGCAAAGCGTCCGTGCCCTGAATCGTTTCAATACCAAGGCAAACGCCGCCTTCAACAACAACGGCCTGACCAACGTCTACCGGCGACATAGAGCCCAAAATTGAGTCCGCACGCTTAATGTCAGCTTGAGCTGCCTCAGTTAGATCGCCACTTGTTAACTGGCCCTCATCGGCCGTTAAATCAGGCAACAAACTATGAGCGCCGGCAACTTTGAAACCCTGCTCTTCGAAAATTTGAATTATCTCACGCAGCAACCCATCGTCCCCACCAGCCATTGAGGCCAGCAGACGCGGTGCGATAGTCGCCATTCCTTCGTCAAAAAGAGCAGGATCAAGCGATGGTCGCGACATCGCCCCCGCCATAACCAACCGTTCGATTCCATTGGCATGCAAGGATTCGAAGAGTGTACCCAAATGTTCAAATTTAAATACGTCGTCTGGATCAATGTCCGTCGGTATCCCTTCGAATGCAATTTTCATAGCATCCGGAAATGCATTGACCAAAGAAACTGGTAACTGGCCCGAACCAGCTAGGATCGCTAAACGTGTCATCGCTTAACCTGGCGTTAGGAACGAACGATCGCTCGAACCCATGATGAACTCGACGATCTCTTGTACAGGCTGACTATCAGTTTCCTCGCCAAGGCGTTTTGCACGATCCTGAAAAGCCCCCTCGCCTTGGGCAAGCATCTGAAACGCCGCACGCAATGCCGTGATATCAGAACGGCTAATCCCACGACGCTTGAGGCCAACAAGGTTAAGCCCGTCCAATTCACCCCGTGGCGCCTGAACGAGGCCGTAAGGAATGACGTCGTTGGTCACCATAGTAACGGCACCGATGATCGCACCACGACCGATGCGAACAAATTGATGAACGCCACTAAGACCTCCAACAATAACATCGTCCTCTATGATGCAATGACCAGCTATAGCAGCTTGATTAACAACAATAACGTTATCCCCAATGACGCAATCATGTGCGATATGACAGCCGGCCATGAACAGCCCATCATTGCCGATTTTAGTCAAACCACCACCACCGCCGGTGCCGGTATTCATCGTGACATGTTCTCGAATACGGTTGCGAGCCCCTATTTCAAGCTTTGTCGCCTCACCTTTGAATTTCAAGTCTTGGGGAATTTCACCGATAGACGCGAACGAAAAGATCGTGGTGTCTTCACCAACAGTTGTTTCACCCGTAACGACGACATGCGAACGAAGTGTAACACGCTGTGCAAGTTTAACATTGGGTCCGATATGACAAAACGGGCCGACAATGCAACCATCGCCAATCACTGCCCCGTCTTCGATGACAGCACTAGGGTGAATTTTTGCTGTGGCGTTAATGCTCATCAAGCAGTTTCCGCGGGTAGATCCATCATCGCGGTAAATTCAGCTTCGGCCGCCATTTCACCATCAACAGTTGCGACGCCTTTGAATTTCCAAACTTTTCCACCTGGTTTGCCACGTGTCGTTTCTACCTTCATTTCAAGTACATCGCCCGGTCCAACCTTACGGCGGAACTTACATTTATCGATGGCCATAAAATAGATTAGCATGTCTTTGTCGGCCAAATCCAAGGCAACTCCGACCATCACACCCGTTGTTTGGGCCATAGCTTCAACTATTGTCACGCCTGGCATGATCGGCGTACCCGGGAAATGACCCTGAAAATGGGGTTCATTCATCGTGACATTCTTGATGCCTTTAGCCGTCTGGTACCCGTCAATTTCAACAACTTTGTCGACAAGAAGAAACGGATAGCGATGCGGCAAGATACGCCGAATAAGTTGGATGTCAGCGGATTTCAATTCGGACATAGGTCGTGCCTTTCAAAATGAGTTACCACTGATTAGCAAGCGGGCTTGGGTGCGGCAAGCATAGGCTGTCGGTTAATTGCTACCGTCGCCTAACAGAGCGTCTATTCGAGATATTGCTTCGACGGTAATATTGATTGAATCCGCCGGAATTAGAACGGCGTCCTGCGATAAAACGGCCAAAGCGCGACGCTCGCGCATAATTTCAATCAGAACGTCTTGTGCAATGCTAAGGAATTGCTGACGGGCCTGCCCCGGGCGGGCCTGCAACTCAGAGCCTTTGGCCGTTTGTTCAGCGCGAATTTTCTGTGCTTTCGTGTCAAACTCTTCCGCCAAAACCGAAAACTCTTCTCGACCAAGCGTAGAACGACGTTCGGTCAGGTCTTTTTCCTCGGACGTTAACTCAGCAAATTTGGCGCTGTTTTCCGCCAAAAGCTCGGCTCTTGCCTCTTGGAATTCGGCTTGAATACGCCGACCGAACAACGAATTGGCAAAGAATTGATCAAGGTCGATGACCAAAATCGCGCTTTGCAACACGACGATCGTTTGCGGCGTTTCAGGCGTTTCTGCGGATTCTTGTGCAAAGATCGGAGTGCCAAAAGAGAAAGCCAGCATCACGCCGGCTTTCAATATGGTATCCAGAGTTTTCACGATCATTAAAACTCAGCAGAAACTGTAAGCTCAAAGCCTTGTTCAATGTCGCCAGTTTGCTTTGACAATGCCTCGGTCCAGTTAAAACGTAATGGGCCAATTGGCGTGTCCCAGAAAATTGACGCGCCGATGACCTGACGGACTGTGAAATCGTTATAATTCACAGTTTCCCCGAAAGTTTCACCAACTTCCCAGAGGGAACCAGCGTCGTAGAAGAGACCACCTGAAATGCCGTATTCTTCTGGCAAGCCAATTGGGAATTGCGCTTCAAGCCGAGCGACAGCAAAGCGGTCTCCACCCAACGCGTCTCCGGTTGTGTCATCACGTGGACCAATACCATTGGGTGCAAAACCGCGCATCACTTGCGATCCCATGAAGAAGCGATCGGTGACCCGACTGTTGCCGCTGGCATAATTTAGTACGCCACCTTCCAGAGTCGCTTTGAGCGTTATGCGATCATCCAAAACCGTTGTCTGAGCTGTGGCGTGGGCTGTCGTCTTCAAGTAGTTATTGTCTCCACCAACGCCAGCGTATTCCTGATCCAAGCGTAGCAAAAATCCGGCGTCGGGATTAAGCCCCGAGCGTCGGTTGTCGTAAGTCAGAGCATACCCAATTGCAGACGTCGTCAACTGACCAGCAGCGGCCTCACTTATTACAACTGCACTAGCAGCTGCATCGACGTCTGTAAGATCTTCTGCGGACAAATGATATCGAAGGTTTAGATTGGCATCGTCTGCAACTGCGAAACCAAGTGACGGCGTGAAACTAGACACGGTTGTATCGTAGAGCGCGTTTTCGTTGTCAGTTTGGAACCTGCCCATGCTCAGACCAAATCTGGCGTTTTGACCCATTAACGCAGGCTCGACAAAATCAAAGCTATAACGCGTATTGCTTTCACCTTTTTGGAAGCTGAAGTCCAAAGCCTGTCCACGCCCAAGGAAGTTTGTTTCTTTGTACGTGGCTACTGCGCTGATACCGCTGGCAGTATTGTAGTTGCCGCCGAAACTGACGTTACCAGTCGGGCGTTCCTGCAAAGTGACATCAATAATCATCTTATCTGCAGCCGAGCCAGTGCGTGCCGATACATCATCATAGGCGAAGAAACGCAAAGCCCGAATTCGGTTCGCAGCTTCACGTATTTCACGAGGATTGAATGGGTCACCTTCCACTGCATCAAACTGGCGGCGAATGACCTTGTCTAAGGTCGCAGTGTTTCCCTCGATATCAATTCGTTCAATAAAGACACGCGTGCCGCGCTTTAGAACAAACTCAACATCAAGTGTAAGATCTTTTGGATTACGGGTAATAACGGGCTCAACGCGTAAGAAATCGAGTTCCTTGTCGGTCGCCTGAATTTCCAATCGAGCTATGTCGCTATCGATGTCAGTAGGAGAATAAAGATCCCCGCTTCGGATGCGCAAAGTCTTTGCAAATTCATCGGCATCAACGTTTGGATATTCACTGCGTACAGTGACATTACCAAAATCAAACTGCTGCCCCTCTTCGACGATAAACGTCAAAAAGTAGGATCCACGGTCGCGTGTAAGTTCAGTCTCGACATCAAGTACACGGAAATCAACATAGCCTTTTGACTGATAAAAATCGGTCAACACTCGTCGATCAAAAGCGATACGATCAGAAACAAAAGTATCCCGTTGAACCAAGAAGCGGAAAAGCCCTGCCTGTTTGGTTTCAAGAATTCGGCGCAAACGCGTATCAGAAAAATCCGAGTTCCCTACAAATGACAATCGCTCAATTTCAACCCGACCGCCTTCGACGATCTCAAAAACCAAATCAACGCGATTGTCGGACCGCTTGATGATTTTCGGAGTGATTGACGCCGCGATACGGCCCTTTTCACTATAAGCAGACGTGATCGCCGAAGCGTCACTTTCAACCGTCAATGGATTAAATACGCGTCCTTGCTCAGATGCCAATAACTCACTCAGGACATTGGTCTTGATCTTTGAGTTACCTTCGAAAGTGATACGATTGATCGTAGGGCGTTCGACCACAACAATTGTCAATCGCGAACCACTCGGTGAAATCTCTACACTTTCAAAAAAACCAGATGCGATCAAAGCTTGATACGCATCGTTCAGTTCAGCAGCTGAAAGTGATTGATTCACGGACAATCCAGCTTGCGCGAGAATCGTTCCATGTTCGATACGATTATTGCCTTGGATATTAATGCTATTGAAGCGGAAGCCTTGAGCAACCGCCGAGCTGGCCAAGACAGCCATAATCACGAAGAAAAACGTCGATAAAACCCATGCCCGCATTGAAAAACGGTCACGGCTATCGACAAGGGCCGTAGCCCGCGCGGCAGCAGATTTGCGCATAAAGACAACCTTGTAAGACATCCCAGTCTCAAGTTTGGTAAAGGGATTACCCGGTCATGTCAAAACGATCGCACCCAATCGGCGAGAAAATGTCGTCTTATTTATAATTAGATGAAAGTTGGCGACACTGTTTGAAACGATATCACTGACGCGGCCGCGAAAAGGGCCGCAATGACCGCGCCTACAAAAAGGATGCGATCCCAATTCAATCCGAAAAGTACGGATACTGCGTGTGTTCCTGAAATGACGGCTGACATAGCGCACCTCTTTGGTTGGTTGATAACCTAACGCTAGGTGGCAATTCTGTCATAAAAGTGTCGAGGGTCAGACCCTTTAGAGGTCAATAATTACAGCGAACACGCGACATCATTGCCCAACGCAAACACCATAAATGCAAGGATGAATACCAGGCCAATCGACATAAGAACCCGGAAAACCTTGTCATTCGGGGGCCGCCCAACCGTCGCTTCATATATGTGAAAGATCAAATGACCGCCGTCCAGAACGGGAATAGGTAGGAGATTCATCAATCCAATGGCCGTCGAAAGGAACGCGATGAAATACACAAAGTCATCCAATCCTTGGCTGGCCATTGCGCCCGATGTTTCTGCAATACCAACCGGGCCGGTCAGATAACACGTTGAGATTGAGCCGGTAATGACGTGATAGAGACCAGACAGAGTGTCTGTGATTATTCCGGAAACCTGTGACGCTCCGTATTTGGTGGCCTTCCAAACGCCTACAAATGTTCGCTCAGGCTCAAACATGAAATCCAACGCGACGCCGATACGCCAATGTTTATCAAATCCACCGTCTTCGTTTGGTTCATCCGAACGGCGGGGCGTAAGGGTAATTTCCTCGATATCGCCACTGCGCCAAACGGTGAGCGCCAGGTCCCTGCCCTCGGATGTTTCAACAGCATGCTTCAATTGTGAAAATGCTATAATATCTGAACCGTCGATCGCTGTAATAACGTCGCCAACTTCAAGCCCAGCTTGATATGCGGCGCCACGCGGGACTAGAAAGTTGACCATCGGAGGGTAAGTATAAGGCCCCTCAACCTCAATTTCTTGGCCGTCACGGATCACAATATACGGCAACGTTTTTGCTACCGGCAGACGATCATCCAGCCCCCTCATAGCGGAAAGGTCCGAGATTTGATTGCCAGCAATTTCAAGTATTTGATCGCCAACTTGCAGCTCGTACGTTCCACTTGGCAGAGGAATGAATTCACCCACTGTCAGTGGTTCTTTAACGTCACCGGAATAGATCGTGAGGCCAATGAATACTGCTATTGCAAGAATAAAATTGAAAATCGGACCCGCGGCCACTGTCGATGCACGTGCCCATAAGGGTGCGCCATGCATTGTTTCGCGCAATTGCGCCTCAGTCAGTTCTTCAAATGCGTCTTCGTCCTTGGCGCTCGCTGCGTTGGAATCGCCTCTGAATTTCACATAGCCGCCAAAAGGAATCGCAGCCAATTGCCATTTGGTGCCGTGTTGGTCATGACGCGACCAAAGAACTGGCCCAAACCCTAGGCTAAACACATCAGCCTTAATCCCCGACCAACGGCCAATGATGTAATGTCCAAACTCATGCACAAAGATGATGGTCAATAGCGCCACGACAAACGCCGCAATCGTAAAGGCAATGTTGCCAAATTGCGGGATCAGCTCCAAAAGCTCCATACTCACCTCTGTCTAGTTCGAACCGTAACGCCCTTGGGCGATCAATTCTTGTCCGTATTTTCGCGCCATTTGATCGGCATTCGCGACCGTATCAAGGGTCATCGCGTCTTTATTAAGGCCATCCTTTGACACGAGCTGGTTCAGAACGTCTTCAACCAGACTCGTCATATCCAAAAACCCAATTTTGCGCTCAATGAATGCATCCAGCGCCTTTTCTTTAGCTGCGTTAAAGACTGAACCGGCCAAGCCGCCTCGCTCCATCACGAATTGTGCGAGTTTGAGCGCCGGGTATCGAGAATCTTCAGGCGCTTTAAAATCAAGCTGTCCGATGGCCGCCAAGTCCAACCGATCGACGGGAAGTTTACGCCGATCAGGCCAGTGCAGCGCGAACCCAATCGCATGCCGCATATCGGGCGGACCCACGTGCGCCATCAACGCACCATCGTTAAAACCAACAAGCGCATGAACTAGAGACTGAGGGTGAACCAAGACTTCAATTTGTGACGGATGAACGCCGAAA
Source organism: Paracoccaceae bacterium (assembly GCA_029244725.1). Classification (GTDB taxonomy): domain Bacteria; phylum Pseudomonadota; class Alphaproteobacteria; order Rhodobacterales; family Rhodobacteraceae; genus JASMHC01. The sequence continues at coordinate 99,147 of JAQWQJ010000089.1, forward strand.
AACTCTTTAGTTTCTATTACTTCCAACGCCTTATTAAACATTGAGGCGCTGTCGATCGTTATGCGTTGTCCCATGTCCCAATTCGGATGAGTAGCGGCTTGTTCTGGTGTGGCTGTTGCAATTCGATGCAATGGCCAATCGCGGAACGCTCCACCTGAAGCGGTAATAATGATGCGCTCGACGGTCGCTATATCTTCGCCGATCAATGCTTGAAAAATTGCCGAATGCTCGCTGTCTACTGGCAGTATTTTCGCGCCACATTTCTTGGCTTCCCCAAGCAATAAATCGCCTGCAGTCACAAGAGATTCTTTGTTGGCCAATGCAAGCGTCGTGCCATGTCTAAGTGCACGAAGCCCCGGCTCGAGCCCAGCAGCACCGAAAATTGCAGACATGGACCAATCCACAGGCCGATCGGCGGCTTCTAGTATTGCATTACGTCCTGCTGAAACTTCAACGCCTGACCCAGCGAGTGCCGCGAGAAGTGCACCCAATAGGTTTTCTTCAGAGGTAACTGCGACGTCAGCGTTTAGATCGATCGCATCTTTCGCCAATTGTTCAATATTTCGCCCGCCGGTCAACGCAACGACATTATAGCTTTTCTGGTCACGCTTGATCAGGTCAATCGTACTTTGACCGATCGAACCGGTCGCGCCGAAAATCGAAATGCTGCGTGTCATTCTTCGCCAAGTCTAAAAATCATCAAACCGTCGGGTAGAACAAGACTTACAACCCCTATTACCAAGGCGGCTGCGATCATTCCATCAAAGCGATCCAAAAAACCGCCGTGACCTGGGATCAAATTCGAACTGTCTTTCACTTCAAAGCGCCGTTTTAATGCGCTTTCCGCAATGTCGCCCATTTGCGACGCTACCGAAACCGCAATGCTAAACAATATGAACGGACCAGCAAATGCCGCGCCAAACAAAAAACCCACGAAACCCGAGGCAATCCAGCCAGCAACCGTTCCGGACCATGTCTTCTTAGGGCTAAGCGAAGGCCAAAACTTTGGGCCGCCAATTAAACGCCCTGCGAAATATCCGGCTATATCCGTAGCGACGACAACCAACACAAGCCACAACAGCCACGCAAGACCAAGTTCAATCCTTAGTAGTTGAAGAACCAAGCCGGTCGTGCCGATCATGGCCGCAAACGCGAAAACACGCCAATGCTGCTTAGTCGCGACGACGGCTGTGATAGCGGGCAAAATTCCTATTAATAGGATGTAAAACAGCCATCCTTTGCCAAATCCAAAGAATATCCCGAACATCGCCAGTGCTGCGAGGGGATAGGCAAGGATACCATAGCGACTGCTCAGTTGCCCAAGTTCCCAGATCATCAGGCCGCAACAAACGGCGACAAACAACGAGAAAACCATCCCGCCAAACATGACAGACACAAGGCCAACACCGGCCAATACTAAGCCTGAGATAATCCTAGGCCCCAAGTCTGACCAGTTTGATGCGCTCATGCTTTGACGCCTCCGTAGCGGCGTTCACGCTTGCCGTAGCGACTGACCACTTTGTGGAACTCTTCGGCTGAAAAATCAGGCCAAAGCGTGTCGAGGAAATCATATTCTGCATAGGCTGATTGCCACAGAAGAAAATTTGAAATCCGCGCCTCGCCGCTGGTTCGGATTACAAGGTCCGGATCAGGTAATACATGTGTATCCAAGTACTTAGGTAGTGTTTCTTCGTCAACATTGGCGGGTTTTAACTTGCCATCAGCCACATCCTGCGCTAATCGTTTTGTGGCTCTGGCCACTTCGTCCCGACCACCATAGTTGATCGCAACGGTTAAATGGACACGATCATTATCCGACGTCATTAGCTCAAGATCGTCCATCAGATCTACAAGCTTAGTGGCCAATCTCATCCGATCGCCGATAAACCTTACCCGAATGCCGTTTTCTTTCAATGCCTTAGCTTCGCCAGTTATATAGCGTTGAAACAAGCTCATCAGGCCGGAAACTTCACTTTGTGTGCGCTTCCAGTTTTCGGTTGAGAATGCAAAAATCGTAAGGAATTTCACACCGGCGTCGGGGCAAGCTTCGACGATTTCGCGCACTCTTTTAGCGCCAGCGTGGTGACCAAAAAGCCTCGGTCTGCCGCGCATTTGCGCCCATCGACCGTTGCCGTCCATGATGATTGCAACGTGCCGTGGGCCTGACTGCTCAGTACTTGCCTTGGCCATTCCGGCCCCCTATTTTCTTAATCAGACCTGCATGATTTCCGCTTGCTTGTTTTCAAGCGCGCTATCAACTGATTTAATGAAATCGTCCGTCAGTTCCTGCACTTCGGACTCCCAAAGCTTTTGGTCATCTTCAGACATTCCTGCCGCTTTGGCCTTTTTAACCTGATCCATACCGTCGCGACGAACGTTACGAACAGCTACGCGGGCGTTTTCAGCATATTGTGCAGCAACGCGCGTCAACTCGCGGCGACGTTCTTCGTTAAGTTCAGGAATCGGCAGCATAATGATCGTGCCGTTTAGCTGAGGATTAATGCCTAAGCCACTCTCACGAATAGCTTTTTCAACTGCACCCACCATAGACTTATCCCACACGTTGATCGTAACCATGCGCGGTTCTGGCACATTAACCGTTCCCACTTGGTTAATGGGGGTGCGCTGTCCGTAGGCTTCAACGTTGATCGGCTCAAGCATCGAGGCCGAGGCGCGACCGGTGCGCAGTGAGGCAAATTCAGTTCTAAGGGATGACATTGCGCCATCCATACGGCGGCTCAGATCGTCAGTGTCGATTTCAAGGTCTTCTTCGGACATTTTTAGCTCTCATATATGTGGCGGCACGGGGCCGTATTTAATCAGTCTACAGTCAGCCGACGACTTTTGTATAGGTGCCTTCACCTGCAAGGATTCCTTTGAAACCACCAGGCTCGTCTAATGAAAACACGATGATCGGCAGGTTGTTGTCTCGCGCAAGGGCAATTGCACTTGCGTCCATAACCCCAAGGCGTTGGGCTAAAACCTGGTCGTAGCTGACAGTGTCGAACCGTTTCGCATCATCAAATTTTACTGGATCTTTGTCGTACACACCGTCGACTTTGGTTCCCTTGAAAATAGCCTCACAAGACATTTCGTTTGCGCGCAATGTAGCGGCCGTGTCGGTTGTGAAATAAGGGTTGCCAGTTCCGGCTGCAAAAATACAAACCCGTTTCTTTTCTAGGTGACGCACTGCGCGACGGCGAATGTAAGGCTCGCAAACTTGGTCCATAGGAATGGCGCTAACAACCCGAGTAAATACCCCAAGTCCTTCAAGTGCTGACTGCATAGCCAACGCATTCATGACCGTGGCAAGCATTCCCATGTAGTCGGCGGTCGTTCGTTCCATTCCTTGGGCAGAACCCTGCAGACCGCGGAAAATATTGCCCCCGCCGATCACCATGCAGATTTCAACGCCAAGATCGTGAACAGACTTCACTTCCTGAGCGATTCTTTCAACCGTTGGCGGATGAAGACCAAACCCTTGATCCCCCATCAAGGCCTCGCCTGAAATTTTAAGCATTACACGTTTAAAAGTGTGGGGTTCCTGAGGCGCGGCAGATGTCATGGGGAAGGCTCCGGAAATACAAAGATGAACTGAAATAGTGTTGCGCGCAAAATGTCGCAAAACGCGGCAAGTTTCAATGCGTGTTAGGCGCTGTTGGGGCATTGACTCGAAGATAATCGGAGGGTTGAAAGAGAAACCACGCTAAAAGTCGGAGAGATCGTGAGTTTTCAAATGCCAGACATTGGGGACGGGCCCGTTTTGATCGCAGGTCCAACCGCCAGCGGAAAATCCTCATTGGCAATGGAGATTGCGTCACAGTTTGGTGGGCAGATCGTTAACGCTGACGCGATTCAAGTGTTTGACGAGTGGCGCGTGCTTACTGCGCGCCCAAGTAAAGATGACGAGGCTGCTTTTCCACACAAGTTATATGGCCATGTTCCCCTCGACGGCGAATATTCTGTTGGCCATTGGCTCCGCGATGTGGAGCCGTTGCTTAAAACCGGTCCGAGACCCATTATCGTAGGTGGAACAGGTTTATACTTCACGGCACTAACCCAGGGATTAGCTCAAATACCTGAGATTCCCCAATGGGTTCGCGACGAAGGCAATACTATTCGGGATCGACAAGGTCACGAAGCGATGCTTGTTGACTTGGACACGGTGACAGTATCCCGTATCGACATCCAAAACCCGATGCGCGTCCAACGCGCTTGGGAGGTTTGGAAGGCGACGGGCAAGCAAATATCTGTTTGGCAGGATGAAACCCCGCCTGCCCTTTTGGATCTTGATACTGCCAACGCCTTTGTCATGGATGCACCGAAAGATTGGCTAAACGAGCGGATAGCACAGCGCTTTGACCACATGCTGGAAACCGGAGCGCTTGAGGAAGCCGAAGAAATTCTGCCGCGTTGGAATCCGGCGAACCTATCTTCGAAAGCGATCGGTGCGCCTGAACTTATCGCCTTTTTGCGTGGTGAGACTTCGCTAGATCAAGCAAAAGAACGCGCTACGATCGCCACGCGGCAATACGCAAAGCGCCAGCGAACGTGGTTTAAATCGCGTATGTCGGAATGGCGCCACATCAACCCCAGTTCAACGTAGCTACATTCCTTCAATTAGATGATTCAAAACGGGCATCACCCACGAACACACTACAAATAAACAATTCTTTACTTGCAAAAAATGCTCGTGTCGTTTTTGTTTAAGGTCGATGTCGCAAATTGACCGCAAAGTGGCGAAAGCGGCGATTGACGGTTCTAAGATTAATGTGCCGTAATAAGACTTTGGGGAGTTTCGTTCGTCTGCATGAAAAGAATACACAAAAAATGTGTGCGTCGACGTGAAATAAATACCCCACGAAAAAGAATTTAACTGTGTAACAAGGAGTAAACGATGACGCACAATGCACCCAAAAATAACATTCACCCAGCTGCAGAAATGTACGCAACGGAATTCAAGTCCGGCCAACTTAGCCGCCGCGAATTTCTGACCCGTGCAACTGCATTGGGCGTTGCGACACCTGCAGCTTACGCGCTAATCGGCGCGGCACCTGCAGTTGCAGCTGGTCACGCAAAGCAAGGCGGCACCATCCGTATGGAGATGGAAGTTCGCGCACTTAAGGACCCACGCACCTACGACTGGACGCAAATCGCTACCTTTACAGCTGGTTGGCTTGAGTATCTGGTAGAGTACAACTCTGATGGTTCGTTTGAGCCGATGCTTCTGACATCTTGGGGTGCAAACGCAGACGCAACTCAGTACACGTTGAAAGTTCGTGAAGGCGTTAAGTGGAACAATGGTGACGACTTCACCGCTGAAGATGTTGCACGCAACATCGCTGGCTGGTGTGAAAAGGACGTTGAGGGTAACTCAATGGCTGGCCGTATGGCTTCTCTCATTGACCCAGACACCAACAAAGCCGCTGACGGCGCGATCGTTGTTGTCGACAGCCACACAGTTCAACTGAACTGTAACGCTTCTGACATTACAATCATTCCTGGCATGGCTGACTATCCTGCCGCGATCGTTCACAGCTCGCACTCACCAGACACCATGGTTTCAAACCCTGTCGGTACTGGCTACATGATACCTGAAAATCTTGAAGTTGGTGTTGCCGCAACAGTCGTACGCAACGAAGGCCACGACTGGTGGGGTTATGCTGCTGGCAAGGGCGGATACGTCGACCGTATCGAGTTTGTTGACTACGGTACTGATCCAGCTGCGGTTGTTGCTGCATATGACGCTGGCGAAATCGATATGAACTGGGAATCTGCCGGTGAATTCGTCGACATCTTCTCAAGCCTTGGTCTGTCACACTCGACTGTTGCCTCAGGCGCGACCATCGTCATTCGTACCAACCAAAACCATGACCCTTATAAGGACGTTCGCGTTCGTAAGGCGATTGCTATGGCAGTCGACAATGCGATCTGTCTTGAACTTGGTCAGTCGGGTAACGGCGCAGTTGCAGACAACTGCCACGTTGGTCCAATGCACCCAGAGCACGATCCGGCAGTAACACGTCTTCCGCATGACCCAGCAATGGCGAAAGCACTCATGGAAGAAGCCGGAATGATTGATTATGAGCACGAGCTTATTTCAATCGACGATGACTGGCGCAAGAACACAACCGACTCGGTTGCTGCTCAGATGCGTGATGCTGGAATCCCAGTTCGCCGGACCATTATGCCTGGTTCGACATTCTGGAACGATTGGGCAAACTATCCGTTCTCATCGACAAACTGGAACCACCGCCCACTGGGTACTCAGGTTCTTGGTCTTGCATATCGTTCGGGTGAAGCTTGGAACGAGTTCGCATGGTCAAACGCCGAATTTGATGCACTTCTTGCAGAAGCAAACGGTATTGCGGATGCTGATGCGCGTCGTGTTGTTATGGCTAAGATCCAAAAAATCGTCATCGACGAAGGCGTTACAATCCAGCCATATTGGCGCAACGTTGGTCGTCACCATGCTGACGGTCTTGTTGGCGTCGATATGCACATTGCGTATCTTCCTCAGATCTACAAATGGGGTTGGGCTGCCTAAGCCAGCCTAAGCTGACAAATTAGAATTGGCCGCCGATCCGTCGGTGGCCCTTTTTTCTTAAGCCCTCAGACACAACTGGGGGAAAACAAATCAGACCAACAGGGGTCGATATGGGACTATTCATTCTCCGTAGGTTGGGAGTGATGATACTGACGGCTTTATGCCTGACGTTCGTCGTTTTCTTCCTAACGAACCTTTATCCCAATCTAGAAAAGCTCGCAAAAACTCAAGGTAACTTCCGGATGTCCGATGAACAGGTTGAAACCTGGCTCGGCAATCGTGGGTATCTTGAACCGACATTAGTGAAATACGGCGAATGGCTTGGCGTTGTACCAGGATACGACATCGTCGGAGCCGATGGTGAACGACGCGGACGCTGCTACAATTCAACAATGAATCCAGACGATGCGGCAACTTTCTGTGGCGTTTTGCAAGGTGATTGGGGAGATTCGACTGTCTTCAAGGAGCCAGCTTCAAAAATCATCGCAACGCGGCTTGGTCTTACAGGTAAGTTGATGATGTGGGTTTTAATCGTGATGGTCCCATCTGCCCTGATCGTTGGCGTTATGGCCGGGATGCGCGAGGGGTCGAAACTAGATAGATCGTTGTCTACGTTTTCGATCGCGACGACGGCGACACCGGAATACGTATCTGGCGTTATCTTCATTGCGATATTTGCATCATCCGCCGTTGGTTTAAAATGGTTTAAAGGCTCTGCGACGTCCGCAATGGAAACCGCAACGCTTCAGAATTTTACCTTACCCGTCCTGACAATCGCCCTCTACGGCATGGGATACATTGCCCGAATGACACGCGCCTCGATGGCCGAAGTCATGACAGCGCAGTATATCCGAACAGCGCGACTAAAAGGCGTCAGCTTCAAAAATATCGTTGTTAAACACGCACTCAGAAACGCTCTGATTGCTCCGTTTACGGTGATTATGTTGCAGGTGCCTTGGCTGTTAAACGGGGTCGTGATCGTCGAGACGTTGTTTAACTACAAAGGTTTCGGTTGGGTTCTTGTCCAAGCCGCAGGCAACAACGACGTTGAATTGTTGTTGGGCGTATCTGTTGTTTCGGTCGTAGTGGTTTTGTTGACGCAGCTGATCTCAGACATCGGTTACGTTTACCTAAACCCACGCATCAAAGTAAGCTAAGGAGGGGATGAGATGGAACCGCTAAACTGGGGCGAAATCATTATCCGTATTCTGGGTGATATGATGCCAACATGGATCGCGCTCATTGTGATGTTCGCAGTGTCGATCTACTACAAACGAAACCTTGGCCTGTACGGCAAACTATTCGACAGCACGATCGGCATGATCGGATTGGCGATGGTAATGTTCTGGGTCTTTACGGGAATATTCTCGGCACTGGACTTAGTTGGAACACACGATCCGCTGGGCCAGATTTCCGGAATGAAGAATAAAGTTCCGGGTACTCCGGTTCGGGGAAGCCCAGAAGGCGTATATGAATACTACCTACTGGGTGGCGATAACCTTGCACGCGATGTCTATACACGCATGGTCAACGGCTCTTGGGAAGTTATTAAGATTGCGCCGTTTGCCACGATCTTTGCCTTTATGGTGGGTATCACGCTTGGTTTGCCCGCAGGTTATTACGGTGGCCGCTTGGACACTGTGCTGTCCTTCCTTGCAAACTTGATCCTCGCCTTTCCTGTGATCCTGTTGTTCTACCTACTGGTGACGCCAGAGATCATTGCCACGGGCATACCGGTGTATATGGCTGGGGTGTTGTTTATTTTCCCGATTATCTTCTTCGTGATCTTGTTCAACTCTCGTTTCTTCACACAACCAAACAAGCGCAACATCTACCTTGCGGTGACAATCCTTCTAGGTGGTTGGTTGTATTTGGGCATTGCTTGGGATGCAGATCCGCTTGGGATCGTTTTATTCCCATCCAACGTGCTTGTGGTGTTCGTATCTGTGGTCTTCGTGAACTCTCCTACGGTCTTCCGTATTGTTCGCGGTTTGACCTTGGACATCAAAACACGCGATTACGTGGCAGCTGCCCAAACGCGGGGCGAAGGTCCTTGGTACATTATGCTTTGGGAAATCTTGCCCAACGCGCGTGGCCCGCTGATCGTGGATTTCTGTTTACGGATTGGTTATGTGACCATTCTTTTGGGAACTTTGGGTTTCTTTGGCCTCGGCCTTAGCCCTGAAAGCCCAGATTGGGGATCGACCATTAACGATGGACGTAAACTTCTTTCGGTTTATCTGCACCCTGCCCTAGCACCAGCGCTTTCATTACTTTCGCTCGTGCTTGGACTGAACCTGCTTGCAGATGGTCTTCGTGAAGAAAGTCTTCGGGACTAAAGTGATCGACGGCGGTCCGGGGCCCTGCCTCGGACCCCGAGATTTTTAGACAAAAGATGATCAGATGAAACTGGTCACGCTCCAACAAGGAGAAAGACATGTCAAAAATGGCTGAATATGAAGGCCCAATACTTGAGATCGACAACCTTTCGATTTCATTTTTCACCCGTCTTCGAGAGATCCCCGCGGTTATGGATTTTTCGTGCACCGTTCAACCAGGCGAGGCAATGGGCCTTGTCGGGGAATCAGGTTGCGGTAAATCGACTGTTGCACTTGGGGTCATGCAAGACCTTGGCGTTAACGGCAAAACTGTTGGCGGTTCGATCAAGTTTAAAGGCCGCGATCTAAACAAGATGAGCCCCGAGGAACTGCGTGACATTCGTGGCAACGAGATTGCGATGATCTATCAAGAGCCTATGGCCTCGCTGAACCCAGCGATGAAAATTGGCAAGCAGTTGATGGAAGTGCCAATGATCCACGAAGGTGTGTCAGAGGCCGAAGCTTATGATCGAGCATTGGAAGTTGTCACGGATGTGAAGCTTCCAGACCCTGATCGTATCCTGAAATCATTCCCACATCAGCTTTCTGGTGGTCAGCAACAACGTATCGTAATCGCGATGGCGTTGATGTCAAAACCATCGCTTCTGATTCTAGATGAACCAACGACGGCGCTTGATGTGACAGTTGAAGCCGCAGTTGTGGAATTGGTTAAGGATCTTGGCAAGAAATACGGCACCTCTATGCTGTTTATTTCACACAACCTTGGCCTAATCCTTGAGACCTGCGATCGTATTTGTGTGATGTATTCAGGTGAAGCGGTTGAAGCCGGCTCGATTGATGACGTGTTCGACCACATGCAACACCCTTATACCCAAGCGCTGTTCCGCTCGATCCCTCTTCCTGGTGCCGACAAGAATGCGCATCCGTTGGTTGCAATTCCAGGTAACTTCCCGCTTCCGCATGAGCGGCCGAACGGCTGTAACTTTGGGCCACGTTGTAACTATTTTGAGGAAGGTCGCTGTGACGGCGGCGATATCAAAATGGCGCCTGTTCAAGGATTTGAACGTCATGATTCACGTTGCCTCAAGTTCGAGGAAATCGATTGGGACGCGCCAGTTGAAGCCGGAGACAAATCTGAAAAGACTAAGCCTGGCAAAGTCGTTCTGAAAATGGATAACCTCAAGAAGTATTATGAGGTTGCGGCAAATGCGATGTTTGGTGGTGGCGACAAAAAGGTCGTAAAAGCCAACGAAACTTTAAGTTTTGAGGCGCGTGAATCTGAAACACTGGCAATTGTGGGTGAATCAGGCTGCGGAAAATCGACATTTGCAAAAGTTTTGATGGGCCTTGAAACGGCAACCGACGGGGAAATTCTACTCGATGGCAAGAACATCGAAGGTACAGCTATCCAAGACCGTGACACGAAAACCGTTGCGGATATTCAGATGGTTTTCCAAAACCCGTTCGACACTCTGAACCCCTCGATGACAATTGGGCGCCAAATCATACGTGCACTTGAAGTCTTTGGAGTTGGGGATTCCGAGGAAGCGCGTCGCGACCGAATGTTGCAATTGCTTGATCTTGTGAAGCTACCACGCGCTTTTGCGGATCGCATGCCACGTCAGTTATCAGGTGGCCAAAAGCAGCGTGTGGGCATTGCCCGCGCCTTTGCCGGAGATGCGCGGATCGTCGTTGCAGACGAACCAGTGTCGGCGCTTGATGTTTCAGTGCAGGCGGCCGTGACCGATCTTTTGATGGAAATTCAGCGCGAGCACAAAACCACGCTGCTATTCATCAGCCACGATCTATCGATTGTGCGTTACCTCTCGGATCGTGTCATGGTGATGTACCTTGGCCATGTTGTCGAACTCGGATCAACGGATCAGGTTTTTGCGCCGCCATACCACCCCTATACAGAAGCGCTTCTGTCGGCAGTTCCAATTGCGGACACTTCGATTGAGAAAAAGCACATTGTGTTAGAGGGCGATATACCATCTGCAATGGATCCTCCTTCAGGCTGTCCTTTCCAAACACGCTGTCGCTGGAAAGACAAAGTTGCCGGTGGGCTTTGCGAACAAGAGGTTCCAGAGCAGAAGACGCTTGCTGACGGTCACGAAATCAAGTGCCACCTTTCGCAGGAAGAACTTGATGGGATGGAACCTGTAATCAAAGTTGCTGCTGAGTAAGCAGGAATTGACAAGCATTCAGAAACGCCGCCTTACTTGGGCGGCGTTTTACTTTGGAGTTTCTGATGTCGCGTTTTTCCCCCATGCCTTCCCCACCGTATTATGCTGTGATTTTTTCGAACCAAATGGGCGAGGATTCATCAGGATACGGAGCTATGTCTGATTTGATGGCGTCAATATCGGCCGATCAAGAAGGTTATATCGGAGTTGAGTCGACCAGAGACACCGAGGGTTTCGGCATCACCGTCAGTTATTGGGAAAGCGAAGAAGCAATAACGCAGTGGCGAGAGAACGCGAAACACCTTGCTGCACAGATGAAGGGCAAAATGACGTGGTATGATCACTACCAATTGCGCGTGGCAAAGATTGAACGCCAATATCAAGGGCCAGATGGGCGCTAACGAGTTGGTTTTGACTTCCATTAACTCTTATTGAATGGTCTAAGGGCTAAATACAAAAACAAGATTCTACAGGAGTTTTCGTCATGGCTGGTTCCGTGAATAAGGTTATCCTCATCGGCAATCTCGGCCGTGACCCCGAGGTTCGCAGCTTCCAAAATGGAGGCAAAGTTTGCAACTTGCGCATCGCAACTTCGGAAACTTGGAAAGACCGTAACTCTGGTGAACGTCGCGAAAAGACTGAGTGGCACTCGGTCGCCGTCTTTTCGGAGGGTTTGGTACGTGTCTGCGAACAATACCTTCGCAAGGGCTCGAAAATCTACATCGAGGGCAAACTTCAAACGCGCAAGTGGAAAGACCAAAGCGGACAGGATCGCTACTCGACTGAGGTCGTGTTGCAAGGATTTGACGCAACGCTAGTCATGCTCGACGGTCGCAATGAAAGCGGTGGCGGTGGCTATGGCGGTGGTGAGCAAGGCAGTTATGGCGGTGGCGGATACGATCAAGGCGGTGGATACGCTGGCGGAGGCCAAGGCGGCGGTGGTCAAGGCGGCGGCGGAGGCGGCTCAGCCCCATCCAGAGATTTGGATGACGAAATACCATTTTAAACAATAGGCGCCCAAGTGGCGCCTAAAGTTTTTTGGCATCGCGAAGATGTGGAAAATCACCTTCGGCAATATAAGCTGCCTCGTCGGGTGTCGAAACGCGGCCATAAATTGGATTGCGATGAGGATGCCGACCGAAGCGGCGAATATTTCCAAGCACGCGTTCGTTCTGCGCAATGAAACCATCGACCATTTGCTGGGCGGGTCCAGCCATACGTGCCGCTATACGATGTACGACCGTCATAGCATTTTCAAACCGTTCAAGATGCTCGGGGCCTTCGCAATGGGAAATTGCTATTATAAAAAAAGCTTGTTCCCAAGGCTCTAGCTCATCAAAGTCCTCGCGAAAAATCGTGTCCATAGCCATGCGCGTTGCTTTATTATCTTGGGCAAAAGCTGCAGGAGTGTCCCGCCAAAGCGAGCGTGGAAATTGATCCAAGGCGATCAACAACGCCAAACGACCCCGTAACGTCTCGGCCCAATGATCCAAAAGACCTGCCGCAGCGGCCTCAGTCAGGTCAGCGTATTGGGTGCAAATTCGTTCATCCATACCGCCTTGCATGCGTTCGTCCCAAAACGCGCCGTGCGTGTCCATCGAATTCTGGTGTCCCGTGTCCGGAAACCAAAGATCGAGAACTTGATCGGGCGTAAACGTATTGGCATTCATGTCGCGGCTCCTGTTTGATGTCTGAGCCTAGCATGAAGTTGCCGTTTAAAGAAGGAATCCGTTCTTAAGAACAGTCAACACATCGTCGGGATCAACATCAGATGTTACAAACGAAGATCCAATTCCGTTGGCGAGAATGAACCGAAGCTGTCCGTTTATCACCTTTTTGTCCTGAGACATAAGCTCAAGCAGATATGACGCCGGTGGAAGTTCATCTTCGATGTCATTTAAGTTTGTTTTCATTCCCATGGCCTGGAACAAGGCTCGAACTCGGCTAGGAGTTTCCTGAGACACCAGACCCATTTGTGCCGAAAGATCGAAGGCAAGCGCGCAACCAATAGAAACACCCTCACCATGCAGCAACCTGTCAGAGTAGCCCGTGGCCGCTTCAAGTGCGTGGCAGAATGTGTGGCCAAGGTTTAACAATGCACGATCGCCCTGTTCAGTCTCGTCCCGAACGACGATATCTGCTTTCATCTGGCAAGACCGCTTAACCGCATATATCCGCGCATCCATATCTCCGCTCGACATGGCATCGCCGTTTTTCTCAAGCCACTCGAAAAAACCCAAGTCACCGAGAAGGCCGTATTTGACGATTTCGCCGCAGCCCGCCAGAAAATCGCGTGATGTGAGTGTTTCCAAAACACCAACGTCTGCAAGAACCAAAGTTGGTTGATGAAACGCCCCGATCAGATTTTTACCCTGAGGTGCATTGATCCCTGTTTTACCGCCGACGGAACTATCGACCTGCGCCAACAGAGACGTCGGTATCTGAATAAACCTGACGCCGCGGCGCAAAACGGCGGCAGCAAACCCAACCAAGTCACCAATGACACCACCGCCAAGAGCGATAACCACGTCATTGCGCTCAACTTTATTTTCCAGCAGCCATTCAACGGTGCGTGTAAGCTGAGGCCAACCTTTCGTCGCCTCACCAGCAGGAAGGGTCAGTGAGACTACATCGATGCCGGCGTTGCCTAGGGATGTTTTCAGCGTATCAAGGTGAAGCGCTGCAACATTTTCATCAGTCACAACGGCTACCCGTTGGCGCTTCAAAAATGGGCCAACAAATTCGGCTGCTCTGGTAAGAAGTCCGGGACCAATGTGAATATCGTACGCACGGTCACCCAAAGCTACATGAACAGTTTCAGTCATCTGCCGTCACTCCAGAACATCAGGTCTTGTTTTCAAGGCTTCAATCACGGCGGTTGCCATGTCCGAAATCGCGTATTCAGGTTTTGCCTTCACGACGAGATCCGCCTTACTGTAAAGCGGAACCCGTTCGTTGAAGATTTCTGCCAAAGTTGCCTTTGGATCAGGCGTTCGAAGCAAAGGACGCGTGTCTTTGTGTTTTACACGGCTCCAAAGCAACTCAAGATCGGCGTCCAGCCATACAGAAACTCCGAACTTGGAAATTATATCCCTGTTCCGCGAGGACATGAATGCCCCCCCGCCCGTCGAAAGTACGCCGACACGCGATTCAAGCAATCTGCGAATAACTTCAGTTTCACGATCGCGAAAGAAACCTTCGCCGTCACGTTCAAAAATCTCAGCAATACTCATGGTTGCTGCTTCGACGATCTCTTGATCCGAATCGAGTAGGTCTATTCCGAGTTTTGCAGCGACCGCACGACCGACGGCTGTCTTGCCACAACCCATCATGCCCACAAGCACGACCGTTTTCTTCAATTTCATAGGGTTATCGGCCATGAGTTCGGCATTTGCCCGCTAATAAGTTGTTAATTTCCTGAATGACGTGAACTTTTCGAAAAGGCCATATATAAATACCAAAAATACAACGAAAGGCAGCAGGCACAATGGGGCGATTGATAAAGTGGATCGTGTATTTGTTAATAGTGCTCACGATCCTGTTGGTGCTTTACGCCTATGTCGGGCCATTTCTTGGCGTGGATTTTGCGGCCAGACCGGAAGACCAATTGGAAATGATATCATTGCAGCCGGAATAGCGCTGTGAACTTACGCCGTTATTCCCAAGTTCTATTTGTTTCAGCAGCGGTTTTGGCATCCGGCCAAAATGCATCTGCACAAGAAACTTTACGGCCGCTGTCGGCCATTGATTGGTTCAATCAAAACTTAACGGAAAATACCAAAACTCCGCCAACGCCTGAACCAGAGCTACATGTCGAGACAACTTCAATAGACGTCTCGATATTGGCGCCCGCAACACCCGACAGCGTAGGATTAATTAGCAATGCGGTCTCTGGATTCGCACCGGTCATTTGGTCCGAATCAAATTCCTCTGATCTAGATACAATCTTGATGGATATGACGATCCCGCGCGTACCGGCGTTAAGCATCTTGTTGACCCGACTCATGCTAACCGAGGCAGAGGGACCCCAAGGTCCGGCCGGATCTTTTTTGCACTCTCGTGTTTCGACACTCACACGCTTAGGCGACGTCGAGCCTGCGTTGGCCCTACTAGAGCGTGCGGATCCCGAAGAGAATGTCGCCCTATTTCAACAATGGGCTGACCTGAAAATATTACATGGTGAAGATCGTGAGCTTTGTGATCTGCTGGCTGAAAAACCAAATTTGACGCCGGGGTATGACTACCAAGTGTACTGTTTATCTCGGTCGGGTGATTGGCCCACGGCGGCGACGACACTGTTAGCGGCAGAAGTACTTGGTGAGTTGCGACCTGAGTTGGTTCTTTTGCTAACCCGTTATCTGGACCCAGAAATTTTCGAAGGCATGCCAGTTGATTTTGAACCCGAAGATCAACTTTCCCCGTTAGAATTTCGATTGATGGAAGGTGTCGGCGCATCTTGGCCAACGGATGCTCTGCCGCTTGCATTTGCCCATTCCGACCTGCGTGGGCTTGTTGGGTGGCGTGCCCAAATAACCGCTGCTGAGCGCCTTGCGCGGACTGGCGCGGTTAGTGAAAACCGTTTGTTGGGAATTTACACAGCAAACGAACCTTCAGCCTCAGGTGGAGTTTGGGATCGTGTTGCAGACATTCAGGCACTTGAGGATACTCTATCGACATCCGACGCAGTTGCCATAGGCAGCGCACTTACATCTGCTTGGTCTTCGTTCGACGACGTGGGATTGAGATTTGTTTTGGCCAATCTTTATGGCGATCGGCTTGGTCAAATCGATTGGAATTCGCCAGAATTAGCAACATTGGCGCATGAAGTTGCGTTACTTTCGCGTACGTACCAAGGGGCCGCTAATAGTCATTGGCCGACCAATCATCGTCAGGCGTTTTTGGATGCGGTGGCCATCGGGTCAGTTAAGGCTACGACCTATGAAGGCGTCATCCCCGATGCTATCCGAAACGGGTTCTCAAATCCTCCATCGCTAAAATATACGAATCTGCTGTCCCGAAATGCGGACGGTGAGGCGCTTTTGATGGCGATCTCATCAGTCGCCGCAGGGCGGGATTCGTTCCCGTCGGATATTTCGGACGCAATTGCAGTCTTTCGGGTCCTTGGTCTATCAGAAACGGCGCGCCAATTTTCGCTTCAATTAATGTTAAGTCAAAGTTAACGGGATGGATGATCTTTCCCACATTTCAACGTTTCTTGAGGCGCAATCCGCTGAACTCGGTGCCTCGCAGAACACGCTTTTGGCTTATGGTCGTGATTTGAAAGATCTAGCTGGCTGGCTCAACAATCAAAATGCTAATTTTGCGACCGCATCACGGGATCACATTGAACAGTACTTGATAGCTTGTGATGCGGACGGGCTTTCCAATGCAACTCGCTCACGCCGATTATCTGCCGCTAAGCAATTATTTCGGTTTTTGTTTGAAGAAGGACTACGAAATTCAAACCCAGCAATCGAGATAAAGGGTCCCAATAAAAGTAAAAAGCTGCCCGGCACTTTGTCCTCAAACGAGGTTGAAAGCCTCATCGCGTCAGCAGCCAATGTCGGAAAAACATCCAATGATCGACTGCGAAACTTGTGTTTAATGGAGCTATTGTACGCCACAGGGATGCGTGTCAGCGAGTTGGTGAGCCTGCCAATCGCGGCGACTCGTGGAAATCCTGATATGCTGTTGGTGTTGGGCAAAGGTGGGAAAGAACGCATGGTCCCGCTTTCCAGTCAGGCGAAAGATGCTCTGACGGAATGGTCGAATGTCCGCGAAGAAATCGACGAACAAAACCGAAAGAAAAGGCAACCGATCTCAAAGTTCCTTTTCCCATCAAGGGGTAAGCTCGGCCATCTCACCCGACACGCATTCTATTTGATCATCAAGGACATAGCTGTTGAAGCAGGCATCATGCCAAGCAAAGTTACACCACACGTTCTTAGACACGCCTTTGCGACCCACTTACTTGAAAATGGCGCTGATCTAAGAGTAATTCAAACGCTATTAGGCCACGCAGATGTATCGACGACTGAAATTTACACCCATGTACTTGAAGAGCGGTTAAAATCCTTGGTTCTAAAGCACCATCCTTTGGCTAAATGATGGCTGCCACTTGAATGGAGCTTACCCAATCGCCATAAAACAGGCGAGAGGATCTCGAACTTGGATATTACTAACTTCGCATCATACTTGGACGCGGCTTTTTGGATTACGACAGGCGGAGTGCTCGCCTTATTGTTCCTATCCGCCATATTTTCCGGTTCTGAAACCGCGCTAACAGCTGCCTCGCGAGGCAAGTTGGCAAGACGTGCTGACCGAGGATCTAAAGGCGCCGAAAAAGCACTCAAAATCACCGAGGACAACGAACGTCTCATCGGATCGGTTTTGCTTGGCAATAACTTGGTGAACATTTTCGCCACGTCGCTGGCAACCGCGATGTTTACCAAATTGTTCGGCGACTCTGGCATCGCGATAGCGACGCTAATTATGACCCTGCTTGTTCTGATATTTGCAGAAGTCCTGCCCAAAACCTACGCAATAACCAATCCCGAGAATGCAGCCTCGCGTGTTGCGCCACTGATCGCGGTTGTGATCGCTTTATTTGCGCCGGTCGTTTCTGCTGTGCGCTTATTTGTTCGTCTGATCTTACGGATTTTTGGCGTCAAAACAGACCCCGATACACATATACTTGCTGTGAGAGAAGAAATCGCCGGTGCGCTTCAGCTCGGCCACTCAGAAGGTATCGTTGAGAAAGAGGATCGCGATCGAATTCTCGGCGCGCTGGATTTGGGCGATAGAATCGTAGAAGAAATCATGCTTCATCGTTCGGATATCGAAATGATCGACATGAAATCGTCGCCCGAGGACACACTCGCACAGTGCCTAAGAAGCTCACACACTCGCCTACCTGTTTATGATGAAGAACCGGAAAATATCATCGGTGTTGTTCATGCCAAAGACATGTTGCGCGCGATGCATTCGTTGATGTTTGGCGATGACGCTACCCCAAATGGCCTTAAGGATTTTAGTATCCACGACGTGGCTATGGAGCCTTACTTTGTGCCCGAGACCACGACGTTGGATGATCAGATGCGCGAATTCTTGCGCCGCCATACGCATTTTGCGCTCGTGGTTGATGAATATGGCAGTCTTCAAGGCTTGATAACACTTGAGGATATTTTGGAAGAAATTGTAGGTGAAATTACCGACGAATTCGACGTCACTGAGACACAGCAGATTCAAAAATCAGAAGACAATAACTTCCTCATCGAAGGGTCTATGACGATACGTGATTTGAACCGCGCGACTGATTGGAGTCTTCCTGATGAGGAAGCAAACACAATTGCCGGACTTGTTATTCATGAATCGCAAATCATCCCCGACATTGGGCAGGTGTTTTCGTTTCACGGGTTTAGGTTCGAAATCGTTGAGCGCGAAGCCAATCGGCTTACGTTGCTTAAAATTCGACCACTTTAGTCAAGATAGACATATCCTTTGGGCTAGATATCCGTTGCCTTCCGACTTTGGTGGCAAATTTAAGCGATCATGTTCAAAACCAAAAGGGCTTAGCAATAAATGCTAAGCCCTTGAAATCTTTGGCTCCGGCGGTAGGGATCGAACCTACGACAAATTGATTAACAGTCAACTGCTCTACCGCTGAGCTACGCCGGAATGTGAGGTGCGATATAGCAATAGCGATTTACAACGTCCAGAGGGTTTTAGCACAAATCGTTAGAAATTTTTCTAAATCAATCCATAGGTTTCAGTGACTCGGATCGGACCTGAACAGTATGCAACCTTTCGCTCGACCAGATCGATCAAATGCGCAAAAACATTTCGCTCTGCGGCGGCGTAAAGAGCTACCGGAATATCAGTGTAAATTACCCTTACGATCTCAGTCGGGCTTTTTGGCCCCGACTTTAGCACATCCACGATTTGCCGTTCTCTTTGTCGTCTATGATCAATCAACCAACGCGTTCGTTCCTGAGGATTGGTAACCGGCTCACCGTGTCCGGGGTAAAAAATGCGATCGTTTCTTGCTATTAGTTTTTCACAGCTTTCCAAAAATGCACCCACGTCACCATCCGGCGGCGAAACGATTGAGGTGGACCAATCCATGACGTGGTCTCCGGAAAAGACTGCGTCACCAAAGGCCAGACAAATATGGTTACTGATGTGTCCAGGCGTCCAAATCGCTTCAAGTGTCCAACCGTCACCGCCTATTGTTTCGCAATCTTCCAATTGAACGTTGGGATAAAAGTCTGCGTCGATCCCTTCACCGCCGCTACTAAGACCATCTGCAACCAAACGGGTCATTAAGTTTGATTGACCGCGATGCGCAGGACCATATGCGTAAATCGGTGCTCCGGTCATCTTGGCAAGTGTACGAGCACCCAGTGAATGATCTACATGCGCATGAGTGACAAAGATGTGCGTTATTCGATCCTGCCCGCCCGCGGCTTCAATAATTGTCTCAAAATGGGACATATCGTTTGGCCCGGGATCAATGACTGCACACGAATTCTGACCGACCAAATAAGTGTTCGTTCCCCAATAAGTCATGGGAGAAGCGTTCGGGGCAATGATCCTTTGAATGCCACGTTCTAACTTTGTTACTTTTTCCGAATTTGCCACTAGTGCCATCACTCTTTTAACCCTGTTCCCACTCTAGTACGGTTTAGGCATGTTTTTTCAATGGCTCAAACAATACATGCCTCGATCTTTATATGGGCGTGCAGCTCTTATATTGATTGTACCCGTCGTGACGCTTCAACTTGGCGTTTCTCTGGTATTCATTCAGCGGCATTTTGAGGACGTAACAGTCCAGTTAACTAATGGCCTCATACTTGAGTTCCAACTTTTGCAGGAAACCGCTGACGGGGCTAATAATCAAGGCGAAGCACTAATAGTTGTTGATAAGATTGCCACGCCTCTCAGGCTGAACGCGTCATATTCGGATTCAGAAACCATACCATCGCAAAACTTTCGTCGTTTCATAGATATCACCGGTGGGACCGTTATTCGGTCATTGACCGATGGTATTCCAAATATTGGGCCCATTTTATTGCCAAATGACCACGAAGTTACGGTCTTCTTGCCCACCAAATGGGGTGATTTGAACGTGTCATTTGCCCGCAACCGAGTTTCGGCAAACAACCCGCACCAACTACTTGTTTGGACGATTGGTCTGGGGTTGTTCATGGTCATCATCGCGTTCATCTTCCTTCGAAATCAGCTACGTCCGATCAAACGTCTTTCACATGCAGCCGAAGCCTTTGGTAAGGGGCATCACCTACCTTATCGACCCTCTGGCGCCTATGAGGTACGCTCGGCCGGAAATGCATTTTTGGAAATGCGCGCGCGGATTGAGCGACATATCGAACAACGCACATTGATGTTGTCTGGCGTTAGCCATGATCTAAGGTCGCCGCTTACCCGTCTTAAGCTTGCACTATCGATGTCGGACGATCCAAGCGCCAACGGCATGCGAAAAGACGTCGAGGACATGCAAAGATTACTTGATGAATTCCTGACGTTTGCAAGACGTGATGCCGATTCTGCAAGCGATGTAGAGTCTGTTAATTCAAGCGAATTGATCGGCAATATCGTCGATGGGTATGCGACGCGTGGCGAGCCAGTCCTGCTACATGAGACCATTGGCGAAGGTACGCTGCAGCTGCGCCCGACTGCGATACGCAGGGCTATTGAGAACTTAATCGACAATGCTTTGAACTATGGTAGCTGCGCTGAAATCAGCGTGGTTCATCGCAAGAAAAGCGTCACCATATCTATCGAAGACAGCGGAGCGGGAATTCCCGAGAGCCAAAGAATTGAGGCGCTAAAGCCATTTGCACGACTGGACCCCGCGCGAAATCAAAACATCGCAACTGGCGTAGGTTTGGGGCTTAGCATTGCCGCAGACGTTGCACGTGCTCACGGAGGTCAGCTTAGGCTGGACACGAGCGAACGTCTCGGTGGTCTAAAAGCAGATTTGATTCTTCCGATCGGCTAGCTGCGGTTTTTCAGAACGTATTCAACAAGTTGTTGGGTTGAGCCATCTTTGTCAGTCGCAGTTTTTGCACCTGAAACGACGGGTGCCAAAGCTGTTGCCAGTTCTTTGCCTAATTCGACGCCCCATTGGTCGTACGAGTTAATTCCCAAAATAACCCCTTCAACAAAAACCCTGTGTTCGTAAAGCGCAATGATTTGTCCTAGAACCTCAGGTGTTAGCTTTGGGTAAATCAAAGTTGTTGATGGTCTATTCCCAGGAAACACACGGTGGCGCGCTTGTCGTTCAAGCTCAACTCCAGTGAATTTATCTGAATTTTTCGAACGGGCTTCTGCTAAGTCACGTCCCACAAGCAATGCTTCGGACTGCGCAAGGCAATTTGCGACAAGCAGTTCATGTTGATGCGCAAGCTCTTCCTCATGGCCCTCTGCAGCAAGCAAAAATTCGCACGGTACCACTCGGCTGCCTTGGTGAATTAGCTGATAAAACGCGTGCTGACCGTTTGTCCCGGGCTCTCCCCAAACGATGGGACCCGTGTGACCATCAATGTCATCTCCGTTCATCCTAACGGACTTACCGTTAGATTCCATTTCCAACTGTTGAAAATACGCAGCAAGGCGCGAAAGACGTTGATCGTAAGGCAAGACAGCGCGAGTGGCATGCCCGCAAACTTGATTGTGCCAGACGCCGACAACAGCCAGCAAAACGGGAAGATTTTCATGCAAGGGCGCATTGCAAAAATGCGTGTCCATTGACTGAGCACCGCGAAGAAACGCTTTGAACGCCTGAGGTCCTATTGCCAACATCAAGCTGAGACCTATGGGTCCCCAAATTGAATAACGGCCGCCGACCCAATCTTCAAAACCGAAAACGCGCTCATCTGGTATGCCAAATGTGGATGTTTTATCGGCAGCTGTCGAAAGGGCAACAAACTGCGCAGAAGGATCTGAAACTTTCTCGCCCAACCAGGCTTTGGCTGTTCGAGCGTTGGTCATCGTTTCAATAGTGGTAAAGGTTTTCGAAGCGACGATGACAAGCGTCGTCTCTGGATTTAAGTCACGTAACGTGTCTGCGACATGCGCACCATCAACATTCGAGACAAAATGAATTTTCGGTCCATCATGATAAGGTGCCAATGCAAGTGTCGCCATGGCTGGGCCGAGATCAGAACCGCCAATTCCAATATTAACGACGTCCGTTATCTGACCACCCTGCCCTTTAAAGGTACCATCCCGAATATCGTTTGCAAAAATTCCCATCCTATCAAGGGTTTCAAGCACACCAGGCATGACATCAACACCGTCAACAAATACGGATCCGCCATCTAGATTACGAAGTGCTGTATGAAGAACGGCACGACCCTCAGTCTCGTTGATCGTCGCGCCAGCAAACATCGCATCGCGCTTTTCAGCAACACCACTCGTTTCCACCAAATGAAGCAACTCGGTTCGCGTTTCATCGTCGATGTTAGTTTTAGAATAGTCGAACAACATGTCGCTAAAACGAGCAGAGAACTGCAAAGCACGGTTGGAATCACTACTAAACAATTCCAAGATTTTGCGATTTTTGGTTTTGGCGTAAAGATCACGAAGTTCAGAATTCATTATTTGGCCCAATGTATGGTTGCACCACTGAGTACCGCACGAATGGGTGCTTCAGCCGGCGAAAGTTGAAGTGCTTTTTCAAGCGCTACGCGCTTATCATCACCAGTAATGACGATGTGTTTAGAAAGTGCTTCATTCAAAACATGCGCGCTAAGGGTCACACGAGGTTCAGGGGCGCCCGGAGCGCGCATTGGCACCAAAATCGGAGCATTTTTATCCAGCGCCAAATCCAAATTGTCCGCACCCGGGAAAATTGAGGCCGTGTGCATGTCGGCACCCATTCCCAGTAGTAAAACTGAAATCGGCAGGCATGGACGAATGACGCATTCTAATTCGGCTATTACGTTCTCGGGCTGCTCAGACTTTGCGTACAAGGGCACGAAACAAGCTGCTTGTGCCTTGTCCACCAACAAACGCTCGTGGATCAGTTTGGTGTTGGATCGATCACTATCCTCGGGAACCCAACGTTCGTCTGAAAGCATAACATTCACACGATCCCAACCAAGATCAACGGCACAAAGGTCGTCAAAAATCGGACCCGGGGTCGTACCGCCAGGCACCACAAGAGTGGCGCGATCGTTGTTATGCAATGCAGTTTCAAGGTCAGTCGCGATCTTGCCTGCAAGGTCAATCATCATCATTTCGCGATCAGGGTATGACTGGATGTTCATGATTGGATATCCCTCCAACGACGTCCATCCCGATGCATCAACATAAGGCTATCATCTGGTCCTGAGCTGCCAGCATCGTAAGGTTTGGGTACGTCGTGGCGCGCATTCCAACCTTCGATGATTGGATCGGTCCAAGCCCAAGCTGCCTCAACCTCATCTCCACGCATAAAGAGTGTTTGGTTTCCGCGGATCACGTCCATAATCAAGCGCTCGTATGCATCTGGAACGACACTCCCTCCGAGGGCTTCCGCAAAGCTCATGTCCAATGGCACGTCCAAAAGGCGCATACCGCCTGGGCCCGGCTCTTTGATAGTAACATCCAGAGTCATTCCCTCGTTTGGTTGCAGGCGGATCACCAACACGTTGCGATGATTACCAGCTTCGGGTCCAAAAATTGAGTGCGGAGTATCTTTAAATACAACGGCAATTTCGCTCGCTTGCGCGCGGAGCTTCTTGCCTGTTCGTAGATAGAACGGTGTCCCAGCCCATCGCCAATTGCTTAACGCTACCTTAAGTGCGACGAAACTTTCCGTTTTAGAGGACGGGTTTCCAACCGCTTCGCGATATCCGCGAGCGCCAGCGTGCTCAACATATTGACCCCTAACGATATGATGCCAATCGACTGGATCCAACGCTCTGATAACTTTAAGTTTCTCGTCACGAACCGCATCCGGCTCAAACTTCGCCGGAGGTTCCATCGCAATCAAGCAGAGCAATTGCATCAGGTGATTCTGCACCATGTCGCGCATTGCACCGGATTTATCGTAATAATTCCCGCGGCCTTCGACGCCGACGGTTTCAGCCACTGTAATTTGGATATGGTCGACGTATTGAGCGTTCCAAAGGGGCTCGAATAGCATGTTGCCAAATCGAACTGCCATCAAGTTCTGGACAGTTTCCTTACCCAGATAATGGTCAATTCGATAAACCTGAGATTCGTCAAAATACTTTGCCAAGACGGCGTTCAAATCTTGGGCAGTTTTAAGATCGTGACCGAAAGGTTTCTCAACGACAATCCGAGAAGTCTTGTCTGCCAATCCAAACCTTTTCAGTCGCGAAGCAAGCTCGCCAAACAACGAAGGCGCAACAGAAAAGTAAAACGCCCGGATGGTATTTTCGCGCGATTTGTCGGCAAGATCTTCCCAGCCATCTTCGCCCATCGCGTCGATTCTGACAAAGTCTAGAATTTTCAGAAATTCGTTCTTGCTAGAGTCATCCTCATTAGACGTTCCACTGAACTCATCAATCGCTTGCGATACAAATGCGCGATAGTCGTCCGCAGACATCTCGCCGCGTGCCGCACCAATAACGCGAGAATCAGAAGTAATCTGTCCATCGCAAAACCGACGGTACAAGCCCGGTAGGATTTTGCGACGTGCTAGGTCACCAGTTCCACCAAAAACAACTAGATCAAACGGATCTACCGGAATTACTCGAGTTACCATATTAAAACCCTATTGTTAGCGCTAACGGTTTTCGTTTATCTGCAAGAAAACACCATGTCTAGGTTCAACACGAGATATCACAAATTCGTATCAATATTTATTCCGCCTTTCACCACGTGTACCACACAATTAAAGTAGTTCGAAAGAAGCAGGAAACTGAATGAAAGATCATTTTACGCCAACTTTCGGTAAGTTTGAAAACCCCATCCTTACGGCAGATGGGCAAACTCGGGCGACTGTTGAGTTGTCAAAACCTGAGACGCTTTGGTTCAACACGGGTACTCTATGCAATATTGAGTGCGCTAACTGTTATATTGAAAGTTCCCCAACAAACGATGCTTTGATCTATTTGACGGCGAGCGAGGTCAGATCCTATCTCAAGCAGCTATCTGAGCGGAGTTGGCCTGTAACGGAAATCGCCTTTACGGGGGGCGAACCATTCATGAATCCAGACATTCTTGTGATGCTTGAAGATTGTCTAAAACGCGGTTTCAAAGTTCTTGTGCTGACCAACGCAATGCGCCCAATGCAGCGAGATCGAATCAAAAAACAGCTGGTAAAGCTAAACGAAACTCACCCAAACCAACTAACACTCAGAGTTTCTTTGGATCACCACGAAGCAACTATTCACGACAAAGAGCGCGGTAAAGGTAGTTTTGAAGTCACCCGTGAAGGGCTGCTCTGGTTACGCGACAATCAGATATCTACAGCAGTTGCAGGACGTGTTTCATTCTTTGAAACCGAGAGTGAAGCAAGAAAGGGTTTCGCAAAACTGTTTGAAACCAATAACTTATCAGTAGACGCTTATGATGCCGCGCAAACAGTCTTGTTCCCAGAAATGGATATCAACGTTGATGTTCCAGAAATCACCACCGCGTGTTGGGGCATCTTGGATAAATCCCCTCAGGATGTGATGTGTTCTTCCTCTCGAATGGTCGTGAAGCGCAAAGGAGCAGCTCGTCCAGTCGTGCTGGCCTGCACGCTAATTGCCTTCGAGAAGGAATTTGAAATGGGCGAGACACTGGAAGACGCCGAAAGACCTGTTTCGCTCAATCACCCACATTGCGCCAAGTTTTGTGTCCTCGGTGGCGCATCCTGCACCGGTTGATACACGTTTTGCCGTAACGGAAATTTTGACAGCCATGCTTTTTGTTTACTAGTTGAACGCATGTTCAATTAACCAAAGGCGGGCAAATGCGCATCGAAACCACAAAGGCTGTCGTATCAGGGGCTGCAAGCGGCTTAGGACTGGCCACAGCTACCATGCTTCGCCACAACGGCGCACAAGTAACCATTCTGGACCGCGACCCGAATGGTAGTGTCGTAGCAGCCTCCATCGGTGCCCATTTTGTTCAAACAGACGTGACCGACGAATCCTCGACAGCTGCTGCGATCGGCGCCGCGGTCGGAAAAATGGGCGGCTTAACTGTTGCAGTCAATTGTGCCGGTATAGCAACAGGGGCAAAGACCGTTGGGCGCGAAGGGCCACATTCTTTGCAAGAATTTCAGCGGACAATCGACATCAACTTAATCGGAACATTCAACGTCTCGCGGTTGGCCGCTGCAGAGATGGCCAAGAATGACCCAGATGAAGGCGGCGAGCGTGGCGTGATCATCAACACGGCTTCTATTGCTGCTTTTGACGGGCAAAAGGGCCAAGCGGCCTATGCTGCGTCAAAGGCTGGCATTGCTGGAATGACGCTGCCAATGGCACGTGACCTGGCCAATTTGAATGTCCGCGTTATGGCGATCGCGCCAGGTATTTTCATGACACCTATGTTAGAGAGTTTGGGTGAAGAAATTCAATCAGGATTGGCAGCTTCCGTCACTTGCCCAAAACGGCTTGGTGATCCGGCTGAATATGCCGATCTGGCGAAGTTCATCATTCAATGTGGATATCTAAACGGTGAAACAATCCGCATAGATGGCGCGCTGAGAATGCAATAAGGCCTAGCCTTCTGCCTTTTCTTCTAGCTCCAACCACTCCAATTCGGCGGCGGACAACTTGTCTTGGCGATGCGTCAACGCTTCGGTCGCCTTTTGAAATTTCATTGGTTCTTTGGTGTAAAGGTCAGGGTTTGACATCAACCCTTCAAGCTTTGCGATTTCTGCCTCAAGACGCTCAATCTCAGACGGCAAGGCTTCTAGCCGATGCTGCTCGGTGAATGAAAGACCCTTCTTCGCCGAGGATTTTGATTTCTCTTGCTTGGGTTGGGTCTTCTTTGCGGCTGCTTTAATTTCAGCTTGCTCTGCACCCAACTCTGCCTTTTGCGCCTGATAGTCAGACCAGCCCCCTGCATAAACCGTGGCATTTCCATTGCCTTCCATAGCAATGGTTGTGGTCGCGACACGGTCTAAAAAGTCTCGGTCATGGCTAACCAAAAGAACGGTTCCGCTGTAGTCATCCAGCAATTCCTGCAGTAGATCTAGCGTTTCAACATCCAGATCATTGGTCGGCTCGTCCAGCACAAGCAAATTGCTTTCTTTGGCCATAAGTTTTGCCAATAGCAAACGAGCCTTTTCGCCGCCTGAAAGCGAGCGCACCGGCGCGCGCGCCTGCCCTTCTTCGAACAGATATTCTTTCAAGTATCCCACGACATGCTTTGGCTGCCCACGCACCAACACCTGATCAGCCTTGCCCGAAACACGCATTTCAGGGTCACCGGCTAGGTTTTCCCAAAGGCTCATATTAGGATCTAGCTGGGATCTGTTTTGGTCAAAAACTGCAGGAACTAAGTTAGTGCCGTGCTTAACGTCGCCAGAATCAGGCTGCTCATTTTGCATAAGCATGTTCAACAAGGTTGTTTTTCCAACACCGTTTGGACCCACAAAGGCAATACGATCGCCGCGCTGAACCTTTAGAGAAAAATTGCTGACTATTGGCTTGTCGCCATAGGATTTTGACACCCCTTCAGCCTCAATTACCTTGCGACCACTTTTAGGGCCCGCCTCCAGCCCCATATCTGCCGTACCAGCGCGCTTAATCATTGAGGACCGTTCAGCCCTCAAATCCTGCAAGGCCCGCACGCGACCCTGGTTGCGCTTGCGACGGGCGGAAATACCCTCAACAGCCCAACGCGCCTCGGCTTTGATCTTGCGATCCATTTTGTGACGCTGCATGTCTTCTTCATCCCAAAGCTTGTCTCGCCAAGCTTCAAAATGCTCAAACCCCTGTTCGTTGCGAAGAACTTTACCTCTGTCAATCCAAAGGGTTGAACGCGTAAGTTCACGTAAAAACGCCCTGTCGTGTGAAATGATGACAAAGGCACGTCGCGTCTGCTTAAGCTCGTTCTCAAGCCAAGATATCGCCTCAATATCAAGATGGTTCGTTGGTTCGTCCAACAACATCAACTCAGGCGCTTCGGCCATCAGTTTTGCCAACGCAGCTCGTCGCCGCTCTCCGCCCGAGGCCGTTTCAACCGCGCCCGACGGGTCAAACTTCAATCCTTGGGCAACCATTTCGACTTTGTATGCTTCGCCTTCGTTCAATTCGCTGGCTGCGTAATCACCTAGTGTCGCAAACCCCTCCATCGAAGGGTCCTGCTCCATGTAACCAACGCCAACTCCGGGCGGGATAACGCGCGTACCGCTGTCCGCTTCAACCAAACCAGCCATGACCTTCATCAAGGTCGATTTGCCCGATCCGTTTCGCCCAACCAAGGCGACGCGATCGCCTGCGGGAACAACAAGATCAAGTCCTGCAAAAACAGGATCCCCGCCAAATGTAAGCGAGATGTCGGAAAGCTGAAGGATGGGTGCACGTGCCATGCGGTGCAGCTACAAGCGCCCAGAATAAAGATCAAGCAAGAGCTGCGGATAGCGTCCGTAAAAGCCTTTTGCGCGACGGTGGGATTGTTTTGATTTCAACACCGGTGAACAGATGAAGCGTGTTCATTTGGCCGTCAACAACCACGTGATCACTGACCCACCCCCCCATCAAAAGGTAAGTCCGCAACAGCGGTGGCATCAATCGCATAGCTTTTTTTGGGTCGCCCTTGGGCTTAGCACGCGCGACATAGTCGAACACTTTGGGCGACTTCACTTTAGGAAGCCATCGTTTCGGCGCAACGTGCGTATCGCGAAGAATCGCAAATGCGTCCGAGTATGCATGTGTGTCGGTTCCCTTGAATGACGAGCACCCAAACAACAACTCAACACCATTGCGATCAACAAAGTCAGTAATCGCGGCCCAAGCTGCACGCAAAAGATCAGGGTCATTAGTTTGCGGATGCACGCAAAACCGACCTATCTCAACCATCGGACCCGTAAAATCCTTGAGAGTCGACAGATCATAGAATTGCGCTGAATAAGAAGCAGGAATGTCAGCACCAGAACTGAAAGACATCATACGAAAGCTACAAAGCAATTGCCCATTTCTGCGATCTTCCACCAAAACGTGCTGGCAAATGTGATCAAACCGATCTTGATCCACGTCACTGTCTGGCGACTGTTCATCGTGAAATGCTAGATACCGCAACCGTTGGGTCGCTAAAAGATCGGCCCCAGTCTCGGCCAATCTTACACGATACTTTCCCTTTGCAAGCGTCCGCACGACACCGCCTTTGTTTTCAAACTAGTCTTCTAGCTACCAAGAATTTGGCTGGCGTCTACGTTCCCGACGTTGCCGAGCAGCTGTTTAAAGAACCCGAAATCACCCGAAATCGTTTCCGTCACACGTTGTGACAGCACGACAACCTGACCATCTTGTAGGCCAAGCACCTGCACGTTTTTCACCCGATCCGCCGAATCAAACGACACAACTACGATCTGGCGATCCACAAGTTGCGGCTTAAACGGTCCAAAATGGCGCGCGCGTTGGCCGACATAGTATAGTTCTTTGTCAACATCACCCGACCCAATCGACGGTGATCCAATTGCAGAAAGGACCTGAGCACGAGTGGATTGCCCAATTTTTATGACTTCAAGCTCTTGTTCTAATGGGTAATAGCCGCTTTTGCGGATATCAGACGAGCAGCCCGTAACGACCAACGCCCCGAGAATAAGCGAGACACTTATTGCCAGTCTCGTGTTCCGATGCATGATCGCCCCCTTGTATCGACTTAGAATGCCTTCTAATTCCGATATAGAAGGTATGTCCGCTGATCAAGAAAACAAGTTGCGCCCCATGAATACAAACAAGATTTCGCCACATGCCTACCGTGTGGCCGATTTACCCACCAAAAAACAAACTCGGTTCTCATTCCGACCTGATGGGAATGAACGCGCATCCATTGCCAAAACGATGGGCCTAAAAAGCCTAAAGAAGCTCAGCTTCGAGGGTGAAATCTCGCCGCGGGGTCGTAAAGACTGGCGTCTGACCGCAAAGCTTGGGGCTAGCATCACGCAAAACTGCGTCGTGACGCTCGACCCTGTGAACACCCGCATTGATGCCCACATAACGCGCGATTTTCAGAAAGAACTGGCGGAACCCGTCGGCGACGAATTCGAAATGCCTGAGGATGAAACGATTGAAGAGCTGGGCGAATACATCGATCCATATTCAATCATGCAGGAAGTGTTGGCTATCGAAATGCCCGACTACCCTCGTGCAACTAACGCGTCCGTAGAAGATTCGGTTTTCACAGAACCGGGCAAAGATGCGATGACCGATGATGACGCAAAGCCGTTTGCAGCGCTCGCTGGGCTAATGAAAACAAGCGAAAATCCCGAAAAATAGGGATTATTGCCCTTGCACCTGCGGCATTTGTGAGTATTTTCGCGACCTCGTCCAAAAAAGGGTTGGACAGCGCGCCAAGAGACGCCTATCAGCCCACGGATACACGGAAACAGGGCCGCTCGCCCATTGAATAGATTGAGGTTGAGACATGGCCGTCCAGCAGAACAAAGTATCTAAATCGCGCCGCAACAACCGTCGTGCACACGACGCGCTGGTTGCCGGCAACCCAAACGAATGCACCAACTGTGGTGAGCTAAAGCGCCCTCACCATGTGTGCCCTTCATGTGGTCACTATGCTGATCGTGAAGTTGTAGCACTTGCAGACGAAATCGATCTGGACGAGGATGCGGCGTAAGCCAATCCGAAAGCCACATCGTATGACCAGCACTATCGAAAACTCGGAATCTGCTGGTAAGCGCATCATCGTTTCTATCGACACCATGGGTGGCGATCGTGGACCGGCGGCAGTAGTCGCCGGTTGTTCTCGTTTTGCGAAGAAGAATCCTGACGTTGCATTTATTTTGCATGGTCCAAAAGACGTTCTGTCCAAACTGGTAGGGCGCCGAAAAAGCCTTCTTGAGCGTGTAACTATTCAGAACGCCGACGGCGCTGTCAGCATGACCGACAAGCCTGGCCAAGTTATGCGTAACGGCAAGGGCACGTCGATGTGGAACGCGATCGACGCGGTTAAAAGCGGTGACGCCGATGTCTGCGTATCATGCGGCAACACGGGCGCCCTTATGGCGCTTAGTATGCTTCGCTTGCGCAAGCTACCGGGCATTAACCGCCCTGCGATTGCGGTTCTTTGGCCGTCTCGCAATGCCTCTGGCGCCAATGTGATGTTGGATGTCGGCGCCGACGTACGGGCCGACGAAAATGATCTGCTGCAATACGCACTGATGGGCGCGTCTTATATGCGCAATGGTTATGATATTAAGCGCCCTCGTATTGGATTGCTGAACGTCGGCACCGAAGACAACAAGGGCCGTCCCGAGCTTAAAGCTGCTCACGATCTAATGAGCATCAACGCCGATGTTTCAAATTTCGAATACGTTGGCTTTGTTGAAGGCAACGACATTCCTTCAGACAAGGTGGACGTGATTGTCACCGATGGTTTTACCGGTAACGTTGCTTTGAAAAGCGCTGAAGGCACGGCCAAGCTGATCCGAGAGCTCTTGAAAGAGGCATTCAACCATTCGCTACTTTCGCGCCTTGCTGCGCTATTGGCCTATACGTCTCTTCGCCGCCTAAGCGGTCGCATTGATCCCCGCCAACTTAACGGTGGTGTATTCCTTGGCCTGAATGGTACTGTTGTAAAGTCACACGGATCAGCGGACGCGACAAGCGTTGCCTCGGCTGTTCAATTGGCATTCCAATTAGGACAGTCTGGTTTCGACGAAAAGCTTGCTGCACGGGTTGCATCTGCTGCCGCACTTAACCAAATTGACGAATAAACCGAATATAGGAATTTTACATGACTCTTAGGGCAATTGTGAAAGGTGTTGGACACTATTTGCCAGAACGTGTTGTGCCGAATTCGGAATTCGAGTCATTCCTTGATACATCTGACGAGTGGATAAAATCTCGATCCGGAATTGAACGCCGTCACTTCGCTGCCGACGATGAAATGACATCGGATCTTGCTGAAAAGGCTGCAAAATCTGCGCTTTTAGACGCTGGAATGGACGCGTCAGAACTAGATGCAATCATTGTCGCGACTTCGACAGCTGATTTAACATTTCCTTCGGCCGCGACGATGGTCCAAGCAAAACTAGGCATGGAAAAAGGTTTTGCATTTGACGTTCAAGCTGTTTGCGCAGGTTTTGTATTCGCTTTAGCCAATGCAAACGCATTAATCCTTTCTGGTCAGGCTAAGACCGTCATGGTTATCGGCGCAGAAACCTTTAGCCGACTGATGGACTGGGAAGATCGCGGTACATGCGTTCTTTTTGGCGACGGTGCAGGCGCGTTGATTATGTCCGCGCAAGAAGGCGAAGGCACCAATGCAGATCGTGGGATTTTGGCGACTGATCTAAATTCGGACGGCAGATACAAAGACATTCTTTATGTCGATGGTGGTGTGTCGACCAAATCAACGGGTTTTCTGCGCATGGAAGGGAAAGAAGTGTTCCGCCATGCTGTTGAAAAGCTGGCCGGAACCGCACACACAGCATTAGAAAAAGTTGGTCTTTGTGGTGAGGACGTGGACTGGATCGTGCCTCATCAAGCAAACATACGTATCATCAAAGGCACTGCCAAAAAGATGAACGTACCCATGGATCGCGTTATCGTGACGGTACAAGATCACGGAAATACATCTGCCGCTTCGATTCCTCTGGCACTTTCGGTTGGCAAAATGAACGGTCAAATCAAGCAAGATGACCTAATTGTCACCGAGGCAATTGGCGGTGGACTTGCCTGGGGCAGTGTATTGTTGCGCTGGTAGAGAAATAATTCAGTCAAATTGCCTAGAATCGACCCAGAACCGTGATCAAACAACAATCGCCAAGCCGTTGTTATTGACTCGTAATTTCCCTTCCCCCTATTCTACGGAACAGTAAAAGGGGATTTGGATGAGCGAACACACTTTGACACGAATGGACCTAAGCGATGCTATCGTCCGAAGTGTCGGCCTTTCCAGAAACGAATCTGCGGACATGGTAGAAAGCGTTTTGGACTATATGTCTGATGCCCTCGTTGACGGCGATCAGGTTAAAATTTCGTCCTTCGGCACATTCAGCATCCGCGATAAAGCCGCACGTGTCGGACGTAATCCTAAAACCGGCGAAGAGGTTCCAATTTCTCCGCGCCGCGTTCTGACCTTCCGCCCTTCGCACCTTCTTAAAGACCGCGTTGCATCCGGTAACAAATCTTAACCACTAGGGTTTCCTCATGAGCAAGTCGCCAGACGCGTTCCGCACAATCAGTGAAGTTGCGGACTGGCTTGATACGCCTGCACATGTGCTGCGGTTTTGGGAAAGCAAATTTAGCCAAGTAAAGCCGGTTAAGCGTGCAGGTGGCCGTCGCTATTATAGACCCAATGACATGATGCTCCTTGGAGGCATCAAACGGCTTTTGCATCAAGACGGGCTAACCGTCAAAGACGTCCAAAAGCTTCTTAGGGACAACGGCCCCAAGCATGTGGCAGCACTTTCAACTTTCGATCTGGACAGCACCGAAGCTTCGGGATCTGCAGCCCAAATAATCGAAGTTGAAGCTGAATCCATACCTGCTGATGCGCCAATGTTTACATCTGTTGCGCCCCGAAAAGAATCCACAATTCCGGAAGCGCAATCCGACGATCCGCTAGATCAGATGAGCTTTCCGGGATTTGAGTTTAGCTCTGATCGCACAAAAACGTTTCAAACGCCGAACGCTGAAACTGTTGAGGCCGAGGCTGAGGCTGAACCAACGCCAAGCAAGATCGATATAAGTCATATCGCCCATGTTGATCTCAGCTCAATGCAAGTTCCGGAGACCGGTGCACTAGCGCGATTGGCAAAACTGCAACCTGGAGATTTGGACAAACACTTGGAAGAATTGGCACAGGTACGAAAACTACTTTCAGACATTGCGTCCAATCAGGCAACCTCTTCTAATTCCTGAGTGTTTTATGGGATTTTCTGCTTGCTCACGCTATGAAACACGATATGAAACAGCATTCGTCGGGCTATGGCGCAGTCTGGTAGCGCGTCCGTCTGGGGGACGGAAGGTCGCAGGTTCAAGTCCTGCTAGCCCGACCAATATTAAATCCGCCCGTCCGATCTTTGGGCGGGTGTTTTTGTATTCGCGAGGATCGACATGAAAACCGGAGTTCTTGCAGACGCACAGATCAGGCAGATGATCGCCGAGGGCTCCATCGGGGCGACATTGGCTATCCAGAACGAGCAAGTTCAACCCGCCAGTCTTGACCTACGCATAGGCAATAAAGCTTACCGCGTGCGTGCCTCGTTCCTGCCGGGCCGTCAGAATAGCGTCATTCAACGTCTCGATGAACTGACAATGCATGAGATCGATCTAAACGGCGGCGCTGTTCTAGAAAAGGGCTGCGTTTATGTAGTCCCTCTTATGGAAAACTTGGCTTTAACAACCGGCATGACTGGTGCCGCATCGGCCAAAAGTTCGACTGGTCGTCTCGATCTTATGACGCGAGTCATAACGGACCGAGGTGTTGAGTTTGACAGAATTCCAGAGGGCTATACCGGCCCGCTTTACGCCGAGATTTGTCCACAGAGTTTCTCAGTCGTGGCTCAACCTGGTCAGATGTTAACGCAAATTATCTTTCGCCAAGGTCGGACGTTCTTAACCGATGACGAATTGCGGGATGTGCATACACGCACCCCAATTGTATCGGGCGAACCGGTAATTTCAGATGGGCTTGGGTTTTCAGTAGATTTGCACCCTGAGAATGGTGATCTGGTTGGTTACCGCGCCAAGCGCCATACCAGTGTCATCGATCTATCCAAACTAAGTCATTATGACCCAAGTGAATATTGGGAGGAAGTTCGTACCAAAGATGGACGCATCATCCTGGATCCCGGCGCATTTTATATTCTCGTTTCGAGAGAATCTATTGCCATCCCTCCCGACTGCGCAGCGGAAATGGCCCCTTATTTAGCAATGGTTGGGGAATTTAGGGTGCACTACGCTGGATTTTTTGACCCAGGTTTTGGATTTGACGCTGCTGGTGGCGCAGGATCACGCGGCGTTCTTGAAGTTCGATGCCATGAAGCGCCGTTCGTGCTAGAACACGGACAGATCGTCGGTCGTTTGGTTTATGAACGAATGTCTGAGGTGCCAGCGACGCTATACGGCGCTGACCTCAAGTCCAATTATCAAGGGCAAGGACTTAAATTATCTAAGCATTTCAAAAGCTAGTAGACCGTTATTAAAGGCGACCAGCGCGACGCATCATGCGCATTGCTTGTTTAGCTTGCTTCTGAGTTTGCTGGCCTTCTTGATTGCCAGAACCTTTACCACGACCCTTAGTCGTGGCGTTCATTGCGCCCTTTACACCTTTGTTGACCAGTGTACGGACAATTGTATTCAGGATCATTTTGATCAATTTATCTGCATTCATGACTGCTCTCCTCGTCATATCTAAGACCGATCTAACAGCAAAAAATGGCCAAATTTTGTCGTTTCCAATTTGGAGACATTTATATTGTTTGTGCACGAAACCACTACAAATGCTTGAAATGTCCTATTCTTCAAACATTTCTGATTGATCTTCATCATCACTATCTTCGGAATCAGCGAGAGCTTCAGCGCCAGGCGGCGGTCGATTGTCCAACAGTCCAGCCGAACGTAACTCTTTGAGACCTGGCAAATCACGGGCATTTTCGAGACCGAAGTGGTCAAGAAATCCTTCTGTCACAATAAATGTAATCGGTCGACCGGGTGACATGCGACGGCGACCAAAACGAATCCACTCCATCTCAAGCAACTGATCGAGTGTGCCACGAGAAACGCTGACGCCTCTGATTTCTTCAATCTCGGCGCGTGAAACGGGCTGATGATAGGCAATTATTGCCAACGTCTCGATGGCTGCGCGGCTTAGTTTACGGGTCTCAATCGTTTCCTTTTTCATCAGGAAAGAAAGATCAGCCGCAGTTCGCAACGCCCACGCATCACCTACTTTGACGACGTGAACGCCCCTGCCCTCGTAGCGTTTACGAAGATGAACAAGCGCTTCTGCAGCGTCGCATCCATGCGGCATGCGGCTGTTCAGTTCGCGCACTGGCACCGGTTCAGCCGAAGCAAATAGGATTGCCTCAACCATGCGCTCTTGTTCAGCGATTGGAGGGGCCTCAAACAGGCTTTCCTCTTGGGGGAAATCGGGTTCGGTCAACTCACATCCCTTTTTCTAAGATGGATTGGGGCAAAAGTATCTGATTGGCGAATTTCAACTTTGCCTTCTTTGGCCAACTCAAGCGAGGCCGCGAATGTCGAGGCAGTTGCCGAGCGCCGGCGCGCCGGGTCAGCGCCCCAACCGTCGGGCAGATAACTGGCTATGTCGGTCCAATCGAGCGCATAGCCGATGAGACCCCGCATACGGCCTAATGCTTCTTCCATGGTGAAAACCGCGTCGCGGTCCATAGTGAAGGGGCGAAATTCATCACGGGTCCGTAGGCGCGCATAGGCTTGCATCAGGTCCAAAAGCGACGCTGTATAGGTAACGTTTTTCACGCGCGCAACCTTTTCGGGAATGCCCCGTGCAAAGATATCTCGTCCCAATCGATCACGCGCCATCAGTTTGGCTGCAGATTCCCGCATAGCCTGAAGTCGCTCAAGCTGGAAAGCCAAGTGCGCAGCCAGCTCGGCCCCAGATGGACCGTCCTCGGTTGGGTCAAGTGGTAATAAAAGCCGTGATTTCAAAAAGGTAAGCCATGCGGCCATCACAAGGTAATCTGCGGCAAGCTCTATCCGAAGCGTCTTTGCCTGATCGATAAATAACAGATACTGCTGTGCCAGATCGAGGATCGATATTTTGCGCAGATCAACTTTTTGAGTGCGTGATAACGTAAGCAGGATGTCTAGCGGACCTTCATATCCATCAACGTCAACGATCAGCGCCTCTGCCGCCATGCGGTCAGCTACCGAAACCTCTTGCGTGAGCGAGGTGCTATCGTCGAAATTCTCATCCATGAGGATGTAGTTTAGCGGACCAGAACAGGTACGCAATCCACGTTTCGGGATTTAAACGCAGCGCAAAAACGGCGGGCGTCCTCGATATCATCAAAGCCCATGGCCCTGAGGCGGTAGAATGTTTTTCCGCCGCTTTCTGCTTGCTGAATAACACGGGACTTGTCGTCTAGATAACCTGGGAAAAGTTTGGACATTCGTTCCCATTCAGAACGCGCGACAGCATCACTTTTAAACGCGCCAAGTTGAACCAGACGCGATCCGTCTGGCACGGCAGAGGGTGAAACATCACGAACCAAAGTGGTCGAGGCCGTTTGTGTAGTGAGTGTGGGTTGGCCGAGATTAGCTGGACGTAGCGCAGGGAAAGGGCTGCTAGTCGGGGCACCTGTCGCATCGGCAGTGCTCGCGGCCTCAAGAACGGCGGCTAGGATCGCGGGGTTACCTGCGCTTTCTGTCGCTTCGAATTCTTGCTGTTGTTCGGCAATCATTTGGTCAGCAAGCCCAAGGACGGCTTCGCGTTGTTCTTCTGGTGTTGTTGCCTCGGCAATATTCAGAACAGGTTCAGCGCCTTCAACCTGACCAATGGGCAATTCGCCAAAGGGCGCATCATCGTCCGAAAGCTCTTGCGGATCAGGCGCAAGGATCAATGTTTGCGCAGACGGGCTGGCGGTTCCGTCCGACACGACATCATTAACGGCAAAGCCTTGGTGGTCGGCGGGGCGACCGCCGGGGTCTTCTGGTTGTATGCGGAGTGGATTGTCCGAAGCCTGGACAACCGGAATGCCGGTCACGTCACGAACCACAATACGGTAAGCCCAAAACGCCATGCCGAGAATTAGCGCGACCGAAATCAACGCGCCGCCCCATTGGGTGACGCGCGTCATTGAAACCTGATCCGGACTATCGCCGAAATCGGAACCTGGCTGGTGCTCTGCCATGCCGCCTCATAATTCGGGGAAAGTTACCCCGTCGGTTTCACAAACTGCCTTAGCCGACGTGGTTGCTTTTAACGCATTTCTTCCGCCGGAGTGACGCCGAGAATACCAAGACCTGCGGCAATAACAACGGCCACGGAACGGGCCAGTGCGATTTTTGACTGACTGGCGGCGGCATTACCCTCTTGCAGGAAACGAAGTTCAGGCAATTCGTTGCCCTTATTCCACAATCCATGCAGTTCGCTTGCAAGTTCATAGAGATAGAACGCAACGCGATGTGGCTCATGTGTACGTGCTGCAATTTCAACCAAACGTGGCCATTCAGCAAGCTTTTTGGCGACGTTAATCTCAGACTCGTGGGCTAGGTTACTAAGATCGGCGGCCTTTAGGGTCGCGTCATCCACAGCAATGCCCTGCTCGGCTGCTTTTCGCAGAACCGAACGTATACGGGCATGAGCGTATTGGACATAGAACACTGGATTGTCACGCGATTGCTCAAGCACTTTGTCAAAGTCGAAATCAAGCGTCGCGTCGTTCTTGCGGGTCAGCATGACAAAACGTGCAACGTCAGGGCCAACTTGCTCAACAACATCGCGGAGGGTCACGAAGGTCCCTGCCCGCTTGGACATTTTGAACGGTTCGCCATTTTTGTAGAGTTTCACCAACTGAGTCAGTTTGATATCAAGCGGCGTTTTGCTGTCTGAAAGTGCGGAAACTGCGGCCTTCATGCGCTTTACGTATCCGCCGTGGTCCGCGCCGAAGATGTCGATCAGGGCGTCGTAACCACGGGTGACTTTGTCATAGTGGTACGCAATATCGGGCGCGAAATAGGTCCAGGTGCCGTCCGATTTCTTGACCGGGCGATCAACATCGTCGCCATGCTCGGTGGACTTGAACAACGTCTGCACTCGGGGTTCCCAGTCTTCGGGCTTTTTACCCTTCGGAGGCTCAAGAACGCCTTCGTATATCAGCCCCTTATCTTCGAGCGACTTAAGCGCGGCCTCGATAAGGCCCGTGCCGTAAAGAGATTTTTCCGAGAAAAACACATCCATCTTGATACCAAGTGACGCGAGATCTGCACGGATCAAATCCATCATTTTGTCCGAGGCATATTCGCGAATTTCGCTGAGCCAGACGCTTTCAGACTGACCAACATAAGCGTCGCCTTTTTCGTCTTTTAGGTCCTGACCAACTTCGATCAGGTATTCACCCGGATAAGTTTCATCTTCAAACGCTACTTCTTGTCCGTGTGCCTCAAGATAACGCAGATAAACTGACCGAGCGAGGACATCGACCTGCGCGCCACCATCATTGATGTAGTATTCGCGGTCAACATCATAGCCAGCGTAGCCCAGCAGGCTAGAAAGCGCATCGCCAAACACCGCACCACGTGTGTGACCGACATGTAGCGGGCCCGTGGGGTTGGCCGAAACAAATTCAACGTTGATCCGTTTACCTTGGCCCACATTGCTTTGACCGTAATTCGTGCCCTGCTCCAAAACATTGGCGACAAGCGACTGCCAGATGCTGGCCTCAAGCCTCATGTTTAGGAAGCCTGGTCCTGCGACTTCGGCGTTAGTGATACGTGGGTCGTCGGCAAGCTTAGCAGCCAGTGCCTCGGCAATGTCGCGTGGCTTGGATTTCGCGGGTTTCGCCAGAACCATTGCAGCATTGGTCGCCATGTCGCCGTGCAGCGCATCGCGGGGCGGCTCAACCGCCACATTTGCATAATCAAGGCCAGCCGGCAGGACGCCGTCGGCAACAAGATCATCCAGCTTTTCAACGACCAGTGCGCGGATATCGGTAAACAGGTTCATAGCGGTCTTCCTTTGTCTCGCGCGGGGTTTAACACGAGGGGGATTGGCGTCAATGCGGCGTATTCTTCAGTGCTGAGATTGGCCCAATCAAACGATCATGCGTTAGCAACGCATATCGGTCCGTCATGCCTGAAACATAGTCCGCTACCTTTCGTGCAAGCTCTGTCTTTGTATGGCACTTCTTTAGATCGTCTTGCCATTCTGTTGGCAAATGCTCTGGCTGTTCAAGAAACAGTGCAAAAAGACGTTTAACGACTTCGGTCACTTCTGTGCGCATCTCCATCACCGAAGGGGCACGGTACATTTGCGAGAAGAGAAACTCGCGAATAATTTTGAGATCCGACCAAAAACCTGGTGAAAAGCAGATTACTTGCTGACCGAGCAACCTTAGCTCTTCGACTGACTGCGGGTTTCGGTCTGCAATCACATCGCGGGATGTATCGATGACAT
The DNA here is from genome assembly GCA_029244725.1 of Paracoccaceae bacterium. Lineage (GTDB taxonomy): Bacteria > Pseudomonadota > Alphaproteobacteria > Rhodobacterales > Rhodobacteraceae > JASMHC01. Next base: position 139,478 of record JAQWQJ010000089.1, read on the forward strand.
CAGCAACCATGACACCAAAGACACGGCGCAAAGCCTCATGTTTACGCCGGTTGCGATCAAGGTTTGGATAAGTTTTATCGACGTCGGTGTAGGCTGGTCCGATAATCGGCAGTTCCATTATGTCTTTTTCGGTGAACAGACCCGCGCGCAATCCATCCTGAAGGTCGTGGTTATTGTAAGCGACGTCGTCAGACAACGCTGCAACCTGGGCCTCGGCGCTGGCGTGGGTGTGTAGCTCCATGTCGTGCAAAGTGTCGTATTCACTCAACGCGTAAGGAAGATCACCCAAAACCGGCCCGTTGTGCTTGGCAATACCTTCAAGCGTTTCCCAAGTCAGGTTTAGCCCATCAAATTCAGCGTAATGATTCTCTAACGATGTGACGATCCTTAGTGCTTGCGCATTGTGATCGAAGCCGCCGTACGGGGCCATCATGAGATTGAGCGCATCTTCGCCCGTATGACCAAAAGGGGTGTGACCAAGATCATGGGCCAGTGCAACAGCCTCGGTCAGTTCCGAGTTCAAACCAAGGGCACCCGAGATTGTACGGGCTACCTGCGCAACCTCGATCGAATGGGTCAAGCGCGTGCGAAAGTAATCGCCCTCGTGCTCAACGAAGACTTGCGTCTTATGCTTCAGCCTTCTGAACGCACCGGAATGAATGATCCGATCACGGTCGCGTTGAAAACACGATCTGAAATTACTCTCTTCCTCATGAAAGAGCCGCCCCCGACTTTTTGCCGGAAAACACGCAAAAGGCGCCTGCATATCGCCAGTCCTTGTCGCCATTGTCCCACGCCCTTATATTCACATCACCGAAGGAAACAAAACAGGCGCAGTGTCCAAGATGAATCTTCCCCCGAAAGTGACTGAGCGTGCATTTACGCGTTTGTCTGAAATTGGCGCAGCCCAGCAAGGCCAAGCCTTACGCGTCGCCGTAGAGGGCGGTGGATGCTCTGGTTTTCAGTATGAAATCAAGCTGGACACACCATCCGAGGACGACGTCCAGCTAACCGGCAGCGGAGAAACCGTTGTTGTGGATCAAATTTCGATGCCGTTTTTGGCCGGCGCGACGATTGATTTCACTGAAGAGCTGATCGGCGCGCGCTTTGTGATTGAGAATCCGAATGCCACGAGCTCCTGTGGCTGCGGGACAAGTTTCTCGATTTAGGCCAAGCCCGTGCGAGTGCATCAGAAGATATAGGCAGGATTTTTTTTTGCTCGGAGACTGCGTTCCTGACCAATGATAGGCAGGACGCGATTACGATGAATGCACCCACTAGGATATTCGGTGAAGGGACTTCGGCGAAGAAAAACGAACCAAATGCCACCATCCACAGAAACTGAACATTCATAATGGGCATAACGATATGCGTCGGCGCCATCGCCAATGCGCGCACCAGTATAAAGCGACCGACGAACAGAAGTGCTGAATACAAAGCTGCTATCGAAAGTTCAAAGCCACTCATGGGTTTAAAGACAAACGGTAGGGCTGCGATCATGACAACAAACATTAACGCATGCGGGTAAAACAGCAGTGCAAGCGGCTTGTTTTCTGTTTTCCCTACCAATCGGGCCATCACCATCGAAATGACGCCGGTTAAGCAGGCTGCAAAGGCGATTGCATGGCCGAACGTCAAACCTACGATGCCGTTCGGAAACAAGCAAAGAATGCCTATAAATCCTGTTACCAGCGCAAACCAAGCTTTTGCGTCGACGCTTTCGTTTATGATAACGGGCGTCAACAGGGCAGCCATGATCGGCATAAGACCGACGAATACGAAGATTTCAGCCAAGCTTAATTCCCGCATAGCGTAAAAGAAGAAACATGCTGATGTTACGGTCAATACTGATCGTATTGCTATTGGAAATGGATGGGCAGTTTTAAGCTCGTTCAGATTGCCTTTCCGGGCAGCGCCAAAGAACGAAAACAACGCCACAAGCCCTCCGGAGAGGGCAAATAGCTGAGGTGCGGCAAAATCTGTCGATATGAACTTTGCCGCGGCATCGGATGATGCGCTAATTAATGTGTAAGCAATGACTAAGAACGCGCCACTGATAACCGTATTACTGGGTAACCTAAACGTCATGCACTCTCCCTGACCCGCTCAGATCTTGCGAAGCTTTCGAAAAATGCCTCAAATCTGGACGTGGACTCTTGTACCGTATTCAGAACCGCCAGAGAGTTTTTTGCAAGTGTTTTTTCTACTAAAGGTTGTAGTTTTTGCCAGTCATTGGTTCGCCCACCTTCAAGACCCAGCAAGACCTGGGAAAGGTCACGTAAGGGAACGCAATCCGGTTTTTCGCGGTAGAAGGTCATTGGACCTTGGCAGTATTTGTCAGTGAAAATCGGATTACCGGCAGTAGCTTCAACCCAGAAGGCCATGAAATAGCTGTGATAATCATCGCCAGCACGATATTCGTCCTGCTCAACAAAATAGCCACGACGGTCACGTCTCAGCCAATTTTCCCAATATGCAGGCGGTGTCTCGCCAGCGTAGCGTAGGGAAATACATACCTCGGCAACAAGGTCACTGTTCTGCTCGAGCATCGCCAGAATGCCAACATTGTGAAGGCTATCAATTGTCGCTTGATCGAGGTTTGGATCCTTGCGGCCGTACTCACTGAGATAGAACACAGCGTGGGTCAGCTCATACGCCGCTTTCTTATTCGGTATGGCGAAGAAATCGGTCGAACGACAGAACCCCCGAACGCGATCCTCTAGCCCCGGGTCGTTTGGAAATGGCTCTACATTGCGACGTGTCATCAAACGACGCGCCTCTAAACGCTGAAGGTCTGACAATTCGCCCTGAGGCATCATGCGCGCATTAGCCCAGCGTGCCAAATGTTCAGCTTTACCAGCGCCAAAGCCCAGATCTTCCATGTCACAGGCCATCGAGATGAAGAAGCGATAGTACTGTGGGAAGAACTCCATGCGCTCTTCCAAGTTTTCGTAGAAACCCGCGAGGGGCGCAAGCGCCGCCTCGCTAGGGTGAGTGCCGGTTGTTTCTAGAACGTTCAGCAACTCTGCGTTTTCTTTCAGCCAATAGACGTCATCCCCTTGGCGGCGATGAAATGCGAAACACTCGACCAGATCAGATATTCGCTGGTTCAAAGGCGTCACGCGGGACGGGGCGTTGAGGGCTATAACATTAGACATTTGTGTTCTCCTGCTATGGCGGTGTCTCGGCCCCGCCTGCTTGACTGACGAAAGGGTTCTTACTTCTTGATTTGCGGCAGACCGTGGTCGCCGTTGTGCGGTAGGCTGATCGCAACAGGTGCAGAACCAGAGATATAGCCGCCGGTGATCTCGCCCATTTTTGTGTCGCTTCCAAGCGTCGGAGATGAACCGGAAATGTAACCGCCGGTGACTTCACCCATAGTCGCTTCACTGCTCATGGATGGCGCGGAACCAGAGATATAGCCGCCAGTAACTTCACCCATGGTGGCGTCGCTGGTCATTGATGGTGCGGAGCCTGAAATGTATCCGCCGGTGATGTCACCCATTGTGGCGTCACTGCTCATGGTGGGCGCCGAACCTGAAATGTAGCCGCCAGTAATATCGCCCATTGTCGTGTCGCTGCCCATGGTTGGTGCAGAACCCGAGATATAACCGCCTGTAATGTCGCCTAACAGCATGTCGCTGTTGGATGTTTGGGCGCGATCTTCGCGAATTTCAAAGGTAGGCTCTTGGATTTTCTTTAGTGCAGTCATAGCAGTTTTCCCTCTTAGGTTGCGTGGCGTCTCAACGCTGCTCTTATTGGTTGCATTTGGCAAGGTAAAACTCGTTAAGGGTGAAATGTTGATTTTGGCCGCTACATGTTGTTGTTTGCTTTCGTTCGAACACCATATATGTACGGTTTTGAAATTGTCTTTATGCAAGATCGGTCAGCAAAGACGCTAAATTGCGTCACACATCGGCGCGATGAGCGCGAATCAAAGTCGATGCGACACGGATTCGGCAAACTCGTGTTTTGGAATTTCACGGCTTGTTCGACTTCGTGTCATCGGCGATACAGAAATGACGCTAGACAGGGACGCTCATGAAAATCGCGACTTTCAATATCAACGGTGTGAAAGCACGGATCGAAACGCTTCTGAAGTGGCTGGAAGAGAGCAGACCAGACGTCGCTTTGTTGCAGGAAATTAAGTCTGTCGATGAAAACTTCCCCCGCGAAGTGATCGAGGATCTTGGTTACACAGTCGAAACCCACGGTCAGAAAGGCTTTAATGGCGTCGCGATTCTGTCCCGCCTACCACTTGAAGACGTGACCCGGGGATTGCCGGGCGATGACAGTGATGAACAAGCGCGCTGGATTGAAGCGACGGTCATGGGGGATATTCCCGTGCGGGTTTGCGGGCTTTACTTGCCGAACGGAAATCCTGTTCCGGGCCCAAAATATGATTACAAACTGGCCTGGATGAAGCGTCTAAAGGCACGTGCCGAGGCGTTGCTGTCTGAGGAAACTCCTTGCCTAATGACAGGCGACTACAACGTTATCCCGCAGGACGAGGATGCTAAGCGACCCGAGGCTTGGCAAAAGGATGCACTGGCATTACCAGAAACCCGATCTGCGTTCCGCGAAATTTTAAACCTTGGATTTACCGAGGCGTTCCGCGCCCGTGTACCAGGCGGTGGGCACTACAGCTTTTGGGATTATCAAGCGGGTGCATGGGATCGCAATGATGGTATCCGAATTGACCACTTTCTACTTGGACCTGAATGCGCGGACCTTTTGAAAGACTGCTGGATCGAATCTGAACTTCGTGCTCGCACGAAGCCTTCTGATCATGTTCCAGTGTGGGTAGAACTGGACGCTTAATCGGGTTTGATTACGTCGTGGCCATAAATCCAATCGAACTGCCTCACCAACTTTGAGGGTGAGACCTGAGATACAATTCGCAGTCCGGTGTGGGCCAGCCAGCGTAACGGTGGGAACGACAAATGATACTTCCATGCGTTGCCTGATGCGGTATCGATGACTTTGCGCACGCGATCAATGCGCTTGGATTGATATTGGCTCAAAGCTTCTGCGACGTTGCTATTTTCCCCAAGCGATTTTGCTAGAACCCAACCGTCCTCCAATGCCATGTTCGCACCTTGCGCCAAGAAGGGCAGCGTTGGGTGGGCTGCATCGCCCAGCAAAGCGGTGTAGTCATTATGCCAGCGCGGGGCGACTTCATGCCGGAACAAACCCCAAAGCGAAACCTGTTCTACACGCTCAAGCAAAGCGTGCACCTCGTTGCCAAAATCAGCAAATGCAGCCTCTAAGTTCTTAGGGTCGTCTTCGTGATGCCAACCTTCGTCAGCCCAAGCGTGGCGTTCCTGTACAGCGACGATGTTAAGCAGTTCTCCGCCACGCAGCGGATAGCAAACCAGGTGGCGTTTTGGCCCCATATAGAGACGAACCTGGGCGGGGAAATGCAAATCGTTGGGAATGGTCGCCCGCCAACAGACTTGATGCGTGAAAAACGGAGAGGTCTGACCAAGTATCTTTTTTCGGGCAACCGAGTGCACTCCATCCGCACCGACAATTACGTCGGCGTGAAACGTATCCCCCGATTGCGTGACGACATGAGGCGAGCCCGCGTCGCTGATCTCTGAAACTTTCTGCAACAGCCGGATCGTTACACCGGCGTCACGTGCACCTTTGGCCAGAACCTCCACCAAATCAGCGCGGTGAACAAAGTGATATTCTTGATCGTCAGACAATGTCGTAAGATCAAGATACGCAACCTCTCGCGCGTCTGCATAATTGCGCAACGAAACACCCTGCCCTTTGACCGAGTTCTTGGTGAATTCATCTTTGAGGCCAAGCGCCTCAATAACGCGAATCCCGTTTGGGCTGATTTGAAGCCCCGCACCAACCTCTTTGATCGCGTCAGCTTGTTCCAGAACAGTGACGTCAGCGCCGTTCAATGCTGCCGCCCTCGCAAAGGCCAGTCCGCCGATACCGCCGCCGATGACGCAAATCTTCATTTCCGGGGCACCTTTTCCCTCTAAAATAAAAAGCGCCGGAGCTTAGTCCCGGCGCTTTTTTAAATTCTGTGTCATTCGATCAACCGTTAGTCGTCGCGGTGAACTTTTTCGCGACGCTCGTGACGTTCCTGAGCTTCAAGGCTCATGGTCGCGATGGGACGCGCATCCAAACGGCGCAGCGAAATCGCTTCGCCAGTAACGCTGCAATAGCCGTATTCACCTTCATCAATACGCCGCAGCGCAGATTCGATTTTGCCAACAAGTTTGCGTTGACGGTCACGTGTCCGAAGCTCAAGAGCGCGGTCTGTTTCCTCGCTAGCGCGGTCAGCAACGTCGGGAATATTGCGAGTGTTGTCTTGCAATCCCTCGATTGTGTCCTTGCTGTCGGTCAAAAGATCTGTCTTCCAATCCACCAGCTTGCGACGAAAATATTCAGTCTGAAGCTCGTTCATGAAAGGCTCGTCTTCTGCCGGCCGATAGTCTTCAGGTAAAAACACTTCTTGCTTCAAGCTCTTTTTCCCTTGTTAGTCCAGAGTCCGAATCCGTAGATCCTTTTGACAGCCGGAACCTCCTCTTCCTGAGGGTGGTCATAGTCCTCTGCTAGGGGATTGTCACTACACAATGCTCATGATTTGTGGTCAAAGCCCCAGAAGGCTAAAAACTCGGTGTTACTTAAAAGATTCGGACAATACCCATGAAATTTGAAGGTACCAAAAGTTACGTCGCGACCGCTGATTTGACTGTCGCAGTTAACGCTGCAGTCACACTTGAAAGACCCCTGTTGGTCAAAGGTGAACCGGGTACCGGAAAGACGGAATTGGCCAAGCAAGTCGCCGACGCACTAGGGGTCAAGATGATCGAATGGTCGATCAAATCCACCACTCGCGCTCAACAGGGCCTTTACGAATATGATGCTGTAAGCCGGCTACGTGACAGTCAGTTGGGCGAAGAACGCGTACATGATGTGAAAAACTACATCAAAAAAGGAAAGCTTTGGCAGGCGTTCGATGCAGGCGAGAAAATGGTTCTGCTGATCGACGAAATCGACAAGGCCGATATCGAATTTCCAAACGATCTACTGCAAGAACTCGATAAAATGGAGTTCTTCGTCTACGAAACGGGTGAAACCGTCAAAGCCAAAGTCCGGCCGATCGTGATCATTACTTCAAATAACGAAAAGGAATTGCCCGACGCGTTCCTCCGTCGTTGTTTTTTCCACTATATCCGATTTCCAGACGTCGAAACGATGCGCAAAATCGTTGAAGTTCATCACCCCGGAATTAAGCCCCAGTTGCTGACCGAAGCGTTGACCCAGTTCTATGAAATCCGAGAGCAGACAGGGTTGAAGAAAAAGCCGTCCACTTCCGAAGTTTTGGACTGGCTGAAACTGCTTCTGGCCGAGGATCTGACCGCTGACGATCTAAAGCAGGATGGCAAGTCTGCTTTGCCAACGCTTCACGGTGCTTTGTTGAAAAATGAACAAGATGTTCACCTGTTTGAGCGACTCGCATTTCTAGCGCGTCGCCAAAATTGACTGCTTTCTGCCTCATTTCTGCCGCAAACTGTTCACGCTGACGCTCCAATGACTTAACCTTTGGGGTTAATGTCATAGGAAAGGTGAACAATTGCCCCCCCAAAAACACATTTCTGTTCGTGCCGTCGCGACTTGTGACTACAAAGATTGGCGTCGTCTCTGGACGGCGTATCTGGAGTTTTACAATTCCGAAGTAACCGAGGATGTCTACGAAACGACATTCCGGCGATTAACGAGTAACGAACCGAACGAGTTTAATGGTATGTTGGCGGTAGACGAAAATAACAAAGTGGTCGGACTGGTACATTTCCTGTTTCACAGACATGCGTGGAAAGTTGAAAATGTGTGCTATCTTCAGGACCTCTTTGCGTCTTCCGAAACACGAGGCCAAGGGATCGGGCGTGCGCTTATAGAAGCTGTCTATGACGAAGCTGACAAAGCAGGCGCCCCAACCGTTTATTGGCTGACGCAGGAATTTAACGAAACTGCCCGCAAACTTTATGACCGTATCGGCAATCTGACACCGTTCATTCGGTATCAGCGGGGATAAAAATGCGTCGAGTTATCATTCCACTTTTGTTCGCCCTTGCGGGTTGCAATACCACCACCGGACCTTTTGAGGTTCCTACCCGTGGTTTTGTTGCTGCCCCTCAGGCTGAATTGCCGGAACTGAAAGTGGCTCCTACAGGAAGCTCTAGCGCCCAACGCTCGAACACATCTATTGCCCAAGATTTTCTGACGCTAAACTTTGCTCTGGAAAGTGGCACTCAGCTGCATCAACTGACAAGGTTCGAAGGTCCGATCTCTGTTCGCTTAGACAACTCTGCGCCTCTAACAGCCAAGAACGATCTATCATCGCTTCTTACTCGTCTACGTACTGAGGCAGGTCTGAACATCTATGCGTCATCTTCCAAAGACGCGAATATCAATATTGAGATGGTCACCCGCGCCCAAATCAAACGTCTAATCCCGAATGCAGCATGCTTTGTGGCCCCTAACGCCCGTTCGCTGGCTGACTACAGCGTCAAGCGTCGCACAAGCGCTGGTAGCTGGACAGCAATGACAGATCGCACAATGATGTCGATCTTCCTGCCATCAGACGCCAGCCCGAAAGAAGTGCGTGATTGTCTACACGAAGAACTGGCGCAGGCGCTGGGTCCGGTTAACGATCTTTATTCCCTGTCTGACAGCGTATTTAACGACGACAACATCCATTCAACCCTGACATCGTTCGATATGATGGTGCTAAGGGTTCAATATGACCGCGATCTGACAAACGGAATGAGCCGCGCACAAGTTGCTGCCCGTTTGCCAAGCATTCTGGCACGGGTCAATCCGGCAGGAAGCAACGTCTACGGCACGCCTTCGGCTAGCATTTCTCCACGATGGAACGATGCAATTCACACCGCACTAGGTGCCGGAACATCCGACAATGATCGTATCGCAGCAGCGCAGCGTGCAATACAAATTGCTTCTTTTGAAGGCTTTGAGGACGTTCGTACTGGCTTTGGCTACTTCGTTCTGGGCCGCGTAACCATGGGCAGCTCTGCCGAAGTTAGTAAACGCGCCTTTATGGCGGCCGATAATGCCTATGCAGCTTTGCCGGGTACAAACTTGCACCGCGCTTTCGTAGCCACTCAGCTTGCCGCATTTACCCTCGCGAATGGCGATACAGTTGGAACGATCAATATCGTGCGCCCCTTCATGGCAATAGCTAAGAACAGCGGCAACGCGGCGCTTTTGTCGACCATGATGCTTTTGGAAGCTGAAGCTTTAGAAATGGCTGGACAGGTGTCACAGGCACGTTCGGTCAGGGTGGACAGTCTTGGTTTCGCGCGTTACGGGTTTGGCTCAGAAATGGCTGTCGAAGCGCGTCTAAGAGAGATCGCTGCACTTAGCCCGAGCTAAACGAGGTAAACAATATGCTGCCAATTCTTGTCGGGCTTTTGGGTGCGATTATCGGAGCAGTGATTGCCAAACGCCGCAAGGGTAAGATGCTGGACATTGCCCAATATGCTGGCGCGTATTTCATCGCATTTGCCATCGCTGGACTGTTCATCAACGTCATCATCCTGCGTTTACTCTAAGCAATGTTTCTGCCGTTTTTTGAGAACCTACGAAAAACCGGCATTCCTGTAAGCTTGCGTGAATTTCTCAGCTTTCTTGAGGCTATGAAGGCTGGTTTGGTCACTTATGACATCGAAAGTTTTTACTACTTAGCCCGCGCCGCAATGGTGAAGGACGAGCGTAATTTGGATCGCTTTGATGTGGCATTTTCTGAGACGTTTAAGGGATTGGAAAACATTTCCGACGACGCCGTGCTAAATGCAATGGACTTGCCGGAAGACTGGCTTCGCAAGATGGCTGAAAAGCATCTGACCGATGAAGAAAAAGCCGAGATTGAAGCGCTGGGTGGTTTCGACAAATTGATGGAGACGTTGAAGAAGCGTCTGGAAGAACAAAAAGCCCGTCATCAAGGCGGCAGCAAGTGGATCGGTACGGCTGGAACCTCGCCCTTCGGAGCATATGGCTACAACCCTGAGGGCATTCGAATAGGTCAGAACGAAAGTCGCCATCGACGCGCGATCAAAGTTTGGGACAAGCGAGAGTTCCGAAATCTTGATGACACGGTTGAGCTTGGCACGCGCAACATCAAAGTCGCTTTAAAACGCCTAAGGCGCTGGGCCCGTGACGGTGCGCACGAAGAGTTGGACTTAGATCACACAATCCGCGCCACGGCTGAAAACGGATATTTGGACGTCAAAACCCGCCCCGAAAAGCACAACTCTGTAAAGGTTGTTCTATTTCTTGATGTGGGTGGATCAATGGACGATCACATCCGCGTTGTCGAAGAATTGTTCAGCGCGGCGCGCACCGAATTCAAGCACTTGGAATACTACTATTTTCACAACTGCCTCTACGAAGGCGTTTGGCGCGATAATGCACGTCGATGGGATGATGTGACGTCAACTCAAGAGGTTCTGAACACCTATGGCGCTGATTACAAATGTATATTTGTCGGGGATGCGTCAATGTCCCCCTATGAGATCGCCTACCCCGGTGGTGCGAATGAGCATTGGAATGCAGAAAGCGGACAGGTATGGCTAGACCGTGCCCGGGCACAATGGCCCGAGCATCTGTGGATCAATCCAGTGCCTGAAAAATACTGGGCCTACACCCAATCCATCAACATGATCCGTGAGATATTTGAGGATCGCATGGTGCCAATGACCCTTGAGGGGATCGAACGTGGAATGAAAGAGTTGGGGCGGTAATTAACCGCCCCGTTTGTTATTATGCGTTCACGTCTACGACGATGCGACCCTGAACTTGACCTTTCAGGATGTCTTTACCCAAGGCCGGCAAATCAGATAGCGTTGCTGGCTTAACCATCGCTTCCAGCTTATCCATCGGCAGGTCCTTGGAGATCCGCTCCCATGCGCGAACACGGTTTGCGTAGGGCTGCATAACGCTGTCGATACCTAACAAATTCACTCCGCGCAGCAAGAATGGGATCACCGTCGCCGGAAGACCTGCACCACCGGCAAGACCAACGGCCGAAACAGACGCCCCGTATTTCATTTGCCCCAAAACGCGCGCCAGCATGTCGCCTCCAACAGCATCAACACATCCGGCCCAAGTTTCGGCCTCGAGTGGACGTTTGGTCGTTTCGTTGATTTCATCTCGCGCAACAATCTGGGACGCACCAAGATTGCGAAGATAGTCTTCGGTTTCTGGGCGCCCCGTGACAGCAGCGACTTCGTAGCCAAGATCAGCAAGAATCGCGGTCGCAACCGACCCAACACCACCGGCAGCGCCAGTAACCAAAACTGGACCATGTTCAGGCTTTAGCCCGTGATCCTCAAGTGCCATTACGGCAAGCATTGCAGTGAAACCAGCCGTACCAACAGCCATCGCTTGGCGGGTATCTATTCCATCTGGCAACGGCACAAGCCAATCAGCCTTAGCGCGTGCTTTTTGGGTGTATCCGCCCCAATGCGCCTCGCCTACGCGCCAACCGGTAAGGACAACCTTATCGCCTGCCTTGTACCGGCCGTCTGAGGATGACTCGACTGTGCCTGCGAAATCGATGCCGGGAATATGCGGATATTTGCGTACCAATCCACCGCCGGGTCCAATGCACAATCCATCTTTATAGTTCACGGTCGAATAATCGACGGCCACGGTCACCTCTGCTTCGGGCAGATCATCGAGCGACATCGATTGAACGGCTGCGGATGTCTTTCCGCTTTCTTCGTCTTTGTTAACGACTAATGCGTTGAACATGGGTTTCTCCTTCAGAGATGTTTTGCACTTTGGATCAAGTCCAGAAGCTATCTTTCACAATGGCGTCTCGAACGCCGTCGGTTGTTTCTACTGTTAATTTCGTGCCGCCATTCCAATGAGATCGGTCAACCATCGCGATCGAGGCGTTGGTTTTGTGGTCGGGCGAGTATGTTGCCGTCGTGACCTGCCCGACCTGCCTACCGTTTGCCATCAAAGGCCAAGCCTCGCGAATACTTGGGATCGTTCCGATAATCTCAACCGCGCGAATTTGGCGTTTTGGCTCTGAGCGTTCTAGCAGGCGCTGTTTGCCGATATAGTCTTTAGGTGAGTTTACGAATTTCCCCAATCCGGCTTCAAACGGCGTGTTGGTGCGGTCGATGTCATTGCCATAGCTGAGAAGACCGGATTCAACACGTTCTTTCGTTGATGGGCACCCTGCCCGCACATCCAGATCCGCGCCCGCCTTAAACAATGCATCCCAAAGCGGCATCCCGTTTTCGCTGCCTTCAACATAGATTTCAAAGCCGCCCTGCTTTGAGTATCCTGAGCGCGCGACAACTAAGCTGACACCGTTGAATGCCAATCGCTTGTAGCGGAAGAACTTGATCGCTCTAACATCATCCCCAAACACGCGCGCCATCAGCTCGTCAGACTTTGGGCCCTGAACGCCAAGCGGGCTAACATCAGGTTCCCAAACATTTACATCAAGCTGTAGCGCATCCGCGACACCAAGAACGTATTGAATGTAGTCACTGTCAGCGACAGATATCCAATAATAATCAGGTGCCAACTTGACCAATACGGGATCGTTCAACATGCCGCCATCTTTATCAATCGCGGGCATGTAATAGCATTGATCATCCGCCATTCGATCAAGATCACGCGGACTGAGGAGATCAAGAAGACGCCGCGCATCCGGACCTTGAACAGCGACTTGACGTTCACAAGACACATCCCACACCTGAACATGACGTTTCAGGTGATGATAATCTTCTTCTTCACTGCGAAAGACCGACGGCAGTATCATATGGTTGTAAACCGTACAGACCTTCATACCGGCAGCCTCGACCCCTTTGGTGAATGGGGTCCAGCGGACACGGCGAGATGGGAAAATCGTGGCCATATCAAATCTCCTTAAGTGTCAGGGCCTTAGCGAGGGCCCTTCCAATCAATTTGACAGATCTCGGCAGAGCGACCGTCAAAATCCCAAACACGACCAAAGGCGCGCACGCGACCTTGAGTTGCCGTCGCCACGGTAATATCCGGACCCATCCAGTATTTGGTGTTGGTCACGACTTGATCGCCGCCATCAGCACCAGGGACTGGTACAACAGCGCCTTGGATCTTCTTGCCAACCATCAAGCGGCGCGTTTTACCTTCGGTGGTGAACTCAACAGGAGCACGCTCTGCGCCGAGGAACTCGCTGACCAAGACCTTGAAAAGACCCGTTGTTCCGCGGGCTTTACCGCTGAAAATCTGGATTAAGCCGTGATAAGCCGCATGGCTTGCGCGATCATCAATATAGGCAGCGGCTTTCCAGTTTCCGCGCGCCATAAGACCGGGAATTTCCAGAACCAAGCCAACGTTCAAGCCACTAAGGTCTTCGTCGCCATAGTGCCCTGAATCGATGCGCACACCGGCCCATGCCTGACAGTAACCTTCGGTCGGGGCATGATTGCCCAGTGAAACAACACAGGGGCAGAAAATCGTACAGTTACAGTTGAGGATCAATTCACCCTTGATCGCCCATGGCGTCAGCGCGTGATCCTTTTTCTCACCCATCGGGTGGCGATTGTCGATCCGTGCTGGAACGTCGATTTTTTCATTGGCCATGCGTTCGGCTCCCTCTTCAAAATCCGGTGATAAGCATCCAAACGGACGCAGCTAAAAGTACAATGCCAAGCGGTGTGGATATGTATTTTCCAATCGCTGGCATTTTTTCGAAAATCATGATCACGGTGGCGAGGCCCATGAACGCAAGGCTCATCACGCCTCCGACGAAGCCCAACAACATCAACGCCCAGCAACACCCAAGACAAATCGCCCCGAGGCTGAGCCCCATGCGAAATGGCCCATCCTCCCAGCGTTCCATAAAAAAGGTGAGCGGCATACGACATTTGGACAGGCACGCGTCTTTGATCGGTGAGAATTGGTAGCCCCCAGCTAATGCAAGCAGGATCGCACTAAAAATTGCAGATTGACTGGTTCCAAACCCGTCCAATAGACCGACGCGAAACAGGCCAATTTGAAGGCCTGCGGCGATAGCGGCAAAGCCAAGCCACACCGTTAGATAACCCAACACCAAGTTGATGAAATTGATATCGGTGTTTGCGCTGAGATCTTCATAAGTTGCGAAAGCGGGCAAGGCAGTAGGCAGCATCATCGCCGCAGACATTAGTGCCCACATAAAGAACAAACTGGGATAACCGCTAAGATCAGGCGTGGCCAAACACAGCGATATCCAGAACTCGGCGCCGTATATCTGACCAAGCGCGCGCGTCTCTGCCGGCACGGCCATCAGCCAAAGCGCCGTCCAGCCACCCAAAATCAACGCAAACAAAAACAGCCAATGCGCTGCCCCCATTGCTCTGATCCGTGTTGCCAACATCATATTCTCCGACTCAAGCCTTGCATTCCAAATGTCAGACTTTTAAATGTCTGACAAATGAAAATTGATCCGAACGCTACGTCAGACCTCTCGGCCCAGATCGCCAAAGCCATCCGCGATAGCATCGTAGAAGGCCGCTTAATCGTCGATGAACGCCTGCCGTCCGAAGCCGAAATGGCCGAGCAATTCAAAGTATCCCGCGCAACTGTCCGCGAAGCGTTGAAGCGTCTGGCCGCTCAATCGTTGATACGCACCCAACGCGGCGCCTTTGGTGGCGCCTTCGTCAACAAACTCAGCTTTGAGGAGGCTTACGGCCAACAGGTCACCACGTCGACGCTGCTGATCTCGATGAACGAAGTCAGCTTTGAAACAGCTTGCGAGGCCAGATATACCTTAGAGAGGGCCTGTGCGCCCCTTGCCGCCCAACGACGACTTCCCGATCATCTTGCTGATATGCGTGCTGAAATCGTGCGCCAAGGTCAACCGGGCCTGACGGATGAACGCTTTTGCGCCTCCGACGTCGCCTTCCACCGTGCACTGGTCAACGCCGCCGGTAATCCCGTGCTGGCGTTCCAGCTTGCAGGCGCAGTTGAGGGCATGCAGCCTTTGATGAATATGATCACCTTCACGGCACGGTCTCGCGAACGGATTATCGACCTGCACACCAATATTGCCGATGCAATCGAAGCGAAATCCGCCGCACCAGCCGACGAAGCCCTAGGCGAATTGGCGCGCTATACAGTCGAACTCGCTCAAGGCGTTTTCGACGAACGTGCAAAATCCCGCCCTTGACTATATCTTGTCAAGAAAACCATTGGCGATGAATTAGCCAGAGGCAAAGCGGAGGCAAAGCCCCTTTTAGGAAGCTATGCGCAAATCGAGCGGCGCAATTCGTTTCAGCGATTGCGAATCCCAAGTTGCGTACCTATATTCAACCTGTCCCCTCGGGGAATATGGACATAAACGCGCTCGTAATAAGCGGATCGGACCCGGGGGCGGTACCCGGCGTCTCCACCAAATATCCCGTCATTTGGGGGATCATGGGGACGAAATAGGATCGACGGACGTCTAAAGGTGTTAGCTTTGTCTCGGCTGTCTGCCACCGATATCGGCGAAACTTGTACAATTGCAAATGACAATCGTGCTCCAGCAATGGCTATGGCTGCTTAAGCAGTCCTGGTCGCTGAAACCTAAGTCCTAGCGCCTTGCAGCGTTAGGCGGGGTTCGCAGGCACCTGGCAACAGAAGCCTGCACTTTACCAACATTCCGTTACTTGACCGATGTGAATGCACGCTATATCGATTCCGCATGGGGTTTCACCGCGAACACCTCGTGAGGCCAAGGCCGAAGTTCGCATGTTTACCTTCAGCAAAGGAGACATGCATCTATGCCTGCCCCAAATGAAATCACCACGCCCCAACTTCTTCGTTTGATCGGTACACCCGATTGTCCAGCATTGGTCGATATTTGCATTGAAGCAGATCATCTTGCAGACCCTTATTTAATTCCTGGGTCATTTCGCCATAACTTTAACGACATTTCTGGCTTAGTTGAGCGTCTCAACGGGCAGCCTTGTGTCATCATTTGCCAAAAAGGCAAGAAACTAAGCCAAGGTTTGACGGCGTGGTTAAATTCTGACGGCATAAATGCGCAATACCTTAAAGGCGGCAGGTTGGCTTGGATTGCAGACCAAGCAGCGCCAAGAATTGCAGCAAAGGCGCATCCAATTGAAGGCACCTCGCCATCGATTTGGGTTACCCGTCATCGGCCAAAAATAGATCGTATAGCCTGTCCTTGGCTTATCCAAAGGTTCGTGGATCCGAAAGCACGATTTCTGTTTGTGGCACCAAGTGAAGTGCAAGAGGTTGCAAATCGATTTGGCGCGCAGCCTTTTGACATTGAAGGCGTGCACTGGTCACACCGTGGCGAATTATGCACATTTGACGTGATGTTGGACGAGTTCGGTTTGAGGACAAAAGCCTTAGACGAACTATCTTTGGTCATACGCGCCGCCGATACCAACAGACATGACCTGCATCCAGCAGCGGCTGGTTTGTTGGCTGTGTCAGTTGGTCTTTCGAAGCAATATCGAAATGATGTTGAACAGCTTAGGGCCGGATTAAACATTTATGATGCGTTGTATCTCTGGGCACGAGATGGACAAAGCGAACAACATGATTGGCCAAATTCGCGGGGCAATTCGTGACAAGCTTTTCCGATCTGTTCAGGGTGTTTGGCCGCATTGGTCTGACGTCCTTTGGGGGGCCGGCGGCCCAAATTTCGCTGATCCACAAAGAGCTGGTCGACGATCGCCCTTGGTTAACTGAGAAAGAATTTCTATCCGCTCTTTCATTCTGCATGCTGCTTCCCGGTCCCGAAGCGATGCAACTTGCCACTTATTGCGGGTGGAAAATGCGCGGTACATTAGGCGGATTGATCGCGGGATTGCTATTCGTGCTACCCGGCGCTGCAATCATAATGGTGCTGGCTCTGGGGTATGCGGCTTGGGGTGATTTTCCAGTCACTCAATCCATTTTCCTCGGCATCAAAGCGACTGTCATCGTGATCGTCCTTCAAGCTTTGTTCAAACTCTCCAAAAAGGCGTTAAAATCCACCGACAGCAAGTTAATTGCTTTGCTGTCCTTTGCAGGAATTTTCCTGTTAAACGCGCCTTTCCCGCTTATAATTTTGGCTGCCGGTCTTTGGGGTGCCTTTAAACGTTCAGACGCCGTGCCTGTTCAAGCTAAATTGCCGGCATTCGCAACAACGCTAAAAACGATTCTGGTGTGGACCGTCATTTGGGCCCTGCCCTTTTTCGCCCTGTGGGTATTCAATGCCAGTTTCTTGACCGAAATAGCCGAGTTCTTTTCGCTGCTTGCTGTCGTCACATTCGGTGGTGCCTACGCAGTGCTCGCCTATATGACCCAAGCAGTTGTGGGTGACTTTGGTTGGTTAAACACCGCGGAAATGATTGATGCTTTAGGGCTGGCCGAAACAACACCGGGGCCGCTTATCTTAGTGACAGAGTTCGTTGGCATACTCGCTGGCACCAAAACAGCAGGCGTTGGCCTTGGTTTGATAGCGGGTCTGGTGACGCTTTGGGTTACTTTTGCGCCCTGTTTTCTGTGGATATTTGTAGGTGCACCCTACATTGATTGGCTTTCAGCGCAGCCACGGATCAACAACGCTCTTTCGTCAATTTCAGCAGCCGTCGTTGGCGTGATTTTTAATCTTTCAGTCTGGTTCGCACTGAATGTCTATTTTAATTCCGTTACTCAGTTGTCCATTGGCCCGTTTGAATTTCCATATCCCGACATTTTCACTCTATCACTTTTGGCCGTCATGCTTTCGATTATTGCAGCCATAGTCATGCTTGTCCTAAAGCGTTCAATCATCCAATCACTCTTGGTAATGGGATGCCTTGGATTTATCGTTTCATTTTTCTGATGACAAAACGTCGAACCGGTCTTTCGTTTCCCAGCGTTTTCCATATGATTTAAAGCACAGGTTATGGGAGACCCGATTATGTGGGAAAAGATAGATTACGGTCACTTGATGCACAGCGCCATGCGCTCACTTATTCGCAAAGTCTTGACCGAAGTCTCAAAAGAAGGACTTCCCGGAGAGCATCACTTTTTCATCACATTCGACACCCTTCATCCGGATGTCGAGTTCGCAGATTGGTTGTCGGATCGCTACCCCACCGAAATGACAATTGTTATGCAGCATTGGTTCGATAATCTCGACGTCGGAGAGACCGGATTTGCCGTCACGTTGAATTTCGGCGATTCACCAGAACCACTATACATCCCCTATGACGCGATTAAGACATTCGTCGACCCATCGGTAGAATTCGGGCTACGCTTTGAGTCGCAAGACGAAGACGAAGATTCGCCCATCGAAATCGTAGAAGACGAAGCACCCATGAGTGAGGATGTGAAAGAAGAGCATAAAGACGCTGACGTTGTTAGCCTTGATAAGTTCCGTAAATGAGTACCGTTTTAAAGTGATCGACTCAGAATAATTTTACTATTTGCTCATGATTGCGCTAACCATTCGTCAACTTGCAATTGCCCCTCTCCCCGCTGACCGGTATTGTATACCAAAGTATTCAATCAGGAGCTTGCTATGACAGCAACACGCACAGAAACCGACAGCTTCGGCCCTCTTGAAGTTCCCGCGGACAAATACTGGGGCGCGCAAACACAACGCTCGATCATCAATTTCCCAATTGGTTGGGAAAAGCAACCAGTGGCTATTGTGCGCGCATTGGGCGTAATCAAGAAGGCCTGCGCTATGGCCAACCAAGAGCTTGGCAATCTTGATTCTGAACGCGCTTCAGCAATCATCCAAGCAGCTGGCGAAGTTCACAAAGGCGACTTCGACGACAACTTCCCACTCGTAGTTTGGCAAACAGGCTCGGGCACTCAGTCGAACATGAATTCGAACGAAGTCATTGCGAACCGCGCAATTGAGATCATGGGCGGCGTCATTGGCTCGAAGGATCCAGTTCACCCAAACGATCACTGCAACATGGGGCAATCTTCAAACGATACATTCCCCACAGCTATGCATCTTGCAACCGCAATGATGGCCCATGACGTTCTGTTGCCTGGTCTCGAAAAGCTTCATGCCGCGATGCAGACAAAAGTAGAAGAATTCGACGGCATCATCAAAATTGGACGCACGCATACGCAAGACGCTACGCCTTTGACGCTTTCTCAGGAATTCTCTGGGTATACTCACCAAATAGCCATGGGTATTCAACGCGTTAAAGACGCTCTTGGCAGGATTTATGAGCTTGCCCAAGGTGGGACGGCTGTTGGAACTGGATTAAATACCCAGGTTGGCTGGGACAAAATGGTCGCTGCAAACATGGCCGAAATTACCGGTTTGCCGTTCGTAACAGCACCCAACAAATTCGAGGCCCTCGCCGCCCATGACGCCATGGTTGAGATTTCAGGCGCATTGAAAACCGTCGCATCATCTCTGTTCAAAATCGCTAACGACATCCGCCTTCTTGGTTCCGGACCACGCTGTGGTCTCGGCGAATTGATCCTGCCTGAGAATGAGCCCGGATCCTCGATTATGCCGGGCAAAGTGAATCCAACTCAATGCGAAGCGCTTACGCAGGTCTGCATTCACGTTATGGGCAACGATGCCGCTGTCGGTTTCGCAGGTTCGCAAGGTCATTTTGAGTTAAACGTATATAAGCCAATGATGGCGTATAACGTATTGCAATCCATGCAATTATTGGGTGACGCATCCTCAACGTTCACTGATAATTTGGTAGTCGGACTGCAGGCAGACAAAGATCGTATCGAAAAATTAATGCGAGAATCCTTGATGTTGGTGACGGCCCTCGCCCCCCAAATTGGCTACGATAACGCGACAACCGTAGCGAAGACTGCACACAAAAACAAAACTACCTTGAAAGAGGAAGCGATGCGTCTCGGTTTTGTGGATGAAGAAACCTTTGAACGTGTGGTGCGTCCTGAAAACATGGTTGGACCAAAACCTTAATCGCCCAATCATACAAGATTTTGACCGCAGCGCCTCATTGCGCTGCGGTTTCGTTTTGTACTTTCGACTCTTAGGTATAATCTGACCGCAAGAAATTACATTGGTGCATCTATGGCGGATAATATAGTTAACTTAAATAAAGCTAGAAAAGCCAAAGTCGCCCGTGACAAAACTAAAATAGCCGCCGAAAACTCTATAAAATTTGGCCGCAGCAAATCTGAAAAACAGCAAGATAGGGCGAATAACAGTCATGCTGACCGCTTCTTAGACGAACACAAGCGCGAAGAATGAGCAAACGTCCGATCAAACACTCCGTAACTCTACGTGGCCACCGAACAAGCATCAGCCTTGAACCCGCATTTTGGGAAGCATTTCGCAATATCGCCACCGAAAAAGCAGTGCCCATCAACGCCCTTACGGCTGAAATTGATGCTAAACGAGGGCTTGAATGTGGCCTTGCATCAGCTATTCGCGTCTACGTCCTGGAATGGCACCAAAGATCTCAGTGAAGGCGAGCGACTGTCGAAGTTAACTGACTGAGCGAGAAAGGCTTAGGCAAGAATATTGAGTTTGGGATGTTTTCGCTTAACTCGTCACAACGGTTTTCTGCATAGCCCGATACAAAAACTACTTTAGTTTCCGGTCGCTTGATCAAAGCTTCACTTACCCAAGATGGCCCATCTTTTCCTGGCATAACGACATCTGTTACGAAAATGTCGACTGCTAGTTTGTCATCTCTAAGTATGTCCAGCGCCTCTTCGGCATTCGCTGCTTCAAGCACAGTAAAACCTTTTATTTTCAACGCCCTGGAAGCAAATGCCCTCACAGGGATTTCATCCTCAACCAAAAGAACAACTCCCTCAGCGCGGTTTGAAATTGCTTCCTCTGGTTTTGTCTTCTCTGTAACTAATAGACTTGAAGATTTTCCATCGAATGCTGGAAATAGTAGCTCAAACGAAGTGCCAACTCCACGCGCACTTTCAACAAAAATAAATCCCCCAGACTGTTTCACAATGCCGTAGACAGTGGAAAGGCCTAGACCAGTGCCCTCTCCAGTCGGCTTTGAAGTATAGAATGGCTCAAAAATGTGTTGCAATTTATCTGCTGCAATTCCGCAGCCTTGATCGGATACAGTAATGACGCAATATTCACCCGGCGGAATCAGCGCCCGATCCCGCCTTTCAAGGCGGGCATAAGTGCGCATCGATGTTGATACTGAAATTGTCCCATGCCCGTCCATAGCGTCACGAGCGTTGACGACAAGGTTCATAATAATTTGCTCAAACTGGCGTTTATCTGCACTAATCCGCTTCAACGACCGTCCATGGTGAAGCAGAAGTTGAATCTTCTCACCCACCAAACGGTTCAATAAATGCGTGTGGTCTGCGAGCGTTTGTTCAAGATCAATCGGTTGGGGCTGCAGAGTTTGTTTTCTCGAAAAGGCGAGCAATTGTCTTACCAAAGCAGCAGCACGATTAGAATTCTGGCGTATCTGATCCAGATCTGCAAAGTCAGAGTCGCTTTCGTCGTGACGAAGTAGCAGTAAATCGCAATGGCCGGAAATTGCGGTAAGCAAATTGTTAAAATCATGCGCAACTCCGCCGGCAAGTTGACCAATGGCCTGCATTTTCTGACTCTGCACAAATTGAGCTTCAAGTGTTTTCAGTTCGGTGGCATCGCTTAGAACCGCCAAAAATCGAACCTCACCCGCATCATCGATCCTGCTCAAATTAACCTGAATAAACTTGTCCTTAGAATTCGCCGTTATACGAGCGAACTGCGAACCGCTTCCATCCTCAGTTTCACCGACCTCGGAAACCCATCCTATTAAAGGGCGACCTACACCCTCAAACAGCTCGTGAAACAGCTGTCCTTCCAGTGCGGTGTTTTGAATGAAATTCGACGCGCTAGAGTTCACGGCTAGAACTTTTCCAGCCAGATCAAGCTGCAAAACAGGAATCGGTAGTGCGTCGAACGGGTTATTTGGACTTTCATTTTTCGAAGGAAGTTCAAACAGTGAAATCTCTCGACGGCCGACCAAAATTTGACGCGAAGTGCAAAAGTATGTCTTGCCGCCAGCTTTGGTTTTGATTTGGCAAGGACCGGCAATGTCACCATCTTTCCACACCACAAAATCCTTCAGATTTTTAGGTTTCTGCCCCAACAATTCAACCAAGTGTTCGCTGATCGATAACACCGTGCCGTTTCTACCGACCGAGACGGTTAAACCCATAGCATTAGCGGCGACGTGCTTTAATTTGCTTTCTTCTTTGGCGCGCCAAAAAATACACCCATTTTTGAGCTTTTTGGCGTCAAATGAAATGCGGTGTGAACGTGTATTAAATTGAGATGTCACCCAATCTTGCGCCTCCAATTGGTTTTTAAGCCGATAGATCACCGTGTTTGGATCCGCGATAAAATGGGAAATGCAGTCCTCAATCGATTGAGAATCCAGACCTTCTGGGTTCAAGGCTTCCGCCGCAACGTTTCTATGGGTTATTTTGCCCGTGTCGTCCGTCACCATACTCGGAGTTGGGCTGTGCCTCTCAAAATCAACCAGCGACTTATGTAAGTTTGAAGTTTTTGCATCGAGACGTCGAACTATCAGGACAGCAATTCCCAGCACCACGACGAAAATCGAAAATAGTTGTAGTACCAATAGTTCCAATATCGAGTCACCCAAAAAATATTTGCACTTGCGCGCTACACTGCACGCGAAGTGTTAATCAGGAATAAATTGGGAACATTGTGAATTCTACCTAAGCGCGAGTCAAGCGCGCAACGTAAAACCCGTCGCCACCGTCTTGAGGCAAAAACAGTCGATCCGATACGACTGACCAATCCGGATATCGCTCTATAAATGCGTTGACCTGATCGCGATTTTCGCAAACGAAAACCGAGCACGTAGCGTACGCTAACTCACCACCAGAGTGAACCAAAGAGGCCGCCTGATCTAGAATTTCTGCCTGCGTGACACTCAAATCACTCAGCAAACATTCAGTTAGATTCCATTTACCATCCGGCGATCTCCGCCAACTTCCACTACCCGAGCAAGGAACGTCACAAACGACCAAATCAAATCGTTCATCAACCGGAGTTTCTTCTAATACTCCCAGCGTAGTAGACGCTTTTTCGGCTCGTTCAGGCAGATCGACCATGCGATGAAAGTTCGAGTCGTGAACGAAGATTTTTGCGTCCGTTCTTGCGCCCATTGCAAGTGCCTTTCCGCCACCGCCAGCGCAGAAATCCAAAATGCTACCACTCTCGGGGAGATTTAAAAAATCACATACGGCTTGCGAGGCTACATCCTGCAGCTCAACAAAACCATCTTTGTAAGCCTTGGAAAGCGCAACCCGACGAGGGTTCTTGGTCACTTGCAGTGCAGTTTCAGAAAGACTGTGTGCCTGAACTTCGATTTCATCATCTTTAAGCAGAGCGATCGCGGTCCGCACGTCGCATTTTCGTAAATTTGTTCGCAAGAACACAGGGGCGCGATGTCTCAAATACTCTGCGGTTTCGACTGCCAGTTCGCCGAGATCTTCTTGGAGTTTTTCCCAAAGCCAATCTGGCAGGTCAACGCAATTCGCGGTCTTTAAGCCTTCTAAAGTTTGAAGCGTAGCCAGCTCTTCTTCAGTCAGCGCGCTTGGACCATATCCGGTACCACTAAACACCTCATTCAGATTTTCGCCATCAGCGATCATGGCACCGATCATCAAGCTTCGACCTGAGTTGCCACCACCTAAAAAAGCGAAACTATTGCGGCAACGAATGGCCGAAAAAACATGATCCCGAATTGCGGCACGATCCTTGGAGCCGGCAAACCGGTTTGATCTTGCCCAACGCGTGAGAGCTTTCTCAGTTGCCATGCCCAACAAAACAGTGTCGAGAATATCGATCGCGGATTGGACGCGTGCTGCGGGTGTCATATCTGCTTATCCCAACCGATAATTCGGCGATTCACGTGTGATTTGAACATCATGGACGTGACTTTCTTTCAAACCAGCACCGGTAATTCTAACGAAATTGCAGTTGTGACGCATTTCTTCGACATTAGCGCATCCGGTGTATCCCATTGCTGCACGTAGTCCGCCGACGAGTTGATGGATAACTGCATTGGCCGTTCCTTTGTAGGGGACCTGACCTTCAATGCCCTCAGGTACCAGTTTGTCGCTGGCTGCATCTTTTTGGAAATAGCGATCGGCAGACCCGCGTGCCATCGCACCGAGGCTTCCCATTCCACGATAGGATTTGAACGATCTACCTTGATAAAGAATGACTTCTCCTGGACTTTCGTCGGTTCCGGCGATCATGCTGCCAACCATAGCACAGGACGCGCCTGCTGCGATTGCCTTTGCAAAATCACCCGAGAACTTGATGCCTCCGTCAGCGATGACGGGAGTTTGGCTTTCACGCGCTGCATTCGCGCAGTCCATGATGGCTGTAAGTTGTGGAACGCCAACGCCAGCGACCATGCGTGTGGTGCAAATCGATCCCGGTCCAATACCGGTCTTGATCGCGTCCGCTCCGGCATCGATCAGTGCTTTAGTGGCCTCAGCGGTTGCCACGTTGCCTGCGATCACTTGAACTGAGTTCGAGAAGTCTTTGGCGCGGCGAACGGCTTCTAGTACGCCGTCGGAATGACCATGTGCGGTATCAATAACGACAATATCAACACCGGCGTCGATCAACGCTTCAGTGCGCTCAAACCCGGAATCCCCAACAGACGTCGCTGCAGCGACACGAAGACGACCTAAGTTGTCTTTACAAGCCGTGGGGTTAAGAACGGCCATTTCTGTGTCTTTCAACGTCAGCAATCCGGTCAGCTTGCCAGCACCATCATGCACCAAAAGCTTTTCGATGCGACGGGCCTTCATAAGGCTTTTAGCCTCTTCCAGATCAGCAGGCTCCGCCAACATCGCAAGATCGATGCTGGTCATCATCACATGAACTGGCGTGTCATCTGAATTAGCAAAACGCATGTCACGATTGGTCAAAATGCCGACAACACGACCTTCGTTGTCAATTACTGGAAAGCCGGTGAAATTATAACGCGCAACCAAAGCCTTGGCATCCGCCAGAGTATCATTGATCGTCAGAGTTATCGGGTTGTAAACAATCCCGCTCTCAAAGCGTTTTACGCGACGAACTTCACGGGCCTGAAGCTCTGTGTTCAGGTTCTTGTGAATTACGCCCATTCCACCCGCCTGTGCCATTGCAATGGCCATTCGGCTTTCAGTCACTGTATCCATAGCCGAGCTTAATAGCGGGATATTTAGAGCTATTGATTTCGTAACTTGTGTACGCGTGTCGGCCGTTGACGGCAGCACTGCCGAAGCAGCAGGAACAAGTAAAACATCATCGAAAGTCAGTGCCTCGCGAATCTCCATCGCATATCTCCTTGCGGGTGTTCGTTTGGCGCTTCCCTATTTCATGAATGCAGAAAAGTAGAAAGCCCCATTCGTTATTCTGAGCTTTGGTTTAAAGGGAATTTAGCAAGCCAGAGTTTGGCGCCGTTCGATAAAAGATGCCGCCAAAATGCAATTTTATGACGGTTGCGGCCTTCCACTTCGACCACGCAACCCTATGATCGCGATAAGTAACCAAGCAGAGATTCAATATGAGCACCGAGCACCTCGTCATCTTCACGCCATCTGGCAAGCGTGGACATTTTTCAGCAGGCACACCCATCCTGACAGCAGCGCGTCAATTGGGCGTCGATTTGGACTCAGTTTGTGGAGGTCGTGGCATTTGTTCAAAGTGCCAAATTACGCCCAGCTATGGCGAATTTTCTAAACATGGTGTGACGGTGGCTGATGATGCGCTATCTGAGTGGAACAAGGTTGAGCAACGTTACAAAGATAAACGTGGGCTGATTGATGGTCGTCGACTTGGGTGTCAGGCAACCGTTCAAGGTGACATTGTGATAGACGTGCCGCCAGAAAGCCAAGTGCATAAGCAGGTCGTTCGTAAGGCGGCGACGGCACGGACGATTATCATGGATCCGGCAACTCATCTTTATTTTGTGCAAGTCGAAGAGCCCGACATGCATTCACCGACTGGCGATCTTGAGCGGTTGCAACGCGCTTTGAAAACGCAGTGGGACATTGACGGTATTCGCGCTGATGCCGCTATTTTACGCAAACTTCAGCCCATTCTGCGCAAAGGGAAATGGCAGATCACGGTTGCGGTACACCAAGGTCACAATGATGCACATTCAAGAATAATAGACGTTTGGTCAGGCCTGCACGAAGGCGGCATCTACGGTTTGGCCATAGATTTGGGGTCAACGACGATCGCCGCCCATTTGTGCGATTTGGCTGATGGTAGCGTAAAAGCGTCATCAGGCATTATGAACCCTCAGATCCGCTTTGGTGAAGACCTGATGAGCCGTGTTTCCTACGCGATGATGAACCCCGGCGGCGATCGAGAAATGACCAAGGCTGTACGTGTCGCGATCAACGAACTAACGCAAGAGATCGCGAAAGAGGCTGAGATTGATCCTTGGCTGATCGTAGAGAATGTTTTTGTGTGCAATCCTGTAATGCACCATTTGCTACTTGGAATTGATCCGGTTGAACTGGGTCAGGCGCCGTTTGCTTTGACAACTTCTGAATCACTTTCG
Organism: Paracoccaceae bacterium; assembly: GCA_029244725.1. GTDB lineage: Bacteria > Pseudomonadota > Alphaproteobacteria > Rhodobacterales > Rhodobacteraceae > JASMHC01. Next base: position 166,030 of record JAQWQJ010000089.1, read on the forward strand.
CTGGATGCTCGTGATCTTGAGTTGACTGCTATGAATTCCAGCGGCCGTATCTATATCCTACCCTGCATTGCTGGACATGTGGGTGCTGACGCTGCTGCGGTTGCCCTATCGGAAGAACCAAACAAATCCGAAGACCTCGTTCTTGTCGTTGATGTTGGAACAAACGCTGAAATCCTATTGGGCGACAAGACGCGTGTATTGGCCTGTTCTTCTCCAACTGGACCGGCGTTTGAAGGGGCCCAAATCAGTTCCGGTCAGCGCGCAGCGCCTGGTGCAATCGAGCGAATCGAGATCGACGCTGAGACTAAAGAGCCCCGCTTTCGCGTCATAGGCAGTGATCTTTGGTCGAACGAAGACGGTTTCGCTGAGGTGACTGCGGTCAGCGGTATCACAGGCATTTGCGGTTCTGGCATCATCGAGGCCGTTGCCGAAATGCGCATGGCCGGATTGCTTGATCCTTCGGGGTTGATCGGTTCCGCCGAACAGACCGGCACAGCGCGCTGTATCCCTGAGGGACGGACGAATGCATACTTGATCCACGACGCAAGCGCCGACGGCGGGCCGACGATTACAGTTACGCAGGGCGACATTCGCGCGATCCAGCTGGCAAAATCGGCGCTCTATGCAGGGGCGCGTTTGTTGATGGACGAAATGGGGGTCGAAACCGTTGATCGTATCGTCCTTGCCGGTGCTTTTGGGGCCCACATTTCAACGAAACACGCGATGGTTCTTGGAATGATCCCCGATGCACCGCTGGATAAAGTTTCCAGCGCCGGCAACGCCGCAGGAACCGGTGCACGGATTGCGCTTTGCAACAAAGCATCCCGTGTTGAGATCGAGCGAACCGTCGTTGAAATCACCAAAGTCGAGACGGCGATCGAACCGAAATTTCAGGAACATTTTGTGGCGGCAAGTGCAATTCCGCACGCAACAGCGACATTTCCTGAACTGTCCAAAATCGTCGACTTGCCAGCCGTTTCATTCAACACCGCAGGCAGCAACAAAGAGGGCGGACGCCGCCGAAAGAGACGGGGATAAGGGTGCGTTAGACCTAAAGCAGCCCCTGTTCCTCAAGTACTTTTCGCGCCACGCGAAAGCATTCCAATGACTGCGGAACGCCACAGTAAATGCCGATGACATGGATAATGGCGCGGATTTCTTCTTTTGAGACACCGTTGTTCAACGCACCTTTGCAATGAATTTCCCACTCGTGCATTTTGCCGAGCGCACCAATCATTGCAAGGTTCATCATTGAGCGTGTCTTGGGCTCAATAACATCATCACCCCATCCAAACCCCCAACACCAAGCTGTCATTACCTCTTGGAAAGGGCGCGTGAAATCATCCGCCGCCGCTAGGTTTTTCTCAACATATTCAGCGCCGAGCGTACCCTTGCGCTGCTCAAGACCTTTCAAAAACAGGTCTTCGTCAAAAAGGCTCATGTGGGGTTCCTTCCAAAATGCGTTCAGGCCATTAGCCGATGTTTATATAGATGGTCGTAATGGGGTTTCATGCGTCTGTGAACCTGCTGAACGCGTAAAGGTGTGTTTTCCAGTTCGACATATTTGCGTTTCTGGGGCCTTAATCCGTTTGATAGTGCGAGATTTGCGTGAAACGATCCACCATCCCACCAACTAAGGGCCGAAGGGTCCCCGCCTGGTTCCCATGAAAGAGCATCTTTGATGAACGGGATGCCAACCGAAGCGCAAAATTTTTCGGTCATGGCCTCAGGGTTTTCTAGCAAGTCGTCACTGTCAACGACTGGTGGATGGATGCCACGGTTCAGCGCCGTCACTAAATCGAACAATGCACGTTGTTCTGGAAATCCAACCTCTCCTTCATCGAAATCAGGCCACTTGTTGAACATCGACGTGATCGTTTTAGCCGGATCTCGTATCAGAAATGCATGCGTAAATTTTGCGAGAAAGTCGGGTGTCCACATGTGGTTTATGTAGTGAGGGAAATCTTTGAGAAACACAGGTGCCCTCTCAGCGCGGGCTTGGATGTCCTCCCATACTGAATCCAAAGTCAGACCTGCCGTTGTTGTGTCGCCTGGCTGAAAGCGTTGCCACATGGGGTCTTCGCCTTGATACCAAGCTTCTCCGAAAGGTTCATGAAGACAATCAAGGTCGCCCCGTTGGCGCATCATCCATTCAAAGGCGGTGGAGGTTGATCTTGGAATCGCCCACAGTGCGACAATCTTGTGCATGATTTAAACCTTTAAAAACGAGGGGCCAGCCCCTCGTGCTCCCCGGGATATTGCAAGACAAAAGAAGATTAGAGAGATTTCAGAAGCCTCCCATGTGGACGTTCTGGTGCAATGCCAAGGGACCTAAATACCCGCCAATACAAAGCGGTGTCGTGGCCAATGACAGGTTTACTCAACAGGTTTTCAAGTTCGTCTGTCAGGTGCAAAGGTCGCTGCGGCAATCCATCCACCCCCGAGCGGAAATTACACATACCGTTGATAAGGTAGGCATCTGCGTTTGGCGCTTTTTCAGCGACGTATTCAAAGCTTTTGCGCGCGAGATCGCCTTCAAACACCCAACGGCAGTCATTGACGGCATCTTGAGTGTCAAACCAACCTTGGTCATGAAAGTTTCCCGCCCAAAGGACATCAAAACCCGCCTCTTTGAGAAAGCCGACTGTGCCTTGCCACCACTCCGGCCAATGGTAAGCCGCGTTCAACGCGACTTTCTCGACGCTCAATTCACGAAGCGCTTCAACCATCGCATACCCCGACATGTGAAACGCAAGGTCGTATTTGTCGGATAAATCAGCGCAATGTTGGCGAATACCTTCAACGCCGAGACCGCTTGCGTGCACCCAATTTGAACCAACTTGCGCGGCAACATCAGCGCCGTTTCGCGACATGCAATGACAGAAATCGTCCATCATTCCAAAGTTTTGCTTTCGCTGATCCAAACCATGCGCGTAATCAGGTACGTGAAGCATCCAGCCATGTGTGCCCACACTTTCTGGCGCAATTCGTAGAAAATCTGACGGCGCGGCATCATAGTCAAAGGGTGGGCAGGTGAACCCGACTTGGTGACTGAACAGCTTGTGTTCTGGCCGCCATTTTTCTGGCATCAACATATAAGGATCTCTCTTTTTAGAGCAAAATAATTTTCGGGGTTCTCTCGAACCAAGGCTTGGGGCATATTGCGTACCTGCTTAACGAAAGGGACTGCCATGCTAATATCTATCAAGCGTTTCATAGTTTTAAGTTGCATTCTTCCACTGGCTGCGTGCTTTGGTGTGGAACTAGATGTGGAATTCCACGAAGACGAAACGGTCACGTTGACGACATTTATGTCTTTTTCAAAAGACGCGTTTGAGATGATCGGCGCAGACGCCGAAGGCGGCGCATGTGAAGGCGCGGAAACAAGCATTACCGAAACAGAAATCACTTGTATTTCGGCAGAAACCGTATCCTTGGCCACTGCAATTTCTGATGGATTATCGACCGGGGATGCCAACTCTGGCAACGATATGAAAGCCAGCATTCGCCGCATCAACGACAATGTCATCGCGATTTCATTACCGTTGGAAGTGAACAACCCCCAAGCGCAAGAAGGTGAAAGCAACCCCGAGATGGAGGCTGCATTAGCCGCGTCATTCGAAGGACAGAACTTTCGAATGTGGGTGACCGGTAAGAAAATCCTCGCCAGTAACGGCACGATAACCGAAGACGAACGCAGCTCGCTATTGTCGTTTCCTATGATCGAAATCGTCAATGGCAAAGGTGATTTACCGTCTTCGTTTGAGGTCGTACTAGAGTACCGCTGACTTTATCCATCAATCGCCTCACGCATCCATTGCTGCAGGCGTTCAACAGAATGTTCCGACATTACTCCGCAGTCCGGGTCCAAGACTAAGGGCCCGGGCACGTAGCCCTTTGATTTAAGGCCGCGCTGTACGCTTTCGACCAATGTGATGTCCTCAGCGACTGTGGTCTCGCGATCTTGCACTGCCAAATTGCGGATCGTTTCGCTTTCTTCACCGCCTTGCGTGAACCAGCCCCGATACACGACGCAATTGTCGGAATCTTCTGCCCGCCAGTGGTACGAATTCAGTACATTCCCCGGGTAGCACTGAAAGGAAAACATGGGCCAAAGAAACCATGACCGATACTCACCCGCGTGCTCGTTCGCTGATAGGTCGATGGGATAGGACATTTGATCAAGCGATTGGCACTCGGTCAGATGGCGCAGAACATAACCCTCGGCCATTGGCTGGATGTCATAGGTTTCGGGCTTTATCACACCTTGCGCAAAGGTTGGGTGACATTTGGGGCAATGATAGCACTCAGAATAGTTTTCGACTGACACTTTCCAATTGCAAGCTTCTGCGCATTCAACCCACTCCAACGGGGCAAGCTTTTCGATATCAGGTATGTATTCGGCAATTTCTGTCCGCACACCAGGATACCATTCGTCCATTGGGGCCGCGTCAATATCGAGGTTCGCGAATATGAAGCCGTTGAAATTTTCAACGCGCACTTCGGTTAAACAGATAGCAGTGCGGTTAAAACCAGGAACGGACTTGATATTGGGTCCAGCGCGCAATCCGCCGGTCAGCTCATATGTCCACTGATGGTATGGGCAAACGACGACTCTAGAATTGCCTTTGCCACGAACCAATTCGTGCGCACGATGTTGGCAAACATTGTAAAAACACCGAACAACCTCGTCCCGCCCTCGAATGGCAAAAAGGTTCTGATCGGCAATCTTAAACGCTATATAATCACCGACGTTTGCAATCTCATTTGAATGACAGGCGAATTGCCAAGTGCGCGCCAACAAGCCATTAATCTCAATCTCAAAGGCCGCTGGATCGGTGTAGTAGCGTGCCTCTAATGTGCGCTTTGGTAGGTATTTGGATGAAGAAGTCGTCAATTCGGATCCTTATTATAAATTCCAAGTTGATGACGCCTCAGGTGAAATTTCTCTACGCGTTCAACAATTTCGGGCGAGGCTACAGCGATCACGAAGCTTAAGAGAGTTTCCAACAACGCAACCGTCGATACTGACGATGGAAAAAACTGAGGCGTGTCGGCAGCCACCACAAATCCAAAGTCACTATTGAGAATGATCGGACTGGCAGGACTGTCAGACAAAGCAACAATTGTCATACCTTGTTCACGGGCCAATTTGACGGCCTCAACAACCTCAGACCGATAAGGTTTACAGGTAATGGCAATCATTACGTCTTGCTGATCTGCCCAAGCGATGTCGTCGACAGGGGTGGAGCCCGGTCTGGGTATCGCGTGAAAATTCACCATTCCAGTCGACGCCAGATAGGTGAAGTTTCGCGCATTTGAGTTATTTACACCCACGCCCAGTGTGTAGACCGCGCGCGAGTGCCAAATAGCACGGGCCGCTTCTTCAAGCTTTTCAACCGGAATTGCGTTGAAGGTTTCCTGCACATTATTTAGCGCAGCGCCGACCATATCCGCGTAGAGCGCGCCCAATTCACCCTGCCCTGCGATATCCTGAAGCCAACGCGCACGATCAGGAAAGCTAACGTTTCCTTGGCGGATTGCATCTCGAAAAGGTGTCCGAAAGTCCTCATATCCCTCAAATCCAACTTGGCGGGCCATGCGCACGAACGTGTTGGGCTTCACATTGGCAGCCTCTGCAATTTCGCGAACTGTAGACACGCCCACCTCTTGCGGGTTTTCCAACACGAACCGCGCAGCTTTTTGCGCTTCGGGTGTTAGGGCTTCCCACTCGTCGGTTAGGCGATGCAAAACGGATTGTGATACATTTGTATTATTCATGATTGACGACGGTACAGATGTATCATTAGCCTGTCGAGACAAATTGCGACTCGCGTAAAGGAATTTTCAATGGTCGAGAAACAGCTACCCTCACACGCCCGCGTCGTCATTGTCGGCGGCGGTGTTATGGGGGTTGGGCTGGCCTATCACCTTGGTCACGAAGGTTGGGGGCAAGATACGATCCTGCTGGAAAAGGCCGAACTGACAAGCGGCTCAACGTGGCACGCGGCCGGGCAAATCACGCATTCAACAAGCTCATACGGATTGGGTAAAATGGTCGATTACAACATCGGCCTCTATTCGGGTGGGTTGGAGAAAGAGACCGGTCAGCCTGTAACGTGGCATGGCTGCGGGTCATTTCGATTGGCTTATACTGAGGATGAAATGGATTGGCTGCGCCACACGCTGTCAGTTGGCACCGCGCTTGGTTTCAACATCGAACTTGTTGGTACGGATCGGATTGCCGCGCTTCACCCTTTCTATAACCTCGATGGCGTCCTCGGCGCGCTGCACACCCCCGATGATGGCCATGTTGATCCCACGAATGTCACCATGTCGATGGCAGCAGGCGCTCGTCAAAATGGGGTGCAGATATTCCGACGCTGTCGCGCAACGAACATCACGCAGCAATCGAATGGCGAATGGCTGGTCGAGACCGAACAGGGCAACATAACCTGCGAGCATGTTGTAAACGCAGGCGGCACCTATGCGCGTCAAATGGGCGAATGGTCTGGGTTGCAATTGCCAATGACCTCAATGACCCATCACTACTTTGTGACGGAAGAAGTGCCTGAATTCAAAAGCTTGGACACAGAACTTCCTGTTATACGAGACGACAAAATGGTGTCGGGCTACATTCGGATGGAACAAAAAAAGGGCCTTATAGGAATCTACGAGAAGGCAGACTCAAATTCAGTTTGGCACGATGAATGCCCGTGGGATTATGAAAATTGGTTGTTTGACGCTGATTACGACCGGGTCATGCCCTGGCTAGAAAACTCGTTGGATCGCATGCCTATTTTTGCCAATCTTGGGATCACAAGGGAAGTTCACGGTGCAATATCTCATCCTCCTGATGGCAACCCATTGGTCGGTCCTGCCGGTGGGGTGCGCAACTATTGGTGTTGCTGTGGCACGCAGATTGGAATCGGTTGGGGCCCTGGCCTGACGCGGGAGCTGGCCAAGTGGATTGTTCACGGCTCGGCCGACATCAATATGCGCGAATTCGACCCACGCCGTTTCGGTGACTATGCAATAAAAGAATGGCAGATCGAAAAAGCCCACGAGGATTACAAACTGCGTCACGAAATCCCGTTCCCACATTTCAACAGGCTTGAGGGACGACCAATCAAACCTTCCCCGCTTTACGAACGCCTGAAAGAGAAAGGTGCGGTGTTCGAAGAAGTCTTTGGTCACGAACGCCCGCGATGGTTTGCCCGTGACGGAATACAGCAGCACGATCATTATTCGTTCAAGCGCAATGAAGTGTTCAATATGGTCGGGCAGGAATGCAGCGCAGTGCGCGAACAAGTTGGGATCATGGACATCTCGGCTTTCACCAAGGTTGAAGTCACAGGACCGGACGCTGAGGATTATTTGGATCAGCTCGTTGCAAATCGCTTGCCAAAAAAGGTTGGCGGTATCGCGTTGACCCATATGCTCAACCGTCGAGGGCGGATTGAATTGGAAACTACGGTTGTGAAGCTGGATGAGGATCGTTTCTATCTTGTCTGCGCAGCCTTCTTTGAAAACCGATTGCTCGACCATCTAAACCAACATCAAAATGGTGAGGATGTAGAGGTTATCTTACGCTCAAACGAATGGGCCGCGCTAACTTTGAACGGCCCAAAGTCGCGCGACGTGTTGGCCGCCTGCACCAACGCCCCGCTCGACAACGCCAGTTTCCGCTGGCTGTCAGCTCAAGCGATTAAAGTTGCCGGTCACAAAGTTTGGGCGTTCAGAATGTCATACGCAGGCGAGTTGGGTTGGGAGTTTCATATCCCGCGTGACAGCACCCTTGCGGTCTATGACGCACTTTGGGCGGCTGGCGAAGAACATGGCATCACCGACTACGGGTCGTTCGCGATGAATTCACTGCGTATGGAAAAGGCTTTCAAAGGAGCGGGTGAGCTGACCAACGAAGTGACATTGCCCGAAGCCGACGTGATGCGTTTTGCCAAGCTCGACAAAACCTATTTGGGTGCAGAGGCCACGCGCATCTCGGCGCAACAGGCAAACGATGGCGAACTGCCATGGGTATGTGCTTACCTCGAAATCGAACCAGACGGGGTCGAAGATGGACATGGTGGCGAGGCTATACTTGCCGACGGTAAAGTAATCGGCGCGACAGCCTCGGTCGCTTATGGACATTCATATGGAAAGATTTTGGCCTTTGCTTACATAAAACCGTGGGCAAACATCGGGGGCAAAAACGTAGCAGTTGTGATCGCAGGTCAAACCCGAAAAGCCCGAATACTTTCAGAACCCGCCCACGACCCTAACAACAGATTACCTAGGACAGACGCATGAACGATATCCCAAAAACAATGAAGGCAATGGTCACAATGGGCCACGGCGATGTCGATCAAATGGTCCTGCACGACGATTGGCCTACGCCGATCCCTTTAGCAGATGAGGTGCTTATCCGCGTGAAGGCTTGTGGTTTGAACAACACCGATGTGAATACGCGTTCGGGCTGGTACTCGAAGTCAGTCACCGATGCCACGACTGGTGGCGCGTTTGAGGAGGTTGATGAAGAAGATCCAACTTGGGGCGGCGCGCCAATCACATTCCCTCGTATTCAAGGCGCTGACGTGTGCGGTGAAATCGTTGCCGTGGGCGACAACGTCGATCCTACGCGACTTGGTGAACGGGTCATTACCGATAACTGGATGCGGGACCCAAGTGACCCCGACAACATGGACAAAACTGGATACTTCGGAAGCGAATGCGACGGCGGGTTTGCTCAATACACGACCATACGCGCTTCCAATGTGGTGCCCATAATATCTGACCTATCCGACGCCGAACTTGCAACGTTTAGCTGCTCTTATTCAACGGCAGAGGGTATGTTGACCCGCACGAATGTGAACTCTGGCGACACAGTTCTTGTGTCCGGCGCTTCTGGTGGCGTCGGAGGTGCGCTTGTTCAACTGGCAAAACGTAGGGGGGCTCGCGTTATCGCGTTGGCGTCCGAGGCCAAGCACGCAGACGTGGCCGAGTTAGGACCTGATCGCATTCTACCACGCACTCCCGCTGACCTGCGCGCAGCGTTGGGAGACGAAAAGATAACAGTCGTAGCTGACATTGTTGGTGGTGATTATTGGATGACCTTGATCGACATTCTTGAACGCGGAGGGCGCTACGTTTGCTCAGGAGCGATAGCTGGCCCAATGGTCGAACTTGACTTGAGGACGTTCTATCTACGCGATCTCACATTCAGCGGATCTACGATCCTGTCGCCGGAAATAACAAGAAACCTCGTCAAATACATTGAGGCCAGCGAGATCAAGCCCGCTTTGGCAGCGACATACCCGCTCGAACAATTGCGAGAAGCGCAAATCGAGTTCATCGCCAAGAAACACACCGGCAACATTGTGGTCACTCCATGACAACGGGGACAGCACCCTCGCATACCCCAATGGATGCGTTACTTTCTACAGTTAAGGATGTGTATCTTAACACGCCTGCCCTTATTGATTTTGCGCCTTGGCCAGCACGCCTCGAGAATTCTGGTCTGGGACACCGCCGCATGCCAGCGGAACCTTTGATAACTGGTTTCGCTGAAACTGGAACGCCCGAGACAGATGCAATCGTGAACGCAATAAAGGTCGCTTCAAGCGATGCATATTGGACCCAAACTTACACAGTTGAAGAGGTCGGTCAGGATTTTCTAAACCGCTATGGGTACTTCGAACTTTTGGGACCCACGGGCCATTTTTATAACGATGAACTGCGTGGATACGTTGGGTATTGGGGCGAGGGATTGGACTACGGCTGGCACAATCACGAAGCAGAAGAGCTATATTATTGTTTGGCCGGAGAAGGTTTGTTCAAGGCCGAAGGCGAGGCTGATCACAGTCTAACGGCAAGCCAAACCAAATATCACTCGTCCTTTCAAAAACACGCAATGTCTACATCAGATAAACCATTCCTGTGCCTCGCGTTTTGGCGCGGTAAAGGAATGCGTGAACTTCCTAGGATGGCGTCATGACGGACGCGTTTGAAAATCTATTAAATGAAGCCCAAAAACTGCATGACGCGAATGCGGTGCTTCAAGAGTTCGGAGCGCTTCCCGTCGACCCAAAACGACAAGTTGTCGAACCTTTCTATATTCCTGCGGCAAAGTTGATGGAGGCTGACACGGACCTGTTCTCAGACGATTTCAGTTCCATTCGCGACGCAATCATTGCAGCGTCGCCCGACGCACTTTGGCGAGAGACCTACAAGGGAACCAGAATTGCCGAACTGTTTCGCGAACGGTTTGGGTGTTATTGCTTAATAGGCAAAGGGGGCCCGTATGTCGCCGAAGATATGGCGATCTACATCGTCTATATGCCAGAGGGGCTTTATTACCCGTTCCACCACCATCCCGCGGAGGAACTGTATTTCATACTAGCGGGCGAAGCTGAATTCATGATGAAGGACAAGCCGTCCAAAGTTTTGGGTCCAGGCGACCATGTTTACCACCCTTCTATGCACCCTCATGCCACCCAAACGCACGATCATCCTTTTCTGGCGTTGGTTTTGTTCAAGGGCGAGATTGGTATGACTCCGGTGCTCACATTCCCTGAGGGCGATGAATGAATATTGCCGGTCCAACAAATCTAAAAAAGGGTCTAAAATGCGCATAACTAAAATCGAGGTCTACAAAGTCGATCTACCGCTAGAGCATCCTTATTGGCTGTCAGGAGGTCGGTTAAAGTTTGAATGTCTTGATGCGACTTTCGTGAAGCTTGAGACTGATGCGGGCATCATTGGTTGGGGCGAAGGCACGCCTTGGGGTCACACTTATGTGCCCGCACACGGTCCGGGCATTCGTGCCGGGATTGAGACTATGGCACCGTTTATCCTTGGGCTTGATCCACGCAAAGTTCTCGAAGTCGAACGCGCGATGGACCTTGCCTTGCCTGGCCATCTTTATGCAAAGTCGCCAGTTGATATGGCGTGTTGGGACATTGCGGGACAGGCGGCTGGTTTAACGATCGCCGATCTGATGGGAGGCGGATCACGAACTCCGAAACCTATTGCTTCTTCGGTTGGTGCGAAGACCGTTGACGAAACACGCGCAGTAATTGACCGCTACCGACAGCGAGGTTACGTGGCGCATTCGGTGAAGATCGGTGGTGATGTTGAACGTGATATCGCCCGCGTCCGCGACGTTGAAAACATGCGTAAGCCGGGCGAGATCATCCTCTATGATGTCAATCGCGGTTGGACTCGACAACAAGCGCTTCGAGTTATGCACGCGACTGAGGATCTCTGCGTGACGTTCGAACAACCGACAGAATCGTTGGATGACATTGCCGCCATACGCCCACTTCACTCTGCGCCGGTTAGCGTCGACGAATCCCTCGTCACTCTTCAGGACGCCGCAAGGATCGCTCGCGACGGTCTGGCCGAGGTGTTTGGTATCAAGCTCAACCGTGTCGGCGGTCTGACCAAAGCGGCGCGGATGCGGGATATCGCATTAGCGCATGGGATTGATATCTTCGTCATGGCTACGGGTGGCTCAGTCCTTGCAGATACTGAGGCACTGCATTTGGCGGCCACTATCCCTGATCAAAACATCAGGGCGGTTTGGGCGTGTCAGGATATGATAACTGTAGACGTCGCCAACGGTCGTGGACCGCGAAACATCGACGGTCATTTGCATCTACCAGAAGAACCCGGCTTGGGTGTTCATCCAGATGAGGACGCATTAGGCGACCCCGTCGCAATCTATAGCCTGTAAGATGGCAAACTGCATCGCAACCCAGTTGATCGACGACGACCGTGTTCGTGTGACCCGTTTTGAGTTTCAACCGGGTGATGAGACAGGTTGGCATCGACATGGGTTTGACTACGTAATTACGGCCATAACTGACTGCCAAATGGAGTTGATTGGTCCGGACGGCACGCCCAACTGCGTGACTGTTCCCGCGGGAACGTCTTATCGCAGAACCGAAGGCATCGAACACAATGTCATAAATGCAGGTGACGCCCCGATGTCGTTTGTTGAGGTAGAGCTGAAATGAAGATTACGGCCATCTCTCTTTGGCACAATCCTTTGACCAGCCATGAAACTTACTACATGGCAGATGGCAAAACATGTGACACTGTGGAATCGGTGATCTTGCGGATAGACACCGACGAGGGCATTTCCGGCTGGGGCGAGGTTTGTCCGATCCCCCATTATCTACCCGCCTACGCCCGAGGCGTAGCACCAGCATTGCAGGATATGGCGCCGGTGCTAATCGGTGCTGACCCCATTGGTGTTGAGGCGCTTATGGCGAAGCTAAACGCCTTTCTGATCGGGCACGATTATGCGAAATCTGCCGTAGACATTGCGCTTTGGGACATCACCGCAAAAAAGGCTGGTTTGCCGCTTTATGCTATGCTTGGCGGACGCCAGCAGGACACCCTGCCCCTCTATCATTCTATAACCTGTGTTGCTCCAGACGAAATGGCGCGCATCGCGCAAGAGGCCCAGCACGGCGGCATCCAACAGTTTCAAGTTAAGCTCGGCGCGGACAGCGACTGGCAAACAGACGCTGAACGACTGACCAAAGTACGAGAAGCCGTTGGCAGCGGGCCACTTGTTTACGGCGATTGGAATTGCGGCGCAACGATGCTGGACGCCACGCGTACCGCACGCGCAGTCGCCCATTTGGACATCATGCTTGAGCAGCCTTGCACGACGATTGATGAATGCGCATCCGTCAAGCGGACCTCAGGCTTGCCAATGAAGTTGGACGAGTCTGCTAAAGATACGGCGTCACTTATTGAGGGTGCCCAAAAGGGATGCATGGACGCAGTCGCAATCAAACTCTCTAAGTTTGGAGGATTGTCTGCCTCTCGTCGCGCACGAGATTTGTGCGAGCATTTGGGCGCAAAAATGTGCGTTGAGTGCACTTGGGGCAGCGATATCATCACTTCTGCCGCCGTTCATCTTGCGGCCTCGACCAAATCAAACCTACTGCTAAATACCTGCGACCTCTCGGGCTACGTAGGCCCACGCATCGCTCCAGATGGACCAGTAAGGCAGTACGGAAAGATCGCGCCCTCTGACCTGCCGGGGCTTGGAATTTCGCCCGATATGGATCTTCTCGGAACGCCTGACCTGATCCTTGATTAATTTCACATAGCGGAGACTGACATGTCCGATCTCAGCAATTCGAACCCAACCCACGATCCTGAATGGATCCAACAAATGCACGCGGATCACTATCTGCAAAGTTGGTCGAAACAAGGCGGCAAACCCCGCGTGATCGCAGGTGCCAAGGGCAGCTGGTTTTGGGATTCCGACGGCAACCGTTTTCTCGATTTCCAATCCCAGTTGGTGAACGCAAACTTGGGCCATCAACACCCCAAAATAGTACAAGCGATCAAGGATCAAGCAGACAAGCTTTGCTATATCAGCCCTGCGATGGGGTCAGATGTACGCTCAGAACTTGCGGCGATCATGAACGAGATTACACCTTCGAACATCACCTCGACGTTCTTTACGACAGGTGGATCAGCGGCAAACGAAACCGCGATACGTTTGGCGCGTCATTACACGGGCCGTCAGAAAATCGTTGCGCGCTATCGCAGCTATCATGGCGCGACGGGGGGCACTCTTAGCCTTACGGGAGACCCTCGGCACCATTTAACCCGCGCTGACATGCCCGGGATCGTTAGGATGCTGGACCCCTACCACTATCGTTGCCCAATGGGGCATGCCGAGGTTGAGAATTGTCCGGTTTGTCAGGGTGGCCCCCACCTCGAAGAATTACTGATGTACGAGAACCCAAGTACGGTCGCCGCCGTCATCGTTGAAAGCGTTGTTGGTACCAACGGGATCATTGTGCCGCCAGACGGGTACATGCAAAGCCTACGCGAAACCTGTGATAAGTATGGGATATTGTTGATCGCAGATGAGGTCATGTCCGGCTTTGGGCGTACTGGAAAATGGTTCGCGGTTGATCACTGGGACGTACAACCAGATATCATCACCTCGGCCAAGGGCATCAACTCTGGCTATGTGCCGTTAGGTACGATGTCAGTCAGCACTGATCTTCACGACTGGCTGCGCAACACGCCCCTTCCGGGGGGACTAACCTATGCGGGGCATCCATTGGCGTGCGCTTCTGGTGTCGCCGCTATCCGCGCCATGCAGGAAGAAGGGACGCTGGCCCATGCAACCGAAATGGGGAGCCTTTTGAGGGAAGAGCTGCATAAACTAGCACAGAAACATCCTTGTATCGGCGACGTTCGCGGGCTTGGCATGTTCAACGGCATCGAGCTTGTCAAAGATCGCGACACCAAGGAGCCTCTGGTCCCTTATGGGGCAAAGGGTGTGGTCGCAAAGCCGATGAACGAAATGATGTCGTATGCTATGGAAAACGGGCTCTATCTTTCCTTCTTTTCGAACATCATTCGTCTGACCCCTCCGTTGAATATTTCACATGATGACCTGATGATTGGATTGGCAATTCTAGATCGAACATTGGACATTGCGGATCAGGCAATCAGCGGCTGACAACGGACTTGTGCCACGATAGCGTCCCCACATGGGAAAACCTGTTTCATCAATCCGCAATCTTGGTCCAGCGTCCGAGGACCTCTATGCCCGTGCAGGCATTCCAGACGCGGAAACGCTTATCAGCCTTGGGGCAGATGCTGCCTACGCCAAGCTTCTGAATTCCGGCTCTCGGCCCCATTTCATTGGCTATTATGCGTTGGTCATGGGATTGCAGGGCCGGCCATGGAACGACTGTCAGGGCGACGAAAAACAACAATTGCGGGCGCGTTTTGATGCGTTAAAGTCTAGCAACGGCCAACCAGAATCCGAGATTGAAAAGTTCCTCGACCAAATCGGGGTTATTGAGAAGTAGAGATATGACACATCCGTTAGTTACACCCAAAATGATCGAAGATTTTCAGCGTGACGGTGTCGCGCTCATCCCCAGACTATTTGGTGAGTTCGTGGATGTATTACGCGACGGCGTTGATCGGAATATGCGAGAGCCTGGGCCATATGCAGCCGAAAACCTGAAAGATGGCGAGGCGGGTCGTTTCTTCGATGATTACTGCAACTGGGACCGTATTCCTGAGTTTCAAAAGACCGTGTATGAAAGCCCTGCGGCAGAAGTTGCGGCTGACCTGATGCAAAGCCAACTTGTCCAAATGTTTCATGACCACGTTCTTGTCAAAGAGCCTGGGACTAATAAAGCTACGCCTTGGCATACTGATGGGCCCTACTATTTTGTCTCAGGTCGTCAATCCGTCAGTTTTTGGTCACCGTTGGATACCGTTACAGACGCTACCCTTCGTTGCGTAGCAGGATCGCACAAGTGGGAAAAACCGGTTCTTCCGACGCGATGGTTGTCAGACGAAAGCTTTTTCCCAAACGAAGACGACTACATGCCGGTCCCCGATCCAGACGCGGAAGGCATGAGAATTCTTGAATTTGCAATGAACCCCGGCGACGCCGTTGCGTTCAACTATGATATTTTGCACGGCGCGCGCGGCAACGAAACGACCGAACGACGTAGAGCTTTCTCATTGCGCTTGGTCGGCGATGATGTCCGCTACGTGACACGGCCTGGACGCACATCCCCCCCGTTTCCGGGCCATGACATGCAAGAAGGTCAACGACTGCGGGAAGACTGGTTCCCGATTTTGCTCGATCGTCGATAGACAAGCAAAAAGGCGCTCGAATTCATCAAGCGCCTTTTGAAATTTGGATCAAACCGTTTGGCTTGATTTAGCCTACAAGCTCAAGACCTGAGAAGAAGTACGCGATTTCCTCTGCAGCAGTGTCCGGAGCGTCCGAGCCGTGAACCGAGTTTTCGCCAACTGATTCAGCGAATTCTGCGCGAACGGTGCCTGGTGCTGCGTCCGCTGGGTTTGTTGCGCCCATAACTTCGCGGTTTTTCGCAATAGCGCCTTCGCCTTCAAGAACCTGAACTACAACTGGCTCAGATGCCATGAATTCGCACAGTTCGCCGTAGAACGGACGCTCAGCGTGAACCGAGTAGAACTGACCAGCTTGAGCTGGCGTCAGTTGGATGCGCTTTTGTGCAACAATGCGAAGACCAGCGTCTTCGAATTTTGCGTTGATCTTGCCTGTAAGGTTACGCTTTGTTGCGTCTGGCTTGATGATGCTCAGTGTACGTTCGTTGGCCATGATAGCTCCTGTCAAATTGCCGGAAACAATCCGGCCCGTATGAATTTCGCCGCTGCGATAGCACGCGGGTGTTCAATTGGAAAGGGTCAGTGAGGAATGATTGCGGCTAGTTCGTCGCAGCCAAGCGACGCTCGATAGCAATAACGTACGCGATGCACAGGAACCCAGCCAAAGAGCAAAGCAATATTAGAAACAAATGCATAGCCAACGTCCCCGTAGTGGTAAGCAAAACCCCTGTTAGCCAAGTAAAAACGGCGCCTCCTCCGATAACAATGGCGCCTGCCATGCCCGCTGCCGATCCTGCCAATTTTGGACGCACTGACATGACGCCGACATTTGCACTTGGTCCGGACAGGCCGTTGCCAACACCGATGAACAAAATGCATCCAAAGTAGATCACCGCATTTACTGATCCTGTATAGCTGAGAACCAAGCCAATTGTCGGCCCCAAAATTGCACACAAGCGTCCAAGCACCATGATCCGATGCATCCCGAGCACTTGAGTAAAGCGTCCAGAGACGAAGTTCCCAAACATGAAACCTCCGCTGATAGATCCAATGCCGACACCTAGCCAAGTGGTCGATAAATTGAATTCCTGAGATACCACCAACGCCGCGCCGCTGATGAACGTGAAGAATCCACCAATGGAAAACATCAACCCAAGAGAATAAGCCCAAAACCTACGAGATCGAAAAAGTTCTGGGTATGAGCGAAACTGTTCGGCAATACTATTGCTCTGATTTTTGTTCGTTTCCCCCACATCAACCCAGCAAAGGATAAGTAAAATGCCCCCTGCAACGCTGTAAAACAGGAAAATTGAATGCCACCCAAAGATCTCGGTCATTGCTCCGCCCAACGCGGGGCCTACCAAAGGCGCTAGGGCCATGACCATAGCCACATACCCTAACAGAGAAGCGGCTTCCTCATCGGAAGCAGTGTCACGAATGATTGCTTGTGAAATAACACCGCCTGCAACGACCGCGCTCTGAAGGAACCTAAACGCAAGAAAAATCCAAAAATTTGTGGCTAGAAACCCGCCGATTGAAGCCCCGAAAAATATACAAATCGCAATTAATAGGATGGATCGTCTTCCATACCGATCTGAAAGCGGACCCCATAGAAGTTGCATGATTGCGGCGGCCACCAAGTAGCCCGCAACTGCGACCGTCATCAACCCGTATTGAACGTTAAAAGAGGCCGCCATTTGGGGCAGAGCAGGCATAAACATATTTAACGAAAGCAACGAAGTGCCCGTTAATAAAATCAGTGTGGATATGCGCGGTCGCGTGGTTGCGGCTTTCAGCATGTCGTGCCCCTTCTAAGACGAAGTTCCTCAACGGCTAGCATTCGAAATGAACAATAGAAACCCCATGGCATATGGCTGATTGCTCTGCTAATGCGCACGAATGTTAAAGATTACAGATATCTCCTACTCGGTCGAAGGCCGTCCGTTGTTTGAAAACGCAACGGCGATCATTCCAACCGGGCATAAGGTTGGCCTTGTTGGTGCAAACGGCACCGGTAAGACCACGCTATTTCGCTTGATCCGATCAGAACTAGCGCTAGAGGGTGGTCACATCTCAGTGCCCCGCGGCGCAAAGATTGGTGGAGTGGCGCAGGAAACGCCATCGTCAGACATTTCGTTGATAGATACGGTTCTTGCGGCGGATATCGAACGCACGGAACTTATGGCGGAAGCCGAAGTAACAACTGACCCTAGCCGTATAGCCGAAGTTCAAACGCGCCTAGCAGACATTGATGCATGGTCAGCCGAGGCACGCGCGTCATCCATTCTAAAGGGCCTAGGTTTTGAGTATGAAGAGCAGAAGCAACCCTGTTCTGATTTCTCGGGCGGTTGGCGGATGCGGGTTGCGCTGGCCTCAGTTCTGTTTTCTCAGCCTGATCTGTTGTTGTTGGACGAACCGACCAACTATCTCGACCTTGAGGGTGCTTTGTGGCTGGAAAGCTATCTGGCGAAATATCCTCATACCGTGATTATCATCAGCCACGACCGCGACTTGCTGAACCGCGCTGTTGGCGGCATTCTTCACCTAGAAGAGCGCAAGCTGACGTTTTGGACTGGAACATACGATCAATTTGCAAAAGCAAGGGCGCAACAGAGGGCGATCCTGACAGCGACTGCGAAAAAGCAAAGCGCGCGCAAGGAACATCTACAAAGCTTTGTGGATAGATTTCGTGCCAAGGCATCAAAAGCAAAGCAAGCCCAATCTCGTCTGAAAATGATTGAGAAGATGGACATGGTGACCGCACCTGAAGAGGCTGCGAAACGAAAGTTCACGTTTCCATCGCCCGAGGAGCTTTCACCGCCAATCATCAATATCGAAAATGGCGTGGTAGGTTACGGCGATACCGCGATCCTCAAAAATCTTGATCTCCGCATTGATCAGGACGATCGCATCGCGCTTTTGGGTAAGAACGGTCAGGGTAAATCTACGCTGTCAAAACTGCTTTCTAAGCGTCTACCAAAAATGGCTGGCAAGATGACGACTGCAAATAAACTGCGGGTTGGTTATTTTGCGCAGCATCAGGTCGACGAATTGTTCATCGATGAAACTCCGATTGAACATATTCGCCGCGAGCGCCCGGATGCAACGCCATCCAAACTGCGTGCCATGCTTGCTGGGTTTGGCTTGATGGCCGATCAGGCCGAAACTGTTGTTGGGCGCTTGTCGGGTGGGCAAAAAGCGCGTTTATCACTGCTTTTGGCCACGTTGGATGCACCTCACATTCTGATCTTGGACGAGCCGACAAACCACCTTGATATTGAAAGCCGCGAGGCCTTGGTCGAGGCGCTGACCCAATATACTGGTGCCGTCATTTTGGTTAGCCACGATATGCACTTGCTGTCGCTGGTAGCCGATCGCCTATGGCTTGTTGCCGACGGTACAGTGACGCCGTTTGAAGATGATCTACAGGCATATCGCAAGTTTCTGCTAGCGCCCGAAAAGCGTGCTCAGAAAGAGAAATCCAAGCCGAAATCGAAGAAGTTGACGCATGATGCGATTGTCGCTTTGCGCAACAGTGTTCGAAAGTGTGAAGAACGGCTCCAAAAGCTTGTTGAGATGGAAGAAAAACTTTCCTCAAAACTGGCTGACCCATCGCTTTACGATGAAGGCAAAGCAAGCGAACTTGAGGTTTGGAACCGTAAATACGGCGAAGTTCGAGATGCTATCGGCCGTGCGGAATCGCTTTGGCTTGACGCTCAGGAAAAACTGGAAAAAGCCCAAAGCTGAGGCGAGTTGACAGACGCAACTGCAGGTCTCACTCTCGCATCAAAATTCTCAGAGGAATTCGATGGACACCACAATGCTTGTCACGGCTTTCGCGACCTTGTTCGTCGTGATCGATCCTATCGGCCTTACTCCGCTATTTGTTGCGCTCACACAGGGTGAGGACAGCGCACATCGACGTTCTGTTGCGCTAAGGGCTTCGACCATTGGCTTTGTGGTTTTGTTGTTATTCGCGCTGTTTGGAGAAGCAGTTCTAGGCTTTATCGGAATTTCCATGTCTGCATTTAGAATTGCGGGCGGGATATTATTGCTTTTGACCGCGTTAGACATGCTGTTCGAACGCCGCACAAAACGCCGTGAAGACAAAGTCGTAGACCTGCCAGACCCATCTGTATTTCCCTTGGCGACACCTTTAATCGCTGGCCCCGGTGCCATTGCATCAATCATCTTGTTGATGGGTCAAGCCGACGGCGTTCTTGGGTCGATCACCGTGATTGGTGTGATGGCAGTCGTCGTGGCATTGGTTTTCGTCTTGTTTATTGCTGGCGGACTTTTGGAGAAAGCGATCGGGCAAACCGGCATCAACGTGGTGACCCGTTTATTGGGCATGTTATTGGCGGCCCTTTCTATCCAGTTTATTATTGATGGTCTGCTTACTGTGTCTTGGCCAGTGTAATTGCTTAGCCAACGCACCATATTAAAAGCATGACCGGAGATCAGATCGCTTCCCTTGCCTATTTGGGCCTACTGCTCGCTGTAATTGGTGGGTGGTTTTTTGCACAAAACCGCAAATCCATTGGCAAAACCCTTCAAATGGCCCTGTTGTGGGGGCTAATATTCCTCGGGGTGATCGCGGCAAGAGGGCTGTGGGACGACATTCGAACCACGACGATGCCTTTTCAAGCAACCTCACAAGATGGCTTCATTGAATTACCGCGCGCATCTGATGGTCATTTTTATGCAATCATAAATCTAAATGACGTTCCGGTGGAATTCATGGTCGATACAGGCGCAACACAGATAGTTTTGAACTACGAAGACGCGAAGCGTGTTGGACTTGATCCTGACACGCTTCCGTTCCTAGCGCGGGCGGAAACTGCGAATGGCATCGTAAAGATCGCGTTTGATACCGTAGACAACGTGAGCTTTGGTCCATATGCGGATGAAAACGTGAGGATTTCTGTCTCAAAAGCAGAAATGGGCACTTCGCTTTTGGGCATGAGCTATCTTGGGCGTTTCGATCTTCTGCAAATCTCAGGTGAGAAGATGACGCTAGGCCGAGGGACGAACTAGCTCTCTGCCTTTTTTTGCCAATTTCCACTTTCTTCAGACCAATATAGGGCAGAACAACCAGCATCCGTCAGCGTTTTCCATTGAGAGCGCGCAACGCCGAGCGCATTTTGATCGTTGCCGTCGAAAATTACGCAAACACGTTCGTTGTCGGCAACTTCAGATGGATCAATTATTGCGCCGTCAATGCTGATAAGACAGACAGAACCGTTTGTTGATGCGGCAGAAACCCCGAGCAAAATCGGTTGGTCTGCGTCGTGTTCCCCGCCTTCCAGCCCGTGTGGAAGAAAGCTATCGTCACCACCTAGCCACAGTTTTTCATCTAGCCACTTAAGACGTTCTTGATCGCCTCCACGCACGTAAACACGCCAACCTGCCTGAAGGGACTTTGCCAATAGGCTTGGCAAAGTGACCTCAAGTGGGCGGCGCGTTAGGTGATAGAAGTAGGCAGCGCTCATCAGCCTTCGAACATGTCGCGGATCATACGATCAAGCGCCATGACACCCCAGCCTGTTGCGCCACTTGGGGCAAGCATCGAGGGTGTTTTCAGCTCGGCGACGCCAGCGATATCAATATGAATCCATGGCATGTCTTCTTGAACAAACTGGTGAAGAAATTCAGCGGCGGTACAAGACCCAGCCGCGCGTCCGCCTGCATTCTTCCAATCCGCATTTTTCGACTTCATCGCATCTGCGTAACCTGCACCCAAAGGCATACGCCACGCACCTTCGCCCTCGGCTTTTGCGGCTTTTAAGAAGCAATTGCACAACTCGTCATTGTTCGAAAACACACCTGCGTTTTCATGACCAAGGCCAATGATGACTGCGCCTGTCAGAGTTGCCAAATCAATCATACAAATCGGATTAAAGCGGTTCTGCGCATACCACATGACGTCACACAGAACCAAACGGCCCTCCGCATCAGTTGTGATTACTTCGATCGTGTCGCCTTTCAATGACGTCACGATATCGCCGGGACGGTATGCATCGCCAGACGGCATGTTCTCAACCAATCCAACCAGACCAACGACGTTGGCTTCTGCCTTGCGCAGGGCCAGTGACTTCATCACGCCCGTCACAACACCGGCACCGCCCATGTCCATCGTCATGTCTTCCATGCCACCCGAAGGCTTGATGCTGATACCGCCTGTGTCGAACACAACACCTTTACCAACAAGCGCCAATGGGGCTTCGCCGTCCTCGCCGCCGCTCCACTGCATGATCGCAACTTTTGAAGGATAGACACTGCCCTGACCGACCGACAACAACGCGCCCATACCTATTTCAGCCAGTTGTTCTTCATCGAGTATTTCGACTTCAACACCAAGATTTTGCAAACCTTCGATTCGCTCGGCAAACTCAGTCGTCGTCAAAACATTTGCAGGCTCATTCACCAGATCGCGGGTCATAAATACGCCCTGCGCTACAGCAAGGGCTGACTTTGATGCAGCTTCCAGCACTTCAACATCGCCGCCCATAACCGACACGTTCTTGCTAGGCGATCCTGGCTTGAGCGTTTTGTGATCCGTAAAGTCGTATCCACGCAATGCGACGCCCATAACAACGTCTTCGGCATGTTTGTTCATGCCTGCAACAATCAAAAGCAGCTCAGACGAAGCGCCGCCACCAAGTTTTGCCAAGGCTGCACCTGCTTTGCGTGCATTGTCTACAGAAGGCCTTTTCTCAAGCTTAATCAGATCAACAGCCTCAGCCGCCATGCCTGTTGGCCAAGAAATAGTGATTACTTCGGCTTCTTTGGCATTTTCAAATTTTTCGCTTTCAACAATGCGCTGAACCGCGCCTTTGGTCAGTTTGTTGATGCGACGTGCTGCACGGGAAAGCTTTGCGTCCGGAGACACAAGAAACGCAACGCGCCCCTCTGCGGTTGCAATCACATCCAAATCCAGATCGTTGAATGAAAAATTGGTAACTTCGGTCATTCTGGGCGCCCCTGTTTAACAATAGTTAAGCAAGTCCTAGCCTGTGGCGCATCAATTGGCCAGATAGCAGTTTTCGGCGCATTCCGATTGGGTTAGTCTTAGGCAAAATGAATCCCCGCATGGGAAAGTGCTTTGGGCAGAACCGATAGATATATTCTTGGCCAGTTGATGGTGCTTTTCGGGTTCTTCTCGCTCGTTTTGGTATCTGTCTACTGGATAAATCGCGCCGTCGCGTTGTTTGATACGTTAATCGGAAGCGGACATTCGACACTGATATTTCTGGAATTTTCGGTACTGTCTTTGCCAAACGTCATTCGGATGTCGCTGCCATTGGCTGAATTTGCGGCGGCAGCATACGTTTGCAACAGACTGATCACTGAAAGCGAAATGGTCATTTTACAGACCACGGGCGCTTCACCTTGGCGGTTGGCGCGGCCTTTTCTGTGGTTCGGAGCTATCGTTGCGTTGATGATGTCGCTGCTTACTCATTATCTAGTCCCAGCATCATCTCAACAACTTGAATTGCGTACAGCTGAGATTTCGCAAAGTGTGACAGCTAAACTGCTTACAGACGGAACATTTTTGCACCCTACAAACGGCGTTACATTTTACATCCGAGAGATAACGCCTGAAGGAAAACTTGAAGATGTCTTCCTGTCGGATAACCGAGGCGACGAGTCAAAAACAGTGTTTACAGCGGCTGAAGCGTTTTTGGTACGGGACGGCGACACGTCAAAATTGGTTATGGTTGACGGAATGGCGCAAACGCATACCGCTGATGGGCGTCTTTCTATCACCAACTTCAAAGACCTGACTTACGATATTAGCTCGCTCATCAAAAAAGTTAGCCCAGTGGGTCAGCGAATTCAATACACGCCGACTTGGGAACTGATTTTCAACCCTGAACGCGTTTCGGAAAATACAGGCGTACCCTTGGGGCGTATTCTTGAGCATGGCCATGGACGCATCAGCCAAGCGCTGCTGTGTGTTGTCGTCGCGCTTTTGGCATGTAGCACGCTGATCATGGGCAGCTTTAGCCGCTTTGGTCCGGGGCTATACATTGTCGTCGCATTGTTTTTGCTGGTATTCATCAAGATCGTTGAAAGTTCTGTCGCTGATCCGGTTCGTGGGGATCCAAATATGTGGCCTCTCGTCTATCTTCCGTTTCTCTGCGGACTAATGATCTACGTTTTCCAACAGGCCCTGACGTCAGGTTCAATCAGACTGCGCCCTAAACGCAAACATGCGGAAGGTCCGCGCGGATGAAACTTCACTTTTATTTCGGCCGCAAATTCCTGTTTTACTTTTTTGGCCTTACTTTAGGTTTCATTGTGTTGTTGGTGCTGATTGACCTTATCGAAGAGGCGCAACGGTTTGAGGCTGGAACAGTTTCCTTTGCCGAAGTTCTTGGTCTAACGCTCTTAAAAACACCAACCAGCATGTACACAATCATGCCGTTGATTGCGGTTCTTTCGTCTTTGGCATTGTTCTTAGCCCTCGCCCGTAGCTCTGAGCTAGTGGTCACGCGGTCGGCAGGCAGGTCAGCCCTTATCGCACTTTGGGCTCCGTTTTTGCTGACGTTAGTAATTGGAGTTGGCCTGATTACAGTTCTCAACCCAATCGTGGCGGCAACGTCCGAGCGTTATCAAACGCTTAGCGACGAATATCGTAAGGGTGAAACCGCCATCTTTTCGATTTCTAGCGAGGGACTGTGGTTGCGCCAAGGTTCTCCGTCAGGACAAACCGTCATTCACGCTGGTGGCGCGAACCATGACGGGACCATATTATACGACGTGTCATTGATCACCTTTGCCCAAGGCGGCGGGCCAATCCGGCGCATTGAGGCAGCAACTGCCCGTCTCGAAAAGGGCTATTGGCGATTGTTCAGTGCAAAAGCCTGGCCATTGGTTGCGGGCTTAAACCCCGAGGTCAACGCGACCGAATATTCTTCGCTTCGTGTACCCTCGACGCTGACGCGAGAGAACTTGTCGGACAGCTTAGGCGAACCATCTGGTGTACCAATTTGGGAAATGCCAAGCCACGTTCAAGCGTTAGAAAACGCTGGCTTCTCTGCTCGGCGCCATAGGGTTTGGTTTCATATGGAATTGGCGCGCCCTCTATTCCTAGCTTCCATGGTGCTTATTGGCGCTGGATTCACTATGCGCCATACGCGGTTTGGCCACACAGGTCTGATGGTGCTGATCGCCGTCCTACTGGCGTTCGGTTTGTATTTCATTCGCAATTTCGCGCAAATTCTAGGTGAGAACGGTCAAATACCCATACTATGGGCGGCATGGACGCCCCCTATCGCAGGAACGTTGTTGGCTCTTGGCATCATCCTGAATATGGAGGACGGATGATCCACCGTCGTCTTTTCCAACGCTTAGTCTTAGTGCTTTTTACGCTATTTGGCGCCCCTGCATTTGCAGCCGATCCAGCCGTTCTAATTGCTGACAAGATGTTCATTGGCACCGACGGCATTCTGGTTGCAGAAGGTAGCGTAGAGGCCCACCAAGGCGACATTAGCCTCACGGCAAAACGCGTAACCTATGACCCAAAGACCGATACACTTAGGTTGATCGGGCCAATACGGATTCAGGATGGTCAAGGAAGCGTAATCTACGCGGATGATGCTGAACTTGATCCACAGCTTATTGAGGGCTTGATGACGGGTGCCAGGCTTGTCCTCAACGAACAACTTCAACTGGCCGCAGTTGAGCTGAACCGCTCTGAGGGTCGATACACGCAACTCTACAAAACAGTCGCAACTTCGTGTCGGATTTGCGGTGAAGGCACGCCCCCGATTTGGCAAATCAGGGCCGAAAAAGTCGTCCATGACGCTGAAGAACGACAGCTTTACTTTGAAAATGCCCAGTTTCTGGTTCTTGACGTGCCCGTCGCCGTAGTCCCTCTACTTCGCATGCCGGACCCAACACTAGATCGTTCAACTGGTTTTCTTGTGCCGTCGGGACGTAGCAGCTCGCTGTTGGGAATTGGATTTAAAGTCCCATATTTTGTATCAATTGGCGAAGACAAAGACGTAACGCTTACACCTTACCTCTCGGATAAAACGTCCACGGTTGAATGGCGCTACCGACAAGCGTTTGCCAACGGCAAGTTGGAAGCAGACGGAGCTATCAGCCGTGATGCTTTGGTTGATCACACCCGCGTTTACATCTTAGCAAACGGTCAACTGGACTTAAACATGGGCTATGAGCTTAACTATGACTTAGAACTTACGTCCGATCCTTCATACCTTTTGGACTATGGATATTCTGGCAAGGACCGCTTGGATTCTTCGATTTCGATAAACCGTATCGAACACAACGAGTATTTTTTAGGCGATCTTATCCACTATCGAACATTGCGAGATACCGAGACCAACGAAACACAACCAACGATCATCGCTGAAACATCTTATGAGCGACAATTAGTACAGCAGATGTTCGGCGGCGATATAACATTGGGCGTCGAGGCCGCTGGCCATCTTAGAACATCGACTACGGACATTATCGGCCGTGACATTGCGCGGGCCCGTGCAGCCGCTGAGTGGCAAAAAACAGACGTATTGGATGGCGGCTTTGTCATCGAACAACACGCACTTTTGGATGTAAGCTCTGCTGTTGTTGCGCAGGATAGTTCAAGCGATGACTATGTGTTTAATGTCAGTCCCGCCCTCTACGCCAATTTTAGATGGCCATTATCAGCGCAGTCGCAAGCCGTCCGATATTTGCTGGAACCAGTCATGCAAATTGCGTGGTCTGACACTGTAAATGACATCCCAAACGAAGAAAGCACATTGGTCGAATTTGATGAGGCCAACTTATTGGACTTCTCTCGCTTCCCAGCATCTGACCGGGTTGAAGAAGGTGTGCGCTTGGCCGTCGGGGCAAACTGGACGCGTTTTGATCCGAATGGATCAACCACAAGGTTGAGCATGGGTCGCATAATCAGAGACAAGGCTGATCCTGATCACACACACAGTAGCGGGCTTGAGGGCCAATTGTCTGATTGGCTAGTTGCAGGACAAATTACAAATCAATCGGATCTGGAATTTACGTCCCGTGCGCTTTTTGACAACGATTTGGATTTCTCAAAATCAGAAAGCCGGCTTACTTGGAACAGTGATTGGGGTAGTGTCTCAGCCAGTCACATTTGGCTAGCTGAAGATGCTGCAGAAGATAGGGATGATCCTCTTTCTGAAATCGATATTTCAACGCGCTTCAACCTTTCTCGCCACTGGGTAGGCCAGATCGACTGGCAGTATGATCTAGCGGTTGAGCGCATAGTTAGCGCAGGGTTGGGCATCGAATATCAGAACGAGTGTGTGGACATGGTTCTTTCTGCCTCTCGTCGATTTACGTCGTCAACAACGGTCGATCCGAGCACAGATTACGACTTTCGCGTAGGTCTTCGCGGTTTCGGTGCTGGACGTAGCGGCGCGGATGTCATACGAAATTGTGGCAGGTAAGAGGGATTAATAGAATGCGTTTATTGAGCTTTGTCCTTTTGGCAGTTGCCTTCATGGTTCAGCCCCTCTCGGCACAGGGGCTGTTTTCCCCTGTTGTCACTGTTAACGACGACGTCATCACGAAATACGAGCTTAACCAGCGCGTCTCGATGCTTGATGCTTTGGGTGCACGCGGTGACCTACGCGCGCAAGCAATAGACGGTTTGATCGGAGATCGCGTCCGTGTGGCTGAGGCGACCGCGTTAGGATTTGCCGCAACAGGTGAACAGATCGACCAAGCATTGGAAGATTTCGCAGCACGGAACGGCCAATCTCTGGACGGCGTTTTAGGTGTTCTTTCTGCGCGCGGCGTGTCCAAAGAAACCCTCCGCGATTTCGTAACCTCAAACTTCGTGTGGCAGTCCCTTATCCGGCAACGGTTTGGTGGCGGCACAAGTGTTTCTGAAGCCGAAGTTGATGCGGCCCTTGCTGCGACGGGTGAATCAACCAACCTCAGAGTTTTGGTCTCGGAGATCGTGCTGCCTTTGATCGAGGGCCAAGAAGAAGAAATTCGCAAACTTGCGCGCGATATCTCAAAACTGCGGTCTCAGGATGAATTCGCCAATGCCGCGAAGCAGTTTTCTGTGGCTGGCAGTCGCGCCGATGGCGGCAAATTAGATTGGATTCCATTGTCCAACCTTCCCCCTGCCCTTCGTCCTGTTTTGCTTCCTCTCGCAATCGGTGAAGTTTCTGATCCGCTGGAATTGCCCAATGCGGTCGCACTGTTCCAAATGCGAGGCCTGTCTGAGGCCGCGCCGACGTCTGGCAGTGTTTCAAGCGTTGAGTATACACTTGTTTCGGTTGCAGCATCAGAAGGTGCACCTGAGCTTTCGACTTTGTCGGCCATAGCGGACAGAACGCTTCGTTGCGATGATCTCTATGGTCTAACCAGCAACCTGAAAGGCGCTGAAGTAGAAATCCGCACTCAATTGCCAAACGACGTCCCTCGTCGAGAGTCTCTGTGGCTTGCACGTTTGGACGCTGGTGAGACTTTGGTCGACACAACGACCAACGCCGAGGGCGCATCGATCGCCAATTTGGTTATGCTGTGTAATCGCACGTCTGCTGCAAACCGCAACGCTTCGCGCGACGAGGTAAGACTACGCCTATTGAACGAAAAGCTTAATGCGCGTGCAGACAGCTTGCTTGAATCCCTTAAGGCGTCGGCTCGGATCCAATATCAATGAGTTTGCTTCCAGTCGCATTAACTTGCGGCGAACCGGCTGGTATTAGCCCTGAAATCACAGCAAAAGCTTGGGAGCATCTGCGCGATGGGCATCCGTTCTTTTGGATAGGTGACAAGGATCACTTGCCAGCAGGCACAAAGGTCGCCTTGATTACTCACCCGTCAGAGGCTGCTGCTTTGTTTACGGGTGCGCTTCCTGTTCTTCACACTCCTTTTGCCGAAACGCATAAAGCTGGGGAACTTAAACCCTCGCATGCCAAGGATGTCATCAGGTCTATTGAAGTGGCTGTTTCCTTTGCCCAGAACGGCGAGGCGTTGGCTGTTTGCACCAATCCGATCAACAAAAAGGCGCTGAAAGACGGCGCTGAATTTGCTTATCCCGGCCATACAGAATTTCTGGCCGCACTTGGGCAGACAAAAGATGTGGTTATGATGCTTGCGGGTCCCGAACTAAAGGTAGTGCCTGCGACCATTCATATTCCGCTGGCCGAAGTTCCGAAAACCTTAACCTCCGAAACACTCGAGAATTGCATTCGTGTCACTTACAAAGCACTGCAGTCAGAATTCGGAATACCCAATCCGAGGATTGCCATAGCAGGGTTAAATCCGCATGCCGGCGAAGGCGGCGCTATGGGGTTTGAGGATGCTTCTGTCATCGCACCTGTAATCACGTCATTGGTGTCCGAAGGCTTCGACCTGATCGGCCCCATGCCAGCCGATACGATGTTTCACAAGAGGGCCCGGCAAGGATACGATGCTGCTATCTGCATGTATCATGATCAGGCGCTAATTCCGATCAAGACGCTCGATTTTGATCGCGGCGTGAACGTGACGCTTGGGTTGCCTTTCGTACGAACGTCACCGGACCATGGAACAGCTCTGGATATTGCTGGCAAAGGAATTGCGAACCCAACCTCGTTGATTGAGGCGCTGAAATTGGCGGTTGAAATGGGTACCAAACGAATGAGTGCAGGAAGAATATAATGTCGGCGATAGATCATCTTCCCCCACTGCGTGAAGTTATTGAAACCCACGAGTTGGCAGCACGTAGGTCGCTGGGCCAAAATTTCCTTTTGGACCTGAACCTGACCACAAAAATCGCGCGGCAAGCGGGATCATTGACCGAATGTGATGTGTTGGAAATCGGACCGGGCCCGGGTGGTCTGACACGCGGTTTGCTGTCCGAAGGCGCGCGCAAAGTGTTGGCGATTGAAAAAGACGGTCGCTGCATTCCAGCGCTTGCCGAGATTTCAGACGCCTACCCGGGACGGCTTGAAGTAATCGAAGGTGATGCGCTTGAAATTAATCCGCTAAGTCACCTGACACCCCCAATCCGCGTAGCTGCAAACCTGCCTTACAATGTTGGTACTGAGTTGTTGGTGCGTTGGCTGACGCCAAAAACATGGCCGCCATTCTGGGAAAGCCTGACGCTGATGTTCCAAAAAGAGGTTGCTGAACGCATCATCGCGCAACCAGGCAGTAAGGCTTATGGCCGGCTGGCTATTCTTTCGCAATGGCGGGCTGACCCCAAAATCGTTATCCAACTTCCACCCGAGGCGTTTTCGCCGCCGCCAAAAGTATCCTCGGCAGTCGTTCATTTAAATGCTTTAGCGAAACCACGGTATGACGCGAACGCCGATACGCTTTCGCGCGTCGTGGCGGCTGCCTTTAATCAGCGCCGTAAAATGTTGCGGTCAGCGCTGAAATCTCTAGCACCAGATATCGAAGATCGCCTGTTGGCAGCGGGCATTAAGCCGACTGAACGTGCAGAACAAGTTCACCTTGAGGGATTTTGTGCGCTAGCGCGGGAAATGGATAAAACCTGAGTTATTCCGCGGCTGTCTGATCAGCGTCTTCACTAGGCGCAGCTTGCTCGGCTTCTTCGCCTTCGGCTTTGCGCGGGCGCGAACGTGAATTGCGTCGAGGCTTTTTAGCGCGTGGCGCATCCTCGGGCGTTTCGACCAGTCCACCACTTTCGTCCTGCGACGTCTCAATCACATCTGGTTGATCCTGATTTGCTGGATCAGCCGATGATGCAGCTTCAACTGCTTCACGTTCCTGACGTTGGGCGCGTTCACGATCGCGGTCTGCCTGACGTTCACGGTTTTCTTTTTCTTGCTGTTCGCGACGGGCTTCAACTTCTTTTTGCGCCTCGTTGAGCAAACGAAGATAATGCTCTGAGTGCTGTTGGAAGTTTTCAGTCGCAACTCGGTCGTTACTTAGCTGAGAATCCCGAGCGAGTTGATTATATTTATCTATAATCTGCTGAGGCGTACCACGCACTTTGCCATCAGGACCAGAGCTATCAAACACACGGTTGATTATGTTGCCGCTAGACCGATTGTTGTTTCGGTTAGACTTCGACCGTGAACGGGACTTGGAAGATCGCATTTTTCTGTAATCCAGCCTTTGATGGCTATTAACTCTTACCTATTGGCGCTTTCGCACCGAAGATTGGCCAGAGTTGTTAGTGGTTCGCTAAGGACGCCGCACAGTAATAAATTGTGCCCGTCAACTAGCACCAACAACCATGAACAACGCGTTAGCACAAGGGTGAATGGCAACAAATCTCATTGTTTTATGAGCTGAACTGACCAGTCTGGGCTTTTTTGCAACGGAATCTAGGGTTTCTGACCCCGAACAACCCTATCACAGCCACCCATGTCAGTCTTAATCTCTACGTTACGCCAACCCGCATGTTCGAAAACCATTTTAACCGCATCCCCTTGCTGCCAGCCAATTTCGACCATTAGCCAGCCGCCATCGTTCAAATACCTAGCTGAACCGTCAGCTAAAATTCGGTAGGGCATAAGGCCATCAGGTCCAGGGGTCAGAGCTATCTTTGGTTCCCATACTCGCGGTTCAGGTTCTAACGTTAGCCACTCGTCCTCATCAATATAGGGTGGGTTCGAAACGATCAGGTCGAATTTTCCATCCACGTTACTGAACCAATCTGAGCGTAATAATTGAGCCTTTTTATCCAGTTGGAGCGAGGCGACGTTATCCTTTGCAACTCGCAATGCAGCGTCCGAAATGTCGACGCCAGCACCTTTGGCCGACGGGCGCTCTGCCAGCAACGTAAGCAACAGACACCCGCTTCCGGTTCCAACATCCAGTACATCGCCAAAATCAACGCTAAGCGCTTGCTCAACAAGGGTTTCGGTCTCGGGCCTTGGATCGAGCACATCGGGCGTTACTTTGAATTCACGGCCATAGAAAATACGCCGGCCTAAAATTTGGGAAACCGGTTGGCGTTGAATTCTTAGACGGACCAAGCGTTGAAATTGCTCTGCGTCCAGTTCCTTAATGTCGTCGTTCAGATGAAGGGTCAGACGACCAATCTCGACGCCTAAACTATGCGCCAGCAATAGTCGGGCATCTTTTGCGGGATCTTGAACACCTGCAACTTTAAGATCTTGGATTGCAGGCAGAAGAACGCTTTGCGCGTTCATCCTTCCATCTCAGCCAGTTGGTTGGCCTGATGTTCTGAGATCAACGCATCAATCGTTTCGTCCAGATCGCCCTGCATAATTTGGTCTAACTTGTAGAGCGTCAAATTAATCCGATGATCCGTCATGCGACCCTGAGGAAAGTTATAGGTGCGAATGCGTTCACTGCGATCACCGCTACCAACCTGAGATTTGCGGTTGGCCGATCTTTCATCGTCCGCTTTCTGGCGTTCAAGATCATAGAGCCGCGTTTTCAACGATTGCATAGCGATTTCACGATTTCGGTGCTGCGATTTCTCAGAGCTCGTGACGACGATTCCGCTGGGCAAATGGGTAATCCGAACGGCCGAGTCGGTTGTGTTCACGTGCTGGCCGCCAGCGCCGGAGCTTCGCATAGTATCAATTCGAATGTCGTTAGCATCAATCCTGATATCGACATCCTGTGCTTCTGGCAGAACCGCGACGGTGGCAGCTGAGGTATGGATGCGCCCGCCACTTTCCGTGGTCGGAACGCGTTGAACCCGGTGAACGCCACTTTCAAACTTTAGGCGCGCAAACACGCCTTCGCCTTGCACGTTGGCGGAAACTTCCTTGATACCACCTAGCTCTGTTTGGCTTTCTTCGACGATTTCAAACTTCCAGCCGCGTGCTTCGGAATATCGCTGATACATGCGCAGCAAATCACCCGCAAAAAGGGCTGCTTCCTCACCACCGGTTCCGGGGCGAATTTCGATCATCGCAGGTCGTGCGTCTGCTGCATCTTTAGGGATCAATGCAATCTGCAGTGCCTTTTCAGCGTCTGGAAGCTGAGCCTTTAGGATCGGCATTTCCTCTTCCGCCAACTCCTTCATGTCAGGATCACCTAACATAAACTCGGCCTCTTCAAGATCAGCCAACAATTGTTGATAAGCTGCGATTTGTTCGACCACAGGCCGCAGATCGGAATATTCTTTTCCAAGGGCTGCGATATCAGCGTTAACTTCGGACATTGCTGCCTCGATGTACTGGAAACGCTGCTTAATCTGCTCAAGTTTTTCTAAAGGAACCATGGTCTTCAATCACCCAAAGTCAGTTGGTGGTCAAGTGCCTGACAAACGCCCAACCCAATTTGATACGCGGGCCGCATTAACTCCACGATCACCGAGTCCAAATCGCAATCGGGCATAAATGATTAGATCATCTCCCTCGATCCAGATCGTGTTGTAGTCGGGGAACCCCCAAAACTTGGTGCGAGTAATGTAAGTAACCGCCCCTTGAGCAGTAGATCCAGCGAGGTGCCGTGTTAGCCTTGTAGTTTCGACCATTTCGATGAAATTCGTAAACTGACTTGCACCATCTGGCACGATTTGGATCACGCCTGTTGCAAAGGTTTTTTCTTTAGGATCAACCAATAGTTGGTGCCAAGTATCGGGATCACTTGGGGCCAACCTAACCCAGAAGGCTGCCGCCAAAATTAAACCCAGCAAGGTTATTGAAATTTTGAAAAGCATCTAAGCGCCCTTACCTAGATTTACGGTTCACAAATCCCCACAAACTAATAATTTCAACCGCTATATGCGCTCCTGCGATTGCAGTCGCACCCGTGGTGTCAAATGGCGGCGAAACTTCAACGATGTCTCCGCCTTTTAGATTTATTCCTGCGATATCTCGGAGGATAATCGACGCCTGCCCGCTGGTCAGCCCACCCCAAACTGGCGTGCCAGTGCCCGGCGCAAAAGCTGGATCAAGACCATCGATGTCAAAACTCAAATACGCCGGCGTGTCGCCCACAATTTCCTTAATACGCTTTGCTGTTTCAACTGGGCCGTTCTCATGCACAAATCGCGCATCCAGAGTGTGTATGCCCAATGTATCTTCATTCGTAGTGCGAATTCCTACTTGGACTGAGCGCTCAACATCTATCAGCCCTAGCTTGACCGCCTTGTAGAACATCGTCCCGTGATCAATCCGTTCCATATCATCGTCCGGCCAAGTATCCGAATGCGCATCAAACTGAATAAGAGCCATTGGGCCATATTTTTCAGCGTAAGCTTTGAGAATAGGAAATGAGATATAGTGGTCCCCGCCCAACGTAACACTTGCGGTATCAGTCGCCAAAATACCGCGAATGTGGTTCGTTAAAGCGGCAGGAAAGTCTGAGATCTTAGCGTAGTCGAACGCGAGATCACCATAGTCAGCGATAGCCAGTTCGGTGATGGCATCGTAATCCCATCCATAAGGGGCATCAAACGCCTGCAATGTGCTGGCCTCGCGAATGGCGCGTGGTCCAAGGCGCGTACCGGGCCGGTTGGTCACCGATTGATCAAAGGCAACACCTGTGACGGCGATATCAAAATCGGTCAGATCTTTAGTATAACTGCGCCGCAGAAACGAAACTGCGCCAGCAAATGCGTTTTCAAAACTTGGGCCGCGTAAATCTGCACGTGTAAACGCCTGATCGACTTCTGTTTTTGCGCCGTCCAATGTCATTGTAACCTCGAATCTATAATTTGATCAAATTTTGGCAGGTTCTAAGAACATTGCAAGCAATCCCTAGCCAATCGGATGATTTCTCTCAATTAATCGCGCAAGAAAAGATGCGCCGATTGGGGCGGCCTCATCGTTAAAGTCAAACTCTGGATGATGCACTGAAGGGCCGACCCCCTGCCCTAAAAACAAAAACGCTCCGGGTCGGGATTCTAACATGTAAGAAAAGTCCTCTGAGCCCATTTCCGGTGCAATATTTGCATCGACAGACTGTTCTCCGACAATTTCAGTTGCGATTTTGGCTGCTCTTACAGTTTGGCTTTCATGGTTAATGGTCGCCGGATAATTGCGGTCATAGTCGATGTGAACATCAACGCCGAATGCCAATTCCTGCGCTTTGGCGATCGCGTTGATCCTTTGTTCCATAACATTGCGCATTTCTTCGGAATAGGTGCGCACAGTCCCAATCAGCTCAGCTGTATCCGGTATGATATTGGATGCGCTTCCGCTGTGAAATTGGGTCAAGGATACGACAACCGGCTCAAACGCTGAAATTTCACGCGCTTTCAAGGTATTGATTGCGTTAGCAATTTGTAAAGCAGGCGGAATGGGATCAATGCAAGTTTGCGGATAGGCAGCATGACCACCTTTGCCCGTTACAGTGATCGTCCAATCATCAACCGATGCCATCAATCCGCCTGATCGCGTACCAAAATGGCCTAGAGCATTGAAGGGATCGGTGTGGAGAGCGAAGACTTCATCTACATCAAACTTATCCATCACGCCCTCTTCGACCATGATGCGGCCACCACCAATCGATTCCTCGGCAGGTTGAAACAACAGAACGACACGACCAGTGAAATTTCGTGTCTCAGCCAGATATCGCGCAGCGCCCAACAGCATCGTCGTATGCCCATCATGGCCACACGCGTGCATGCTGCCCGGTACAGTCGAGGCCCATTCTGCACCAGTTTTTTCGTCCATTGGCAGGGCGTCCATGTCTGCCCTAAGTGCTGTGGTTGGCCCCTGCCCTTTGCCGTTTATGACTGCCACAACTCCGCTTGTTGCCCAACCCGGGTGAATTTCGTCAACCCCGAATTCCCGCAGCTTGTCGACGACAAACGCAGCCGTATTGTGGCAATCCAAGCTTAGTTCTGGGTGCATGTGCAAATGGCGTCTCCACGCTGCCATGTCATCTGCGAAACCAGCGATCCGATTGATAACTGCCATGGGTGGACTCCTTACTGAACCAAGGTCAATTTACATCCAAACGGATGAGTAGGCATTTCGCAATGACCAATGACGATCTAATTCACACGGCCAACGGCGGGATGCCGCGGCTTCTGGAAATCATGCGCCGCCTTAGGGAACCAGAAACCGGTTGCCCTTGGGATATTGAGCAAGACTTCGCCTCGATTGCACCCTACACAATTGAAGAAGCGTACGAGGTTGCTGACGCCATCGAAAGGAAGGCGTGGGAAGAGTTGAAAGGCGAATTGGGGGATCTTCTTTTCCAATCCGTTTTCCACGCACAGATGGCAACAGACGCAGGTTTATTCACCTTTGACGAAGTTGCCGACACAATGTCCGACAAAATGGTCGCGCGACATCCACATGTCTTTGGCGGTGAGAACCGCGACAAGTCACCTGAACAGCAAACCAAAGACTGGGAAACGATCAAAGCCGCCGAGCGTGCCAGCAAAGCCCAAAAAGGCACTTTGGACGGTGTGGCCGTTGGATTACCCGCACTTCTGCGGGCCATGAAGCTGCAAAAACGCGCTGCTCGGGTTGGGTTTGACTGGCCGGACACCTCGCATGTTTTGGATAAGATGATCGAGGAAAGCCAAGAGCTAGTTGAGGCACGCGACACGCTTCCCCAAGATAAAGTCGAAGAGGAAATGGGCGATTTGCTTTTTGTGATGGCAAACCTTGCGCGACATTTGTCGATAGACCCCGAAGCCGCTTTGCGAAAGGCAAATGCAAAATTTGTGCGCCGATTTGAGTTTATCGAGCGCGAATTGACGAAAGTTGGAAGAACACCAACGGAATCGGATCTTGAAGAGATGGACGGCCTTTGGGATCAATCAAAATTGAATGGTCTTTAGTAGTATCTGATTGTTTTACTTAGGTATTGACCTGACTGTTTTAGTCAGCTTTAAGTGCGGCAACAATAAAATGCAGGACTCTAAGATCAATGCACCGAATATCCGCACTCGTATTGACGGCTTTAGTCGCCTCGCCCGCACTTTCAGAAGAGGTGAACGTTTATTCATACAGACAACCTGACCTGATCGCACCGTTGACCGATGCGTTCACCGCCGAAACCGGAATTGATGTGAACGTTGCTTATTTGGACAAAGGCATGGTCGAACGCATGAAGGCCGAAGGGCGACGTTCGCCCGCTGATCTTGTGTTTACCGTCGACATTTCACGCCTAGCAGCCATCGTAAACGAGGGGCTGACACAACCAATCGCCTCAGACACGTTAGAGTCCAACGTGCCGAGCGCTTACCGTGATCCAGATGGGCATTGGTATGGGCTGACAACACGCGCACGCATCGTCTACGCGTCCAAGGATCGAGTCGCAGACGGTGAAATCACCACTTACGAAGATTTGGCCTCGGAAAAATGGCAGGACCGCATTTGTACGCGTTCAGGCATGCACGCCTACAACATAGCCCTTACTTCCGCGATTGTTCACCATCAAGGTGAAGCTGGCGCGAAAGCGTGGCTTGAAGGTATAAAGTCAAACCTCGCTCGCAAACCACAAGGCAACGACCGCGCGCAAGTAAAAGCGATTTGGGCTGGAGAGTGCGACATCGCCATTGGCAACACCTATTACATGGGCAAAATGCTTGCGGATAAAGAACAGCAAGACTGGGCAAACGCGGTCAACGTTGTATTTCCTGAATTTGAAAACGGCGGAACGCATGTAAACGTCTCGGGCGTAGCTTTGGCCAGATATGCACCCAACCCTGAAAACGCCCTTTTGCTTATGGAATTCCTGACCTCGCCCTCTGCTCAAGAAATTTATGCCAAAATAAACTATGAATACCCAATTGCAGAAGGCACTAATCCTGACGAACTGGTTGCATCATGGGGAAGCTTCTCCGCTGACGGTGTGAACTTGATGACGTTGGCTGCCAATCGTCCTAGCGCATTGCGCATTACGGAAGAAGTCGATTTCGACGGATAATCATATCACCGCGTATCAAACCCTTCGGCATCTTTTTAAAACAGGTGCCGAAGATCGTTTGGAATACGAACACGCATGGGGATTTTGTTGATCTCTGATTGCAAAACGTGGCGCTTACGACCTTCTTGCAGCAAATGTTTTGTTAGGATTTGTTGAATTTCGTCAAACCCACCAGTCACATCAATTTCATTGGCGTTGTCATATGCGTTCATGTGATTGTCCATGATCTTGTCGGACTTTGCCCAATTACGCCAATAGCCTTTTCGAATTTCCAAACCGGCATCAGGATTTGCAACAAACGCTTCTGTCGTAGTCTCGGCAATTTCGCGACGATCCGCCATGCGCGCTGCGTAATCTGGTGTCACATAGTGCATATGAACCAGCAGAAGTTCAGAATCGAGAAAATAGTCGGTGCCTAACAAGCCATGAGCACCATTCGAAAATTTCGATGGCTTATCCACGACGCAAGGTTTTGAATATTTGCCGCTGACAAGCGCATTCGGAAACTGCGCCATCAGCGGCTCTGCTTTGCTATCACCACCACTGGCTGGCATGAGGTTCAGGCCCAGCGCCCCGATCGCAGTCATATTCTCGGCCACTGGCCGTTGGGTAAGGTGTTCCACCAACGTCCCTTCGCCAGTGAATACCAAAAGCTCATCAACATCAGTGCAAACTATGCGATCATAAAAACCCAAAAGCCCTGTTGCCAACGACCCGATCAAATCCCAACGAAGCCGATCGAAATTCATCGGAATGCCATCGCGGGGAATTGCGATGACGTTGCAGCCGTGGCCAATCTCATCAATCTTTGGATGACCACCGTGATTAATCACATAAAGCTGTGATTTGGGCACATGGGTGGAATTATACGCGATCCACTTTTCAAGCAGCCAATAGTCGCGCCAAACCATCGTGATAAACGCCAGTTTCATTTACTGCCCTTTCGTCCCATCGGACTTGTCGTTGGAACAAACTAACGTGATGCAATCAATGGGATCAACGGCTATTCCGCTTCTTCGCTTGCCATGGTGCACTAACTGCCCTTACCTCTGGCTTGAAGAAGTGAAGGAAGAGTTGAAATGACAGCGCGCAAAATCATCATCGACACTGACCCGGGGCAAGATGATGCCGTCGCCATCCTATTGGCGCTGGCCTCCCCCGAGGAGCTTGAAGTGCTTGGGCTTACGATTGTTGCTGGCAACGTACCGCTTGATCTGACGCAGAAGAATGCCCGAATGGTATGTGAATTGGCCGGAAAGCCAGAGACCAAGGTCTTTGCGGGGTGCGACCACCCGATGGTGCACCGCTTGGTTACGGCAGAACATGTGCATGGCGCATC
Source organism: Paracoccaceae bacterium (assembly GCA_029244725.1). Classification (GTDB taxonomy): domain Bacteria; phylum Pseudomonadota; class Alphaproteobacteria; order Rhodobacterales; family Rhodobacteraceae; genus JASMHC01. Next base: position 204,809 of record JAQWQJ010000089.1, read on the forward strand.
AGGCCTAAATGGACCCGTTTTGCCAGAGCCTGTGATGCCATTGCAGGATGAACACGCCGTTGATTTCATTATTGATACGCTTAGAGCGGAGGCGCCTAAATCTGTTACCCTATGCCCGCTTGGTCCGCTAACCAACATTGCCCTTGCAATGCGAAAGGCGCCCGACATTGTAGATCGTATTCAAGAAATCGTCCTTATGGGCGGCGCATATTTTGAGGTTGGCAACATCACGCCCTCTGCCGAGTTTAACATCTACGTCGATCCAGAGGCCGCAGCCGTTGTTTTTTCAAGCAAGGTTCCAATTGTCGTTATGCCATTGGATGTGACGCACAAAGCTTTGGTGACCAAGCCTAGAAACGATGCGTTCCGCAATCTCGGAACACAGGTTGGCACAGCGGTTGCACAGATGACCGATTTCTTTGAGCGCTTTGACAAGGAAAAATACGGGTCCGAGGGCGCGCCTTTGCACGACCCTTGTGTGACGGCCTATCTAATCAAACCAGAGCTTTTCAGCGGACGTCACATCAATGTCGAGATCGAAACCAAATCGGATCTAACCCGCGGTATGACAGTCGCAGATTGGTGGCGAGTTTCAGGTCGCGAAGCCAACGCCCTATTTATAGGTGATGTTGATGCAGATGGTTTTTTTGACTTACTGACAGAACGCCTCGCAAGGCTTTGACATGACAACATTGGTTCCGTTCGACAATAGCTATGCAAAGCTGCCTGATAGAATGCATAGCGCTAGTCTACCTGAAACCCCTAAATCACCTGAACTGCTGGCGTATAATGAGGCCTTGGGTGCTGAACTGGGCATATCCAGTGCTACACCTGACGCCGATTTAATGGCGGTATTTTCGGGCAAAATTGTACCCAAGGGCAGCGAACCAATCTCGCAAGCTTATGCGGGGCATCAGTTTGGTAACTTTGTTCCCAGCTTGGGTGACGGAAGGGCCGTTTTGCTTGGCGAAGTAATCGACCAAGCGGGACATAGACGGGACATCCAACTCAAAGGTTCTGGAAGAACTGCATTTTCACGCGGAGGCGACGGCAAAGCCTGGCTTGGTCCAGTGCTACGGGAATACGTTGTGTCCGAAGCAATGCACCATATGGGGATCCCCACAACCCGCGCATTGGGCGCCGCCCTAACCGGAACAACCATTGTGCGCGCTGAAGGCGGAGTGCCCGGAGCTGTCCTAACCCGCGTGGCATCAAGCCATATTCGCGTTGGTACATTCCAGTACTTTGCGACCCGTCGCGATACTGAAGCTTTGCGTGCGCTGTTGGACTATTCCGTAGCCCGTCACTACCCCAGCAGTAGTACCCCACTTGAGTTTCTAAAGTCAGTCATCGAACGCCAAGCTAAGTTGGTCGCAAAATGGCTTGGCGTTGGGTTTATCCATGGCGTGATGAATACCGACAATACATCCATTTCCGGCGAGACAATAGATTACGGCCCTTGTGCGTTTATGGATACCTACCATCCCGCGACCGTCTATAGTTCAATCGACCGTCGTGGTCGTTATGCCTATATGAGCCAGCCAGACATTATCGTGTGGAATATCGCTCAGTTGGCGTCGTCGTTGCTGTTACTTGAAAGCGATCAGGAAACTGCGATTGAAGTCTATACCAACGCCGTCAACAAAATGCCTGACCTAATAGCGCGAGAGCGAACAGCGGTTTTTGCGGCAAAGCTGGGTATAGTTGATCCCGACGACGAAGATACCGCGCTTGTTGAACAATTGCTTCAATTCATGATGAACGCTCAGGCAGATTTCACGAATACATTCAACGGATTGTCCACTGGCACGCCTCCTATTTTCCTTGATGACTTTGAAGACGGACATGCTTGGAATTCTAATTGGCAAACAAGGCTTGAAACCCAATCAGACCCGATCGCACTAATGCAGGCTTCAAACCCGCAATACATCCCTCGGAACCACAAGATTGAAGAAATGATCCAAAGGGCATTGGTCGGCGATCTAGATATGTTTTCAAAGATGGGAAAAGTATTAGAGACCCCCTTCACCGTTCAAAACGGTGCCGAGGAATTTGCGCTGCAACCGAAACCGGAAGAAGAGATCGAGGCCACGTTCTGTGGAACCTAACTTACTCGGTAGTGCTGGCGCCTTGGGTTCCCAAGTGATAATTTGAGATCAATCAAAAAGCGGGCACCATATGACACTTCTACAAATCGCATCCTTGCTCATCGTTCTTTCCGGTGCATTCGGCGCAATAAACTACCTTGTGTTTAAGTTACCTTCGACAATCGGTATTTTGGTGGTTTCGCTGCTAGCGTCCTTTGGCGTTATGGGTATCGACTATTTTTGGCCGGAATTGGGCATGGCTGACGCCGTTAGAACAGGCGTCACCAGCATCGACTTCTCAGATGCGCTATTGGAAGGCATGCTTGGTCTTTTGCTTTTTGCGGGCGCCCTGCATGTGAAATTGTCTGATCTAAAGGCGCAATGGTCCGTCGTATTACTTATGGCCACCCTTGGTGTTGGGCTTTCGACCGTAGTCGCAGGCGTTGGCTTTAGTTGGATCACTGGTACACCACTGCTTATTGCTCTTGTCTTTGGTTCCCTTATCTCGCCCACTGATCCAGTGGCCGTTTTGGGTGTCCTGCGTGAAGCAAGCCTTCGCAAATCGCTTGAGACCAAAATCGCCGGTGAATCTTTGTTCAACGACGGTGTTGGCTATGTCGTGTTCTTGGTGCTCGTCGGCATTGCGTTCCCGACGGATCATGCCCATGCAACCGACGCCACCGGCGCATTCCTTTTGTTCGTACAAGAGGCCTTTGGCGGAGCTGCACTAGGCCTTATCCTCGGTTGGTTGACCTTCCGTCTGATGCGGTTGATCGACGACTACTCGCTTGAAGTCTTAATTACGCTCGGTCTAGCTTTTGGTGGTTATTCCCTTGCGCTCTACTTGCACGTATCAGCGCCCATTATGGCGGTCTGTGCTGGTCTGTTGATCGGCGATATCGGTGCCAAACATGGGATGAGCGCTGAAACGCGGACTTATGTAGATTCGTTCTGGAAAATGATCGACGAAATCCTAAATGCAGTTCTGTTCCTGCTGATCGGGTTCGAAGTGTTTGCGATCGCTTTCCCTACCGAGCACATGATCGCTGGGGTCGCTTCGATAGGATTGGCCTTGTTGGCACGATTTATGGCCGTCGCCGTTCCAATCGTCATCCTTAGACCATTCCGCGCCTTTTCACCGGGCGTGATTCCAATCATGACGTGGGGTGGCCTTAAGGGCGGCATTTCAGTCGCGCTCGCGCTGTCGCTACCAGAGAACGACTACAAGCCGATCATTCTGACCGTGACCTATATGGTCGTGATTTTTTCAATCATTGTGCAGGGTCTGACGGTTGCTCGTGTTGCGAACAAGTTAGGGCGAGAGCCGGATTTGGTTTAAACCAAATCCTATTCGTCCGCTTCTGATCCACGAAAACCGGTCGCTACTACGAATTTCTCGGAACTGTCTGAACGTGAAGAAGGGGGCTTTACGTTGAAAACCTTGGTGAACTTCTGCTTTAGAAGTTTTTGAAGGTCCCCTTCGGCGCCACCCGCAAGAACCTTGGCGACAAAGGTGCCGCCGTCTTCAAGCACATCAAACGAGAAATAAGCTGCCGCTTCACAAAGCGAGATAATTCGCAGGTGGTCAGTTTGCTTGTGACCACTGGACGAGGCCGCCATGTCAGACATGACAACATCGGCCTTGCCGCCTAGCCATTCTTTCACTTGGGCGTCAGCATCATCCACCATGAAATCAATTTGATGCAGCTCGGTTCCAGCCAGCGGTTCCATTTCTTGCAAATCAATACCCAAAACGGTGCCAACGGCTTTGCCGCCCCGTTCACCAAGGGCATTTACGCGTTTCACAGCAACTTGCAGCCAGCCACCGGGGGCGCAACCAAGGTCAACAACACGGGCGCCTGGCACCAAAAAGCGAAACTTCTCATCCAGTTCGAGGATTTTAAAAGCCGCCCTGCCCCGATACCCTTCGGCCTGCGCACGTTTAACATAGGGATCATTCAGCTGCCGCTGAAGCCAACGAGTAGAGCTAAGTTTACGGCCACGTGCGGATTTGACCTTAACGAACAAATCACGCTGTCCGCGGCCCGAGGAGTTTTTCTTATTTGTCATAACCGCTATTTATCTCAATACGGCCCATGTTCAAGCACACCATCTGCACTCATTTGTGCATAAAGCAGTCCTTCACGCAGTCCGCGGTCAGCAACAGACAGTCGATCTGTTGGCCAACAACGCAAAAGTGCCTGCAAAATGGCCGATCCTGACATGATCAAAGCTTGGCGATCCCGCCCTATACGTGGGTCTTTACGGCGACCAATTGGCCCCAACGAAAGATAGTCTTGAATTACTCGGTCGATTTGGTCTGAAGACATTCTTAGACCGTCAACTTTGGTGCGATCATAGCGTTTTAAACCTAAATGGCTGGCTGCAACCGTTGTGACAGTTCCGGAGGTGCCAATAATCTGAAAGCCCTCGCGTACTTGTTCGCGGTCATAGGGCGAAAACTCAGTCAAGTTTTCCTCAAAGAACCAACTCATCAACGCAAAGCGCGCCGAGTCATCCTGCACATCGCTAAATTGATCGCGCAGCGTTGCAACGCCTAACGGTACTGAAATCCAATCAACCACTTTGGCATTCGGGAAAACACTGTCAGTCGGATTAAAACCCGAGTGTAATCGCATGATTGCAGCTGGCCGATCTAATCTAGGAACATTCGTTAGGTCGATCCACACCAGCTCGGTTGATCCACCGCCAATATCCACGACCAGCAATTGCTCAGTCTTAGTGCTTACCAAAGGCGCACAGGAAATAACCGCCAAACGCGCTTCTTCTTCGGGCTGAATAACTTCAAGGTCCAAGCCTGCTTCGCGTTTGACCTGACGGATAAATTGACGAGAGTTGGTTGCGCGGCGGCAGGCCTCGGTCGTGACCAGACGCATGCGACGCACGTTATGGCGTTTCAGCTTTTGTTGGCAAATGCGCAGTGCTTGAACAGTCCGCTGCATTGACGCGCGGCTTAGCCGACCAGTCTGCTCAAGACCAGCCCCAAGTTGAACAGTCTTCGAAAAGCTGTCCACGACGTGAAACTCGCTGCCTTTAGGTTGGGCAACCAGCATTCGACAACTATTAGTGCCCAGATCCAAAGCTGCGTACAGCTCAGACGGATCTGGTTGATAGGGCGCAGGGCTCTCAACCGGTTTCGGGAAAGCGCCCGCACCTTCGGGACGCTTGGGCGCCATAACGACACGCCCTCCATTGCAAGTTAAGAATTATGCTAGGTGCTGGCATGCGAACTTGCAACCCTGCTCAGCTAGTCGCAGTAAGCAGACTTAGTGTCGAAAACGGATCGTAAAAACCTACAGCGATCCATTACCTAGATGAAAATAGAACGAGGAATCACAGATGCCAGACGTAACCATAGTTTATTGGCGCGATATCCCAGCTCAAGTGATTGTGGGCAAAGGACGCAGGGGCGCAAAAATGCCACTTCCCGAGCGCTTTGAACAAGCCATTGATCGGGCGGCGATGAAAGTTGGCGCGACCGATCCGGATGCGTATTTGGCGGAATGGCGAAAAGCGACGCCGTATCCAGTCGACGGTGACCCTCAGGAAATAGCGGCGGCAGAGGCAGCCAGACTAGACCAAGAATACACTCAGGACCGCATTAAGGTTCTGATCTCAAACGATGGGCGCAACTAAGCACCCTTTTACCGGAGTACCTTCAATGGCACTTTTCAGCTTTGGCAAAAAAGAAGACACAACTACAACTGAGGTCAATCCGCAAGTTGAGGCGTTTTTGAACAACTATTCTATCGAAATCATGCCGCGAACGGCTGAAAAGGTAGAAGATTTTCGCGAACTCCTTCCAAAAGGAACGCGTGTCTATATTGCCCATATCGAGGGCACTCCGATCGAAGATATGGTCAACACGGCAAAGCGCGTTGCCGACGAAGGCTTTCCTGTCATGCCGCATTTTCCAGCGCGCATAATCAAAGATGAAGCTACTTTGACTGACTGGATTGCCCGCTATCAGGGCGAAGCGGGTGTGGACCAAGCATTGCTGCTGGCAGGTGGTGTAGACAAACCGCATGGCGAATTTCACAGCTCCATGCAGTTGATGGAAACCGGTGCTTTTGACAAAGCAGGATATAAGCGTTTGCATTGCGCGGGCCATCCTGAAGGCAACAAAGACATTGACCCAGATGGTTCATCAAAGCTTGTTGATGAGGCGCTTCAATGGAAGCAAAAATTCTCAGAGCGCACCGACGCTGAGATGGCATTGGCAACCCAATTTGCATTCGAAGCAAAGCCAATCATTGAGTGGGCAAACAACATTAAAGACGCGGGAATTGATATCCCAATTCACATTGGAATTGCAGGTCCTGCCAAACTACAGACCCTGATCAAGTTCGCGATCGCCTGCGGCGTCGGTCCTTCGTTGAAGGTCTTGCAGAAACGGGCTATGGACGTGTCGAAACTGCTTTTGCCCTATGAGCCTACAGATGTATTGACTGAACTTGCCGCGCACAAAGCCGCCAATCCCGATTTCAACATCTCTCATGTTCACTTTTTCCCACTTGGCGGTATTAAAACAAACGCTAAATGGGCCATCAACAACGGCGGCAGCTCTGCTGTTCCAGTTAACGCCTAAGGATCAAGAATGACCCGTACTGTTATTGAATCTAAAACCAAAACCACGGTTATGGGCTTTGATCAGCCTTTCTGCGTAATCGGTGAGCGTATCAACCCAACCGGCCGCAAGATCCTAAATGCCGAGCTTGAAGCTGGTGATTTTTCGCGCGTTGAGCGCGATGCAATTGCCCAAGTCGCCGCTGGTGCGAACATCTTGGACATTAACTCTGGCGCTGTGTTTTCGAACAAGATGGCCGAAGACCCTCGCTACGCGGACAACAACTTTGTTGAACCTGACCTAATGAAGACCTTGGTCGAAAGAGTTCAGGCCGTTACGGACTGCCCTGTTTGTATCGACAGCTCTGTCCCAGGTGCGCTTGAGGCTGGCCTCGCCGCTGCCGAGGGTCGCCCGCTTTTGAATTCGGTTACGGGTGAAGAAGAGCGTCTGGAAATGGTTCTGCCATTGGTCGCAAAGTACAACGTACCCGTCGTCGCAATTTCCAACGATGACACCGGTATTTCCGAAGACCCAGACGTTCGTTTTGCAGTCGCAAAGAAAATTGTTGAGCGCGCTGCGGACTTTGGCATTCCTGCACATGACATTGTTGTTGATCCATTGGTTATGCCAATCGGCGCTATGTCGACAGCTGGACTTCAAGTCTTTACCCTTGTCCGTCGCTTGCGCGAAGAGCTGGGCGTGAACACCACTTGTGGCGCGTCCAACATCTCGTTCGGACTGCCCAACCGTCATGGTATCAATAACGCGTTCCTGCCTATGGCAATGGGCGCAGGCATGACATCGGCAATTATGAACCCTGTCGCCTTGCCAATCGGTCCTAAAAAGATTGCGGAAAAGAAAGCAGAAATCGAAGCTGCAGGTATTATTCTGCCAGAAGGCATGGACGACGAAACATTCGTTACCTTGTTCGGCATGGGCTCTACCAATTCACGTGCTGGCAAAGAAATGGAAGCCATTCGCGCTGCAAATTTCCTGACCAATCACGATGCAGGCGGTTCAGCTTGGATCTCGACAAATACAACAGCTAACGCCGAAGGCGGACGCGGTCGTCGCGGTGGCGGTGGACGTCGTCGTCGCGCATAAACTGCACGCAAACCGTTTGAGAAAAGCCGGACATCACGTTCGGCTTTTTTCGTTTCGACGCTTGTGTAAGGATGAGTTGCGGCCTAACACCCGATGTTAGCGCTATCTTACTGAATTGAGGGCAAACGGCTATGTCAAACTCGTTATCCATAATGGCCGACATCGGCGGCACAAACACCCGTGTCGCAATTGCCAACGGCCTAAAGGTTGATGCAAACTCGATCGAGAGATTTCGAAATGCTGAAAACTCTGGTCTTGAGGAAGTCCTGGCAAAATATTTGGCTCAACGTCCCGATATAAATCCTTCGTCTGCCTGTGCTGCCATAGCTGGTCCAGTAAAAGATGGCCAAGGTACATTGACCAATCTGAATTGGACGGTGGACGAGACGCTATTGAAACGTGCGACCGGTGCGAACAATGCGTCTGTTATCAATGACCTACAGGCGCAGGGACATGCGCTCGAGCATTTGACCGATAGCCAAACGCTCGTTGTCAAGGAAGGTGCCGCTGGGGACACGCATTCGGCACGATTGGTTGTTGGTGTCGGTACTGGATTTAATGCAGCACCGGTTTACAGAACCGACAACGTGACTTTGGTTCCACCCGCAGAAGCAGGACATGTCGATCTTGCCACTCCAACAAGTGAACTTGCTGATTTTGCTGGGCATTTTGCATCTAAGAACGGCTTTTGCTCAGTCGAGGACATCCTGTCCGGTCGCGGTCTTGCACATATTTATGAATGGCAATCAGGACGCATGACAGAGCCCGCCGAAATCATGGCCGCACACGCCGCGAACAATGATCCGATTGCGTCAAAAACCGTCGGGATATTTGCACGCGCTCTGGGTAATACCGTTGGCAATCTTGCCCTAACGACCTTGCCTTTCGGAGGCATTTATTTGGTCGGTGGTGTGGCACGCGCTGTTACGCCCTATCTGTCCGCTAACGGTTTTGAAGACGCATTTTGTGACAAGGGCCGGTTCTCGGATTTCATGAAGCAGTTTCGCATTCATGTCGTTGATGACGACTACGCAGCCCTGTTAGGCATGGCTGCTTTACTGCAAGAACTGCGCGATGGTGCCGCTTCACGCAGTTAGTCGACTAATAGTGATCGAAGTTCGGTCTTGAGGATTTTCCCGTAGTTGTTCTTGGGCAGTTCGCCAATGAACTGATACGACTTTGGTCGCTTAAATCTGGCAATATTGTCTATGCAATGCGTATCCAAATGGTCGGACGTGACTTCACCGTTTGAAACAACGAACGCTACAACAATCTCGCCCCAGTCAGGATCAGGTTTTCCAACCACAGCGACTTCAGTAACGCCATCAATTTCAAGCAATACCTCTTCGACTTCACGGGGATAGATATTTGATCCACCCGAGATGATCATATCCTTAGAACGGTCATGCAAGGTGACAAACCCATCTTCATCCATGGCCCCCATATCCCCAGTCCAAAGCCAGCCGTCTTTGATCGTCTTGCCGGTTGCTTCGGGGTTGTTCCAATAACCGCTCATGACAGTTGGGCCTGATACGACTATTTCGCCGACAGAGCCGGAAGGCAGTGAATTGCCGTTGGGGTCAAAGATGGCGACACGAACCGATGATTGCGCAGTACCAACGGAAGCTAGTCTTTCTTTCCAGCGTGGATGTATACGGTCTGAAACAAACCGTCTTGGAAGGGCTGTGATGCCCATCGGGCATTCGCCTTGACCGTACACTTGAACAAAGCGGTCACCCATGACGTCAACAGCCTCAACAATGTCAGCGACATACATAGGGCCACCCGCATAACTGATCGTCTTGATTCCATCGCCATTCAACGCATTCGCCTTGGCGTATTCAACCAACCGCTTTACCATCGTCGGCGCAGCAAACATTGAAATACTCCGAAGAGCTGCCGAAAGACTAAGAATTTCTTTCGGCTCAAACCCACCGCTTTCCGGCACAATATGGCGAGCACGTTTTATGACGTGCATAAAGTTGTAGATGCCCGCACCATGACTCATCGGGGCAGCGTAGAGTATCGCGTCCTCTTGCTGCACCGGATCAACATCAGAAAAATAGTTTAGCGCCATGTGCTCTAGATTCCGGGCAGTTATCATAACACCCTTTGGCTTTCCGGTCGTGCCAGACGTATAAAATAGCCAAATCATTTGATCGCCGTTGATGGGTTCAGGACGGGGCATCGGGTCAGTCCGGTACATTTTGCGCCAGGCATCGTCATCCGCAGAAATAACGGTGTTCAAACAATCTGGAGCAACCTTCGCTAGAGGTGCTCCAATGTCGTCAGAAACCAGCGCAACGTCTGCTTGCGCGTTCTCGATGATCCATGCTGCCTCACGTGAATGAAGCTTTGAATTGATTGGGATAACGGCTGCCCCGCAATACCAAACCCCATAAAGCGCCTCGAGGTAATCGGTGCGGTTCTTCATAAAAATCGCCACACGATTACTAGGTCCGACACCGTGTCTTGAGGCAAGGGACGCACCTATTGATGCTGCTCTTCGATTGAATTCGGCGTAGTCAGCGACACATCGCTGGCCTTGGAATAAGGCCGATGCATCTGGGGAAAGATGCGATGTTCGGTGCAGCCATTCAGCTGGGTTCATAGTTTTGTCCTTATAATAACAATCAGCCTATCGCAGAAATCTGGTTTAGCAATTCGTAGAACTACTAAAGGCGGCCGAATGTAGTTATGAAAGAAGTATGGAATTGGATCGCATAGCATTTGAATACGCCCCAATAGGTTTGGCGTTGACCGAAAATCGGGTGCTTCGACGGGTCAATCAGATGTTTGCTGAAATGTTCGTTGCCAGGTCAGATTATTTTGAAGATCGTTCGCTGCGCGAGCTTTATCCAACGCAAGATGATTTTGACCGGATTGCCGTCGTTGGCGTTCAAGGCATGCGGGACAGCGGTCGATACGACGATGAACGTATTATGCGCCGCATTGATGGTGATCTGTTTTGGTGCCGCGTACGGGGCCAATCTTTGACGCCAGATGACCCGTTTCAGCGTGCTATCTGGTCTTTCTCTGATCTCAGCGAAACGCGACCAGTCGTCAAGATGACCTCACGGGAAAAGGATGTTGCTGCCCTGACCTGCAAAGGCCTGACGTCTAAAGAAATCGGCCGAGAGCTTGGTGTATCGCATCGCACAGTCGAGATTTACCGCGCTAGATTGATGAAAAAATACGACGCACGAAAAACGGCAGAACTTGTTTCAAAACTGTCGGGAATGCCTATCTAAAGAATACGTTACAACTATCCCCGAAAGATCAATTATTTGGTAACATATAACTTGAGCCGAATCGGATCTACTGATACTTCTGACCGTGCGGTCAGGAATAAAAGGAACCTCAAATGGAAGCGTATATCTGCGACGCCACCCGAACCCCTATTGGTAGGTATGGCGGTGGACTGTCCTCGATACGCGCTGATGACCTGGCTGCTCTTCCTATTACAGCACTGATGGAACGCAATCCTGATGTCGATTGGGCCAGCATCGACGACGTGATTTACGGTTCGGCCAATCAAGCAGGCGAAGATAATCGCAATGTTGCGCGAATGGCTGCACTTTTGGCCGGCCTTCCAAGCACTGTTCCCGGAACAACGATAAACCGCCTTTGCGCTTCTGGCATGGATGCCGTCGGTATGATTGCGCGCGGGATTAAAGCCGGCGATTACGATCTGGCAATTGCCGGTGGCGTTGAAAGCATGAGCCGCGCTCCATTCGTAATGCCCAAAGCAACCGCGGCCTTTACGCGATCAAACGCGGTTTATGACACAACCATCGGCTGGCGTTTCGTGAACCCGAAAATGAAAGCTGCCTATGGAACGGACTCGATGCCTCAGACAGCTGACAATGTTGCCGCGGATTATAATATCAGTCGCGAAGATCAGGATGCGTTCGCCGCCCGTTCACAGGCGCGTTGGGCACAATCACATGAGGCTGGCATTTTCGCAGATGAAATTACACCTGTTTCAGTCCCCCAACGCAGAGGCGATCCCGTCATTGTTGACACGGACGAGCATCCCCGCCCCGACACGGGATTGAACAAGCTTGCCAAACTCAAAGGCATTAACGGCCCAGATCTTTCTGTCACTGCTGGCAACGCCTCGGGCGTGAACGACGGAGCAGCGGTTATTCTTATGGCCTCGGACGCTGGCGCCGCCAAAAATGGACTAACGCCAATCGCGCGGGTCGTAGCTATGCAAGCGGCTGGCGTTGATCCCCGTGTTATGGGCATCGGTCCCGTACCGGCAACGCGGAAGGTTTTGGCCAAGGCTGGTTTAAGCATTGGGGACATGGATGTCGTTGAGCTGAACGAAGCTTTCGCAAGCCAAGGCTTGGCAACGTTACGCGAGCTTGGGCTTGCTGATGATGCAGCGCACGTAAACCCCAACGGCGGCGCTATTGCGCTTGGCCATCCGCTAGGTATGTCGGGTGCCCGATTGGTTTTAACAGCTGCCTATCAATTGAAGCGCACCGGTGGACGCTATGCACTTTGCACGATGTGCGTCGGTGTTGGTCAAGGCATTGCCTTGATCATCGAACGAATTTGAGGAGGACCTGCAATGTATGCACAAATGGTCAAATCAACGGGAAACCTGAAAACTCGCGATGAAATGAGCCCCGAAGAGGCACATTTCCAAGATCGTATTGATGCAGGTGAGAAGATCGAACCCAAGGACTGGATGCCCGAGGGGTATCGCAAGACCCTGATCCGTCAGATCGGCCAGCATGCGCATTCTGAAATCGTTGGGCAACTGCCAGAAGGTAATTGGATCACCCGTGCCCCCACGCTTGAACGCAAAGCCATATTATTGGCTAAGGTTCAAGACGAAGCGGGGCATGGTTTATACCTCTATTGTGCTGCCGAAACTCTGGGCGTCAGTCGCGATGAACTTACCGAGGATTTGCTTTCTGGCCGTATGAAATACAGCTCCATTTTTAACTATCCGACACTCAACTGGGCTGACATCGGCGCGGTTGGATGGCTGGTCGACGGCGCTGCAATCATGAACCAAGTCCCTTTGCAGCGCACATCGTTCGGCCCCTATAGCCGTGCAATGATCCGTATTTGCAAAGAGGAAAGCTTTCACCAACGTCAAGGCTACGACATCATGATGAAGATGGCCCAAGGCAGCGAGGCGCAAAAGCGCATGGCGCAGGATGCGCTTAATCGCGTTTGGTATCCGGCATTGATGATGTTTGGGCCGTCAGATAAGGATTCTGTTCATTCGGGCCAATCAATGGCTTGGAAAATCAAGATCAACACGAACGATGAACTGCGTCAAAAGTTCGTCGATCAAACAGTTCCACAGGCGGAATTCCTTGGTCTCACTGTTCCTGACGAAAACCTGAAATGGAACGAAGAAAAAGGCGGTTACGATTTTTCTGAGCCAGATTGGAACGAATTCTTTGAGGTCGTCCGCGGGAACGGGCCTTGCAACACCGATCGCATCAACGCGCGGATAAAGGCGTGGGAAGACGGTGCTTGGGTGCGTGATGGCCTAATGGCGCACGCTCAAAAGAAGTCATCCCAAGTTGCTGCCGAATAAGGAGATTATGACATGAGCAAAGAATGGCCCCTCTGGGAAGTTTTCATCCGTGGTCAACACGGCATGAGCCATCGCCATGTTGGTTCACTTCATGCCGCAGATGCGGAAATGGCACTCAAAAACGCCCGTGACGTGTACACGCGTCGTAACGAGGGCGTCAGTATGTGGGTTGTCGAAAGTAGCAACATTACTGCCAGTGCACCGAGCGACAAAGGACCTTTGTACGAGCCTTCAAACAGCAAAATTTATCGCCACCCAACGTTTTTCGACATCCCTGATGAAGTAGGAGCGATGTAATGGAGGTCACCGACGCCCTTCAGCAATTCGCGACCCGCATGGGCGACAACACACTCATTCTTGGCCACCGAGTTTCAGAGTGGTGTGGTCATGCGCCGGTTTTGGAGGAAGACATCGCCCTTGCGAACACGGCTCTTGATCTGATTGGTCAGACACAATTCTGGCTTGGGCTTGCAGCCGAGATCCAAGATGAGGGGAAGTCCGCAGACGATATCGCCTTCCTACGGGACGTTTGGGACTTTCGAAATCTGTTGTTGCTAGAACTGCCAAATGACGACTTTGGCAGAACTTTGATGCGTCAGTTTTTATTTGATGCATGGCAATCCATTCACTTGCCGCGGTTGGCGCTTTCGTCTGATCCACGTGTTGCTGCCATCGCAGAAAAGGCATCGAAAGAGGTCGCATATCATGTCGAACGGTCCGCCGATACGGTGGTCGGACTGGGGGATGGAAGCGCAGAAAGCCACAAACGCATGCAAGCTGCCCTTGATTATCTATGGCCCTACGTCGGCGAAATTTTCGACACTGATGAAGTGGATGATGTTCTGTCTGAAGCTGGGATTGTTACACATCCCTCGTCGCTAAAAGGCGAGTATTACGCGTTGATTGAACGCGTTTTGACCAAAGCAACTTTAAGCATTCCAGAAGATCCGTTCGCCCACAAAGGTGGTCGTTCTGGCTTTCGTCATACAGAACACCTCGGGCATATTCTTGTGGAAATGCAGTGGCTTCAACGCGCTTATCCAGGGTCTAAATGGTAAGATGCTCAAGCACGCGGTCTCGGATGTTTGGCAATGGCTTGATGCGGTCCCTGATCCGGAAATTCCGGTCATTTCCCTCGTTGATCTTGGAATCATTCGGGATGTCGCGTGGGACGAGGATGTGTTGGTAGTTAAAGTCACACCAACTTATTCGGGTTGCCCTGCGACCACTGTCATCAACCTCGACATCGAGAACGCCCTGCGTGAGCGTGGCGTTAAAAACCTGAGACTTGAGCGGCAATTGTCACCGGCTTGGACAACCGATTGGCTGACTGACAATGGGCGAGCGAAGCTTGAGAGATACGGCATTGCGCCACCCCAAGCAGCAGGTGGACCAGAGAGGTGCCCACATTGTGGAGATACACATCTTGAGCGCATCAGCCAATTTGGGTCGACGCCGTGCAAGGCACAATGGCGGTGCAAATCCTGCCTAGAACCCTTCGACTATTTCAAATGCATCTAAGAGGACACCATGGCGCGTTTTCATGAACTCACCGTCTCAGACGTAAACAAGACTATTCGGGATGCCGTGATTGTAACCCTTGCACCAAAACCCGAAGATTCCGGTACATTCTTAGATTACTTGCAAGGTCAGTATCTGACGTTCCGCAAAGACTTCGACGGAGAGGAGCTTCGTCGTTCCTACTCGATTTGTGCCGGCAAAGATGACGGCGTTCTGCAAGTCGGAATTAAGCGCGTAGACGGAGGCGCCTTTTCGACGTGGGTCAATGAAGATCTGAAAGCGGGCGACGTAGTAGAGGCAATGCCTCCTATGGGCGCATTTCATACCCCGATCGAACCAGACAAGGCAAAAAACTATTTGGGCTTTGCTGGCGGATCGGGTGTCACGCCGATCTTATCCATCCTCAAAACGGTTCTGTCGCGAGAAGCCAAATCGACGTTTACGCTTGTTTATGCCAACAAAACCGTCAGCTCTATTATGTTTCGCGAACAGTTAGAGGATTTGAAAAGCCGTTACATGAACCGACTTTCCATCATCCATATTCTTGAACAAGATGCGCAGGATATTGATCTGTTTACAGGGCTAGTCACTGGTGAAAAGTGCGATCAATTGTTTGAGCATTGGATCGATATAAATGCAGTTGATCTTGCGATGATATGTGGCCCAGAATCGATGATGCTGGGCATTCGCGATGCCTTGCAAAAACACAGCCTGACGAAAGACCAAATCAAGTTTGAGCTTTTCGCATCGGCACAAACTGGACGCGCAAAACGGCGTGCACAAAGTTCCTCGGCGATTAATTCCAAAGAAGCAACCGCGGCAACGGTTCGAATGGATGGTGAAATTCGTTCGTTTGAAATGTCCAAAAACCAAACAATCCTTGAGGCGGCTTTGGAAAACAACATGGACGCGCCGCACGCCTGCAAAGCCGGCGTGTGTTCGACTTGCATGTGCCGAGTCGTTGAGGGTCAGGTTGATATGGTAACCAACCATGCGCTTGAAGATTACGAGGTCGAAAAAGGATATGTGCTGTCCTGCCAATCCTATCCGATTTCTTCAAATATCGTGGTCGACTTCGAGTCATAAACTTGGTGCGTGCAATCGGTTGGCTTCCATGCGATCACCATTCGTATGAGCCGTATCGTATTATTCAATAAGCCCTTTAATGTCTTGTCGCAATTTACCGACAAAGGTAGCGAAGGATCTGAACGCGAAACCCTTTCGACCTATATCAACGTTCCAGAGGTATATCCCGCTGGCCGATTAGACAGAGATAGCGAAGGTCTAATGGTGCTGACCGATGATGGTCAATTGCAGGCACAAATCTCAAACCCTCGGTTTAAACAGCGCAAAACTTACCTTGCTCAGATCGAGGGCATTCCGTCGGAAGAGGACCTTGCAAAGCTCGCAGATGGAATTGAACTGAAGGACGGAATGACTCGCCCCGCTGAAGTTTCTCGGATTGAAGAACCCTCGTTTCTTTGGGAGAGAAATCCGCCAATTCGCAGCCGTAAGACGGTTCAGGATTGCTGGATCAGTCTGACAATCACCGAAGGTCGCAATAGGCAGGTTCGCCGTATGACGGCAGCCATTGGTCATCCGACTTTAAGGTTGGTTCGCCAGCGGGTTGGTGACTGGACATTGGATGGTATCAAACCCGGCGAATTTCGATTGATCGAAACCAAGTCCAAGCCGATGCCAAAGCACCGACCTAAACGGCCTAAATTCCTGAAATCCCACTCAAGGTAAGGCCCGTTACAAGCCGCGCATAATCTTTGCGTTTTTCAGGCCCCGCATGTGCATTCCACATATAAAACCAATTAAGCATGCCGAATATCGACATCGTCGTATCGTTCAGCTTTTCGGGATTGCCTTCAAAACAGGTGGAATTGACTGCCTCTAGCAAATTCGCCACGCGTTCGATCATCTGCTTTTGATAACCCTTTAACGTCGCCTGTTGTTGTTTTGGCAGATGGATCATAGCCGAGCTTTGAATCTGGTGCTCATAGTCCTTACCGTCGTAAGCAAGTAATATTTCGCCCAGCGTGAACTCCAATGCCTCCTCGGGCGATAACCCGTCAGTGTTTACGTTTTGCATGCGCGTAAGAAGTTCAGATAAATTTGTATCAAGCAGATCAAATAGAAGCGCATCTTTGCTATCATAATAGTGATAAATATTCGCTTTCGAAATTCCACATTCACGCGCCAAACGGCTAACCGACGCGCGATCAAAACCCTCTTCAGCGAAAACCCTAGCTGCAGTCTTCAGGATCCGAGACTTCTTTTGGTCGTGGTCTTTTGCGATAGTTCGGGCCAAGAGCTAATCCTTTGGGCGATTGTCGATAACACGAACCGCCTTGCCTTGTGATCTTGCAACGGAACCGGGGTCACCTACGACAATCTCACATGAGACGCCAACGTTGTCTTTTATCCGTTTGACCAGCATTCGCTGCGCTGCTGACTTACCAGCTTCGTTGGCAGCATGGGGTGCCACTTCCACCATAACGCGCATCGCGTCCATGCGACCTGACCGATATAATTCAATCTGAAAATATGGGGCAAGGCCTCCGGTCACCAGAACCTGTTCCTCGATCTGGGTGGGGAAAACATTGACACCGCGCAGGATCATCATGTCGTCGCTTCGTCCGGTGATTTTTTCCATTCGTCGCATGGAACGCGCCGTCCCCGGCAGTAAACGTGTAAGGTCGCGAGTCCGATAACGGATCATCGGAAGACCTTCTTTGGTCAACGTCGTAAAGACCAACTCCCCCTGCTCGCCATCTGCAACGACCTCGCCGGTAACTGGATTGATGATCTCAGGGTAGAAATGGTCTTCCCAGATAACGGGACCGTCTTTTGTTTCAACACACTCGTTCGCAACACCAGGGCCCATGATTTCGGAAAGGCCGTAGATATCGACGGCATGCATATCAAACGCTTGCTCAACTTCCTTACGCATCGCATCGGTCCAAGGTTCCGCACCGAAAACGCCAACGGACAAAGAGCTTTCACGTGGGTCCATTCCTTGACGATGAAACTGTTCGAGAATGTTGAGCATATATGATGGCGTCACCATTATGCCGTCGGGTTTGAAGTCAGTAATAAGACTAACTTGTTTCTCGGTCTGTCCACCACCCATCGGAACGACGGTGGCCCCAAGTCTTTCGATGCCGTAGTGCGCACCCAAGCCGCCAGTGAACAGCCCATAGCCATAGGCGTTGTGAATAATATTGCCCTGCCTAAGGCCGGAAGCGCGCAAACTACGGGCAACAAGATCAGCCCAATTGTCGATGTCGTTCTTCGTATAGCCAACGACCGTTGATTTACCGGTTGTTCCAGACGACGCATGAATTCGGGCAATTTGGTCCCGAGGCACCGCGAAAAGACCAAACGGATAATTGTCGCGTAAATCATTTTTATACGTGAATGGAAACTTTGCGAGATCAGACAGAGATTTCAGATCGTCCGGGTGTACCCCCTGTTCATCGAAACGCCGTTTATACATCGGCACATTGTCATAGGCATGTCTGATCGACCACTTTAGACGATCCAGCTGAAGCGCCGAGATTTCATCTCGTGATGCAATCTCAATTGGATCAAGCTCTGACTTTCTTGGGCTTAGATCTTTCATCTAATGCCTCCTTCATGCTTCTTCGTCGAATAAATTGCCTTTGATCGCACGCGACATTCCGCGAAATTCACCAATGACCATGTCATTTTGGTTTCTGACGGTCACATCATAAATCCCGCTTCTACCACTTATCGAAATTTCCGTGGCAGTAGCGGTCAGCACATCGCCTTCATAGGCCGGCGCGGTGAAACTTATCAGGTTTGTCTGGGCGACAGTGTTTTGGTTCCTGCTGTTACAAGCAAACGCAAATGCACTATCAGCCAGCGCGAATGTCACGCCGCCATGGCAAATATTGTGACCATTGCAGTGTTGCGCTTGTACAGTAAGGCGCATCACCGCGCTTGCTTCTGTGACTTCAACCAGCTCCATGCCAAACCATTTTGACGCGTTGTCCGTTGACCACATCGCTTCGGCGCTACGCTTCGCTCGCGTGTCAGCGTTCATATTCATCGTCCTTTGACCTTTGCTGGTCGGTTTGGATGGTTGCTTCAATTTTCGTCGCGTTTTCTGCGATTGTGATGGTCACAATACCAGAGCTTGCATAAACCGAACGGTTGGTCAATAAAAAGGTAACGATCGTTCTGGAGGATATCGTGTCTGACGTTGTCACAGTTGAACATAACGGAGATATTGCGTGGGTTACAATCTGTAATCCACCGGTAAATGCGACCTCGACAGCAGTTCGTGCTGGCCTGTTGGAAGCGGTATCCAAAGTAGCGACAGCAAAATACGCCGTCATTGAATGCGCAGGCCGCACGTTTGTCGCCGGTGGCGACATGTCAGAATTCGATGCCCCACCTGCCCTTCCTCATTTACCAGATGTTTATCAAGCTATTGAGGCATCCGAGGTGCCATTCTTGGCATTAATGCACGGCAATGTTCTTGGCGGCGGTTTTGAACTGGCGATGGCTTGCGCGTGGCGAATTGCAGATGAGCGCACCAAATTCGGTCTGCCTGAGGTCAACGTTGGCTTAGTTTCGGGTGCTGGCGGCACGCAGCGGTTACCACGGCTTATTGGTATGGAAGGCGCCGTAGAAATTGCCTGCCAAGGCAAGATGATTTCGGCCGACAATTTAGCTGAATTGGGTGGATTGGACAAAGTCGTTGGTAATGATTTGCGCACAGCAGCTATTGAATTTCTTAGCAAGTCACCCGTCCCACCGAGTGCTGTTTCTGAACGCTTTGTCGAACCCATTCCAAACGAATTTTTGACAAAAAAAGCCGCTGAACTTGAATACAGCACCAAAGGACAACTTTCACCGCTTCACAATCTAGCTGCCCTTGAATGGTCGCTCGAGCCGTTCGAAATCGGCCAGCCCAAGGAGCGCGCATTGCACTTGGAGCTGCGTCAGTCAGCTGAAAGCAAAGCTCTTCGTCATGTCTTCTTTGCGCAACGGAGTATTGCCAAACCGAGTGCCA
Source organism: Paracoccaceae bacterium (assembly GCA_029244725.1). GTDB lineage: Bacteria > Pseudomonadota > Alphaproteobacteria > Rhodobacterales > Rhodobacteraceae > JASMHC01. Next base: position 224,725 of record JAQWQJ010000089.1, read on the forward strand.
TCAAAGGCGCGTCCCCGAGGGCAGTAAACCACATTGCCATTGTAGGCGGTGGACTGATGGGCGCGGGTATTGCAACGGCCTGTTTGTCCGGAGGATATCAGGTCACGATCATCGAACAATCGCCCGATGCTGCAGAACGGGCATACGAACGCGTTTCGTCACTCATCGATGGTGGTGTTAAGCGCGGGAAAATAAACGCTGCTAAACGCGACGCGCAGATAGCCTCGCTTAATTGCGTTGCAGACTACAGCCAGTCCACCGATTGCGACTTAGCAATTGAGGCCGTGTTCGAAGATTTGGAGGTCAAACGCCTTGTATTCAAATCGCTGGCAAAACACATGCGCGCGGACGCGATCCTTGCAACGAACACGTCCTATTTGGATCCCATGCAGATTTTCGAAGGTATTGAGAACCAAGAAAGATGCGTTGGCCTGCACTTCTTTTCGCCTGCGCATATCATGAAACTTCTCGAAATCGTAAAGACGCCTCACACCTCGCCCGACGTTTTGGCAACCGGCTTTGCGATCGGTAAAACACTCCGCAAGGTTTCGGTGCTGTCAGGCATCTGCGACGGATTTATCGGCAACCGCATGCTGACTGCCTATCGCAGAGAGGCCGACTATCTGTTGGCCGATGGTGCCATGCCCCACGAAATAGACGCGGCTGTGCGGGCATTTGGAATGCCAATGGGTCCCTATGAACTACAGGACCTCACGGGGCTTCAAATTGCTTGGGCCAACCGGAAGAGACAGACCAGTTCACGCCCTAAAGACGAACGATATATCTCGATTGCAGATCAACTGTGCGAAGCTGATCGTCTTGGACAAAAGAACGGCAAGGGTTGGCATCGCTACGAAGAAGGCGATCGCCAACCGAAGCGCGACCAATATGTTGAAGACTTGATCTTAGCTTTCTCTAAGGCCAACAAAATTGAGCGGCGATCATTCACTGCCGATGAGATTTCTTCGCGCTTGATGGCCGTTCTTGCCAATGAGGGCGCCCGCATCATCCAAGAGGGCATCGCTGAAAATGCCGAGGCCGTCGATATGGTGAAAGTCAACGGATACGGCTTCCCGAAATGGCGCGGTGGACCGATGCAATATGCATCCCAAATCGGTTGGGCTGAAAGCTTTCGCATCATGCAAAACGTCGCCAAAGAAAGCCCGAACAGTTGGGTTATCGCGGCAAGCCCAACCAACGCTTAAGGAATTCGCCATGACCATCCAACAGATACAAAGCTTTGCACATGGCGAATGGATTCAGCCAGACGACTCCGCACGATCGGTTTATTCTGCAATCACTGGCGATAAGATCGGTGTTGCTGGAAATGCCTCGTTAGATGTCGGCTCTATGCTTAACTATGCCAAGCAAAAAGGCAGCCCCGCCCTTCGCGCCATGACGTTCCATGATCGGGCCAGAATGTTGAAAGCGCTGGCGCAATATCTCAATGAGCGCAAACAAGAGCTGTACGAAATCTCGTATGCCACGGGCGCAACCCTGTCAGACCATCAGATTGATATCGACGGTGGTATCGGCACTGTCTTTGTCTTCGCGTCCAAGGGACGTCGTGAAATGCCGGATCACAACATCTTTTTGGACGGTAACATAGAGCAGCTAGGGCGCACTGGTGCCTTCATGGGTCAACACGTCTGTACCTCATTGCAAGGTGTGGCTGTCCATATCAACGCGTTTAACTTCCCCGTTTGGGGTATGTTGGAAAAACTGGCGCCGACGCTACTTGCTGGGGTTCCAGCAATTGTAAAGCCTGCAACAGCCACCTGCTACGTAACTGAACTTTGCGTGCGAATGATGCTTGAAAGTGGGCTGCTGCCCGAGGGTGCACTGCAACTGGTTTCTGGCGGCCTGGGCAACATGCTCGACCTTCTTGATTGTCAGGACGTCGTTGGATTTACCGGCTCTGCAAACACCGCCCTAAAGCTGCGCTCAAACCCTAACATCATGGAAAACTCCGTTCGTTTTGTTGCAGAACAAGACAGCCTCAACGCCTCGGTACTTGGGCCAGATGCTGTAGCTGGCACGCCAGAATTTGATCTGTTTATCAAAGAAGTACACCGCGAAATGACCGCAAAAGCCGGACAAAAATGTACGGCAATCCGTCGGATATTCGCGCCAGCAGCCCAAACCGAGGCCGTGATAGAAGCCCTTAGATTGCGTATGTCCAAAACTGTGATTGGCAATCCGCGTTCAGATGGCGTGAACATGGGGGCATTGGTGTCCAACGATCAAAAGGCCGATTTGCTGGAAAAGGTCGCCCTATTCCGTTCCGAGGCTGATTGCGTTCACGGTGACGGAGACTTTGATGTGTTGGACGCAAATGAAGCCAAGGGCGCTTTTGTCCCGCAGATGCTGTTTCACTGCGCCAACCCAGACGCCGCCAACCGACTGCACGACACCGAGGCCTTTGGCCCCGTTTCAACAGTCATGGAATATCGCAATCTCGATCATGCGGTCGAACTGGTCAATCGGGGCGGCGGCAGCCTTGTGACCTCTCTCATCACGCACAGCGGCGACGTTGCCCGCCAAGTTGTACTCGGAGCCGCGGCCTATAACGGGCGCATCTACATCAATAATCGCGACAGCATGAAGGAAGCGACGGGTCATGGCTCACCGCTTCCGCATATGGTCCACGGCGGACCGGGGCGCGCAGGCGGAGGCGAGGAACTCGGCGGGATACGAGGCGTGATGCACTATATGCAACGCACGGCCGTTCAGGGCAGCCCGGACATCCTGAGCGCAATCGGCAACAAGTGGGTTCCAAATGCGGCTGAGAATGACAACAAAACGCATCCATTCACACGGACATTCCACGCTCTTGCAATCGGCGACACGCTGCACACGACATCTCGAAAAATCACGTTGGAGGACATAGAGACCTTTGCGCATTTCACCGGAGACACGTTTTACGCGCATATGGACGAAGAAGCGGCCAAGGCAAATCCATTCTTCCCCGGCCGCGTCGCGCATGGTTATTTGCTGCTGAGTTTCGCAGCGGGTCTATTTGTCCAACCCGATCCTGGTCCAGTTCTTGCAAACACAGGTTTAGACAATTTGCGCTTCATGAAGCCTTTAGTGCCAAACGACAGTCTGAAAGTACGCCTGACCGTCAAACACAAGACGCCCCGCAACGATGAATACGGCGAAGTTCGTTGGCATGTTACTTTGACCAATCAAAACGAAGAAATGGTGGCCGAGTATGAACTTTTGACGATGGTTTCATATTGAAGCCAGAATTTAAGTGGCCCCTCAGCGAATGTCCGAATAATATCAACGCATGAGCAGGTACACTAAGGCAACTGACGTTCTGATGCAGGGCGAACGACATCGCGTCTGGTCCCTTGTGGTGACAATTTTCGGTGATCTTGCACAGAACAAGGGCGATGAGATTAGTGCGCAAGCACTAAGCCGTCTGACCGAGCAAATCGGGATCAAATCCGAGGCACTACGTGTTGCACTTCATAGATTGCGAAAAGACGGTTGGCTTGAGAGCAAGCGTTTGGGGCGCAGCAGCTCGTATTATTTGACTGATTTTGGTCTTGCGCAATCTGCATCAGCAAGTCCGCGAATTTACGGGTTAACAAACCCGATACGATCGGAGTGGGCTCTCATCACAACACCAAACACGACCGAGGGTCGTGAGGGTGACGCTGCAAAGCTTGAAAGTGATAACCGTGTTATCCGTTTGGGCGCACAGGTATTTTTGGGAGAAGAAAATAACCTGCCAAAAATCAAGCGTGCATTGCTGACTAGAATTGGTGCCGACCCGTTGCCTGATTGGGTCAGAGATCAGATTATTGGACCTGAGCTTAAAGCTAGTTACAACGATCTTTTGCTTCAGTTGCAAAAGATCGAGAAGACGCTACCGGAAAATGCCAGCCCGATTGAGCGCGCGGTCCTTCGAACGCTCATCGTTCACAGCTGGCGGCGAATCTTACTGAGGCATCCGGATATACCCAACGGTTTTTACCCGCGTTCTTGCAAAGCGATCGAGTGCCGCGATACAGTCTGCGAACTTCTGAAAGAGCTATCGCGTCCAAGTTTAGTCGATCTTAGCACCGTTTAAAGTTTTGCGATCTTCAACAACACTTCACGAAGAACTTGGTTTTCCTGTTCCGTCAACTCTGCGCTAATTTTCTGGTCGTAACTTTCAGCAATTGAGCTCAGATCTTTGTACGCGGCTTGTCCAGATTTTGTGAGACGCAAAATCTCACTTCGGCGATCCGCCTCTTGTCTTTCGCGTGTCAAAAATCGCCGCGTTTCAAGTGCGGACACTGCGCGGGACACCTTGGTCTTGTGCATCTTAGACATGTCACAGATTTCGCGCGCTGTTTTGTCGCCGAAATATCCAAGATGAAACAACACACGCCATTCGGTGCGCAGCATTCCGTATCGGTCTTTGTATTGCTGTTTAAAATTGATGCTACTCTCTTCGGCCGCTTGGTTCAGCAGGTAGGGAAGAAAGAGCATTAAATCAAAGCTGCTTTTTTCGGTCATTTTTTCGATCTAGTGCTTGTTAGTTACAAAATCAACTAATATTTCCACACCTACGCGGACGGGAGAAACGAATGAATAATCCAGATAGCAACGGTTCAAATACCAACGCAAACGGCTACATGCCTGGTTTTGGCAACGACTTTGAAACCGAAGCCCTTCCGGGTGCCCTGCCCCAAGGCATGAACTCGCCGCAGAAGTGCAATTATGGTCTCTATGGCGAACAACTGTCAGGCACGGCCTTTACTGCGCCGTCCCATCAAAATGAGCGGACTTGGTGCTATCGCATTCGCCCTTCCGTTAAGCACTCCAATCGCTATGAAAAAATCGATATGCCGTATTGGAAGTCTGCTCCCTGCGTCGTTCCCGATGTTGTTTCACTTGGTCAGTATCGTTGGGATCCAGTCGCGCATTCTGACGTGCCGTTGAACTGGCTGACCGGCATGAGAACCATGACAACGGCAGGCGATGTGAACACCCAAATCGGCATGGCAAATCATGTATACCTCGTGACTGAGTCAATGGTGGACGAATACTTCTTCTCGGCGGATTCCGAGATGTTGGTGATCCCTCAAGAAGGTCGTCTTCGGTTTTCGACGGAACTAGGCGTCATCGACCTTGAACCCAAAGAAATTGCCATCATTCCCCGTGGCTTGGTGTATCGCGTAGAAGTTCTAGAAGGGCCTGCCCGCGGTTTTGTGTGCGAAAACTATGGTCAGAAATTTGATCTGCCCGGGCGCGGCCCTATTGGCGCAAACTGTATGGCAAACCGTCGGGACTTTAAGTCTCCGGTCGCTGCATACGAGGACCGTGAAGTACCGTCGAAAATCACTATAAAGTGGTGCGGTCAGTTCCACGAAACCCACATTGGACACTCGCCAATTGATGTTGTCGCTTGGCACGGAAACTACGCGCCGGTTAAATACGATTTGCGGACTTATTGCCCTATCGGTTCAATTCTATTTGACCATCCCGACCCATCGATCTTTACGGTTTTGACAGCACCGTCTGGCGTTGAGGGAACCGCAAACATTGACTTCGTACTGTTCCGTGAACGTTGGATGGTGATGGAAGATACGTTCCGCCCACCGTGGTATCACAAAAACATCATGTCAGAATTGATGGGCAATATTTACGGTCAATATGACGCCAAACCCAAGGGCTTTGTCCCTGGTGGGATGAGCCTTCACAATATGATGCTGCCGCATGGGCCAGATAAAAATGCATTTGAAGGTGCCTCAAACGCGGACTTGAAACCCGAAAAGCTTGAGAACACGATGTCATTCATGATCGAGACACGGTTTCCGCAGCATTTAACCCCGTTTGCTGCAAACGAGGCACCATTGCAGGATGATTACATCGACTGTTGGTCTGACATTGAAAAGAAATTCGACGGAACACCCGGTAAAAAATAGTAGATTTGATCCGAGATTGATCCGGCACAACAAGGAAACGCGAATGACTCTTATGAAATCTTGGGTGGAGTCGGCAAATGACGCTAACCATCCATTCCCTTTGAACAACCTGCCTTACGGTGTGTTTTCCACTGCAGGAACCGAAGAACGCTGTGGGGTCGCCATCGGTGATATGATCCTCGACATGGCGGCAGCCGAGGAAGCGGGATTGGTGCAGATTGGTGATATCGCCATCTTTGACGTTCCTTATTGGAACGACCTGATGGATTTAGGTGCCGATGCATGGGCAGAGTTACGCGCGCGCTTGATTGCCCTTCTCAGCGAAGGCAGTGATGAGAAAACTTTAGTTGAGCCTCATTTGATTGCGATGGCGCACGCAGACTTGCACATGCCTTTTGCAGTAAGCGAATACACCGATTTCTACGCGGGCAAACAGCATGCACAAAATATGGGGTCCATTCTGCGCGGATCGCCTGACTTGCCCGCTAACTGGCTGCATATCCCCATTGGGTACAATGGTCGCGCGTCCTCGGTAGTGATTTCTGGAACGGCAATCCATCGCCCCAACGGTCAACGCAAGGCGCCTGACGCCGAGATGCCCAGCTTTGGCCCCTCGATGAGGTTGGATATTGAGCTGGAAATGGGTGCCATCGTTGGCACAGGTTCCGAATTCGGTCAGCCGATCACAGTGGATCAGGCGGACGACATGATCTTTGGCTATGTGCTTTTAAACGATTGGTCAGCGCGCGACATCCAAGGCTGGGAATATCAACCGCTCGGTCCGTTTCAGGGCAAAGCGTTTGGCACTTCGATCAGTCCCTGGATTGTCACGGCCGCGGCACTCGAAACGTTCCGTACTTCGACGCCAGAGCGCACGAAGGAGCTGCTGCCATACCTCGATGGATCCAAGGACGGACTTTATGACATTGAGCTTGAGGTTTTGATGCAGCCTGAAGGCATCGAAGAAGTCACAGCTATTTCAAAAACCAACTATAGCCGCATGTATTATTCAGCAGCCGAGCAGCTTTGCCATCACGCGATTGGCGGTTGCGCTATGAATACCGGCGACTTGCTTGGATCGGGCACTATATCGGGTCCTGAGCGCGCTGAATATGGCTCGCTCTTGGAACTCAGCTGGGCTGGGCGCGAACCCTTTACGCTCGATACTGGCGAAACACGTAGCTTTATCGAAGATGGCGATACACTCACACTTCGCGGCAACGCGCGCGGCGATGGTTTCACCATTGGCTTTGGCGACTGCACCGGAAAAATCCTGCCCGCTGTGGCATGGCCTGCAAAGTAAGGAATACTCTCATGGCAAAAGCATTCGCGTCCCAAGGGGACATGACAGAAAAGAAAATCACATTTGATGAGATCGGCGAAGGCCTTTACGCGTTCACCGCAGAAGGTGACCCAAATAGTGGCGTCATTATTGGCGACGACAGCGTGATGATCGTTGAAGCACAGGCAACCCCGCGCCTTGCAAACAAAGTGATCGAGTGTGTCCGCACAGTCACCGACAAACCCATAAGCCACGTCGTTCTTACGCACTACCACGCCGTACGTGTGCTTGGCGCAAGCGCATTTGGCGCGTCTCAGGTCATCATGGGTGAAACCGCACGTTCTATGGTCGTTGAGCGCGGCCAAGAGGACTGGGACAGTGAATTCCAGCGCTTCCCGCGATTGTTTGAAGGCTACGAAAGCATCCCCGGATTGACGTGGCCTACCACAACTTTCTCGGACGATATGACGGTCTATCTTGGCAACCGTCAGATCAATCTGATGCATTTGGGTCGCGCCCACACTGCTGGCGATATCGTCATTCATGTCCCAGATCAGAACGTGATGTTTACGGGCGACATCGTTGAAGATCACTCGGCTTGCTATTGTGGTGACGGTCACTTCAATGAGTGGGGTATGACGCTCGACAATATCGCCTCGTTTGACGTCGACGCGATTGCACCTGGGCGTGGCGGTGCATTGATCGGCAAAGAGGCCGTTGAACGTGCAATCGAAAGCACCCGAGACTTTGTGGACAGCACCTACGCACCAGCCGCAAAAGTTGCAGCCCGCAATGGCACTTTAAAAGAAGCATGGGACGCAGTGCGCGCAGAATGCGACCCCAAATTTGCTGATTATGCGATTTACGAGCACTGCCTGCCGTTCAATGTTGCACGCGCATATGATGAAGCGCGCGGTATAGACAATCCGCGTATCTGGACCGCACAGCGCGATCTAGACATGTGGGCCGCCCTGCAAGGTTAGCATCAAGACGCTCCCCGATTAATTTCGGGGGGTCGCCAGAACGTCAGACTGCAAGCATCTGATTTTGCAAACTTATGACCAAAAGGAGAAACCGCCGATGCTTGATGAACGCTATTCGCTAGCCTACGAGCTTTATCCATACGAGCGCTCGCCAGACCAGGACAATGACACGGCAAAACGCCATCCTGTCGTTGTCATGGGCGGTGGACCGATCGGAATTGGCATGGCGCTGGATCTTGGTCTCCAAGGAATTCCTGTAGTCGTGTTGGATGATCACGCAGGCGTTGGCATGGGCAGCCGTGCCATCTGTTTCGCAAAGCGATGCCTAGAGATCGCCGATCGCTATGGATGCGGGGAACCGATGCTTGAAAAGGGCGTCGTCTGGAACCTCGGCAAGGTATTTCACAAGGATCACAAGGTCTTTGAATTCAACCTTTTGCCGGAAGACGGTCATAAATTTCCAGCCTTCATCAACATGCAACAGCCCTATTTTGAAAGCTTTCAGATTGAACGCCTTCGCGAGCTGCAATCGCAGGGTGCACCTATCGAAATACGCGGCCAAAATCGCGTTGATGGCGTCAATGTTCATGACGACCACGTCGTTCTAGAAGTGATGACACCCGATGGCCCTTACAAGCTTGAGGCCGATTGGTTGATCGGCGCGGATGGCGCAAATTCTCCTTTACGCAATATGCTGGACCTCGAGTTCACAGGTAAAGTCTTTCAAGACAGCTTTTTGATTGCAGACATCAAAATAACCGATGACGTGGATTTCCCGACTGAACGCTGGTTCTGGTTTGAACCAAGCCATGGGTCCGGTGCTTCAACACTGCTTCACAAACAGCCTGATGACGTCTGGCGCGTCGATTTCCAAATTGGTTGGGATGTTGATCGCAAAGAAGAAATGAAAGAGGAAAACATCCGCCGGCGTCTCGATGCATTCCTTGGTGGCGTAAAATACGACATGGTTTGGTCGTCTATTTATACATTCCAATGCAAACGCATGGATAGCTTTCGCAACGGTCGCGTTCTGTTTGCCGGCGATTCAGCCCACCAAGTTTCACCTTTTGGCGCACGGGGTGCCAATTCCGGCATGCAAGACGTCGACAATCTCGGATGGAAGCTCGGTTTGGTAGTAAACGGTGTTGCCGACGACAATCTGCTGGATACATATAACAGCGAGCGCGCGCATGGTGCCGACGAAAACATCATGAACTCGACCCGGTCCACCGATTTCATCACCCCGAAATCAGCCCAAAGCCGGATATTTCGTGACGCGGTTCTGGCATTGGCGAACGACCATGAGTTCGCGCGACCTTTAGTAAATTCCGGCCGTCTTTCGGTGCCATGCACCTATGACGGTTCGTCGCTGAACAGCGCAGATGGAATGGCGGGACCAGAGCGCACTCGGCCAGGCTCTCCTTGTCCTGATGCGCATCTAAAAGACGGCTTTTTGCTTAATCAATTGGGCAACGAATTTGTTCTGTTTTGCATAAACACTGAGGGTCCTACTGAATTGCAGGAGTGTGGGGTCAATGTGCGGATGGTCAGCCTTTCGGCAGTGGACGATCCAAAGGGCGCTGTCGCTGAACGCTATTTAGGTGACGCACCGTCGGCAGTTTATCTAATCCGGCCGGATCAGCACGTTGCTGCCCGCCGTGAGACCTACAACGAAAACCTTGTGCGTGCAGAAATTCGCCGCGCCATTGGTAAGGAGTGATCTGATGACTGAATTGACACTCACAGCAAACATAGATGTGCCCGATGATTTCTACGCTGATCTCATCGATGCACATGAAGGCCTTAGCAAAGAGGCAAGCGACGCACTGAATGCACGTTTGATCCTGATCCTTGCCAACCACATTGGAAACCGCGCGATCCTGAAGCAGGCGCTAGATACCGCCTCGCACCAAAAAGGAGGTTAGCCTTTGAAAATAGAACAAATCCACCACGTTGCTTATCGTTGTAAAGACGCCAAGGAAACTGTCGAGTGGTATGGCAAAATGCTGAACATGGACTTTGTTCTAGCAATCGCCGAAGATCACGTGCCCTCAACGCATGAACCTGATCCCTACATGCATCTGTTTTTGGATGCTGGAAACGGAAACGTTCTGGCGTTTTTTGAATTACCGACCAAGCCCGAAATGGGACGAGACCCAAACACCCCCGTTTGGGTTCAGCACATAGCTTTTGAGGTCAAAAAATCGTGAAGAACTGATCGAATTCAAAGAACACTTAGAGGCCAACGGCGTTGACGTCTTGGGTGTGACGGATCACTCGATTTTCCATTCAATCTATTTCTTTGACCCAAACGGTCATCGCGTAGAGCTGGCTTGTCCTGATCCAGCAGAAGAACAAATGCTGGCAAAACTTAACGATGTGAAATGGGATATGCTTGAAGAGTGGTCTAAGACAAAGCGGGCTCCGAAGCACGCGGAATGGCTCCACCATAAAGAACTGACCAACGTGTGATGTATGTCGCTCAAACGTCTGGAATTTCTGTGGCGCCGCAGGTAGACCTGTGGCGCAATTACTTTTCTGGGCCGCTATGAACGAAACGATTACAGAACGCTGCGAAGCAAAAGGCCTGCGAATGACGGGCCAACGTCGAGTTATTGCCGAAACACTTGAAACGTCGGACGATCATCCAGATGTCGAAGAACTGTTTGCGCGGGCGTCGACGCGTGATCCAAACATCTCAATTGCAACTGTCTACCGAACGGTGAAACTGTTCGAAGAGGCTGGCATTCTTGAACGCGTTGAGTTTGGGGATGGTCGAGCACGCTATGAAGACGCGGAACGCGAACACCACGATCATTTGATCGACATGAATACCGGTCATGTTATCGAGTTTGTCGATCCAGAGATCGAAATCCTTCAAGAAAAGATTGCTAAAAAGCTTGGCTACAAACTTAAGGGCCACAAACTTGAGCTTTACGGCGTTCCCGTTTCCAAATCTGATCGACCTAAATGAGATCTGACAATCTTACGGGCATCCTGTTGATGATCGTTTCGATGGGTTTATTCGCGGTCGAAGATACTTTCATCAAACTCGCGTCTCAGAGCATTCCGGTCGGCGAAATATTGGTCTTCATGGGCGCCGGCGGCATTATTGTTTTTTCAATGTTAATGGTTTGGAAAAATGAACCGTTCGCGCCAAAGGAAGCGTTTGCGCCAATGATACTTGGACGCATGGCATCCGAAATTGTTGGTCGCGTCAGTTATAGTTTGGCGTTAGCTTTCGGGTCGATGGCCGTCGTTGCCGCGGTGTTACAAGCGACGCCGCTTGCTGTAACGATGGGCGCGGCGCTTATGTTCGGTGAGAAAGTTGGCCTTAGAAGATGGACTGCTATATTCGTTGGCTTCGCGGGTGTTCTAATCATTCTTAGGCCTGGTTTAGAAGGCTTTGAGCCTGCCGCGCTGCTGTCAATTGTCGGAATGTTTGCATTGGCATTCCGAGATCTTGCAACTCGAGCTGCCCCGAAAATGCTCTCAAACCGACAGCTCGGGCTGTATGGTTTCGTAGCATTGGTACCCTCTGGCTTGTTCATGCTGATAATAACGGGCGGATGGGAAAACCCACTTAATGGGGCGTGGCCGCACCTGCTTGGGATGTCTGTGTTTGGCATATGCGCCTATTATCTAGTCACTGCTGCAATGCGCATTGGCGAAGTCGCGGTCGTGACGCCGTTTAGATATTCGAGGATCATCTTCGCGCTCATAATCAGCGTGGTCGTGTTTTCTGAGCAGCTTGATTCTTTCACTTTGGTTGGCGCAGCACTTGTTATCGCTAGCGGTCTCTACACAATGTGGCGCGAAAATCTCCGCCAGCGCTAACAGTTTGAAATTACGCAGTTAAGCTCAAATGTTAACGCTAACATGGCCTGTTCACCTTTGCGGACGGGACTGATATAGAGCAGGAAATTATTCCGCTGACCTAAGGGGCACTCAGCCATGAGCATCATTATCGACATTATTGCACGCGAAATTCTCGACAGCCGGGGCAACCCAACCGTTGAAGTAGACGTCATTCTTGAGGATGGCACACTAGGTCGCGCGGCAGTCCCTTCAGGCGCATCGACAGGCGCCCATGAAGCCGTTGAGAAGCGCGACGGCGACAAAGATCGATATTTGGGCAAAGGTGTTCTTGACGCCGTCGCAGCCGTAAACGGCGAGATTGCAGAAGCATTGGTCGGCGAGGACGTCACCGAGCAGCAACTAATCGACGCGGCAATGATTGAACTCGACGGTACCACGAACAAAGCGCGTCTCGGCGCAAACGCAATATTGGGCGTATCATTGGCCTGTGCCAAGGCAGCAGCTGACTTTACGGCCCAACCGCTATTTCGCTACATCGGCGGCACCGCCGCGCGTGTTCTGCCCGTTCCAATGATGAACATCATCAACGGTGGCGAGCACGCAGACAATCCGATTGATATCCAAGAATTCATGATCATGCCCGTCTCGGCAACCAACGTGAAAGAAGCGATCCGCATGGGCGCTGAGATTTTCCACACGCTGAAGAAAGAGCTTTCCTCAGCTGGTTACAACACCGGTATTGGCGACGAAGGTGGCTTTGCCCCTGCCCTAGAATCGACCCGTATTGCGCTAGACTTTGTGATGAAGTCGATTGAAAAAGCTGGATACAAACCAGGCGAGGAAGTTTACTTGGCGCTCGATTGTGCATCGTCAGAGTATTTCAAAGACGGCAAGTATGAACTGGCAGGCGAAGGAAAATCGCTGACATCTGAAGAAAATGCACAATACCTCGCAGACCTCTGCGCAGACTATCCGATCATCTCAATCGAAGACGGCATGGACGAAGACGATTGGGACGGTTGGAAACTATTGACCGATAAAATCGGCGACAAGGTCCAATTGGTTGGCGACGATTTGTTCGTTACAAATCCAGTGCGTTTGGCGGATGGCATCGCGCAAGGCGTAGCAAACTCCATGCTCGTCAAAGTGAACCAAATCGGCACCCTCTCGGAAACTTTGAAAGCCGTCGATATGGCACACCGTGCGCGCTACACAAATGTCATGTCGCACCGCTCGGGTGAAACTGAGGATGCGACCATTGCTGATCTCGCCGTAGCGACAAACTGTGGCCAAATCAAAACCGGCTCGCTTTCACGCTCTGATCGCCTTGCAAAGTATAACCAGCTGATCCGCATTGAAGAGATGCTGGGTGAAACAGCCGAATACGCCGGTCGTTCAATCCTGAAGTAATCGAACAACAATAATTTCCAAAAGCGCCCTTCAATTTGCAGGGCGCTTTTTTTTCGACAAATTATATTTCGTTGTGCGTATAAGTTTGAAAGCGGGCAGGAAACTAATGTTCAAAAAACTGAAACGCGCATATTCGGCAGCGCCGATAGCTACGCTGATCTTTGCAATTAGCCTTGTACTGGCTTTAGGTTTCGCCGGTCGTATGGTTGTTGATGCAATTGACGGCCCTCCACCCAAAGACACCCAAATCGAACAATGGATGACACCGAAATACATCTCGCGCACGTGGAAAGTTCCTCCCGAAATTATGCGAGAGTTTCTTGATGTCCAAAAAAGCGACGATCGACGCCACAACCTTCAACAAATTGCTGACCTGCGTGGCATCGCGATTGAGGACCTTATTGCAGAGCTCAAAAGTGACATCGATCAGTTCATAGAAGACCGCAAATCCAAGCGTGACCGCAAATGACCGAAGTCATAACTCTGGTCACAACTTATGGTGCAGGATTTTTGTTCCTTTGTGCTTTTCTATCCTGCTTGCTGGTCCCAATCCCAACGTCGTTAATGATGATAACTGCCGGAGCATTCGTCGCGACCGAAGATTTACTGTTCTGGCAGGTCTATGGCGGTGCGCTATTGGGCGCCATCCTTGGGGATCAAACCGGATTCTTGATCGGTAAGATGGGCGGTGCCCGTGTCATCGAAAAGCTGTCAAAATCACCCTCGAGAAAAAAAGTCGCTGATCGTGCCGTTAAACTGGTCGAAAAACACGGAGGAGTGGGTGTTTTCTTCTCAACTTGGCTGTTTGCACCCCTTGGACCGTGGGTAAATTTTATCGCCGGATCGATGAAGTTAAATTGGCTCCGGTTCACTATTTGGGACACAATGGGTGAAACGATTTGGGTGACGGTATATATCTCATTTGGCTATGTGTTCGCCTCAAACCTGACGATTGCAGCGACTTATGCAGGTAACACGCTCGGCGCGATAGCAGCCGCTGCATTGGCCGGGTCAGCGTTGTTTTGGATCATCAAATCGGTACGCGCGAAAGATCGTGATCAGTTGGGTACCTTGCCAGCCGAACAACGCAAGACCATATAGAGTCTATGCTTCGTTTTACTCCGATTCTATTGGCGCTTCTGTATGGTCTGGTCGCCTATCGATTTTCAGTCTGGCGCACCTCACGCGAACTAAACGACAAATCAACTGAGTTGGCTGATCCTAAACTCAGAAAGCTGACCGCGGATCTTGCGAGTGCACTCGATTTGCCCCGCGTGAAAGTGCACATCTATGAAATCACCCCGGTCAACGGATTGGCCGCTCCTGACGGTCGAATTTTCATCACGCGTGGTTTTTACGATAAGTTTGTGAGCAAGGAAGTGACTGCCGAGGAATTGGCGAGCGTTGTAGCCCATGAATTAGGGCACGTTGCCCTTGGCCATTCACGCCGAAGGATGATCGATTTTTCCGGCCAAAACGCAATGAGGGCGGCATTGGGTATGGTCCTGTCACGATTCATACCCGGTTTTGGTGGTTACATTGCAAGTGCTTTGACCAGCCTTCTTGCTGCGCGCCTTTCTCGTAAGGACGAATACGAGGCAGACGAATACGCAGCAGCGCTATTGACCAAAGCTGGGATAGGAACTGAGCCGCAGAAATCCTTGTTTAGAAAACTTGATGCGTTGTCGTCTGCAAATTCTGGCCGCGCTCCTGCTTGGCTGTTGAGCCATCCAAAAACAGTTGAGCGCATAAAAGCCATCGAAACTCTGGAAGCTAAATGGCAGGTTAACGAGTAAGGGCTTTGCCAAATCTTGGAAGTCGTGCCTTTTTCATCAAGGCGCGTAGCTCCCACGCTTTACCGCTTAGACGGTTTGCCTCGGAATTGACTGAATGCGCGACGCTTTCCAATGCTTCGGGAGACTGATTATAGAACCCCAATAGCAAAGCGTCCGGATCGTTACGGGACAATCCTTCTTCTGCCAATATGTTTCTGGGAAAATCTTTTGCATTCATCGTAACGATGCCATCCGCTGATCCACGAATGGCTGCGGCAAGAACATGAATGTCGCCTTCATCGGGTAGCCATAAGCGTGGCTCTAACCCCTGGTAATCCGTAACACTGGCTGCTGGAAAAGTGGCCTTTACCATCGCAATCTCTGCGCGCGCTTGCGGCTCCCCTGTTGGCCCAATTTTACGGGCAGATAGCGCCCATTCCTCAAGGATGCGATCAGACCAAATGGGCGTGAAGCACCCTGCCCGTGCTGCGCCCAGTAGTACCGAACGCATGACAGTCGGGTACATGACACAGGCATCGAGCAGTAGTTTCATAGTCTAAAGAACAAGGATTTCAGGTATCCGCTTTCGGCCAACTGAGGCATCAACGGGTGGTCCGCACCTGCATAACCTGTGTGTATCAACTGAGCCTGCCTGTTCGCGCGACCGATACCTCGAACACACGACGTTCGGAACTTTTGCAAATCTGCAGCATGCGAGCAGCTGCAAAGCACTAAATAACCGTTTTCTGCAACAAGAGGCGCTGCCAAACGCGCTATACGCTCATATGCGCGCAATCCAGCATCCAACGCTTTTCTGTTTGGCGCAAAGGCAGGTGGATCGCAGACGACGATATCGAAAGTTTGACCTTCGTCAGCCAACGTTTCGAGCGTTGCGAATGCATCGCCTTTGCGCGTTTCGAACTTAGCGTCAAATCCACCGGCGTCCGCACCGCCTTGTGCCAGTTCAAGCGCATTGGCTGAGCCATCTACTGCCAAAGCGTTCGTCGCTCCGCCTGCTAAACAAGCAAGCGAAAACCCACCGACATGCGAAAATACATCGAGGACCGTTTTTCCATTTGCTAGGGATGCTGCAAATGCGTGATTAGGTCGTTGATCATAAAAAAGGCCGGTCTTTTGACCGCCAATTAGGTCAGCAAGATACAGCGCTCCGTTCATCGGAACCTGCAATGGGGTTTCGGGGGCTTGCCCGCTAATGACACGCGCTTCGTCGTCCAACCCTTCAAGGGTTCTCGCACGACCCGAGGCGTTTACCAGCACGTTGATAACACCAGTTACGGCGATCAATGCGGTGCAAAGATCATCGATACGGACATCTGCCCATGCAGCATTTGGCTGAACGACGGCTGTGTCGCCGAAACGATCAATGATCACGCCAGGCATTCCGTCAGCTTCGGCGTGGATCAGGCGATAGAACGGTGCATCGAAAAGTGTTTCGCGATGCACTAGTGCTTTGGTCAAACGCGCTTCGAACCACGCTTGATCTATGGTTGCAGTCAAATCGCGATCAAGCACGCGACAGAATATCTTGGAGTTTGGATTTATCGCGACCAATGCCAGCGGATTGCGCTCGGCATCTTCAAGGATTGCAACCGCGCCGGGCTCAAGGTTCTTGGTCCGACGATCGGTCACGATTTCATTATCATAAACCCACGGGAAACCGTGTCGGATGACTTGCGGTTTCGTTTTGGGTTTAAGGCGAACAATAGGCAAAGAGGGCTGCGTCATGCAGCCCTCGTACCCAGTTTCCCTCCGGGTATAAACCCCTGACTTTATAGGTCAGAGACACTCGCCATGAATGTCGTGGTGTGTTGTGGGTTAACTTCGGCACCAATCACGCTTGCAACATGGTCAATGATCCGGATTTTTTGGGTTAAACCGGCCAGTTCAGCTTCAATTGCTTGCTGACCACCGAAAGCATCAAACGACGCGTTGATAGCTTTCGTCTCTCCAATTTGTATCCCTGTCGCAGCATCAATCAGCGCAAGATCGAAGAAGATTGAGTGGTTTCCACCAACCGAATATCGGGCCCGCTGTGAAAGCGAATGGAATCTTGTCACTGTGACTTTTACGATAATGTCTTGCGAACCATCCATGTCAGATGTGCCGCGTTCAATCGCCACTGCAAGGATATCTTGAATTTGCTCATAGCGATCACCCGGCAAGTCGCCACGCCATACGATGTCACCCAATGGAATTAACATGTTGGATTAGGACACGCGCAGGGAGCGGGGAACGTCGACCTGAATTTCTGTGACCTTATAAGACGGTGCTGCTGGTAGCGGTGAAAGATCCGCGACAGAGCGGCTGACGATTTCAGGCGCCTCGCTAAAATCTTGCGCTTGCGCGGATACGACCGGAACGATTGGCATTGTCGTCTCATACGGTGCTGTACGAGTGACGGCGTCCATTGGACCACATGCGGTGACCGCCAGAGCAGCCAAACCTAAAATTACTGTACGAATATGAAGCATTTGTGCCTCCACAACCAAAAACTTCACGGACCTATTCCGCGATTGTTTCTAAATTGGCTGTGAAATTGGACCCAAATAGGGCGGAACACAGACTACACTTAGGTATTTTCCAAGTATTTGTGAGGAATTCTGAATTCAGATTGGTTCCAAATTTGCTACAATCAAACTATTGTTAGCGCTAACGGTTCATGCTAGACGGCGGACAACTAGCAACGAGGGCTCAACATGAACTTGAATGCAACAATCCAAGATGTAACCCAACGAATAGTCGAGCGCTCAAAGCCGACTCGTTCTGCATATCTTGAGAAAATTTCGCGAGCTGCTGAAAACGGCCCACGTCGCGCGCATTTAACCTGTGGAAACCAAGCGCATGCTTATGCTGCGATGGGCAACGATCAAAATGAGTTAATCAACGGCAAATCCGCTAATATCGGCATTATCTCGGCCTATAACGATATGTTGTCAGCCCACCAGCCGTTTGAGGCGTTTCCCGCCCTTATCAAGGATACAGCGCGCAACAACGGCGCTACAGCCCAATTGGCCGGTGGTGTGCCTGCAATGTGTGACGGCGTCACACAAGGTCAGCCTGGCATGGAACTCTCGTTATTCTCACGCGATGTTATCGCATTGGCCAGCGGCGTTGCCCTTTCACATAATACTTTTGACGCGGCAATATACTTAGGCGTTTGCGATAAGATTGTGCCGGGACTTATCATTGCAGCAGCAACGTTCGGGCACATTCCAGCGATATTCCTTCCTGCTGGTCCCATGACATCTGGCTTGCCTAATGACGAGAAGGCAAAGGTCCGACAGCAATTCGCAAAAGGCGAAATTGGTCGCAAAGAGCTGATGGCGGCTGAGATTGCATCATACCATGGTCCGGGCACTTGCACCTTTTATGGAACCGCAAACACGAACCAGATGTTGATGGAGTTCATGGGGCTTCATCTTCCCGGTGCGTCCTTCGTCAACCCTAACACTCCCTTGCGGGACGCACTGACCGTCGCTGGCACAGAGCGCGCGCTTGAGATAACGGCCCTGGGCAATGACTATCGCCCAGCCAGCCAAGTCCTAGACGAAAAGGCTTTCGTGAATGGCATAGTGGGATTGATGGCCACCGGCGGGTCGACGAATCTAGTACTTCACCTACCCGCAATGGCACGGGCAGCTGGCGTTCTACTGGAAACAGAAGATTTTGAGGCCATTAGCTCGGCCACGCCACTTATGGCCAAAGTCTATCCAAACGGATTGGCTGATGTGAACCACTTCCACGCTGCTGGTGGGCTTGGTTATATGATCGGCGATCTTTTGGACAATGGTTATCTGCATGCAGATTCAACGACCATCATTGGCAACGGGTTGGGTGACTACACAAAAGAACCGAAACTTCACGAGGGTCGTGTGATTTTTGAAGACGGCACCGGTAAATCGTTAAACGAAAAAATCCTGCGTACATCCAAAGAACCGTTTCAGCCAACAGGTGGTTTGAAATCACTGTGCGGCAATCTTGGAATCGGCATTATGAAAGTCAGCGCAGTCGCCCAAGAACGGCGCATCGTTGAGGCAAAAGTTCGTGTCTTCAGCGATCAACAGCCAGTTAAAGACGCCTTTAATGCTGGCGAATTTACCGAAGACACTATCGTCGTCGTGCGGTTCCAAGGTCCGCATGCTAACGGCATGCCAGAACTTCATAGCCTTACGCCAACGCTGTCTATCTTGCAGGATCGCGGCCTAAAGATCGCCCTTGTTACTGACGGCAGAATGTCTGGGGCATCCGGCAAGGTCCCGTCCGCCATACACGTCTCACCGGAAGCCGCCCTTGGCGGACCACTCGCGAAGCTAAAAGACGGCGATTGCGTGCGTGTAGATGCCGTCACCGGCTTGTTGCAATGCTTGGAGGACGGATTTGAAGATCGTGCTCCAATTACAATGGATCTCAGCGCAAATAACTCGGGTCTGGGACGTGAGTTATTTGATGTATTCCGAAAAAATGTAGGTCTTGCCACTGCTGGCGCTGGTGTTGTCGTCTGATAAACTCAACCCAAAATCCATATGGTTGAACCCTGGAGAAAAATTATGATTACCCCGACCCAAGCCAGCTTAAAGGCAAGCGAAATATGCCTTATGGCACCGATCATTCCTGTATTGGTCGTTGATGACGCTTCTAAGGCGCATGGACTTGCAAGTGCTTTGGTCGCCGGCGGATTGCCCGCTCTTGAGGTTACCCTCCGAACAGATTGTGCGCTTGAGGTCATCGCTGAAATGGCCAAAGTCAAAGGCGGAATCGTCGGCGCTGGCACGTTGCTGTCACCAAAAGATGTTGAAGCAGCAAAGGCGGCTGGCGCTCTTTTTGGCGTTTCACCCGGTGCGACCGACAGCATTTTAGATGCATGTGAGGCCAATGATCTTCCGTTGTTGCCAGGCGCTGCCACTTCAAGCGAAGTGATGCGCCTTCTTGAGCGTGGATATACTGTTCAGAAATTCTTTCCGGCTGAAGCGAACGGCGGCGCACCTGCTCTAAAATCCATCGGCGCGCCAATCCCACAGGTTAAGTTTTGCCCAACTGGTGGCGTATCATTGAAGAACGTCAACGACTACCTGAAGCTCGACAACACTTTGTGTGCCGGCGGCAGCTGGGTTGCACCCAAGGACAAAGTTTTAGCAGAAGACTGGGCTGCAATTGAAGCGCTTGCTCGCGAAGCGGCGTCGCTTGAACGCTAATTTCTAGGACGCGAGCGCCAACCACCGCGGCGCTTTGGTTTGGTCATTGTTTGTTGGCCGTTCCTTAGAACTTCGCTCATCGGGTGGCTTGGCTCATCGACAGCATAACGCGCGACCAATATCGCTAAGCTTTCTTGTGTATCCATCGTAACTGGCAAACTTAATGCCCAGTCCAAGAAAATCGAGCGACATTGGGCTTCGGTGATGCCTTCAATCACATAGGCCTCACGAATAAGCGCTTTTGGGTCGTGGATGTCGCCCTTCATATCTGGGTCTCCGAATTACCGTCCAGAGCTCGATTAATGACACCTGCAGCCGCATCAGAATACTCTTTAAGCGACGCTTTTAGGTCCTCTAGACGCTCTAAACCACATTCACGCAGCAAAAAGTTCTGGCCGCCAAGGCCAATATCCTCGGGAACCAGCGGCTTGTCAGACAGCAGCTTTGACACGGCTTGAATGGTCCAAAATGTAGAATAAGCGTTTTTCAGACAGTCAGCGTCAGTTTGGGAAATTAGCATTCTTTCAGCCGCTATCTTTAACCCGGAAAATACAGATCGCTCAAACCCGCCCGCTGTCAGGCAAGCTGCCTGAGAAAATAGCTCAATGTCCTGCATTCGGCCTGCGCCAAGTTTTGCGTCCCAATCGTGACCCTGCCCTTTGGCCGCTTCGATCTTCGTTCTCATGTCGGATGTGTCGCGATAAATTTGCTGCGCATTTTGTTGGCGACCAGTCAAGTCCCTGCGAAAGCTTTCGATATCTTGTTGAAGGCCAACCGGTCCGGCAATCGGCCTTGCACGTGTTAGGGCCAAATGCTCCCATGTCCAAGCGGCGCTGGTTTGGTAATCTTTGAAACTTGCTATGCTTGTTGCTACTGGCCCTTGATTTCCTGATGGGCGAAGGCGCATGTCGACCTCATATAACTTGCCTTCGGCCATTGGCGCAGACAGCGCAGTCACCATTGCTTGGGTTAATCGGGCATAATAGGTTCGGGTCGCCAATTGCTTACGACCTTCTGAAAAATCCACGCCGTCGGCATCATAAATGACAATCAAATCAAGGTCAGATCGTGCATTCAACCTTTGTGCCCCTAGGGAACCCATGCCAAGCACAATCGCGCCTTTACCAGGTGCAGAACCATACTTGAGCGCAAATTGATCAACAACGACCGGCCAAAGCCCGCGCAGCACGGTTGTCGCTATATCGGCGTATTGGCGACCAGCAGTGTTGGCATCTATTAAGCCGCGAAGATGATGGACCCCCACGCGAAAGTGCCACTCTTTTTGCCAGCGACGGGCCGTATCAAGCTTGGCTTCATAGTCGCCGAGGGCGTGCAATTCGCCGGTCAAAGCTTCCAGCAGCCCGTCTTCGTCCGGCCAGGCGGAAAAGAAACTACCGCCCAAAACGGCGTCAAACACTGATGCGTGCTGGGATAAATGAAGTGCAAGGTCGGGGGCAGTTCCCGCAATATCCAACAGCAAGTCAATCAGCTGCGGGTTTGCCTCAAACAACGAAAACAGCTGCACCCCTGCTGGCAGGCCGGCAAGAAAGCCATCAAACGCGACAAGGGCCTCATTGGGTTTCGCAGATTGGTTCAATCGGCTTAGAATAACTGGCTTTAGGCGTGAGAATATGTCCGAGGCTCGCTCAGATCTTAAAGCGGGATAGGTTGGCCATCGCGATAAAATGGCTTCGTCAAAATCGTGGAGTTCTGATGGCGCTGCGGCGTCAGGGGCAAAAAAGTCTTCAGTCAGGCAATGTACTTCTTCCAGCCGCTCCGAAATTTCTTTTTTGAAGTCGACAAGATCAACATCCATAAAGCACGCCAACCGCTGAAACCCTTCATCTGATCCGGGCAACAGATGGGTCTGCGCATCGTTTATCATCTGCACCCGATGCTCAACCTCCCTATGATACCGGTAATGTTTGGCCAAGGTCGCGCTTGTTTCCTGTTCAATCCAACCCTTTTCAGCAAGCGCAGCCAATCCGGGAACGGTTCCACGCACACGTAAAGATGGGTCGCGGCCACCTGCAATTAACTGGCGCGTCTGCGTAAAGAACTCAATCTCACGAATTCCACCCCGCCCTAGTTTCATGTGATGTTTTGACAGCGAAATTGGACCGCCCAATCCCTTATGTTCTCGAATTCTCAGCCGCATCGAGTGTGCATCCTGTATGGCTGCAAAATCGAGATGTTTGCGCCAAATGAACGGCTCGAGGGTTTTCAAGAAGTTTTCACCGGCTCCGATATCACCCGCACAGGATCGCGCCTTAATGTAGGCAGCCCTTTCCCATGTGCGTCCAAGACTTTCGTAGTACCGCTCAGCGGCCTCCATCCCGAGGCAAACAGGTGTTACCGAAGGATCAGGTCGAAGCCGCAAATCGGTGCGGAACACATATCCCTCGGCGGTTATATCGTTGAGCATTGCGCTCATTTTACGCGTTGCTCGAATGAAAGACGCGCGTGCTTCCAAAAATACATCCGGATGAAATCGCGTCTCGTCAAAAAGGCAAATCAAGTCGATATCAGAACTATAATTTAACTCTCCGGCGCCCATTTTTCCCATTGCTAGAGCAACCAAACCACCACCGGTTTCTGCGTCCTCGGCCGTCGCACCGGGTAATTTACCCCTGCGAATTTCCGCCCCTACAGTTGCCCGTATCGCTAGGTGCACAGACAAATCGGCAAAATCCGTCAGAATCTGGGTGACCGTTTCAAGCGGCCAAACACCTGCCAAGTCCGCAAGAGCGGTCAAACATGCAATTCGTCGCTTCGCACGACGCAACTCGCTTGGAAGTGCGTTTGCATCTACTTCATGCAATTGGTGAAACAGGTTAGAAACCGCCGTCTCAGGATCGTCGAGTGCGGGCTTTATCCACTCACGCTCTTTAACCAACAGACTGGCAAGATAGGGGCTGCAACCTGCGGTGCCTGCGACCAAACCTTGAAGTTCAGTCGAGCAATCGAAATACAATTCCCGTATATCACTCGCCTTTTCGGTGTTAAAAGGACGGGGAGAACGGGTAATGCGGGCTTCGAAACTCATGACCAAAACATGCTCTTCGCACGGCAGATGGTCAAGAAGCACAGAGCTTAAAAACTACGTATAATATAATAATGAGACCCAGATGAGCAAAAGCCTTAAACGCGTAAAACAAGCTTTAGACGATTTTGGTGTCACAACCGAAATCCGCGAAACTGGCGAGGCGCGCACTGCCCAAATGGCAGCCGACGAACTGGGGGTAGACGTAGACCAGATTGCAAAGTCTATCATCTTCAAAGGTGAAACCTCTGGCAAAGCTGTTCTATTCCTGACCGCAGGCGGCAATCAAGTCGATGTCAAAAAAGCCTCGGATCTTGCGGGTGAACAGCTTGGCAAAGCTGACGCAGCGCTCGTTCGGTCGCAAACTGGTTTTGCAATTGGGGGCGTTTCCCCAATTGGGCATAAGTCGCCAATCCGTTGTTGGCTAGACCCTCACTTGACCAATTTTCCTGAAATATGGGCCGCTGCAGGTACACCCCATCATGTGTTCAGTTCCTCAGCTGACCAGCTGTCAGAAATGTCTGGCGCAATAACTGCTGATTTTACCCTCAAGAAAATAATGTAAAAAACTTTTACATTGGCCCTTGCATTTCGATGGCAGAACTCCAATCTTGGTAATGTGAAGGGAATTCACATTACGCCAAAAACGGAGTTAGTAATGACAAGTTATGCCAATTCATCCCAGTCCACCTCGAACGAGGCTTGGGGTAACAGCAGCGAGGCATGGTTCGATAGCAAAGGCAAACATTGGCCTGCGCGCGCCGAAGCATGGCTTGACCGCAAAGGTAAAGGCGCATGGATCGCAGCAGCGGTACTTGGCTTTATCTTCTTCTGGCCAGTTGGACTGGCCCTGATGATTTACATGATCTGGAGCAAAGAAATGTTCTCAAAAAACTGCACAAAACGTAGCCACAAAATGCACTCAACATTCCGTTCATCAGGCAACACTGCCTTTGATGCATACAAATCGGATACCCTGCGCCGCTTGCAGGATGAGCAGGACAACTTTGAAAACTTCCTTGAGCGCCTTCGTGCAGCGAAAGACAAAAACGAATTTGATCAGTTCATGGATGAGCGTGCGAAAGCACCGGCTGCTGAAACAGCGCCTACATCTGACAGTGAAAGCGCACCTGCGTAAAAACTGAGCTACAATCAAAGGATCGGCACAATTGCCGGTCCGCTTTTTCTAACAGGAGAGAACCATGACTATGTCCACACCTAGTGATTATCAAACATTCGCGGACGGTCATCACGCCCATATGGACAATTCCGCGCAAAACGAAACCCCGCCCCTGCCCGTTCAAATCCTTAGTGTGATTGGTTTCGGTGTCTTTAGCATCGTCGGTGTTTCGCTAGCCTTTAGCGCCCATTGGGTTGCAGGATTGGCTGTAGCAGCCATCATCACCAGCACTTGGGCTGGAAACCGCACTTTCGGCGGCAAAGGCTACAGCAAAAAAGCACGCGCCAAGAAAGTGGCGTCCGTGGTTCCTAGTTTCCATGCGGAATCTTCGTCAGGAAACGCAAGTTTTGACGCATACCGTTCAGATATGTTGGCCCGACTAGAACGCGAAAGCCGTGACTTTGACGCTTTCCTTATTCGTCTTCGCGATGCAAGAGACTCGTCAGAGTTTGACCAGTTTATGAATGATCGTGCGAACGGCGCTAAGCCAATCAACGACGAACCAAACAGTTAAAAAACGCCGGTCGCTAAATGACCGGCGGTTACCCTTAGCCATAAGAAATTCGGATCAATGACATACACCGCGCTTCCCGACCCTATCCTGCAAGAAGATTTCTACGCAGACACGCCTATGAAACGGCTATTCGCCTGGATCGTCGACTTGATAATTATCGTGTTGCTTAGTGCGGCGGTGGTGCCATTTACAGCCTTTACCGGCGTGTTCTTTTTCCCATTGCTTGTGTTGGTCATCGGCTTTGCCTATCGCGTCATCACGCTGACCGGTGGTTCCGCAACAATCGGAATGCGGTTGCTTTCTATCCAATTGCGCAATCAGCACGGTGAAAAATTCGGGTTGGGCGAAGCTGCTTTACATACGCTAGGTTACTCCTTTTCTATGGGTATGCCGCTCATCCAAGTCGTCTCAATTGTCTTGATGCTTACAACGTCCAGAAAGCAGGGACTGACTGATTTGATTATGGGAAGTGTCGTGATCAACAAACCGGCCCGTCACTAATCAGTCGCAAATCGGGTTGGCGGCCCGAGGTTCTCTTGTTATCGTCCAATTAACGAGTGAACGGATAGATGAGACACACACTTCAACTGGCACCGCAGTTCTATGTGACTGCCCCCCAAGAATGCCCCTATCTTGAAGGGCGTAAAGAGCGAAAGCTTTTCACCGCCCTACAAGGAGATTCGGCAAACGAATTGAACAGTTCGCTATCCAAGCAAGGCTTTCGCCGTTCACAAAACGTCCTTTATCGCCCGTCTTGCGCAGATTGCAGCGCCTGTATTTCAGCAAGAATTGACGTACGGCGCTTTTCCGCATCAAAGAGCCAACGCAGAGTCGAGCGTAAAAACGCTTTTTTGGAACGGCGCACGAACTCCCCTTGGGCCACGGAAGATCAATACGATTTGTTTCGCCGATATTTGTCGTCTCGCCATGCAAATGGAGGCATGGCGGATATGGATGTTTTCGAGTTCGCCAACATGATTGAAGAAACACCAATCAAGACACGTGTGATCGAGTATTCTTCGCGCGAAAGTCGGGAACTTGCGGCTGTTTGCCTAACGGATGTTCTCGATGATGGTGTCAGTATGGTATATTCGTTCTTCGATCCAGAGTTGGCTGGCAACAGCCTCGGAACTTACGTAATCCTAGATCATATCCGCATCGCGCAAGAGGTCGATTTGCCCTACGTCTATTTGGGGTATTGGGTCCCTGGCTCCACCAAAATGGGCTACAAGGCAAATTTCTCGGGGCTGGAAATTTATCGCGGCCAACAATGGGAAGCGATCGAGGAACCTAGCCAATTAGAGGCCGCCACACACCCGCTTGCCGTTGAACCTATTGCCGAGCAAGTGGCCAACATAAAAATTCCTGGCGTTCACACAGTTAAATAGCAAAGGCCGGGCAATCGCCCGGCCTTTCGCATTTCGATGAGTTCCTAAATCAGTTCCCAATCAACGCCGGCACAATCGTCACGATTGCAGGGAAGAACCAGAGCAGCCCCAAACCAACAACTTGGATCAGCACGAATGGCACCACACCGCGATAGATATGGGCCGTGGTGACCTCCTTGGGGGCAACACCGCGTAGATAGAACAACGCGAACCCAAACGGAGGCGTTAGGAAAGACGTCTGCAGATTGACTGCGATCATGATCGTGACCCATTTAGGATCAAACGTGCCGCCGTAGATCACTGGGCCCACGATTGGGATCACGATGTAAATAATCTCAAGGAAATCGAGAACAAACCCAAGTACGAACAGCACCAACATCACGATCAAAAAGACCGTAAATTCGCTGTCAAAACTCTTGAGGAACAGTTGAATATAATGCTCGCCACCAAATGAAATCACAACAAGGTTCAACAATTGCGAGCCTATTAGGATGGTAAAAACCATCGACGTGACCTTGGCCGTTTCTCTGACAACCGGACTGAGAACCCCGGTTCGAAACAAGACGTAACACGAATAAATCAACCCAAATGCAGCGTAGAGATACGCCGCTTGCGCAAAGAAGAACGCGATCCAGCTTTCAACGCTAACCGAAGATACGTTGATGCGCAGGTCAAAATTGACACCGATCAGGATCATGATCACGACGGCGAAGGTTGAGTTCAGAATGATTTTACCTGAACCGCCCTCATCTTGAAGTTTGCGATAGGCTGCCAGCATTATTGCACCGGCGGCGCCAAGAGCTGCGGCCGGTGTAGGGTTGGTAATGCCGCCCAATATCGAACCTAGAACCGCGATGATTAGAACCAAAGGTGGAAAAACAACTTTGATAAGCTCATTCTGAGACATGCGGATCGCGGCCTCTTTACAGCCATACAAAGCAATCAAACTTGGTATCAGCAAGAAGACGACGGTCATCGATGCGCTGGTCTGCGGACCAATCAACAATAGATCCACGACAATCATTAACGCGACACCCGCGATGCCAATTAAAATGGGTTCGTGATTGGCAGACGGTTTCACGCCCCTACCTGTGGTTAGAGTCAGCGCCATTAAGATAGCTAGAACAGCAACGCCGGTGCCGATTGGTGGAGCATCCGAAACCTTCTGGGCGATTGCAGTGGCGATTTCTTCGTCTGTAAGCTTGCGACTTTCTTCAACTCCGCCGGAAGCGTCGATATCAAGTTGTTGGTTGATCGCAAAATCCCAAGCATCTTGGCCATGTAGATCGATCATAGATTCCTGACAATCAGCACTTACGTTCGTGCGAAGTGTCGCCGCTTGGCCAATGTCCGAATAGCTGCCGACCGCAACCGATTGCGAGCCAATAACGCCAGCAGACGACAACATCATCGCGCCTGCGATCAATGCAACCGGCATACCAATGAACCAGGTGAAACCTTCGCGCCGCGTTATAACCTCAGCCGATCCAGAACCCATCGCAACCGCCGGGGCTTTGTCTGGGTTCATCATCGCATAACCAAACGCATATAGGGCATAGAGCCCCGCAAGCATAATACCGGGTAACAAAGCCGCTTGGAACAATGTGCCAACAGAAACAACCGCGGGCTCACCCAAATAGGTCAGCGCATCAGTACATCCAGCCTCAATCGCGCGGCCCTCTTGAGCGGCAGAATAGAGATCACCCGCCAAAGTGCCCAAAAGCACAATCACGATTGACGGTGGAATGATCTGGCCAAGAGTTCCTGATGCCGCAATGACGCCAGTCGAAAGCTCCGGCGAATATCCGTTTCGCAGCATCGTTGGAAGGGAAAGCAAACCCATCGTAACAACAGTCGCCCCAACAATGCCGGTGGATGCAGCCAGAAATGCACCAACAACCACGACTGAAACAGCCAAACCACCCGGAAGCGGGCCAAAAACCCGTGCCATCGTGGTCAAAAGATCGTTCGCAATCTTGGACCGTTCAAGCGTTATGCCCATTAAAACAAACATCAACACGGCAAGCAGCGTCTCAATCGACTGACCTGCCAAAACGCGTTCATTCATTCGGTTGACAATAAAGCTTATGTTGCGATCCAGCGCAGTTTCCCAACCGCGCGTGAACACGGGTTCAGCATATGTCGGCAAATCCGGGTATCGGAATACCGATATGATTTCCTCTTTCACACCGCTTGCCACCAGCGCGTTATAGGCATCAGAAGACGTGTCTATAGCGTGGTGCACCAGCATTCCTGCGCTGTCCAAGACAGCTATGATCCCGAATGATATGACCCCTGCACCACCGATTGCGAACGCAACAGGAAAGCCGGATAAAATACCCCCGAAGAGGCATAGGAATACGATGATCAGGCCGATTTCGACGCCATCAAGTCCAAAAAGCATTGTTTTACTGCCCCTAAATTAGTGTGTGCCTTCGAAGGCTTCTTCGCCATCACCCAGCGTATCTTTATCGAGATACTTGTTTTCACTCGCCTCACCTTCTTTGCGCTCAAGATAAGAGCGCCAGAAAAAGGCCCATGCATGTAAGAACACCATTCCGGCAAAGGCTACGAGTAGGATTTTGAATAAGAAATAAGCCGTGAACCCGTTCGGTGAAAAGCCGATCGTTTCAACGTTCCAACGCATTGCACGAGATTTCAAAAGTAAGCGTTCAATCGTATCTGAAGCAGACGGCTTTGGCACGATTAGGTGGCGCCACATGAAGAACCAGCCATACATCCAGATTAACGTTGCTGTTGGGATCATAAAGAAAAGCGATCCGAACATATCGATCACCTTTTTCGTACGAAACCGCACCGCCGAATAAACTAGGTCTACCCGCACATGGCCGCCCTGTACAAACGTGTACGTGGCACAAAGAGCGACGACTAAAGCATTGTAAAGTTTAAGTTCTTCCGCATACCAGCTGATGTCGAACTGCAATGGTACACCGAACCCAATAACAATATCTGGGCGCGTAAATATCCGCTGCATAAAAACGATAATAACTTGCTGCAGAACCATGGCCAAACCAGCCCACGCGAAGAAGCGGCCTACAGTATTGGCCACGCCCTCAAGCGTGCGAACAGCCCGCCACAAAAATCGGTTAGAAATGATGCCGATTATCGTAAGGATCAGGAAAAAAGTGAAAACAACAAAGAAGAACTCGATTGATCCGCCATAATATACGAAACGCATCACTGCCTGTTTGTCCGACCAATCCAGCCAAAGCTGAGGTTGGGACACGGCACTACCAAAGTTGATGAATGCCGACAGGATGTTCTGAAACACCCAAAGTACACCGTCTAACAGCGCACCGAAGAAGCCGACCGACCCTTCTTCTTGCATGATAATCCCCCACGGAACCCTATTTCGGGCTTATTGTTACGGCGCGGTGCGCCGAAGGGCCCCGAATATATCGGAGCCCTCAAGTTCATGCTTAACGCAATTAACCGCCAAGAACACGGTTACGCTGAGAAACGTAGTAACCGTCTGATTTGTTGATCCAAGATGACGAAGCCGCCATTGAAGCCTCAAACGAAGCACGAACGTCCGCAAACAGCGAGTCACCCATGTTTTCGTCCATAACTTCCGCAGAAGCAGCACCGAATGCGTCCCATACATCATCGCTGAACTGCAGAACTTTGACGCCCTGAGCTTGTAGACGTGCAAGTGCAGCACCGTTGTTGGACAGCGTTTCGGACAACTGAATATGTGTTGTAGCCATCGAAGCGTTGCGCAGGATTGCTTGGTGCTGACCGCTTAGATCATTCCAAACGTCGAGGTTAACCGACGATGCAAGACCCGAGCCAGGCTCGTGGAAGCCAGCAGCGTAGTAGATTTTCGCTACTTCTTGGAAGCCGGCGCGTTCGTCAGCCATTGGGCCAACCCACTCAAGGCCGTCAAGAGCACCAGAAGACAGCGCCTGATACAGTTCGCCACCTGGGATGTTCTGAACAGATGCGCCCAGTTTACCAAGCACTTTACCGCCAAGACCTGGCATACGGAATTTAAGGCCGTTAAAGTCGTCAGCGCTGTTGATTTCCTTACGGAACCAACCACCAGACTGCGAGCCCGAGTTACCTGCCAAAAGGCCTTTTAGGTTGAAGATTTGGCCCAACTCATCGTGAAGCTGCTCACCACCACCGTGGTAATACCAGTTTGTCAGCTCTTGCGCGGTGCCACCGAATGGTACGGCAGTGAAATACGCATATGCTGGATGCTGGCCGATGAAATAGTAGTCAGCCGAGTGGTACATATCAGCTTGGCCCGAAGACACAGCGTCAAATACTTCTAGCGCGCCCACAAGTTCGCCCGGTGCTTTCTTGTCGATGGTCAAAGTGCCATCTGACATATCCGCAACCATTTTTTCCATGTAGCTAGCAGCGTCATCAAGAACAGCAAAGCCACGCGGCCATGACTGAACCATAGTCAACGTGCGCTTACCTTGTGCGTAAGCCGGTGCAGCTAGTGTAGTTGCCGCAGCAGCGGTACCACCGAATGCTGATGTTTTAAGGAATGAACGACGATCCATTAAATCCTCCCATAGATGTCAGCACAGAGAGAATCGCCCTGTGCGGATCGTTTCGAGTGGCACAACGCTAGCCAGCGGATTGCGTTCTGAAAATACCCACAAACACGTAGATTGTTAAAATGGCTATGCTTCCTTACCAATATTGACGTCCAACCCCATCCATGCATTCTAATCGCGCTCCACTCTTTCAAGCCGCAATTTAGTTGACGAATTAGGCCAAATGCTTCGTAGACTCAGAGAACTCAGACCAAGCTACAGTCAAAAAATATCGCTTCTCGCGACGTTGCCAATGATCATTGCTGTGGCTGCGATCTCGGTTCTTGTTGCCGTTCAATCCAGCGAAATGGCGGAACGTGAAATCCAATCGCTTGAGGCCGAGCTTATCGAAGCAAAAAAGGCTGAGCTTAGAAACTACGTCACCCAAGCAAAGAATGGTTTTTACTATATATACGGCAACGCAGCGCCAGATGATGAAGAAGCAAAGAAGCAGGTCATGCAAATTCTGGCGGCGATGATCTACGGCGACGAAGGTTTTTTCTTTGTGTACGAATATGACGGCACAAATATCGTCAGCCCAAGGCAAACCGAATTCATCAACAACAATTGGATTGATCTTACTGACAGTCAAGGAACTAAAGTAGTTGATAAATTGATCAAGACCGCCCGCCAAGGTGCTGGATATGTTGAACATTTATGGCCAAAACCTACCACAGGTGAAGAGGCCGAGATGGTATCATATGTCACCGGCTTCCAAAGTTGGCGTTGGGCTGTGGGGACCGGTGTTTTCATTGACGATGTCCTCGCAAGTGGCGCCGCCGCCCGTGCCGAGGTTGAAGCACGTGTGCAAAGAACCTTCTACTACATCGGTGCTATTACCGTGGGCGCAATCCTTTTGGTCTTTGGTTCAGGCTTGTTTTTGAACATCCGAGAGCGTCGATTGGCCGACGCCAAACTAAAAGAACTCACTCAACGGGTTTTTGATGCTCAGGAAGAAGAGCGCGGCCGTGTTGCACGTGAACTTCACGATGGTATTTCTCAGAATATCGTTGGCGTTCGATATGCGCTGGAAATTGCCAAACGTCGCATGATTTCTGGCGATGAACGTGCCGTCGAAAATTTGAATAAAGGCATCGACAATTTAGCGACTGCGGCACTGGAAGTGCGCAGGATCAGCCACGATCTTCGTCCCGGAGTTCTCGACGATCTTGGCCTTGGACCCGCAATCAAAACTCTAGCTGAAGAGTTTTCAAATCGAACCGGCATAAAGGTTTCTGTGGACACGGTGGTGTTTCGTAACCGGCTTGACCAAGATTCCAAAATCGCGCTTTTCCGTATCGCACAAGAAGCACTGACGAATATCGAACGACATTCAGATGCGACTTCTGTTGTTATTGACGTCCGCGGTAATCGCAGTGGCGCGTTATTGCGCGTGTCTGACAACGGGAAAGGTATGAAAGTCGGTAAAACTGGCGGAGCCCCGACGACCGGCATCGGCCTTAAAAACATGCAGGAACGCATCGAGCAGCTTGAGGGAACGTTGAAAATCTCGTCGTCAAGCCGCGGAACTGTCATTGATGCGCGCGTTCCCCTTAGCCATATGCTATCGCCGACGAGCGACAGTGTATCCACAAACATTGAAAGCGCTGCAGAATGACCCAGAAGATCAGACTTATCATTGTAGACGATCACCCAATGGTGGCTGAAGGCATTGAGGCACTGCTGGAAAGCTATGACGACATTGATGTTTTGGCGACACTCAGTGACGGAAAACAGGCTGTTCAAGTTGCTACTGAATTGCAGCCAGATGTCATTTTGATGGACTTAAACATGCCAAAAGTCAGCGGGCTGGCGGCGACCGAGATGATCTTGGAAACTTGTCCTGACACACGGGTGCTGATCTTATCGATGCACGACTCGCCGGAATACATATCTACCGCCCTTAACCACGGCGCGATGGGGTACATTCTAAAAGACGTGCCAACCGAGGAAATCAAACTGGCAGTAGATACAGTCGCCGCGGGAACACGGTACTTATGTGAAGGTGCCAAAAATTCGATAGCGCCCAACGAAGATGAAACTGAACGCGAACCGCTAACCAACCGTGAGCAAAATATCCTTTTGCAATTGGCCCAAGGCATGTCCAACAAAGAGGTTGCCCTAAAGCTAGAAATCTCAGTCCGGACCGTTGAAACCCATCGGCGTAACATTAAGCGCAAGCTTGGAATTTCCTCGACCGCAGGGCTGACCCGTTATGCGCTAGAGCATGGTGTGCTTCAGGGAACCGGCGTCGACATCTAGTCGATCAAGTTATCTTCGCGAAGGCCTGCCCTGTCGCAATGATGCTTTAATACTCGGCCATATAACTGTCGTGTTCGTTCAACACTTCCGCACATTCCTTCGCGCTCGACGAACGAAAAGATGCCAACATACCTTCGCCGATCACCTTGAACTGGGTTCACTTTGTGGAGCGAATATCTGCCTTTGAAAATCTGTAAGTCGCCTGGCTCTAGCACCAACTGTGTCACCCGTGTTCTATCGCCATTCAACACCTCGCTAACGTCGTCAAAACGCTCGTCAGTCGGGGTGCGCAGCATAGGCACGTATTCAAATTCTCCGCCCGATTGGGCGTTTTGTATGCCAAGTGTTACCGTGAAATTGTTGGTGTCGTAATGCCAAGGAAAGCCGTCACCACCTTCGACCATATTAATGATCACATCAGCCAATGGATCGTCATATCGGAAAAACCTGTCCTCAGGCTCTTCAAGCGCATTTCGAATGAATGGCATGAAATGCTCCCATTCATAGATATTCCGTAAAGGGCTTTTCTTGCCAAAATTATCGGCGGGTATGAAACCATTTGAGCGATCAAGAATTGCCGCAAAGGATGTGTCGAAGGCAAAGATGGATCGTCCTTGGTAAACGACACATTGGTTCTGTTGAAAGATCGATGCGCTTTGTGCGCAACGCTGTCCCCTTCGGCGGCAAGAATCTCAACCCCTTTTTCATGGACAAACCCTTTGAGAACGGCGCATCCGTCTTTGTTTATTTGCGTGTGAATATTGGCCAACAAATCTGCATAAGACTTGCTGGTAGGAAGATCCAAAGGATAGCGGCCCAAGTCTACAAGCGAACTAATATGCATTTGCAACGATCCTTCCCCGTTTAGAAATCATCGAAACAGTGAATCAAACATGGTTCTATTCCATAAAAGACCACCCTAGTCGCTTTCAAACGACCCAATTGCGACGGCGATTTTTGCCAAAATTCTGTTTTATGCCCAAAATTTGTAAGAAAAGTACAAAATTACGCCATCAAACGACACTTATATAGAAATATCCCTGTTGACGCTCTCTGGCGCCGGCAATAGTGTGCCGCACAGCAGCAAGGAGAAGCAATTTGACCAAACTTGTGGTCATTGTCGAAAAATCGCGCATGGGCCGGTAACGGATCCCTTAGAGGAAACCATGCGCCCCCGAAATTGAACGGGGGCTTTTTTTTGAGGCTAAACTGAAACGAATTCTGCGAAATGCAGGGTGTCATAAATTTGGAGATCACAATGACACGTCAGATGACCGGAGCGAAAATGGTAGTACAGGCCCTTAAAGATCAGGGCGTGGACGTCGTATTCGGATACCCCGGGGGCGCGGTCCTACCGATTTACGATGAAATATTTCAGCAAAATGATATTCAACATATTTTAGTGCGTCACGAACAGGGCGCGGTTCACGCGGCCGAGGGCTACGCACGTTCGACGGGCAAACCCGGTGTTGTTCTTGTGACTTCTGGTCCAGGTGCGACGAATGCTGTGACCGGCCTGACCGACGCGTTGCTCGACTCTATCCCTATCGTTGTTCTGACGGGTCAAGTTCCGACCTTTATGATCGGTTCTGATGCGTTTCAGGAAGCCGACACCGTTGGCATCACGCGCCCATGCACCAAACACAATTGGCTTGTGAAAGAAACGTCGCGCCTTGCAGGTACGATCCACGAGGCATTCCATGTCGCGACTTCGGGTCGTCCGGGGCCGGTTCTGATCGACATTCCAAAAGACGTTCAATTTGCCACTGACGAATACACCACCCCAACACCTGCACGCAGCCACTATCAGCCTCAGGTTAAGGGCGATATGGCTACAATCACCGATTTGGTCGAGGCCATGGAAAAGGCTGAACGTCCGGTGTTCTACACAGGTGGCGGCGTGATCAACTCTGGCAATTCCGCCAGCATCTTGTTGCGCGAAATAGTCGAGGCTACAGGCTTTCCCATCACGTCCACCCTCATGGGACTTGGCGCATATCCTGCGTCTGGCAAAAAATGGATCGGCATGCTGGGGATGCACGGTCTCTATGAGGCCAACATGGCCATGCATGGTTGTGATCTTATGATCAACATCGGTGCTCGATTTGACGATCGGATCACGGGTCTGCTCGACGCGTTTAGCCCGAACTCTAAAAAGGCGCACATCGACATCGATCCCTCGTCGATCAACAAGGTTATTCGCGTAGATTTCCCAATCGTCGGCGACGTTGCGCATGTTCTTGAAGATATGTTGAACATTTGGAAGGCACGTGGACGCAAAACCAACTCGTCGGCTGTCGCTAAATGGTGGTCTCAGATTGAAGAGTGGCAAAGCGTTGATTGTCTTGCTTACAAGCAGGCGCCTGGCACAATTCGCCCGCAGCACGCATTGGCGCGTCTTGAAGCACTTACGAAAGACCACGACCGTTATATCTGCACCGAAGTTGGTCAACACCAAATGTGGGCGGCGCAATACCTCAACTTTGAAGACCCCAACCGCTTTATGACTTCGGGTGGTCTTGGCACAATGGGATATGGCTTTCCTTCATCTGTTGGCGTTCAAATGGCACACCGCGACTCTTTGGTGATCAACGTTGCTGGTGAGGCGTCTTGGCTGATGAACATGCAGGAAATGGGCACGGCCGTTCAGTACCGCCTGCCCGTCAAACAGTTCATTTTGAACAACGAGCGTCTTGGTATGGTCCGCCAATGGCAGGAACTTTTGCACGGTGAGCGTTATTCGCAATCTTGGTCAGAAGCGCTGCCTGACTTCGTAAAATTGGCCGAGGCTTTTGGGGCCAAAGGTATCCTTTGCGACAACGAAGCCGATCTTGATGAAGCGATCCTTGAGATGATTAATCACGATGGTCCAGTAATCTTTGATTGCTTGGTCGAAAAGCATGAGAACTGCCTGCCGATGATCCCGTCAGGGGAACCTCATAACAAGATGCTTTTGCCCAATGCGAGCACACAAGACGCTATCGGTTCGTCTGGCGCGGTTATGGTTTAAGCAGCTGAGCTGATGTCCGAGCCGTTTACACTATCAGGCCCGCGTGGCGAAAATGAATCCCCAGAGGAATATTCACTTCGGGGCCAATATCTGCTGAGTGCAGGGAAGTTTGAAGAAGCTATCACGATACTTCAGGAAGCAGCAGAGCTGCTTCCAAACAACCGTAAAACCCAGTTGGCCTTTGCAGGTCTATTGACGAAATTCAAACATTCAAAGGCTGCGCGGGATTCTTATCGTGCGTTTGTGGAACGGAATCCGCTGGGCGTTGCCCCCAAAGGTCGACACGAAAAGGATCCGCTGCTGTTGGTTGTGCGAGGTTTTGACAAAACCCGCCCGACTATCGGATTACGATCAAGCGGTGAGTACAAACCAAAACTACGTGGCGGTCATTATACGATCCAGTATCTTCTGCCCCGCGAAGCTGTTCCACGCCAGGCATTTACGATTCCAGGTAAATTGGGCGTCGACGAAGCATTGCTGCCAGATTTCGACGTAATGCTAAACACCATCGCTGAACCCGATATTGAAGGTGCCTCGCTTACATCACTGCAAAACTATTTGGATCAAAACCCAACGACGACCATTATCAACTCACCAGAGCCGGTTTGGCAAACAGCGCGTGATCGAAACTATGAGCGCCTCGATGGGCTTGCGGATTTCACATTCCCAAAGACCGTCCGCTTCAAAGTCAAAAACGCAGGGCCCGGTGAATTCGCTGAAAACCTGAATAGGCTTGAAATGACAACGCCCGTGATTGTTCGTCGTGTGGGTACTCAAACAGGTCGAACGACACAGTTGATTACCGGCGGTCATGACCTGATGAACTATGCCCGAAAGCCACTATCGGGTGAGTTCTATGCCATTTCCTATCGAGAAATCCTTTGGCAGAATGAGTACTTTCGCAAACTTCGTTTGTTTTGCATCGACGGCGAATATTACCCAGTCGTATGCCATCTAGATAAAGTCTGGAACGTACACGGCGGCAATCGCAAAGAGATCATGCGCGGCGACGAAGGTCTGCAGGCGCAGGAAAAGGCATTTTTGGCCAATTGGAAGGATTACGTCGGGCAAGGCAACGCCGACATCCTCTATAAAATTGCAGAAGCTACCAATCTCGAGTTTTTTGGCATCGACTTCACGGTCGACAATGACGGTAAGATCTTCATCTACGAATTGAACCCGTCAATGCGTCACAGCTTTGATCACGCCAGAAACTTTCCGTATAAAATGCCATATGATCAAGCAACGTCAGATGCGTTTGAGAAAATGGTCTTGGATCGCGTCAAAACCGCTTACATATCTAAAAGAGGTTTAAATGCGCGATAATCACTCAACGCTTTCTACGGACGGCAAAATATCCGATAAAACTCTAAGAATTCAACACTTTAAGTCCCACAAGGAATGATCCCATGGCTGCACTACACATAAAAAAAGGCTCCAACAAACATTCCGCGTATAATTTACGCCCAAACTTTAGTGACACTCAGGAAAGCCACACGCTAGCGGTCATCGTTGAGAATGAGCCGGGTGTCCTTGCGAGGGTCATAGGGCTATTCTCGGGACGTGGGTACAACATCGACAGCTTAACAGTTGCTGAAGTTGATCACACAGGCCACCTTTCCCGCATCACCGTTGTGACAACTGGAACACCTCAAGTGATTGAGCAGATCAAAGCGCAGCTAACGCGTATCGTATCTGTTCACGAAGTCCATGATCTTACGGTTGAGGGTGCTGCCGTTGAACGAGAGTTGGCATTAATCAAAGTTGCCGGCACTGGCGAAAAACGGGTTGAGGCTTTGAGATTGGCTGACATCTTTCGTGCCAGCGTCGTCGACAGCACCCTTCAGAGCTTTGTCTTCGAACTAACCGGCACGCCTGATAAAATTGACGCGTTTTCTGATCTTATGCGCCCGCTAGGGCTGCAAGAGGTCGCACGGACCGGGGTTGCGGCGCTTTCGCGCGGAACGGAATAATCTCAGCACCTTCATCTCTGATCGGCACGGAACTGGTTTTGTGCTGATCATTGTCGGATCTCAATGTTTCGTTCAGACCTTGATACCCGTTTTCCTCAACTACTTTGAGATTCTCTGCAAATCGCAAACGACTTTGCATACGCAAACTAAAGCTCACCAAATCGCCCGCCTCGAGATCAAGATCAGAACAAATTTCCGCCTGATCACCAGTGACATAGGCTAATTTACCCTGATCCTCACACCAGATCACAGCCTTACCAACTTGTTGGTCACTCCACAAAACTACACCCATCATCTTGCCTGCCCTCCATCTTGGTCGCTG
Organism: Paracoccaceae bacterium; assembly: GCA_029244725.1. Classification (GTDB taxonomy): domain Bacteria; phylum Pseudomonadota; class Alphaproteobacteria; order Rhodobacterales; family Rhodobacteraceae; genus JASMHC01. The sequence continues at coordinate 263,394 of JAQWQJ010000089.1, forward strand.
GTTAATGATGTCCTACGATTATCTGTTTGAAAATTATGAGTTCCGCGTCTTCGCTCTTGAATTTGTGTCGAACAAAGTGAATGGTGTAGCTAATTAGCGCCACTCATGACGCCAATTAGCACCACTCACGGCGCATACCTACCAATTCGGGCAATTTTAGCTTGGATAGTACGACATAACAGATCTGGAGAAATCGTGACAAACACGGTCAAAACCACAAAATCGCCGAGTCCAACGGAACTTCGCGAAGTTTTCGGAGAGAATCTCCGTAAGCTATCGAAATCGCACGATTCGATTGCCGGCTTATGCCGCGAACTGCAAATAAACCGCACCCAATTCAATCGTTACCTATCAGGTGAAAGCTTCCCACGGCCCGATATTCTGCATCGTATCGCGACTTTTTTTGGATGTGACGCAAGAATACTCTTAGAGCCCGTTGATGACATTGATCACCCTTCTCAAGATCTTTTACATCATCCAGTTTTGAATGATTTCTTCGGACAGCAGATTACCAATGTTCCCGAAACGATGTTCCCAAATGGGTTTTACAGGTTTTCACGTCCCAGTTTTGTTGAGCCTAACCAGTTTATTCAGGCCCTCGTCATGGTATGGCGCGTCGATGGTTTTTGCTTTGTGCGCGGCCTTGAAGCTAAGGCTGCGTTTAAGCAACAAGGCCTACCGTGGGACGTGAAATCACGCGAATATCGCGGGACAGTTATGATGCAAGAAGAGGGCATCACCATGCTTTCGTCGCGCCGAAACGCGACCACGTGTTCCTTCGGATTTCTCAACAAGGTGCCGTCGTTCCAAAGCAATTTCTGGGTCGGGTTTGCGACCCGTACAGTACAGGAAGGGATCGACGGAAGCCGCGCGGTTCGCATGGTGTTTGAACACTTAGATCGCGATACCGGACTTATCCTCAACGCTGCGCGCCACATCGGTTTTTGCACTGAGGACGACCTACCCCCATTCCATAAACGCCTGTTGCGCACCAATGAGGCATTTAAGTAGAATTCGGCCACACCGACATTTTGGTCGCAAAAATGATATTCGCTATAGCCTGCCTGACTTACCGTTTTCGTGAAGTCAGGAGATTCTTGCAATGGTTACAACTACCGATTTATCCGCTGTTCGCCAAAGCGTAGATAAGGCAAACGGCCTTCCAAATGCCCACTACATCGACCCAGATATATTTCAAGAAGAGCGTGACGCGCTTTTGTTTTCACAGTGGTCTGGATTAGCCGTTGCCGCGGATGTGCCTGACGTTGGTGATGCGGTTCCATTGGATTTCCTTGGCATGCCAATGCTTTTGGTTCGGGATCGCGACAACCAAGTGCGTGTTTATCAAAACATCTGCCGTCACCGCGGCATGATCCTCGTTGAGGAACCACGAAAAATTGAGGGCGCAATTCGATGCCCTTACCATTCTTGGTGCTATGGTCTTGATGGACGTCTGGTTTCAACGCCACACGTCGGTGGACCGGGCCAAAACACGCACGAAAGCGTCGATCGCAAACAACTTGGTCTTATCGAAGTCCGTAGCAAAGTCTGGCGTGACGTGGTTTGGATCAATGTCTCTGGCGATGCACCAGAATTCGAAGACGCCATGCGCGAAGTTATCCACCGCTGGTCTGAATTCGATCAACCGATGTACCACGGAGGCGCAGACAGTAAGTTTTCTCTAGAAGTTAACTGCAACTGGAAGCTCGCTGTCGAAAACTACTGCGAAAGTTATCACCTTCCGTGGATCCATCCGGGCTTAAACAGCTATTCACGTCTTGAAGATCACTACCACATTGAAAAGCCGAAACATCACTCGGGTCAGGGCACGTTGGTCTACCGACAGCTTCAAGGTGACAATGGCGCAATGTTTCCTGACTTCTCAGACCTATCTGAGAAATGGAACACGTCGGCAGAATATATTGCCTGCTACCCCAATGTATTGCTCGGCGTTCACCGTGACCACGCATTTGCGATTATCTTGACGCCAAATCAGCAGGGCAAGACCACTGAATACGTACACCTATACTATGCGACGCCGGAAACCGATGATGCTTTGCGCGTTAAAAATGTAGTGCAATGGAAAGAGGTCTTCATCGAGGACATCGGCGTCGTCGAAGGCATGCAACGTGGACGTCACGCAATCGGATTTGATGGTGGGCATTTCTCGCCTGTTATGGACAGCCCAACGCATTGTTTTCATGACTGGTGTGCCACACAAATAGATGCACACCGCGCCACAAAAAAGGCCGCTGAATGATCGACACGCTCGATCAAGAGCTTTTAAATGCACACGAACGCGGGGATAAATCCGCGCTCGTAACACTTTACTCGCAAGCCGCCGAAGCCGCGACGTCTGACGACGCCAAATATTTTTACATGACGCACGCCTTTATTTTTGCGCTTGACGTTGGGCACCCAAATGCAAACCTCCTGCGCGCCGAACTCATTGCTGCGGGGCGTGAAGCCTAAAAAATTATTCTGTCCAAAAATATCCCAACCGCTTGCCCGCCCTGAGCAAGCACGACCTGTGGCGCCGCAAGGCGCCCCCGCCAAATTAACCCGTACCCCGAGAAAAGAAAAAGGAGCGCCGTGAGGGGCGCTCCAGTATCGCTTATCAGGCTCATCGTTAATTACCGCTCGATGAATTATTTATTGCCTGCGGCCTGATCCGCGTCAGGGGCGAGCGCACCCGCCCCGTTGACCCTTAGGAGCAACCTGAAGTTGATCCGCAGGTATTACATTTCATGCAAGTGCCGTTACGCACCAACGTGTAGTTTCCACAGTCACCACAAGGATCGCCTTCGTAGCCCTGCATTTTAGCTTTCACTCGGACGTCCATCTTGACCGTGCCGGTTGCAAGCGCTGTATCGGGTGCTGCCGTCTTGGTTTCTGGTATCAGCGTTTGAAGTGCCGCCTCTGGGTCCATCGCACCGTCAAGTGCGACTGCACCCATGGTTTGACCGCCTTGCAGGACAACCAATTCTTGTGGAACACGCTTTCGCAGGTACCCAGACGAGCTGACTTGTTTCAGCATTTCCAAAGACTTAGATGCTGCATTCTCACTAACGCTAGAGACGTTTGATTTGCCTTCTTCTTCGCCACGACCAAGGTCATCGAACGAAGCGCCTTCTGGCTTAACATGCGCCAAGTCAGTGCGGTCGAGGTAAGACACCGCCAATTCACGGAAGATATAGTCTAGGATCGACGTGGCGTTTTTGATGCTGTCGTTCCCTTGAACCATTCCGGCTGGTTCGAACTTGGTAAACGTGAATGCGTCGACGAACTCTTCCAGCGGCACGCCGTACTGAAGCCCAACCGACACCGCGATGGCGAAGTTATTCATCATCGCACGGAAACCCGCGCCCTCTTTGTGCATGTCGATGAAAATCTCACCGAGGTTGCCATCCGAATATTCGCCAGTACGCAGGTACACTTTGTGGCCGCCAACGATGGCCTTTTGTGTGTAACCTTTGCGGCGTTCAGGCATCTTTTCACGATGGTTGCGAATGATCTCTTTGACGATAACCTTCTCAACAATCTTTTCAGCAAGTACGGCAGCTTTTTCCTGTGTCGAGCCGCTTTCAAGAACTTCCAGCGCCTCGTCGTCGTCTTCAATCAATGCCGACGCCAAAGGCTGAGAAAGTTTTGAGCCGTCACGATAAAGCGCGTTCGCTTTGATTCCCAACGTCCAGCTTAGTTCATAGGCTTTTTGACAATCCTCGATCGTCGCGTTGTTCGGCATGTTGATCGTCTTTGAAATCGCACCCGAGATAAACGACTGCGCCGCTGCCATCATCGTGATGTGGCTGTTGACCGACAAAAAGCGCTTTCCGGTTTTGCCGCATGCGTTGGCGCAATCGAAAATGTGGTAATGCTCTTCCTTCAGGTGCGGTGCACCTTCAAGCGTCATCGTTCCACAAACATGCTCGTTCGCTGCGTCAATGTCGCGACGGCTGTAGCCAAGGTGGCGAAGCAGATCAAAGGTCGGATCATTCAGTTTGGCAGCTGGGATGCCTAGGATTTCGGTGCAGAAAGCCTCGCCCAGGGTCCATTGGTTGAACACAAAGCGGATATCGAACGCAGTTCCTAGCGCTGCCTCAACCTTGTCGATCTCAGTTTGACGGAAGCCGTGACCAACCAACGACGTGTGGTTGATGCCTGGTGCATTGCCCATCGTTCCGTGACCGACGGCATAAGCGATGATCTCTTCAATCTGTGCCGGTCCGTAGCCCTGCTTTTCAAGCGCACCAGGAACCGAGCGGTTGATTATCTTGAAGTATCCGCCACCAGCGAGCTTTTTGAACTTAACCAGCGCGAAGTCAGGCTCGATACCTGTCGTGTCGCAATCCATGACCAGACCTATGGTGCCTGTTGGGGCAATTACGGTCGACTGGGCGTTACGATAGCCGTGCTGCTCGCCTAGTTTTAGTGCATCGTCCCAACAGGATTTGGAAATAGATACAAGACGTTGGTCAGGGCAGTTCGCGTGATCAAGCGCAACCGGCTTGATTGGCAGATCTTCATAGCCGTCGGTGTTGCCATAGGCTGCATTGCGGTGATTGCGCATAACACGAAGCATGTGCTTAGCGTTGCGATCGTAACTTGGGAACGGACCCAACTCTCCGGCCATCTCGGCTGAGGTGGTGTATGCTACGCCGGTCATAATCGCGGTCAATGCACCTGTCAGGGCACGGCCTTCATCGCTGTCATATCCAAAGCCCATATTCATCAGCAGGCCGCCAATGTTGGCATAACCAAGACCAAGCGTGCGGAAATCATACGACAGCTGGGCGATCTCTTTCGACGGGAACTGCGCCATCATCACAGAGATTTCCAGCGTGATCGTCCAAAGACGCGATACATGCATGTAGTCTTCGACTTGGAATTCACCGTCCTTGAGGAACGTCAGCAAGTTCATCGAAGCAAGGTTACACGCAGTGTCATCTAGGAACATGTATTCTGAACAAGGGTTCGAACCACGGATCTCACCGTCTTCTGGGCACGTGTGCCACGCGTTGACGGTATCGTGGTACTGAATGCCAGGGTCTGCACAGGCCCAAGCCGCATGACCGATATCTTCCCACAAATCACGGGCTTTGATGGTCTTAGCGACCGAGCCATCTGTACGACGGATCAATTCCCAGTCTGAGTCACTTTTGACGGCCTCAAGGAAGGCATCTGTCACACGAACCGAGTTGTTTGAGTTTTGGCCTGAAACAGACGCGTAGGCCTCAGAGTCCCAATCTGTATCGTAGGTTGGGAATTCAATGCTGCCGTAACCCTGCCTTGCATAGTCCAAAACGCGTTTTACGTAAGTCTCTGGGATCGCAACTTTTTTGGCTCCACGAATGGCATCTTTCAGCTGAGGGTTTTTCTTCGGGTCAACCGAATCCTCAGTGCTGCCGTCCCAAGCTTTGATGGCGCCAAATATTGCGTTCAGCTTCTCTTCGTGCATCTTTGAGCCCGCGACGATTGAAGCAACCTTTTGCTCTTCTTTGACCTTCCAATTGATGTACTCTTCTACATCAGGATGATCGGCATCAACGATGACCATCTTAGCCGCGCGACGCGTGGTGCCACCCGATTTTATCGCACCAGCAGCGCGGTCACCAATTTTTAGGAAGCCCATGAGGCCAGACGACTTACCGCCACCCGACAGCGCTTCGTTGTTTGCGCGAAGGGACGAAAAGTTGGTGCCAGTGCCAGAGCCGTATTTGAACAAACGCGCTTCACGGACCCAAAGGTCCATGATGCCGCCCTCGCCCACTAGATCATCTGAAACAGACTGAATGAAGCAAGCATGCGGTTGTGGATGTTCGTAGCTAGACTTTGATTTTGTCAGCTTGGCGGTTTTGTGATCCACGTAATAGTGGCCCTGCGCCGGACCATCGATGCCATAAGCCCAGTGAAGGCCTGTGTTAAACCATTGCGGGCTATTCGGCGCGGCGCGCTGAGTTGCCAACATGTGGCGCATTTCATCGAAATAGGCTTGTGCGTCTGCTTCTGTAGTGAAGTAGCCGCCTTTCCAGCCCCAGTAGGTCCATGCGCCAGCCAAACGATCAAACACTTGCTTGGCACTGATTTCGCCCGTCTTAGGGGTATTGTCATTGGCTGGAACGGAACGCCAAAGGAACTCAGGAACACCCTTTTCCTTAACCTTCTTCAGCTCAGTCGGAACACCAGCCTTGCGGAAATACTTTTGGGCGATGACATCAGATGCAACCTGGCTCCAACTTGCCGGGACCTCAACATCATCAAGCTTAAAGACAATTGACCCGTCCGGATTACGAATCTCAGACGACGTCGTCACAAAATCCAGTTCTGCGTATGCATCCCTGCCGGCCGATGTGAATTTTCTATCAATCTTCATTTGGCTGCCTCATTCCCAGCGTTTCGTTTTTTTGACCGTCGTTGCGATCTTGCCGAGCATGAAACGAGAACAATCCGTTCTTGGATGAGTGTTATCCAAGTCTTAAAACGCTAAACGTTATGGTTGTTCGTAGTCCCCATTTGCTTAGGCGCTCCACTATATTTAGTGGTTACCCCTTCGGCCTGCACAAGGTGGCGTATTTAGGCATATCGGGTCAACGAAAATATTGACGAAAAATTAAGAAAAAAAACTTGACCAGATGCCAGTTCAGGGGGCGGATATATCGGCTCCGATTCCTGCTGAGATTGCACAATAAATACTGAACGGACAAAATTCATTATTTACGACAACTTAGCGGCTCATCTTAAGGGAAACTCTACCTCTGGATGCCTGATCGGATGTGCCGAAAGGCGTTAAAAAACCGACTTACCCGCACAAAAAAATATTGTGTGATTAGCAGCGCCCACCACTACATATAGTGATTTGTTGGCGCGTTATGCGATATTGCCACAATTTGTAGCATTCGCATAAGAATCGTCGACCGCGCCAAAGGCGCTAATTCTTTTAACAGATTTGTGGAAAGTGGTCGGGACGGCAAGATTCGAACTTGCGACCCCCTGTACCCAAAACAGGTGCGCTACCAGGCTGCGCTACGCCCCGACTGAGGCGCTGTCTAAACTTGGTTGGCGTGAATGAAAAGCCCAAAATGGGCGTAACTTTACTATTTCTTTCAGCAGCCCCATTCAGCTTTTTCTGCGGGAATACTTGGGTGCCTGATCTGGGTTCCTTCGGTGATACCAAACAGCGCGCTGAGACCACCGTTGATCTCAAGAACATACTTAATGCTTTCGCCGCCATAGATTGGGGTTTCATCTAGTGGTATCGCATTTTGGTGAATCTTGGTGATCACGCCACTGTCCGTTGCAAACAGCATGTCCAATGGGATCAAGGTATTGCGCATCCAAAACCCAACCGCTTTTGGATGATCGAACACAAACAGCATTCCATCTTGGCGGGGCATCGAAGGACGGTGCATCAATCCAAGGGCGCGCTTTTCTCCGGTGTCAGCGATTTCGACGTTAAAGGCCGCCTGCCCCCAGTCACCGCGAAGTGTCAGCTTGTCGAAAGAGCATTCGTCAGCCGTTGCCGATTGCGCAAAAAGCATCACAACGAAACTTAATAAAACTCGAAACACCCGACTACTCCGCTTGCTGGCCGGCCTCCCAAGCGCAAACTTCGGCAGCCATCTTACCGCGTCGACCATCTATGACGCGTATCGAGATTGCCTCACCTGGCATCAAGTTTGCAAGTCCAGAGCGACGCAACACTTCAATGTGAATGAAAATGTCGTCAGAGCTTCCGAACGTATTTGCAAAACCAAAGCCTTTGATTTTGTCGAACCATTTAACTCTGGCCGGCGAAATAGGTGCCGCCGCGATTTCCTCAGGTGGAAAATCAGTGAAGTCTTCAAGAGGAGGCGCCTGCGAAGCACCCTCCATCCAGATGTCGATAACTTCGGTTGCCTGCACACCCTTAGCGGTAGCTTGAACATTCAGTTCAATACTTACGCCGTCAGCGACGGAGCTTTGTCCGAAATTCCGTAACACGTTCGCATGAAGTAAAATATCTGGCCCGCCGTCTTCAGAGACTACGAAGCCAAAGCCCTTTGCAGGGTCAAACCATTTTACTCGTCCAGATACGCGGTTAAGCCCATCTTCGATTGCCAATTCCATATTCCATTAATCTCATCCCAACTTTATTCCTCACAAGAGTTGGTGTCAGATGCAAGCTTAAATATATGTTTAAGAACCACTTTTCCACTCACGATACGCGAATGAATAGTCAAAATGTTAACAAAATTAGGGGTTTAACCGAATTACATCCCAATCTGAGGACGCGTCATTTTTTGTCCATTTAAAGCGATCATGCAGCCTAAACGCACCGTCCGCCCAGAATTCGATCTCAACCGGTGTTATCCGATAACCACCCCAAAACGGTGGTCTCGACGGAGAAGTTCCGTGAACCGCGGTAATTTTTGCGACCTCTGCCACCAATGAAGACCGCGACGATAGCGGCTGAGATTGCTTTGATGCCCAAGCGCCCAATCTACTTTTGAGCGATCTAGAGGCGTAGTATTCATCAGCTGCATTGCCGTCTTCACGCGCAACGATACCGCGCACGCGGATCTGTCGACGCAGAGATTTCCAGTGTATTACGAACGCCGCTTTCCCCGCTTGTTCGATTTCCTCGGCCTTTGCGCTGCCATAGTTTGTATAGAAAACAAAGCTATCAACATCGATGGATTTCAGCAGGACCATTCGGACATTAGGTAATCCGTCAGCATCAACCGTGGAAAGAGCCATTGCATTTGGATCGTTCGGTTCGGCTTCAGCCGCCTCACGCAACCAGCGTTGCGCAATTTCGAACGGGTTGTCACCTGCAAGAATTCCATCACGATCTGCCATTCGTCACCTTTTGTCGATGCGCCCAGTTAGGGCCGGTTTGTGGTCCAAAGGCTTGAAGGCAAAATGCCAATCGCCTAAAGAATATTTAAATGAATTCTAATGGCGCAGGGAAGCGGGATGTCAACACAACTTATGCAGGGCAAACGAGGCCTGATAATGGGTCTGGCCAATGACAAATCGATCGCTTGGGGAATTGCCAAAGCATGTGCAGACGCTGGCGCCGAACTTGCTTTCTCTTACCAGGGAGACGCTCTGAAGAAGCGAGTTGATCCACTGGCCGCTCAATTAGGAAGCAACATCGTGCTTCCTTGTGATGTGGGCGACGAGGGTTCAATTGATACATTGTTCGATGCCCTTGAAGAAAAATGGGGTAAACTCGATTTTGTCGTTCACGCTATTGGATTTTCCGACAAAGGAGAGCTTCGTGGCCGTTATGTCGACACGACGCGTGACAACTTCACAATGACCATGGATATCTCAGTATATAGCTTCACCGCAGTGATGCAGCGTGCTGAAAAGATGATGAAAGACGGCGGCAGCGCGATCACTATGACGTATTATGGTGCCGAGCGTATTATGCCCCATTATAACGTCATGGGTGTTGCAAAGGCTGCACTTGAAGCATCCGTTCGGTACATGGCCGAAGATTTGGGCAAGGATGGGATTCGTGTGAACGCAATATCCGCCGGCCCAATCAAAACACTCGCCGCATCAGGAATTGGCGATTTTCGCTACATTATGAAGTGGAACGAATACAACTCGCCTCTGCGTCGCAACGTGACCATTGACGATGTTGGTAAATCAGCGCTTTATCTTCTATCTGATCTTGGTTCTGGTGTTACCGGCGAAACGCATCACGTTGATGCTGGATATCACGTCGTGGGCATGAAAGCCGTCGACGCACCGGACATGTCGAAAGGTTAATCATGGATCGTTTACCTCACGAAAAGGGCTTCCACGTCAGCTGGGACCAACTGCACCGGGATGCGCGTGCACTTGCATGGCGTCTTGACGGCCGCGGACCAGATGACGGCGCTTGGAAAGCCGTAGTTGCTATCACCCGTGGTGGCATGGCGCCTGGAATGATCGTCGCGCGCGAGCTTGATATTCGCACCGTCGATACGGTGTCAGTTAAATCTTACCATTCCGGCGGTGGAAAAGCAGATGAACGTCGCAATGCCGAGGTTTTGAAATCTCCAAATGCGGAAATGATGGGCGATGGCACGGGTATTTTGATCGTCGACGATCTTGTGGACAGCGGGAAAACGCTTGAACTTGTTCGTTCGCTTTATCCAAACGCTCACTTCGCTTGCGTCTACGCCAAGCCAGAGGGTGAAAAGCAGGCAGACACTTATATAACGTCTGTTAGTCAAGATACTTGGATCTTCTTCCCTTGGGACATGGCACTTCAATACGTTGAGCCGTATCGCGGAACAGACTGATATTTGGCCAACCAAATATCGTTATTGAAAGAACGCCATTTGGCGACAGGGGGCAGTTTGCCCCCTATTTTTTTGAGATCACCAACAAAAGCATGGCCGCAGCATGATTGATACCAGAACCCGCGCAACGTTTTCGCCACCAATTCTAGAAGCAAAGCTGATGGCGCAATCAACGGTGCTGCCCGACGACTTGTCTCTGCTTGATTTTTCGCAAGCTGCGCCAGCGACACCTCCGCCAGCTTCAATGCTTGAGGTTCTCGGAGAGGCTGTAAAAGACACTGCAAGCTTGCATTTGTATGGGCCGGTTCTCGGCCAACCTAACCTGCGAGAAGCCGTGGCTGAGAAAACTGCTCAGTTATACAACGGGGTTATCCGCGCCGATCAGATAGCAATTACATCCGGCTGTAATCAGGCATTCGCCGCTACGATCGCTGCTTTGACGACGCAAGGGGATGAAGTTATCATCCCAACCCCTTGGTATTTCAATCATAAAATGTGGCTCGATATGAGTGGTGTCACGGCCGTGCCACTTAATGTAGACACCACTTTCCTTCCCGACCCGGAAATAGCGCGTGGGCTGATAAGCCAGAAAACCCGCGCGATTGCTTTGGTTTCCCCAAACAACCCAACAGGCGTCGAGTACCCAGCCGAGTTGATTGAGGCGTTCTATCTTCTTGCCCGAGAATTCAATATTTCTCTGATCTTAGACGAAACCTACCGAGATTTTCGCATTTCAGACGCGCGTGCGCATGACCTGTTCGCCGATCCCGATTGGCCAGATGCCCTAATCCATCTCTATTCGTTTTCGAAGTCCTTCCACATGGCAGGACACCGTCTGGGCGTCATCGCAAGTTCTGCCGCGAACCTATCTGAGATCGGCAAGTTTTTGGACACTGTCACCATCTGCCCGTCAGGCGTTGGTCAGGCAGGCGCTCTCTGGGGGCTGAAAAATCTAGACACATGGTTAGAAGACGAACGTCAAGAGATCCTTTTGCGGGGCAAAACGGTTCGAGATGTTTTTCAATCGCTCAAGGCTCAGGGTTGGATTTTGCATACAAGCGGTGCCTATTTTGCTTACGTCGAACACCCTGATGCGGCAAAACACGAAAATCCTGCGCAGCATATCCTTAGCAAAACCGGAATATTAATGCTGCCAGCGTCAATGTTCAGACCAGAGGCTCAGGATGGTGGTAAAACCCAGTTTAGGGTCGCGTTCGCCAATTTGGGTTCAGACAAAATTCGCGAAATGGGCGATAGATTGGCTGATTTCAGCTTCTAGCTTGCCCCCTTTACGATCAACGCGTAGACACCAATCCTGAAACAACAACAAAGGGTTCAGGGATGGCTAAGAAAGTCGGCTCCAAGGTGTTTGTCTGGATATTGCTAGGCATGATCATCGTTGGCTTGATAGGTTTCGGATCGACCAATTTGGGTGGCACTTTGCGATCAATTGGAACCGTCGGAGATAAAGACCTATCCATAAACGGCTACGCCCGCGCGCTTCAGTCCGAATTACGTGCATTAGAAGCACAAACCGGCCAGCAGATCTCCTTTTCTCAGGCCCAGTTGTTTGGTGTCGATCAACAAGTTCTATCTCGGATCGTAACATCGCGTTTGTTAGATGCAGAAGCTGCGCGCCTCGGCATTTCCGTCGGCGATGAAACTCTGCGTAGACAGTTGCTTCAAGTCTCAAGTTTTCAGGGTATTGACGGTCAATTCGACCGCAACACGTATCAGTTGGCACTAGAAAATGCTGGCGTGGACGAGCGCGAGTATGAAGCTCAATTGCGCGATGAAATCTCAAGCTCGTTGTTGCAGACAGCACTTCTAGGCAATTTGAACACCAATCCAGTGTATGCAGAAAGCTTTGCAAGCTACCTGACTGAAACGCGAAGCGTGACTTGGGCACCTGTTGAAGCGAGCCAATTGGATGAAGTGGTCCCTTCCCCATCCGAAGCTGACCTCAAAACGTTCTACGACGACAATATCGCAAGCTATACCTTGCCTGAAACGCGCCAAATTACCTATGCGTGGATCACGCCAGAAATGTTGATCGATACCGTTGATGTCGACGAGCAGAGCCTTCAAGACGCCTATGCCCGACGCGAGTCTGAGTTTAACACGCCCGAACGTCGTTTAGTTGAACGTCTGATTTTCGGCTCTGAGGCGGATGCGCAAGCTGCTGCTAATCGTCTAGCCGCGAATACTGCGACATTCAAAGAGCTGGTCACTGAACGGGGTCTTGAACTGAGCGATATTGATCTTGGTGATGTGTCTGTTAGCCAATTAGGCTCAGCGGGCGAAACTGTTTTTGCAAGTGATGCTCTTGGAGTTGTAGGCCCAGTAAATGTCGATCTTGGTGCTGCATTGTTCCGTGTTAATGGAATTTTAGCCGCTCAATCTACCACCTTCGAAGAAGCGTTGCCTCTGTTGCGCGACGAACTGGCCGCCGACCGTGCGCGCCGTGTCATCGACGCTCAAGTCTCTGATCTTGAAGACTTGCTGGCGGCAGGTGCAACACTTGAGGACCTCGCAGCTGACACTGAAATGGAGTTGGCGCAAATTGGCTGGCACAGTGCGATATTTGATGGCATCGCTGGTTATGCGGCCTTCCGCAGTGAAGCCGGTGTGGTTCGTCTTGACGATTTTCCTGCAATCGCGAACCTCGGCGACGGCGGTGTATTTGCACTACGCCTCGACGGTATTGATGCCGCACGTCCAGAAGATTTTGACGCGGTACGTGATCAAGTTGAGCAAGGTTGGGCACAGCAGAAAGAAACCGAGCTGCTTGTAGAAAAAGCAACCGCGTTCAAGGCATCTCTGGATTCTGGCGGATCGTTTGAAAGTCTTGGCCTGACGGCGAATGTTGAATCGGGTCTAAGCCTTCGTGGACGCCCTGCAGGCGTACCTGCGGATGTATCAGTTGTTGCGTTTGAGCTGCGCGACAATGGTGAAATTAAGGTTTCTGACACGCTTGAGGGCATTTTCGTCGTGCGTTTGGATGAAATCGTCGCTGCAGATATGGCGTCTGAGGATACTCAATCGCTTATCGAAGCAATTGAACAACAGACATCCTCGGCCGTTGATCAAGATGTGTTTGCAGCCTTCGCCGAAGCAGTGCGTCTTCGTACAGACATCGAAGTGAACCAGCAGGCAGTCAATGCCGTGCATGCCAACTTTCAATAGAGGCTAGACCCGTGGCGTTAACACCATCGTTTGAAGAGTTTCGCACAGGTTATGACGCCGGTAAAAATCAGGTGGTCTATGCACGGCTTGCCGCAGATCTAGACACGCCGGTTTCTCTGATGATGCGTCTTACCGCCGGGCAAAAAGACAGTTTTGTCTTGGAATCGGTTACCGGTGGCGAAGTCCGTGGTCGCTATTCAATCATCGGCATGAAGCCTGATATCCTATGGCGTTGCCATGGCGAAGAAGCCGCGATCAATCGCCAAGCGCGATTTGAACCTGATGGATATGTTCAGGTTGACGAAGACCCGCTTGCGTCGCTTCGCTCGTTAATCGAGGAAAGCCATATCGACTTGCCCAGCGATCTTCCTGCCGCCAGCGCGGGTTTGTTCGGATATCTGGGTTATGACATGATCCGCTTGGTCGAAGAGCTGCCAAACGTGAACCCTGATCCACTTGGTCTGCCCGACGCTGTCTTGATGCGTCCTAGTGTTGTGGCTGTGCTTGACGGCGTCAAAGGTGAAGTGACCATCGTGTCGCCGGCATGGCTAGAAGACGGTCAATCAGCCCGCGCCGCCTATGCACAAGCGGCTGAACGCGTCATGGATGCACTCCGCGATCTCGACCGTCCTTTGCCTGCTGACAATCGTGAATTTGGGTCCGCAGAACCACTGCCGGATCCCGTCTCGAATTTTACGCATCAGGGCTATCTCGACGCGGTCGAAAAAGCGAAAGAATACATCCGTGCCGGTGACATTTTTCAGGTCGTTCCTTCTCAGAGGTGGACACAGGAATTTCCACACCCGCCTCTGGCGCTCTATCGATCATTGCGCCGAACAAACCCATCGCCGTTTATGTTCTTTTTCAACTTTGGTGGCTTTCAAGTTGTTGGGGCAAGTCCCGAAATCCTCGTCAGGGTTTTTGGTAACGAAGTGACTATTCGCCCAATTGCAGGCACCCGTCCCCGTGGAAAAACACCAGAACAAGACAAAGCGTTGGAAGAAGACTTGTTGGCGGATGCAAAAGAGTTGGCAGAGCATCTAATGTTGCTGGATCTCGGCCGAAACGATACTGGCAAAGTTTCAAAAATTGGAACTGTTCGCCCAACTGAAGAATTCATTATCGAACGCTACAGCCACGTCATGCACATCGTTTCCAATGTAATAGGTGAGCTGGCCGACGACCAAGACGCTTTGTCTGCACTGCTGTCAGGCCTGCCTGCTGGCACAGTCTCTGGCGCCCCTAAAGTCCGCGCGATGGAGATCATCGACGAGCTAGAACCTGAAAAACGTGGCGTCTATGGCGGTGGGGTTGGATATTTCAGCGCAGGCGGCGATATGGATATGTGTATCGCTTTGCGTACTGCAGTTGTGAAAGATGCAAAGCTTTACGTTCAGGCTGGTGGCGGTGTTGTTTGCGACAGCGATCCAGAAAGCGAATTCATGGAAACTATCAATAAATCCAAAGCTTTACGCGCCGCAGCCGAAGACGCAGCGCGATTTATTAACAGTTCTAACTAGCGCTCTATTGCTGCCAAATCGTAGAAACCGGCGTCAAAGCGACACTGGTTGCGCGGTCCTGTAAACCCCACAAAAGCAACGCGGAAATCGTGGCTGGACGTAAGCGACCTACCATAACAACTGACCCTTCTTGCCGCGCTTTAAAGGCCGCTTGATCAAGAAAGCGTCGAATAACCGAAGCGTTCTGACCACTAGCATCAAAGTCACGGAACAACGTCGCCACGGGCAGATCCCTCCCATCAGCCTGTTGTTGCGCTGCATTCAATCCCTTTGAGCGAAGAACCAATCCGTTGCCGGTGTCCTCAACCATTTTCAGAACTGCCTCGGCCAGTTCCATATTGCCCTGAAGACCGCCGTTCGTACCCTCAAGGAAACCAACCGCACCTGGAATGCTTTCAATGGTCGGCGCAAGGGCAATTTCGGCCAAGGATGCATCACCGCTTTCTGGTAAGTCTGCCGTAACGAGCAGCTCAAACCCTTTGCTACGATACCTTTCTGCTGCTTCAAGCGCATCGTCCCGAAGGGGATCTATTGCGAAAGAAATCGGATAAGGGAAGCTCGCGAGCGCCTCAGGGCCAATATTGTATTCGCCGGTGTCGATCAAAATGATGGCCATTAACGGGCGATCGTCTATCGCTTCAGGTTCAGTCATCGGTTCTTGCAGTGCATCATCGCTCGAAGTTTCACCGCTAATCGTTGGAAGACGATTTGTGACGACGGTCGTATCTTCTGCCAAAGGCGCGTCCGGTGACAACGTCTTACTTTCCTCAATCAAAACTTCCGAAATCGCGGTCGTGGCCACTGCATTCTGCACTGGCTCTGTCGACTCAGTTGCTATCGACAGATTGGTTTCTGCCTCTGGCGCTGCAGGGGCTACGGTAGTCGATGTATCGACCATCGGTTGATTGTCTTCAGAAACTTCAGGCAGGCTTTCATTCTCATCGCTGACTTCGGCAAGGTTGCTTTCAGCGTCGCCTGTCGTGGGCACTATTGCCGAGGTCGTCTCAGCAAGCGCAGGTGCATCTTCAATGGTGGGCGATGCCATCTGAGGCGTAGGCGTAGGATCTTCCACAGGCATTGTAGGCGCCACAGTCACTTGCGGCTCAGGGGCCATGATTTCTGCGTTGGGGTCAGGCATTGGCGCCAGCAAAGATACGGCTGCCAAAAACAGGGCCGTGAACAGTCCGCCACAAATGATACCAAATAATAGTCCGCGTGCCACTCGATCGCTCCCGACTAGGGTTCTTTGTTTTTTGGTATAATGCGCCCTCTTGACGGTCCGGCGCAACCCTGAGCATGTATATCCCGACTATACAGATAACAAATACACAAAAACGCGGAAAATCCGATGCTTCTCCTGATCGATAACTACGATAGTTTTACGTATAATCTTGTTCATTACCTCGGTGAACTAGGAACCGAGGTGGTCGTGCGCAGAAACGATGCCATCGACGTCCAAGAAGCGATGGCCATGAATCCCGCAGGTATTTTGCTTTCCCCCGGCCCGTGTGACCCAGATCAGGCCGGAATTTGTTTGGCGATCACAGAAGCTGCTGCCGAAGCGAAGACGCCATTAATGGGCGTTTGCTTAGGTCATCAGACAATCGGGCAGGTGTTTGGTGGCAATGTGATCCGCTGTCATGAAATTGTTCACGGTAAAATGGGCATGATGCATCACACCGGCAAAGGGTTATTCAAAGACCTGCCGACCCCTTTTGAAGCCACTCGCTACCACTCACTGGTTGTTGAGCGCGAATCTCTTCCCGAGTGTCTTGAGATCACCGCTGAACTTGAGGATGGTTTGATCATGGGGCTTCAACACAAAGAACTTCCGATCCACGGTGTCCAATTCCACCCGGAATCTATCGCAAGCCAACATGGTCATGCCCTGTTGCAAAACTTTTTGAATGAATTGAAGGTGCCCGCATGAGCGATGCCATGAAGCCAATCATCAACGTCGCTAGCGAAGGCCCCCTATCACGCGACCAAGCCGAATCTGCATTCCAAATCCTGTTCGAAGGCGAGGCGACGCCGTCCCAAATCGGCGGTCTGCTTATGGCAATGCGCACACGTGGCGAAACCGTTGATGAATATGCAGCGGCAGCGGCAGTGATGCGCGCCAAATGCTTGCCTGTAAATGCCCCTGTGGGTGCCATGGATATCGTTGGTACTGGCGGCGATGGAAAACACACGCTCAATATCTCAACCGCCACGGCATTCGTCACGGCCGGTGCAGGTGTCGTCGTTGCAAAACACGGCAATAAAAACCTCAGCTCGAAATCTGGTACTGCGGACGTGCAAACACAAATGGGCGTCAACGTTATGGTCGGACCGGAAATCGTACAGAAGGCGCTTGATGAATGCGGTATCGCATTCATGATGGCCCCAATGCACCACCCGGCAGTGAAATATGTAATGCCTGTGCGTCAAGAACTTGGGTGTCGAACGATGTTCAATATCCTCGGCCCCTTGACCAATCCTGCGGGCGTGAAACGCCAACTTACAGGTGCCTTCTCAAAAGATCTGATCCGCCCGATGGCAGAAACGCTCGGTCAATTGGGTAGCGAGCGCGCTTGGTTGGTCCATGGCTCAGATGGCACTGACGAACTGACGATCACCGGTATTTCATGGGTTGCAGCCCTGGAAGAGGAGGGTTCGGTCAAAGAAATCGAACTTCACCCCGAAGACGCGGGCCTGCCTGTGCATCCGTTTGAAGCCATCATCGGAGGCACGCCCGAGGAAAACGCCACTGCTTTCCGTGCACTCCTCAACGGCCAGCCATCAGCTTACCGTGATGCAGTTTTGTTGAACTCAGCAGCAGCAATCGTCGTGGCCGGCAAAACTGATGATCTGAAAGAGGCGCGTGACATGGCAATCGAAAGCATCGACAGCGGGGCAGCCTTGTCTAAAATCAAAGCGTTGGCCAAAATCACCAACCTCTGAACTTTATCTTGCTCAAAATACCTCGGGGTTTGGGGCAGCGCCCCAATCCCTGCCCTTTCCCCAGTCCCATCGATTAGTTAAACAGACCACATGACACAGACAGCACTCGACCGTATCAAATCCTACAAGCTGGATGAAATCCAAGCCGACAAGCGCACGACCCCATTGGCCGAAGTTGAGGCTGCAGCAAAGGCTGCAAGCCCAACACGCGGTTTTGCGTCGGCACTGATGAAAGCCAGCAAGACAGGTTATGGCCTGATTGCCGAAGTCAAAAAGGCTTCGCCGTCAAAGGGTTTGATCCGTGCTGATTTTGAGCCTGCAAGCCTTGCCAAAGCGTATGAGAGCGGCGGTGCAACCTGCCTCTCGGTCTTGACCGATACCCCAAGCTTTCAAGGCGCAAAGCCCTTCCTGAATGCCGCCCGCTCAGCAACCTCGCTACCCGCATTACGCAAGGACTTCATGTACGATACATATCAAGTCGCCGAAGCGCGCGCACTAGGCGCGGATTGCATCTTGATAATCATGGCAAGCGTAACTGATCTACAAGCGCAGGAGCTTGAAGATGCTGCTTTTTCTTGGGGAATGGACGTGCTGATTGAATCGCATGACGCGCCTGAACTTGAGCGCGCATTAAAGCTGAAATCGCCCCTGATCGGCGTCAACAATCGCAACTTGAAAACCTTTGAGACAACTTTGGATACGACACGTCAACTGGCAAAAATCGTGCCAGACGACCGTATCTTGATTTCTGAAAGCGGTCTTTCGACCCCTGAAGATTTAGCCGCAATGACGGAGCACGGTGCCCGATGCTTCTTGATCGGTGAAAGCCTGATGCGCCAAGAGAACGTCGAAATAGCTACCCGTGAGTTGCTGGCAAACCCAATGGCGGGAGCTGCATAATGTCTGGACTTAGCCATTTTGATCAGGACGGAAACGCCCACATGGTCGATGTTTCAGATAAGGCCGTTACCGACCGCATTGCGACGGCTGAAGGTTGGGTGAAAATGGCGGCTGAAACCTTTGACGTTATTGCAGAGGGTCGCGCTAAAAAGGGTGATGTCATTGGCGTTGCCCGTCTCGCAGGCATCATGGGTGCTAAGAAAACCCCTGATCTGATCCCGCTTTGCCATCCTCTTCCTGTCACCAAGGTCGCAGTTGACCTGACGCTTGATCCCGATCTGCCGGGGCTGCATTTGTCTGCAACTGTAAAAACTTCTGGCCAAACCGGGGTCGAGATGGAGGCTTTGACAGCCGTCTCTGTGACCGCCTTAACCGTCTACGACATGGCAAAAGCTGTCGACAAATCGATGGAAATTGGCGGCATCCGCGTCACACTGAAAGATGGTGGGAAATCTGGGCGTTACGAGGCGTCATGATAACTGTTGACGAGGCTCTGTCGCATCTTTTCAGCCTCGCCGACCCGCAGGGAACTGAATGCGTTCCTCTAGCGAAATCTGTCGGGCGGGTTCTGGCTACCGCTGCTAAGGCAACACGCAATCAACCACCATTTTCTGCCTCTGCCATGGATGGTTACGCCGTTGCAGGAACCGCCGAAAAGGGTGCTCAGTACAACGTCATAGGCGAGTCTGCCGCCGGAACTGGATACAATGATTCAGTCAGATCCGGCCAAGCCATCCGCATTTTCACAGGCGCGCCGGTGCCTGAGGGTTGTGACACTGTCGTCATCCAAGAGGACGTGACCTGTATTGGCGACCAGATCACGGTTACGGGCGACCACCGTGGCAGCAACATTCGACCCGCTGGTGGTGATTTCAAAATTGGCCAAACATTGACGACCCCCAGACTGCTTTCGGCCAATGACATAGCACTTCTTGCCTCAATGAATATTCCAACGATCGAGGTTTTTCGTAAGCCCGACGTGGCCCTGATTTCGACTGGCAACGAACTTGTAATGCCGGGGGAAACCCCGGGCCCGGACCAAATTATCGCCTCCAACACGTTTGGCCTTAAAGCATTGCTTGAAAGTCATGGCGCAAAGGTTCGAATTCTACCCATCGCTCGTGACAACGTCGCCTCACTTGAACAGGTGTTTGATTTAGCAGCGGATGCTGACCTTATCGTGACGATTGGCGGGGCCTCTGTTGGCGATCATGATCTCGTCGGCAAAGTCGCGCAGCAAAAAGGCATGGAGCAAAGCTTTTACAAAATCGCAATGCGCCCCGGTAAGCCTTTAATGGCTGGTCGAATGGGTGACGCTATGATGGTCGGTCTTCCCGGCAATCCTGTGTCTGCAATGGTGTGTGGTCATGTGTTTTTAATACCAGTCATTCAAGCGATGCTTGGACTTGGCAACAACAAGCGACAATCACTTTCTGCGGTTCTCGCAAATTCGATTGGTGCCAACGGCCCACGCGAACATTATATGCGCGCGGTTGTGCAAAACGGGCAGTTAACAGTTTTTGAAAAACAAGACAGCTCACTGTTAACGGTTTTGGCAGATGCTAATGCATTGTTAATTCGACCGGTGAACGGTGTTGCGCTAACTGCTGGTGCTCAGATTCAATATTTGCCCATTTAGCGGTCCGACTAAACAACATATCGAAGATTGTTGACACAAAACAAGAACAGCAATAGAACAAAAGGGAACACTTCGATCTAAGGAGTCCCAGAATGTTGACGAAAAAACAACTCGATCTGCTGGATTTTATTAATAAACGGCTACACCGCGACGGCGTACCGCCAAGTTTTGACGAGATGAAAGAGCATCTCGATTTACGGTCAAAATCCGGCATCCACCGCTTGATTACTGCACTCGAGGAGCGTGGATTCATTCGTCGTTTGCCGCATAAAGCACGCGCCATTGAGATTGTGAAGCTGCCTGAAAGCCTTGGGTCCTCGCCCGCTGGATTTGTCCCACGCGTCATTGAGGGCGATGCCAGCCCACACCCACGGGCCGCAAACTCCGACCTGGTAAGTCAAGTCGCCAATCTTCCGGTCATGGGTAGCATTGCCGCTGGTGTCCCTATTGAGGCTATTAGCCAGGTTTCTAGCCACATCGCGGTCCCGGGCTCTATGCTAAGTGGCGCAGGCGAGCATTTCGCGCTTGAGGTCAAAGGCGAGTCGATGATCGACGCGGGTATCAACGACGGTGATGTGGTTATCATCCGAGAAGCCGAAACGGCGGACAACGGTGACATCGTTGTCGCATTGGTTGAGGACCACGAAGCAACACTGAAACGTTTTCGCAGACAAGGCGGCGCAATCGCGCTCGAAGCTGCAAACCCGGCATATGAAACACGTGTCTTCCCCGAGGACAAAGTGCGCGTTCAAGGACGTCTTGTCGGTCTCATTCGCAATTATTGATTTTCAGTCCACGGATGCCACATACGCTCTCCGTGGACCTGACGACTGGTACGAATATCCCCGGTTTGTGAGATCGTGATACTGCCCGTTTCGCGCAAGTATTTTGGGGATATTACCAGACAAGGTAGTTCGTGAAGTGGTTCTGCATTGACCACCAGAATCGCGCTTCCACCGCACTTTTCTAGTTTTTCAACTATCTTCCTGCCAGTCACGTGGCCGACTTGTTGTTTCCATCTGGTGTTGGCGTCGACCTGAGACGCCGCGTCACCGTCATTCTCAAGCCAAACGCCGGCGACAAAGCCGCTGCCACGTGGTTTTGATAATGCCCTGCCCCCCTCATGCATGACGCCAACTAATCCGCCATTATCCGAAATTAGTATGTAGGGACGCTCAGTTTTACTCCAAAGAACTGCAGCCAATGAAAATGCAACGACGCCCAAATTCCGGGCGTGCCCTTGCCAAAAAGCCGTCCACAATGCCCCCAAAGCGAACAACGGCAATACCCAGCGATTTGGTTGAGGCACCATTCGGACGGAATAATTAAAACCAGAAACCCAATCCGAGATCATCATGATCCAGTCCAAGCCAAAACCCATGATATTCAATCCAATCCATGACCCACCAAACGGTGAAAGAAGTGCCGCTAGGACGCCGCCAGGAACCACAATTATTCCCATAGCGGGCACCGAAAGTACGTTAGCGATAAGGCCCATCTGTGAAATTTGATTGAAATGCGCCGCGCCAAACGGTGCCGTTGCCAACCCTGCAATAGCCGAGGACAGAATGGTGGCGATAATCGGGCGGAGCCATTTGGGGCCAAAAATCCACTCCCGGTCACGAATTTCGGTAAATACAGCAACCAAAGCCGTGGTGGCGGCAAACGACATTTGAAAGCCCGGGCTTACAAGTGCCCCGGGCGTCAGAATCAATACAACCAACGCCGCGACGGCCACCGCGCGCAAACTTATCGCACGCCGATCGAGTAGAATGGCTATCAATGCAACGGCAACCATAATATAGGCCCGCTCGGTCGCTATCGCGCCGCCGGACAATGCCAAATATCCGCTCGCAACAACCAGTGCAGATACAGCGGCACATTTCTTGGCGGGAACGCGCATTGAAATCACCGGAAACAACGCCAACCCGCCGCGAACAAGGGCAAAAATGAACCCCGTCAGCATTCCCATGTGCAGCCCCGAAATGGCCAAAAGATGCGCGAGATTTGAATCGCGCAAGCTGTCTAGGCTCGACTGATCGATGCCTGATCGATCCCCAGTCACAACGGCAGCTGCAAAGCCACCGGAATTATCTGGTAAAGTAAGGCGTATGTGATTGGATATTTGCTGCCGAATACGAGAAATCACCAAACTGTCATTGGCCGGCAAAAGCACCATGATTGGGCTGCGCGTATACCCAACAGCACCAAGCTTTTGGAACCATGCGTGCCGTTGAAAGTCAAATCCGCCAGGCTCAACTGGACCAGAAGGAGGGCTGAGGTGGGCTGCTAAAACAATGGTTTCACCGATCAACGGTTCGAAGTGTTCTTGATCCCCATGCAAAGCGACACGAATTCGGGTTGGCGTCCGCGCGGGCGACATGTCAAACAGCACAACTCGGTCCAAGCTCAGCCTAACTGCATCCGATGCACTTCGGTCTATTCCAACAATCCGCCCCTCAACCGGTCCATAGTACCGAAACCCCAAACGCGTTTCGGCGACGGAATGGCTGCGCACCGACGCCAAAACGAAACCGACAGCCATGGCCAAGATCCCGATAATCAGCGCTCGTCCGACGAACTGAAACCGCTTGACGATTAACAAAGCCACGAATGCAGACAGGGCAGCCCAATAAACACTGGCCTGCGGTTCAATCCTCAGCGAGAAAAAGCCCCCGATCCCAATGGCAAAACAAACAGGCACCCACAGGAACAAATGCCCCTGCTGGGATAGGATCATCGCGGAAATAAACGAGGTAACGCGGGGCACTTGTTCTTACCCATACGGACAGCTAGACAGGCCGAAATCTATCCCATCTTTGGTTTCCGAAAGGTAAAGACCCGATGTCTGACGCCGTTGTTACGCGCTTCGCCCCTTCCCCCACTGGCTACCTGCATATAGGCGGTGCGCGCACTGCCTTGTTCAATTGGCTTTACGCGCGTGGTCGCGGTGGCAAATTTTTGTTGCGTATCGAAGATACCGATCGCGAGCGCTCTACGCCTGAAGCGACAAAAGCAATTCTCAAAGGCTTGGAGTGGTTGGGGTTGGATCACGACGGCGACGCCGTTAGCCAATTTGAAAGCGCCGATCGGCATCGTGAAGTTGCACTTCAATTACTGGCAGAGGGCAAAGCTTACAAATGCTTCTCAACCCAAGACGAAATTCAGGCATTCCGCGACACGGCTAAGGCCGAAGGTAAATCGACTTTGTTCAAATCCCCGTGGCGCGATTCTGCTACAACGGATCATCCTAATCTTCCTTTTGTAGTGAGGATTAAAGCGCCTCAGGAAGGCTCAACTGTCATCAGCGATGAAGTGCAGGGCGATGTTACCATTAACAACAAACAGTTAGATGACATGGTGTTGTTGCGTTCTGGCGGCACGCCAGTATACATGTTGGCCGTTGTGGTTGACGATCACGATATGGGTGTCACCCATGTCATTCGCGGCGACGATCATTTGAACAACGCAGCACGTCAAATGATGATCTACACAGCCATGGGTTGGAATGTCCCTGTATGGGCACATATACCGCTTATCCATGGACCGGATGGCAAGAAACTGTCCAAGCGTCACGGTGCGCTTGGTGTCGAAGAATATCAGGCGATGGGCTACCCAGCATCCGGTATGCGAAACTACTTGGCCCGTTTGGGTTGGAGCCATGGTGACGACGAGTTTTTCTCGGATGCACAGGCGAAAGAATGGTTCGGATTTGACGGAATCGGCAAGTCTCCGGCGCGTTTTGATTTTAAGAAACTTGAAAATCTCTGTGGGCAACAAATAGCTGATTCAGAAAATGCTGCACTGCTGCGTGAACTTGAGGAATTTTTTGCCGTTACGGGTGCGCCATCACTAAGTGACGAAAAGAAACAGCTTTTGACTGACGGCATGTATTGCCTTAAAGAACGGGCTAAAACATATCCAGAACTCATTGATAAAGCAGAGTTTATTCTTGTTGATCGCCCAGTAATACCTGATGAAAAGTCATCGAAAAATCTGGATAATGTATCCCGTGGTATACTGAATGAATTGACGCCGCACCTGCAAAATGCTAGCTGGGATCGAGAAAATCTTGAGGCTGCAACAAACACCGTTGCAGAGGCAAACGAGATAAAATTCGGCAAGCTTGCCGGGCCAATGCGGGCAGCTCTTGCTGGTCGCGCGGCGACGCCAAGCGTGTTCGATATGATCCTAGTGTTGGGTAAAGAAGAAACCATTGCCCGACTAAATGACGCGGCCGAAGTTGAAGAAGGTTAATCTTTCGTCAGCCTTGGCCGTTCAACCATTGCCCAGCAGATCCGCTGCCTGGGCTGCGAACAGGAGACAACACCATGGCTGACACGAAACGAACTGCTAAGCTAACAATTGACGGCAATGACTATGAACTGCCGATCTTTTCACCAACAGCTGGTCCAGATGTTCTCGATATTCGCAAACTCTATGCGCAAGCGGGCGTCTTTACATACGATCCGGGCTTCACGTCCACCGCTAGCTGCGACAGCACGATTACGTATATCGACGGTGGCAAAGGCGAACTTTGGCATCGCGGTTACCCTATCGACCAGCTCGCTGGCAAATCCCACTACCTAGAAGTCTGCTTTTTGCTGCTCTACGGATATCTACCAACAGCCGACGAACTTGAAGATTTTGAGTCTCTCGTGACGCGCCACACAATGGTCCACGAGCAGATGATTAACTTTTTCCGTGGTTTCCGTCGCGATGCACATCCAATGGCCATTATGGTCGGCGTGATCGGTGCGATGTCAGCATTCTATCACGACTCGACGGACATTTCAGACCCGTGGCAACGCGAAGTTGCCTCAATTCGTCTGATTGCAAAACTACCAACAATCGCGGCAATGGCGTATAAATACACCATCGGTCAGCCGTTCGTTTACCCACGAAACGACCTTGATTACGCGTCAAACTTCCTTCGCATGTGCTTTGCGGTGCCTTGCGAGGACTATGAAGTGAACCCAATCCTTGCCCGCGCAATGGATCGCATCTTCACATTACACGCAGATCATGAACAAAACGCATCCACGTCAACTGTGCGTCTTGCATCGTCATCGGGCGCCAACCCGTTTGCCTGTATCGCTGCAGGTGTTGCCTGTCTTTGGGGTCCTGCCCACGGTGGTGCTAACCAAGCTTGCCTTGAGATGCTGAAAGAGATTGGCACCGTCGATCGCATCCCAGAATACATCGCCCGCGCGAAGGATAAGGACGATCCGTTCCGCCTGATGGGCTTTGGCCATCGCGTGTACAAGAACACTGATCCTCGGGCGACTGTGCTAAAGCAATCGGCTGATGAAGTGCTTGAATTGCTGGGAGTTGAGAACAATCCTCTTCTACAGGTTGCCAAAGAACTAGAAAAAGTTGCCTTGAGTGATCCGTACTTCGTTGAGAAAAAACTGTTCCCAAACGTGGATTTTTACTCTGGTATCATCCTTGAGGCGATGGGCTTCCCTACCTCAATGTTCACGCCGATCTTTGCTTTGTCTCGCACAGTTGGATGGATCTCTCAGTGGAAAGAAATGATCTCAGATCCTCAGATGAAAATTGGGCGCCCACGCCAGCTGTACCAAGGTAGTACGTTGCGCGACTACATGGACATTGAAGATAGATAAAATATCATAACGATAATATTTGTTGCGATAATGGAAACGCCCGGTATCAGTGATGCTGGGCGTTTGCTTGTATCCGTTTAGGAAACAGCTTGTATACCAATGAGTTAGCCCGGATAAGTTGACTAAAAGTAGCTCAATTTGATAATGTGTCCTTGGTGTGGCGGCATTACGACTGCTTAAAGGTTAATGAGTTATGGCTGGAGATGTTACTCCGATTCCGGACAAAGTGTCCGATGCATTTATTGTTGGGTGCGATCCGCAGGTTCACATTCGCATTGTAGAAGACCACGGCAATCTCTTTGTTAAGATGACTTCGTTGGATAACAACGGTGACATCGGAGATTTGGACGCAGTCTTCTTTAATTTCACAGATCCAAGTATTGTTGGAAGCATTCATGCATGGATGCCCGACGGTACGGGCGCAGAATTTGTTGATGACGGCATCAACTCTCTCTCTGATGGTACAGAGTTGAGGGGCGATTACGACGCACGCATTGAATTTAGTGATACTGACAGTGGTGTAGAGGGCAACGTCGACAAAACTTGCTTTACGCTATGGTGCGACGACCGTCCGCTTACCATCGAAGACTTCGACCTAGAGAGCTTCGCCATGGTTGTGGATACAGAATCCAGCGCTGGCAACGTTCTAACCCACAATGCTGACGCCGACGCTCAACACGAGATGTACGATTTCAAGTATGGAGACTGGCATCCAGACGGAAATGGTGGCTGGGAATTCGTTGGCGGTGACGAAGTCGATGAAGATCCAGCATCCAGATCATTTACCGTTTTGGGCGATGTAAACGTCGAAGTCACCATGCTCGAGCTAGACAATGGCGACATGCAAGTCGATCTAGAAGTTTTAGGTGACACTGGCCAAATCGGTGATCTGCGTGGCTTTTTCTTTGCTTTGAACGATGACACGCTCGCGGACGACATTGACGTTGTCGGTGACGATGTAACCCGTTCGAAGTTTGACGATGATAAGGTCGATAAACTGGGCCGTGACGTCAAATTGCCTAAGGACATCAAAGACTTCTTTGGTAAGTTTGATGGCGGTGTTGAGATAGGGTCAAAAGGCTTGGAGGAAGGTCATCACGATGATGACGACGACGATGATGAAGACGGATATGATGATATCCGGTTCACATCCTTTACGCTAAGCCATGATAGCGAAGCATTGACCCACGAAGACTTTGAGGGTCAGCCGGTTGTTATCAATATCGACTCTGTTGGCGAAGAAGGCGGAGATCGTGACGACGACGCTGTCATTATGGGCGCCGTTTCTTGGGAAGAAGATTGCGATCCTCAGTACGTTCTTGGCGAAGTCGAGGAAGAAGAAGATGACGTAGAATTCATCGAAGACGCGGATGACGACGATGACGATGGATGGGATTTCAGCTTCTGGCTGTTCTAAAAAACAAAGGCAGGGTTTTGACCCTGCCTTTTTCGTTAACGTCCTTCGTATTCTGCTGGACGCTTATCCAAAAAGGCCATGACGCCTTCGGTAAAATCGCGGGTCTTGCCGCAAGCGCCTTGCAGGCGGGCCTCTAATAACAGCTGTTCTTCTAGGCTATTGTTTTGCGACGCGCCCAAAGCCTCTTTCACGTGCTGATATGCAACGGTTGGTCCTGAAGCCAATTGCTTTGCGCGTTTCTGCCAATGTGCGTTGAACAGTTCGTCCTCAATCGCCTCCCAGATCATGCCCCAGGATTCGGCTTTTCTAGCAGAAATCGGCTCTGCGAATAGCGACGCACCCATCGCACGTGGCATCCCAACCTGTCGTGGCAGTAAATAGGTGCCACCCGCATCAGGGATAAGACCAATGCGTGTGAACGCCTGCAAAAAGACTGCGCGTTCAGTCGCAATCACCACGTCACATGCCAACGCTAAATTTGCACCAGCTCCGGCCGCTGCACCGTTTACCGCGGCAATGACGGGAATTGGACAATCGTTGATCGCACGAATCATAGGCACGTATTCGTCTCGAAGAACCCTTTCGAGATCAATGTTTGCGGCATTGCCTCCATCGCCAAGGTCCTGGCCCGAACAAAACGCTTTGCCTGCACCGGTTACGACCAATACGCGCGCTTCTTTGGCCGCGGCTTTAACTGCATGCAAGACCTCTGCACGCATTAGGGCGTTCATGGCATTCATAACGTCTGGACGGTTTAGCGTCAGAACAGCGATGTCATCTGAGACTTGGTAAGCAATTGTTTCGTAAATCACGGTTGGCGCTCCTTGTTTGGTTGCGCAAGATGTAGTCACGCATTTCTGTGGTCCAAGGGAAACCTAACGTCAATCGTTCATAATCTCGGCAAGGCGCGCTTTTTCGTCTTCGCTCAGGACTTCCGGCATGGCGCCGGTGGCCTTGGCCGAATTTCGCTGGCGTAGAAACCCCCATCCAATGCCAAAACCAAGCAACAGCATAATCGGACCTGCGTACCATAGAAGCGTATTCGAACCGCCCTTTTGGGGTTCCATCAACACGTATTCTCCATAGCGCACGACGAAGAACTCAAGCACTTGTTGGTCTGAATAGCCGTCAGTCAGTAATTGACGCAACAAAATCCGCGCATCCGCTGCCCATGCCGCGTTTGAGGACGCCAGAGCCTCGGACTGGCACTTCACGCACCGCAACTGCGTATCGAGAACCTGAGCGCGGGCCTCAAGCGCTGGATCATCTAGCATCTCATGAGGTTCGACCGCCATAAGTGGGGTTGCCAGAAGACAGAGGATAAGGATCAAATGTTTCATTCTGCCGGCACCCCTGCCCTAGGCGATTTTCTGGCACCTGCGGCGACTCGGTAGCGACGGTCAGACAGGCTAAGCAAGCCACCTAGCGCCATGATTATGGTTCCAGCCCATATCCAGTTCGCCAAGGGTTTCACGTGGCTTCGTAAAGCCCACCCACCGTTTTGCTGAGCATCCCCGATGACGACATAAATGTCGCGAAACAACCCGTTATCAATCGCAGCTTCAGTGGTTGGCATTGCTTGGACTGGATAAACACGCTTCTCCGGCTTCAGAACGCTGACAATCCGACCTTCGTTTCTGACTTCAACCGTCGCAGTGGTGGACATGTAATTAGGACCCGGCAATCGTTCGACACTGGTCAACGTCAGTTGATAGTCACCGATCTCAATACTTTCTCCGACGGTCGTGACGCTGATATCCTCAAGCTCCCAAGCCATCAGACCAGCGATCCCGAACATCGTGATCCCAAGACCCGCGTGCGCGACAGATTTACCCCAATCAGCCCTTGGCAGTCGCATTAAACGTCCGAGGCGATTGCCTTTTTTTCCGGTGCGTTGCCAAATGTCGGTCATGGCCCCAAAAACCAACCAAGCTGCAAGAAACAAACCAATTGGACCCATCAAAGACCTTCCGGTTTGCCAAACATATGCCAGCAACCCGAGGGCCACAGCCACAAGCAGCGCTGGAATCAACTGTTTAAAGGCCCGCCCAACGTTTGCTCGTTTCCATGGAAGCATTGCACCGATGGGCATTACCGCACCTAGTGCGATCATAAACGGTGTGAATGCCTGATTGAAAAACGGAGCCCCAACCGAGAGTTTCCGATCAAAGAACATCTCGGCAATTAATGGCCAAATGGTTCCGATGAACACGACGAAGCATGCGACTGCCAGCAGGATGTTATTTAAGATCAACCCGCTTTCTCGGCTTACAGTGCTGAACACACCTTTGGACTGCATAACGTTGGCGCGTGCAGCGAACAGTATCAATGCGCCTCCGACAAAGAACGCTAGAATGAATAGGATGAGAACACCCCTCTCAGGGTCCGACGCGAATGCGTGTACCGACGTCAGAACGCCTGAACGCACGATAAACGTGCCAATCAGTGAAAATCCAAACGCGAGGATTGCCAATAAGATCGTCCAACTTTTCAGGCTTTCTCGTTTTTCAACGACCACGGCTGAATGCAGTAAGGCTGCACCCAACAACCAAGGCATGAAGCTAGCGTTTTCCACAGGATCCCAGAACCAGAACCCGCCCCAGCCGAGTTCGTAATAGGCCCACCAACTGCCAAGGCCGATCCCGATCGTCAAAAACAACCATGCGGCCAACGTCCATGGACGCACCCATCTGCCCCAAGCCGCATCGACGCGGCCTTCCAACAGCGCTGCGACCGCGAAAGAGAACGACATACTCAGCCCGACGTAGCCCAGGTATAAAAACGGAGGGTGAAACGCCAAACCAGGGTCTTGTAGTAACGGGTTCAAATCACGGCCATCAAAAGGTGGAGCAGAAAGCCGAACAAACGGGTTTGAAGTAAAGATAATGAAGCCAAAAAATGCAACTGCCACAGCAGATTGAACCGAAAGAACGCGGGCCTTCATTGTCGGTGGCAGATTACCGCCAAACCATGCAGCCATAGCGCCGAACAAGGTCAAAATAAGCACCCACAAAAGCATCGAGCCTTCGTGGTTCCCCCAAACACCGGACACTTTATAGAGCATCGGTTTGGCGGTGTGCGAATTCATCACCACCAGTTTTAGCGAAAAGTCCGACGTCACGAATGCGTAAGTCAGCGCACCAAATGCCGTCGCTGTCAGAACAAACTGCGCTGTTGCAGCAGGTTCAGCTACTGCCATCCAGCCTGGCCAACGGTAGTGCGCCCCGATCAAGGGAACGATGGCCTGCACTATGGCTACGCAAAGGGCAAGAATGAGGGCGAAGTGACCGAGTTCAACTATCATATCTCGGTTATAAGATGTCTTTTTGGGACGTCCAATCAGAATTCGCGCTTAAACTCGATCACTTTGTCGCGTGTATGCGCCATTCCTCAAGTGCAGGATTATCATCGGAAACTGCATCAGGCACAGAAACCCGTGCGACGGTTTCAGCAACCGACCGTCGAAACTCCATCCCTTTGGTCTGATGACGCGCACCAAAATAAAAGCTCACAATCGCGCCTAACAGCCACCACAGGGGCTCTGGAACCAATGCAACCCCATGCATTCGCTCAGAAAACCATACTGGATTGACGGCGGCTGAAACAAACAGGCCAATTACTCCAAAGGCCATTACTGGACGCGGCAGACGGTTCAGACCATCAACAAACTGATCAAACCACCCCTGCCACGCCCCGCCGAATTCGGCTGCGAATTGCGCCAACGCTGCGTGTGAAGCCTCAGATTCCCTCTGAGCTTGCGCCTCGGCATTGACGCGAAAAACTTCTGCCGTTTCTGCAACGACGTTCCGGCCGCCCCCAAAAACCGACCCAAAAACCTCGGTTACTACGCCCATTGCGCAATCCTTTCTCGAAATTGTCTGGCACTCATATGAAAGCGCGGCGAAATAAACTCCTCGGCCCGACGGATCCAGCCGCCCTTACCACCACTGCGATTGCGGCAATATTTTCGGGACGACGGGCGCCGGTCAGCAAGTCCAAAATAGTAGTTTCTGCGTT
Organism: Paracoccaceae bacterium; assembly: GCA_029244725.1. Taxonomy (GTDB): domain Bacteria; phylum Pseudomonadota; class Alphaproteobacteria; order Rhodobacterales; family Rhodobacteraceae; genus JASMHC01. Next base: position 294,923 of record JAQWQJ010000089.1, read on the forward strand.
CAATCCCGTAGGCATCTACAAAGTGATCTGACGCCTGATCAAAGGCAGCTTGAACTGCGGCAAGCGTTTTGGGGCCGATGACACCATCGGCGGAACACAAATGCCCCATTGAAGAAACGAGGCGTTGTAGAATTCGAACCGCCTGCGTGCCAGAGTTCACCTGCATGTCAAAAACTGTTGCCTGCAATGGTGTCGGAAGTCTGTCGATACGCGGTCTTTCAAAATACTCGCGAACGAAAACTTCTTCGGCAAGCTCAATTGAAACATGCTGAACGTCTTGGCGATCAACATCACCGTCCTGATCAAGGTCCAACCCCAAACGACGCATCGTGTGTATGGTTATACCGTGCTTAGTCGCCCCACCGGGATCGTCGGGATCATCTACAAACCCACCCTCACGCTTGACGATTTCACGGGCAATTTCTCGTACATTTGGCATTGATTTTCCCCGTCTCAAAGATAGGGACAGATCAACGCTACATAGTTAAGAATGTCTTTTCGCTGCGAACTCAGCTGTCCTCGGGGGCTTGATAAACACCCTGTGCTTTCAATGCGTCGACGACTTCTTTGGGCATATAAGTTTCATCATGTTTTGCAAGTATTTCAGAGGCTTCGAATACACCGTTAATGTATTTTCCGGTACCCACCATGCCTTGGTTTTCTTCAAATAAATCTGGCAGAACGCCTGTGTAAATCACAGGAACCGTCGCCCCGCCATCTGTCACCGAAAAGCTAACAGTTTCGCCTTGTCCACGCACCACGCTGCCATCTTCAACCAGCCCGCCAATGCGGAACACCTCTGTCGAAATCGGTGGTTCTGCAATCACTTCTGATGGTGACCGGAAAAAATTGATGCCGTCCTTAAACGCAGTGCCAATTAACACGCCCGAGATCGTCAACGCGACAAACGCGGCAATGATTACCTGAATTCTGCGTTTCTTTTTAAGAGACTTCATCGCCACACCCTAGTTCGCTTGACTGTCACCTAACATCAAATTCCAAAAAATCAATACGTCGATACCACCTAGGCTAAGCAGCTTCGAAAACGATCTTTCGTTTAAGGAAGTTTGTAGCATGGACCGATACCTTTTCAGGATCGCCCGTCGTCAGAAATTTGCTTTCAGTTCCTTCACCGATCATCTGCGGGTGGCGTTCAAGATAATCTGCTAGACTATTTGCAACCAAGTTTGCTTGCGAGAAAACTTTCACGTCTTCGCCCAAAGCAGTTTGAAATTCGCGCTCCATCAACGGGTAATGTGTGCACCCAAGGATTGCCGCGTCAGGCTTTGGCATCTTTCGCATCAATGCATCCGCATGGCTTTTGACCAAAGCTTCCGCCAAAATCATGTCGCCATCTTCGATTGCATCGACCAACCCACCACAGGCTTGCGCTTCAACATCCACACCGATCGCCCGAAATGCCAGCTCGCGTTGAAACGCACGACTTGAGACTGTCGAGGGCGTTGCGAACAAAGCGACACGCTTCACGCCGACCTCTTTGGGGGGGCTGTTGTCGCCCCAATTCCGCTCGGTCAGGGCTTCGATTAAAGGCACAAACACCCCTAACGCGCGCTTTTCAGGCGGCAACCAGCTCTCTTGCATCCTGCGTAACGCCGCTGCACTTGCTGTGTTGCAGGCCAAAACAACCAAGTCGCATCCTGCCTCCCAAAGCCGTTCGGTGGCTTTGGTCGTCAAATCATAGACGTCTTGCGCATCACGCACACCGTAGGGGGCGTGGGCGTTGTCGCCTAGGTACACAAAAGGAACGTCAGGCAACCGTTTGGAAACCGCGTTCAAAACAGTCAGTCCACCAAGACCAGAGTCAAATACGCCTACTGCCATTTAATTCTTATAACGGTTTTCAAATTCATAACCGTTCTCCAAGTTTTTCAGGGGTTTAGGGGATAGTCTATACGTTGATTTGCGCAAGAACGCCATCATCTCGCGTGCGTCATGAGAGCGCTTTTGCAATTCTTCGCGCGCAATCGGCGTTCCAACAACGATTTTTACAGGCGCGTCGACGCGCTTTTTGAACTCTTTGATGAACAGCCCCAATCGCAGTGTGTTGTGTAAATGGCTGGCAATCTGAAATAAACGAGATGTGTGCCCGTCAAAATAAATGGGAACGACAGTTGCGTTGGATTTAGCCACCATACGCGCCGTGAAACTGCGCCAGCTTGGGTCCATCGGATGCGAAAACGGCTTAGCTGCAGTTGAAACTGTCCCGCCAGGGAAAATTCCGATGGCGCCACCGTCATTGAGATAACGCAGAGACTCTTTTCGAGTTTCAAGATTTTGCTTAACCGCCTCTTTCGTCTCATCAAAGCTAATTGGAAGTATAGTCCGGTTCAAAGTTTCTGACTTATGAAACACGCTGTTGGCCAAAATTCGAAAGTCACCGCGAATATTGGATAAGATATGTCCCATGATCAGGCCGTCGAGAATTCCGTATGGGTGGTTCGCGATCAGGATCAGCGGTCCATCGGTTGGAATACTGCTCAGACCTTCGCCTGAAACCTCAAGCGACAGGCCGTACTTTTCGATCATCACGTCCCAGAAATCTCTACCTTTTTTGACTTCCTGCTCGTAACCATTTGCTCGTTTGATTAATGCAATCCGGCCCGTCGCGTTTTCCAAAACGCGGACCATCGCCCGACCACCTTTTGTGGTCGCCGAATGCGCATAACTAATATCGCGTGCAACTTCTCTTTGCGATGTCATATCTGGCTCCGTGATCGAACCAATTTATTAGCCGTATGGTGCAAGGGTATCCACCTAAATGACAGTCACAATTGAATTTACTCTGCCGCTACTTTTTGACCTTCATCGCCCGCTCGGATGACCGCCAACAATGCCTCGCGCCGCTTTTCAGCTTTAGCAGCATTGCCGAGCTTGATCGGCCCAAAACCACGAATAGTCGTAGGCAACAAAGCAAGCTCCATGAACGCGCTTTTGTTTGTGTGTGTCACCAAAGGCAAAAGTATTTCTATGTCGCGTTCGTATTGAACAATCAGATCACGTTCCATCTTACGTTCATTCGAACGAGAGAACGGATCAAACGCACTGCCTCTCAATATTTTGAAGCGTGCAAGTAACGATATGGCACCGCCAAACCAACTTTTGAATTCGCGTTTTATCGGACGTCCATTCGGTCCGTCCTTAGAAAATATCGGGGGCGCCATGTGAAAGCGCATCTTAAAATCACCCTCAAAAACCGCCGTAGCCTTCGTGCGGGTTTCTCGGTGCAAACGCGCAACTTCGTACTCATCCTTGTAGGCAAGTACTTTGTGGTACCCGACAGCAAGGGCCTCTTGGATGTCCTTGTCCTCGGACTTCATAACAAACTTGCGATATTTTCGTGCCAATCGCTTGCTCTGATATTTCCTAAGATGGTTGGCTCTGAAATCAATTTTTCCGTCAAGTGTCTCAACTTTACCGTCAGTATCGACCGGCAAGTGCTTTGCCACCTCATCAGGATAAAGCATTGCCCAGCGCCCAATCTCAAACGCCCTCAGATTACGTTCAACAGCGGTTCCGTTAAGACGAATCGCGCTTTGAAGCGCTTCGTAACTGATTGGCACCAATCCTTTTTGCCAAGCTGCCCCGAACACCATCATGTTTGAGAATATGCTATCCCCCAGCATAACACGGCTGATTAGCGTTGAGTCGAACAAGGTAAGGCTGTTCTTTATCCGCGCTTCTAGAGAAAGTTCTAAACGTTCTTTTGGAATGCGGAAATCAATATCTCGGGTAAAATCGCCTGTGACAATATCATGAGAGTTCACAACCGCGCCCGTACGCCCGAGTGAGGTCAGCCCTAAAGTTTTTGACCCTGCCGAGACCACCAAATCGCCGCCGATAAGCGCGTCGCATTCACCCGTTGCAACGCGAATAGCATTAATGTCATCGGGCGAGTTACCGATCCGACAATGCACCATTACAGCGCCACCCTTCTGTGCGAGGCCGGACATCTCCATCACCCCAGCGCCCTTGCCATCCATCTGAGCAGCTTGAGCAAGGATCGCGCCGATAGTCACAACGCCCGTTCCACCGACGCCTGTGATGACGGTGTTATAAGTGCCTTTGATTTCGGGCAGCGTAGGTCGGGGCATTTCGGGCAGGTCAAAGTCTTTAGCCCGCTCCCTTCGAACCGTGGCGCCTTCAAGCGTCACAAACGAAGGGCAAAACCCTTCCAGACAAGAGAAATCTTTGTTGCAGGCTGATTGATCAATTGCCCGCTTCCGCCCCAGCTCAGTCTCAACTGGTACGATCGCAACGCAGTTGGACTGAATACCGCAATCCCCACAGCCTTCGCAAATATCAGTGTTAATGAACACGCGTTTATCTGGATCAGGGAAAGCACCCCGTTTGCGTCTACGACGTTTTTCTGCCGCACATGTCTGCACATAAAGAATTGCCGTCACGCCTTCGATTAATTGAAGCCGCTCTTGAACTGCGTTCAGCTGATCGCGCGGCTGTAACTCGACATCCTTGGGGAAATCCTTTGGATCAATATCTTCCTTTTCATCGTAAACAACGACCAATTCTTTTACACCAACCGCAACCAATTCGGCCGCCAGTTTGGGTGCATCAAGCCCACCGTCGTTGCCCTGCCCGCCGGTCATGGCAACCGCATCGTTAAAAAGGATTTTATATGTAATCGAGGTGTTGGTTGAGACTGCTGCGCGCACAGCCTGAATTCCCGAGTGATTATAGGTCCCGTCTCCTAAATTCTGAAACACATGTTTGCGCTCTGAAAACAGAGATTCACCGATCCAATTCGCACCTTCAGCGCCCATATGCGTGAAACCAACGGTATCGCGGTCCATCCATTGCACAAGATAGTGGCACCCAATCCCAGCATAGGCACGTGCGCCGTCTGGAAGCTTGGTTGAGCTGTTGTGTGGGCAGCCCGCGCAGAAATAAGGTACTCGCGTCGCCGAATCTTCGGCGTTGTCAGCCTTTTGGGCCTCTTGCACCTTTTGGAGGCCAGCTTTGACAGCGTCAGTACCACGACCCTCTTCACAGAGAATGTCGCCCAGTTTGTTGGCAATCAAAATAGGGTTTAGATCGCCGCGCGTTGGAAACAATTCTACCCCATTTTTGTACCATCCATAAACTCGGCGTCCACGGCGATCATCAAAGATGGCTTCCTTGACCTGCACTTCAATCAATTTGCGCTTTTCTTCAACGACAACGATCAGATCAAGCCCCTCGGCCCAATCATGAAAGCCTTTCATATCCAGCGGCCAAACCTGCCCAACTTTGTATGTGGTAATCCCCAGACGTTCAGCCTCGTGCACATCCAGCCCCAGCAACGACATCGCGTGTTGCAAATCGAGCCAGTTTTTCCCAGCAGCCACAAAACCAATTTTAGCGCCGGGCTTACCCCAAACACGCTTATCGAGCTTGTTGGCATGCGAGAACGCTTCTGCGGCGAAGCGTTTGTAGTCGATCATCCGCGCTTCTTGGGCTGTAGGTGTGTCGACAACCCGGATGTTCAAACCACCGTCGGGCATATCAAAATCGGGCGTCACGATTTTCATGCGATCTGGTGAACCATCGACCACAGCAGTGGCCTCAATCGTGTCTTTCATCGTCTTTAGGCCTACCCAAACACCGGCAAAACGGGAAAGCGCAAAGCCATAGGCTCCGTAGTCTAGGACTTCCTGCACCCCAGCAGGGCTGACGATCGGCATATAGGCGTCAACCAATGCCCATTCGCTTTGGTGTAGCACAGTCGAACTTTCGCCGGTGTGATCGTCCCCCATCGCCATAAGGACACCGCCCAATGGGCTGGTCCCGGCCATGTTTGCGTGGCGCATCACGTCGCCGGAACGATCGACACCAGGTCCTTTTCCATACCAAAGACCGAAGACGCCGTCGTATTTCCCTTCGCCCCGCAATTCGGCTTGCTGTGCGCCCCAATGTGCCGTTGCAGCTAAATCTTCGTTTAGGCCAAACTGAAACGTCACATTGCTTTCAGACAATTGCTTTTCAGCCCGCTGCATTTGGGTATCAACAGCCCCAAGCGGCGATCCACGATAGCCCGAGACAAATCCAGCAGTGTTATGTCCTGCAGTCTTGTCACGTGCATGCTGGTTGAGCATCAGACGAACAAGGGCCTGAGAGCCATTTAACAACAAGTTGTCCTTGGTCAGATCAAAGCGATCTTCAAGTAGAATTGGACGAACAGTCACACCGCGCCCTCCCAAAAGTGATACGGATAGTCTACCTGTAGGTTAGGTCCTAAATGCTGACCTAACAAGAATTTTTCTAAGTATTTTCAATCTCACGCTCGAGCCGCTCTTATTTTTTTGGAAATATCATTTATGGTCCACATATGAATCGAAAGTGAGCGAGATGGACTGGGATAAACTAAGAATATTTCACGCGGTTGCTGATGCAGGTAGCCTTACCCATGCTGGGGACACCCTTCACCTGTCGCAATCTGCGGTCAGCAGGCAGATTCGTGCCTTGGAAGAAAGCCTCAATACGATTCTGTTTCACCGCCACGCACGTGGATTGATTCTCACCGAACAAGGCGAACTGTTGTTTGATGCAACGTCGGCGATGATAAAACGACTGGATGCCGCCGCTGCGCGCATTCGTGACAGCGAAGAAGAGGTTTTCGGTGATCTACGCGTCACTACAACAATTGGGTTTGGATCGCTCTGGCTCGCGCCGCGTTTAGACAAGTTATACGAAAAGTATCCTGATCTCCGCATTGATCTAATGCTTGAAGAAAAAGTATTGGACCTGCCGATGCGCGAGGCAGATGTTGCCATCCGCATGAAAGAACCTTCACAGGCTGATCTCATCCGCAAACGCCTTATGAGCGTGCGCATGCGCCTTTATGCTTCCAAAGAATACATTGAGCAAAACGGAGAAATTGCCAGCGTTGAAGACTTGAAAAATCATCGTCTGATTTGCCAAAACACGACCTCTGCACAAGTTTCGGCCGGCGCCCAATTGGTTCAAAGCCTGCAAGCACAAGGCGTTAAATCTATGCTGACCGTCAACAACTACTACGGTGTGCTGCAAGCCGTGCGTCATAATCTAGGGGTTGGCGTTCTTCCGGACTATCTAATCGAAGATTTCCCAGACATGAATCGCGTTTTGCCTGAACTTGAGTCGAGTGAAGTTCCCGTCTATTTGGCCTACCCCGAGGAACTTCGCCATTCACAACGGATTCATGCCTTCCGAGACTTCGTTCAAGACGAGGTCATCGCTCATCGGAAAAAGCTGAAAAAAGAAGGCCTTAGCTAAGGGTTGCACTAAGCGCATAACGGGTATGCTGCATTATTGATGTATTTTTCTTGAACGAGTCGCTCGGCAATACTATCTCAATTCTCGAAGGCAGTGATCGAGATACTCTCTCGTTGTCTTCACCTCCCTGTTGGACTTAGGCCGAGCTTCGTGCTCGGCCATTTTTTTTGCACAAAGCAAAATTAACTGCGGCATTCGATGCATTTTGCCAGCTTTACCTCTTCTCCCCTTCCCCCCAAGCAATCATTGCCCTAAAAGCAGCGCCAATCAGCACTCTGGGGACTTTCTGTTATGCAAGATCCGGCGATCACGCCCGAACTGATTGAGGCCCATGGCCTTAAGCCTGAAGAATACAAAGAGATTATCCGCATCTTGAACCGCGATCCGAACTTCACTGAGCTCGGTATTTTCTCGGCGATGTGGAACGAGCACTGCTCGTATAAGTCCTCAAAGAAGTGGCTTCGCACCCTACCGACCGAAGGTCCACAAGTTATCTGCGGCCCTGGCGAAAACGCTGGAATTGTCGATATCGGTGACGGCCAATGCGTGGTATTCAAAATGGAAAGCCACAACCACCCATCCTATATCGAACCTTACCAGGGCGCAGCCACCGGAGTCGGCGGCATCTTGCGCGATGTATTCACAATGGGTGCCCGTCCTGTTGCCGCCATGAACTCACTTTCATTCGGTGAAAAAGACCACCACAAAACGCGTCAGCTTGTACATGGTGTTGTCGAAGGTGTTGGCGGGTACGGCAATTGCTTTGGTGTTCCAACGGTCGGCGGCGAAGTTCGTTTTGATCCGGCCTACAACGGCAACTGCCTTGTAAATGCTTTTGCCGCAGGCTTGGCGGACACAGACAAGATTTTCTACTCGGCTGCTTCGGGCGTTGGTATGCCTGTCGTTTACCTTGGCGCTAAAACCGGACGCGATGGCGTTGGCGGCGCAACTATGGCCTCGGCTGAGTTTGACGAGACGATCGAAGAGAAACGCCCCACTGTCCAAGTTGGTGATCCGTTCACTGAAAAACGTCTGATGGAAGCAACGCTTGAGTTGATGCAGACTGGCGCTGTTATATCCATCCAAGACATGGGCGCTGCTGGCCTTACTTGCTCGGCGGTTGAAATGGGCGACAAGGGCAAACTAGGCATTTTGTTGAATCTTGAAGATGTTCCTCAGCGTGAGCAGGATATGACTGCCTACGAAATGATGCTGTCAGAATCCCAAGAACGCATGTTGATGGTTCTAAAGCCCGAAAAAGAGGCCGAAGCCCGCGCTGTGTTCGACAAATGGGACCTCGACTTTGCTATCGTTGGCGAAACTATCGCCGAAGATCGCTTTCTGATTATGCACAACGGGATGTGCAAAGCTGACCTTCCCCTTTCGACACTTGCGTCTTCTGCACCAGAATATGACCGTCCTTGGGTTGCGACGGAAGTGAACGCTGACATGGACGACGTGCCAGAGATCGATGCAATAGACGGTCTCAAGGCGCTGATAGGCAGTGTAAATTACTGCTCACGCCAGTGGGTCTATGAACAATATGACCAAATGGTTATGGCTGACACAGCCCGCGCACCTGGTTTGGGTTCAGGCGTCATTCGTGTTCACGGTACAGATAAATTGCTGGCCTTCACCAGCGACGTGACACCACGATACGTCAAAGCCAACCCAATTGAGGGCGGCAAACAAGCCGTGGCCGAGGCGTATCGCAATCTAACAGCCGTAGGCGCAACCCCACTAGCGACCACAGACAACCTGAACTTTGGAAACCCAGAAAAGCCAGAAATCATGGGCCAATTCGTCGGCGCCATCCAAGGCATCGGCGAAGCGGTTGCTGCGCTGGACGTTCCTATCGTTTCCGGCAACGTCTCACTTTACAATGAAACCGATGGGCACGGCATTTTGCCAACGCCAACGATCGGCGCTGTCGGGTTAATCTTATCCGAGGACAAAATGATCGGCCGCGAAGTTCGCGACGGTCATGTTGCCCTATTGATCGGCGAAACAAACGGTCATTTGGGCCAATCAGCATTGCTTGCCGAAGTCTTTAATCGCGAAGACGGCGACGCACCTGCCGTTGACCTAGCCGCCGAAAAACTCAACGGGGATTTCATTCGTGACAACCACGAATGGATTACGGCTTGTACAGATTTATCAGACGGTGGCCTTGCCCTCGCTGCGTTCGAATTGGCAGAATCCGCAGGCGTTGGCGTCCACCTAGACGATGCCGACACAGCAACACTGTTCGGCGAAGATCAGGCCCGCTACTTGGTTGCGTGCAACTTTGATCAAGCCGAGGCTTTGATGTTGGCAGCGGGACAAGCGCGCGTAACGCTTACGTCGGTCGGTCGTTTTACAGGCGACAGTGTGAAACTTGGGAATTCCGAAGCTTCACTTGAAGAGCTTTCCACTATCTTCCGTGGCTCGTTCAGCGAAGCATTTGCATAACTAGGGTGGCGGGTCTCAGCCCGCCCTCTTAGCACTTCATGCAAGTTGGGATTTTAACCCACCATTTCGCTTCGAATACGCCTTCATAACATTCGGCAACCATTCACTGAATTTCGGCGCTAATGCCTCGTATCGGGCGACAAAATCAGGTGTGTTTAGATACATATCCGCTAGCCCAGAATATGCTTCGTGTGAACATTCCCTACCCCACATCGCGGCTACCCACGCACGATGTTCTTCACACAATTCATCCGCCTGGTCAGCTCCATCCTGAAACGCCGTAACGAATGCACTTTCCAGCTGCTGCAATCGCCTCGGCCATGTCATCGCCGTAGGTTTCTACCAACCAAGTCTCATATTCAGTCTGCTTTTCTTGTGAAAACGGTTTGTAAAGATCCTCAACGTTCATGGGCTTTCCTTTCTCTGCATGATCAATCGCATCATCTAGCGTCTCAAGCACCTGCTCCAATCTCGAAAGTTTGGCGGACAACTCGTTGCGCTGTGCACGTAGGCGCACAACCCGATCCCCGTCGGACATCAGCTCGGCAATCTCGGCGAGGCCGAATTCCATCTCGCGCCAAGCAAGGATTTCCTGCAAACGCTCCAGATCCTCATGCCCGTAGGCACGATAGCCATTGTCGCGGACAAACGCGGGCAACAACCCAATCTCGTCGTAATGCCTTAGCATTCTGACAGATACACCAGAGTGTTTGGCCACCTCGCCGATGGAATATGTCTTGATTCGCTTATTCATACCCCTTCATGCGCCCTCACATCATGTGAGGGTCAACACCCCTTGCGGCTAGGCCAATCAAACTCTACATAATTTATCAGAAATATACAGGAGTCCCCCATGGCTATTGACGCCCCGAAAATCGAGAACCTGATCCGCGCCGGATTTCCCAACGCCCAGATAACGGTTCAAGGCGACGACGGCGCCCATTTCGCGGCCATGGTGATCGACGAAAGCTTCCGCGGCAAAAGCCGTGTTCAACAACAACGCGCGGTCAACGCCACGCTGAAGGCCGAAATCGACAGCGGCAATCTTCATGCATTGGCTCTGACAACTAAAGCCCCAGAATAAACCCAAGGAAACGCAAAATGAGTGACGCAAACACACGCATAGACGAAACCGTCAAAGGCAACGACGTGGTACTTTTCATGAAAGGCACAAAAGAGATGCCGTCTTGTGGATTTTCCAGCCGCGTGGCCGGAGTACTGAACTTCATGGGCGTCGACTTCGCCGACGTAAACGTTCTGGCTGACGACGAAGTTCGCCAAGGCATCAAGGACTATTCCGATTGGCCAACCATTCCACAGCTCTACGTCAAGGGCGAGTTTGTCGGCGGATGTGACATCATCACTGAGATGACACTATCGGGTGAGTTGGACACGATGTTCGAAGACAACGGCGTCAGCTACGACAAAGAAGCAGCGAACAAAATTCGCGAAGCAAACACTTAAGACATGACGGACCGGGCCGCAAAAATATCTGTAGCGGCCCGAGAATTTATGGCGGTAGCCGAGGCTGCGCCGCCTTTGCCCGATGACATTTCAATTGAAGACATGCGCAAGCTGAACTTCGATTTCTATTCAGGTGCGGCTCGCGCCGCGATTGATGAATACAACGTCAGCCTGCAAGGCATTGAAATTGCAGGCATTCCTTGTCTTCACATTACACCGAATAATGTCACGTCTGGCCGCGTGATGCTTTACATCTTCGGCGGTGGCTTCATGGTTGGCAGCCCGTTTGAAGATCTTCCGATCAGCGCGGCCTTAGCTGCATCTCTAAATTGCCCTGTCATTTGCCCCAAGTATCGTCTGGCCCCTGAACATCCGTTTCCTGCTGCGCTTGATGATGTCGAGGCGGTCGCTCGCATTTTGCTCGCCAGCGACGACGAGGTAATATTTGCCGGAGAGTCTGCTGGCGGAAATCTGACGCTCGCGCTTCATCAACGTTTGCAAAACACGGCGTTCAAGCTACCTGTCGCCATTGCCGTCCTCTCACCTGCGACCGATCTCAGCGACCTCGGCGACAGTGGCCTAGCTGACCGTGATCCGCTTCTTACGCAAGCGCGCGTTGAGGGTGTAAACGATGCCTACGTTCCAAATATGGACCTGACATCGCCTGAAATCTCACCAATCTTTGGCGTTTATGGTCCGAAAACTCCACCCACGCTGATCACAACTGGCACCCGCGATCTATTGTTGTCCAGTTGCGTTCGCCAAGAGCGCGTCATGCGCGAAGCTGGCGCGACCGTAACTCTCCGCGTTTGGGAAGGTCAGGGGCATGTTTTTGAATACTTCCCAGACATTACAGAATCCCGCGTATCCCTGAGTGAGATCGCAGAATTTCTTTCACAGCATCTGAACTAAGTTACGCGCGTTTTGCATCCAACTGATCGGCAAGGGCTTCCACCTTCGCAGCAGCATTGGCCAAAGCTTCTTGAACCGAAGGTGGGACAATCTCAACACGCACTTCTCGAACCTCAGCCGGAGCCGCTCCTTTTCGAAGCGCCACAAGCTCTTGTTCGGCCTGTTCGAGGCGTTCTTCCAAACCTGCAGTTTTATCGGCCAACATTAGACCGGCCATCAGCAGCATACGCGCTTCGGGCATCCGCCCGATTTGGTTGGATAATAGACTGGCTTCGCCGTCCAACATTTTTGCCGCCGCATGCAAATATTGCTCTTCGCCTGACTGACACGCTACTTCAAAGCTGCGTCCGCCGATTGATATGTTTACCTCTGGCATTACGCGTCCTCTCTGGCTGATTGAATCAAAGCATCGAGCGCGGCCATCGCCGCTTTCGCTTCTGCTTGTTCAACCGATCTTTGTGCCCGAAGGCTTTCAAGTTCTGTCAGCATTGCTTTGTTAATCAACGCAGCGTCCACTTGACCGGTTTCACACGCTTCTCGTAGTGCACGATTGTTGTTCTCAAGCTGAGAGTTCACCTCGCGCAAGCGTTGCAATTCTGCGTCCAAATCCGACAGTTTGTCTTGCTGGGTAGCCAAGCTACCTTGAAGCGCGGTGTTTGCATCTTGTGCTGCTTCCAGGTCCGCGGTCAGTTCGGCCAGATCTCCGCTGTCACTGTTTAGACCGGCAACACCGCTCTCTAACCGCTCAAGCGCTGCATTCAGGCGTGTTTCAAGTTCTGTTAATTCGCTCATTCAAGCCTCGTCTTACTTTGACCTATCTGCATTCCGAATCGGATTTGGTCACTTCATTAGCGAGTTTATCCAATGAGACGCAAAAATACTCCCCTTTCGCGCCTATAGCCACGCCGCAGTGCTTGAATAATGACAATGTGCTGATATTGAGCGTGTTAACGCAAACTCTGCCACAAGGACTTGATCGATGGACTTAGAAGCGCTCAAAGCAGCCAATCCCGAGCATTGGATGAAAGCCGCCGCCATCCGCACACTTACTCTGGATGCAGTCGCAGCCGCCAATTCCGGCCACTCTGGCATGCCAATGGGGATGGCCGACGTCGCAACAGTGTTGTTTGAAAAGCATCTGAAGTTCGACCCGAAAGCACCACGTTGGGAAGATCGCGATCGTTTCATTCTTTCGGCTGGCCACGGCTCGATGCTGATCTACTCGCTTTTGCACCTGACCGGCTACGAAGACGTCACGATTGAGCAGATTAAAAACTTCCGCCAGTGGGGCGCTATTACTGCAGGTCACCCAGAGTACGGCCACGTCGCTGGCGTCGAAGTAACCACGGGACCACTGGGCCAAGGCATCACCAACGCTGTTGGTTTCGCGATGGCCGAAGAAATTCAGCGCGCGCAATATGGCAAAAAGATCGTCGACCACCACACCTACGTCATCGCTGGTGACGGTTGTTTGATGGAAGGCATCAGCCAAGAGGCGCTCGGCATTGCTGGACGCCATAGCCTTGGGAAACTGGTTGTCTTTTGGGATAACAACAACATCACAATCGACGGCACAGTCGATCTGTCAGACCGCACCAATCAGGTTCAGCGGTTCAAGGCTTCGGGCTGGCATGTTCAGGAAATCGACGGTCACAATCCAGCTGAGATCGACGCAGCCATTGCCAAAGCTAAGTCCACGAACAAACCGTCGATGATTGCGTGCAAAACGCACATCGCTTTGGGTCATGCTGCGCAGGACACTTCAAAAGGCCACGGCGCTTTAACCGACGCAGACCAACTGGCAGCTGCAAAGGCCGCCTATGGCTGGTCTGGCGAGGCATTTGAGATCCCCGCCGACATCAAAACTCAATGGGAAGCTATGGGCACACGCGGCGCTGAAGCCCGCGCCGAGTGGGAAGACCGTTTCGCCAGCATTTCGCAACGCAAGCAGGACCAGTTCAAACGCGCATACTCAGGCGAGCCTCACAAACGCTTGTCTGCCGCGATCAAGAACTTGAAAAAACAGATCAGCGAAGAGCAACCGAAAGTTGCGACGCGCAAATCATCGCAGATGGCTCTCGATGTGATCAACCCAATCATGACTGAAACTGTTGGCGGCTCGGCCGACCTTACAGGTTCAAACAACACTCTAGCCGGTGACATGGGCGTCTTTGATACTGACAACCGCAGCGGCCGCTATGTCTATTGGGGCATCCGTGAGCACGGCATGGCCTCGGCGATGAACGGGATGGCACTTCATGGCGGTATTCGTCCTTATGGCGGCACGTTCTTTGTTTTCACAGATTACGCCCGCCCTGCCATGCGTCTTGCGGCCCTGATGAAAATTCCAACAACGTTTGTCATGACCCACGATTCAATAGGCGTCGGCGAAGACGGTCCGACCCATCAGCCAGTCGAACACCTTGCGATCTGTCGCGCGACACCGAACACAAATGTGTTCCGCCCAGCAGATACGGTTGAGACTGCCGAAGCTTGGGAGATCGCAATGACTTCTATGGAAACGCCGTCAGTACTGGCCCTTACCCGCCAAAACCTGCCGACCGTCCGGACTGAGCATAAGAACATCAACCTTGTTGCCCGTGGCGCTTACGTGTTGGTAGATGCCGAAGCCAAGCGTCAGGCCATCCTGATCGCAACAGGCTCCGAGGTCGAGCTAGCGCTCAAAGCCCGCGACATGCTCGAAGCCGAAGGTATCGGTACCCGCGTTGTCTCAATGCCATGCATGGAGCTGTTTGCCGAGCAAGACGAAGCATACCGTAAACGCGTTCTGCCAGGCGGCCCTGTCCGCGTCGGCATCGAAGCCGCGGTCCGCGATGGCGGCTGGAACCAATGGCTACTGGGCGAACGCGGCAAAGAAGCGAAAGCAGATTTCGTAGGTATGAATGGCTTTGGTGCTTCGGCCCCTGCAGGCACTCTTTACGAGAAGTTCGGCATCACAGCCGAGGCCGTGGTCGAAAAAGTCAAAGCGATGCTTTAAGCGATAATCGTTTGCAAAAAGAAACCGCCGTGCAGCAATGCGCGGCGGTTTTTCTTTGCAATAACGTTATCTCCATAAGAATTCCCAAGCTTTCGTTTATGCTTTCCCTTTAAACACGGCTTCCCAAATTGGCCCGATCACCCATGTTGCCAGGGGTATGATCAATACACCAAGCGCTACACCAAACACGCCGTCCATCGTGGCTTTGGCAGTCCATTCAGCGAATCCGGTCCACGCCTCTGGCACCATATGTCCTACGGCCGATGACCAATCATGGATTTGGTGACCCAACCAACCAAAGCCCATTTCTTCTAGACCGTGAATAATGATCGAACCACCAACCCACAGCATCGCCGCAGTACCGATCACCATCAACCAACGCAGCAGGCTTGGCATAATTTTCACAATCCCTCGGCCCAATGACCGCGTTACAGAAAGGCGTCCTTTGCTGCTCATCAAAAGGCCTAGATCATCCATCTTGACGATTAAAGCTACGGACCCATAGACGACCGCGGTTATCCCGACAGCAACTACAGCCAACGTCGCGGCTTCCATCCAAATATTGCTTTCTGGTATCGCAGCCAGAGAGATTGTCATGATTTCAGCAGACAGAATGAAATCTGTCTTTATTGCACCGGCAACTTTCTTTTCCTCTAAATGGGCTAAATCACCTGTTTCATGTTCGGCGTGATCCCATTTGTGCTCATATGGGAAAAGGACATGCCAAATCTTCTCGGCGCCCTCAAAGCACAGATACGCCCCTCCTAACATCAACAATGGCGAGATCATCCAAGGTGCAAACGTCGACAGCAATAGTCCGATCGGCAAAAGGATCAGTAGCTTGTTCTTTATGGATCCAAGCGCAATGCGGCCAACAATCGGCAACTCTCGCTTGGCGTCAAAGCCTTGCACGAATTTCGGCGTCACTGCAGCGTCATCGATCACAGCACCTGCGGCCTTAGCGCCGGCTTTGGCGGCCTGACTTGCGACGTCGTCAATCGAAGCCGCCGCAACTTTGGCCAGACCGGCTATATCGTCTAACAGGGCAATCAATCCGCTCATGTCGCAATCCTCGCATATTTTTCGGTGCAAACTATTCGCTCCGCACAGACGTACAAGGGTATTTGTTCCGTTTCAGTGAACAAATGTCGCAAAGTTCTATGCGCGCTAATTGTGCAAGATCATCAAACCCGAAGACTTTCCAAAAAGAATCACTTAGGTTTGATAAGGCGCTTCTCTTATGGATATGTTTGCGCCAGCGTTAGCGCCACCACTGATTATTCGGAGTAAGTTAACGCTAACATGCCGTAAAATAAGCACTATTTCCTTTCCGCATCGCGGCATAAGCGCTATATGAACGCAAGTTTGCACGTCAGGAGATCAGAGCATGACTGTCACTCTCGGTATCAATGGTTTTGGCCGTATCGGCCGTTGTACCCTAGCCCATATCGCAGAAGCCGCTAGAAATGACGTTCAAGTCGTCAAGCTGAACGCAACTGGGCCGATTGAAACCAATGCACATCTTCTGAAATATGACAGCGTTCACGGGCGCTTTGCTGGCGACGTTAAAGTCAGTGGCAATACGATGGACCTTGGTCGCGGCCCGATGGAGGTTTTCTCGACTTATGATCCAACCGAGCTTGACTGGAGCGGGTGTGACGTTGTTTTGGAATGCTCCGGCAAATTCAATGACGGCGAAAAAGCAAACGTCCACCTCGAGCATGGTGCAAAGTCAGTTCTGATTTCGGCCCCTGCCAAAAACGTCCAAAAAACAATCGTATATGGTGTGAACCATCGCGATCTAGTTGTTGGCGACAAGATGATTTCGAATGGGTCATGCACCACCAACTGCCTTGCGCCGCTTGCGAAAGTTCTCAACGAAGCCATCGGGATCGAGCGCGGCATCATGACTACTATCCATAGCTACACAGGCGACCAACCAACGCATGATCGCCGCCACAAGGACCTCTATCGCGCACGTGCGGCCGCTATGGCAATGATTCCAACGTCGACGGGCGCAGCCAAAGCACTCGGTGAAGTTATGCCTGAACTTGCTGGCAAACTTGACGGCACAGCAATGCGCGTACCGACCCCGAACGTTTCCGCTGTAGACCTGACCTTTGAAGCGTCAAGGGACGTGACAGTTGCTGACGTGAACGAGGCCGTTCGTGAAGCCGTAGCCGGTCAAATGGGCTCGGTGATGTCTTACGACGAAGAACCAAAGGTCTCGATCGATTTTAACCACACCGTTCAGAGCTCAATCTTTGCGCCAGACCAAACCAAGGTTGTAGGAGGCCGCACAGTACGCGTTCTTGCTTGGTACGACAACGAATGGGGTTTCTCGGCACGCATGGCGGATGTCGCAGCAGCAATGGGCCGCCTGCTTCAGTAGGGCTGTTCACCTAATCAGAATCTTGCGAAAGCCTCCACTTTGTTGGGGGCTTTTCTTTTGGCAAACTTGACGGCTTACTTGGAACCTGAAAAGCATAGAGCGCAACTTGATGGGCGCTGATCGCGGTTCGCTAAATGTGGACAACCGTGGCGCTATGCCCCTTCACGTAAATAGTTGCCGTGATTTGTTCGGGGCCAAATTGGAGCCCTGACGATGAAAACTATCATCGAACCATTTCGTATTAAAACTGTCGAACCCATCCGCATGACCACCCATGAGGAACGCACACGGCTGATCAAAGACGCAGATTACAATCTGTTTACACTGCATTCGGACGATGTTCTGATCGACTTACTAACCGACAGTGGCACTGGCGCCATGAGTGCCGCACAGTGGGCTGCTGTCATGCGTGGCGACGAAAGCTATGCCGGATCGCCGTCGTATTTCCGGTTTCGTGATGCGGTTCAAAACCTTGCCCCGTTCAAACACATTATCCCGACACACCAAGGGCGCGCTGCAGAAGCGATCCTGTTTTCAATGTTTGGCGGAACCGGGCGTCTGATCCCAAACAACACCCATTTTGACACCACTCGCGGAAACATCGAGGCCTCTGGCGCGCTGGCCCATGATTTGGTGATCGACGAAGGGAAAGATCCGTCCAATGAACACCCATTCAAGGGCAATATGAATCTTGAAAAACTGGACGCCTATCTTGCAGAACACGGTGATGCAGTTCCTTGCGTGATGATTACCATCACCAACAACGCCGGCGGTGGGCAACCTGTCAGCCTCGCCAATATCCAAAGCACATCAGAGCTAGCGCGAAAGTACGGCAAGCCCTTCTTTATCGACGGGTGCCGTTTTGCCGAAAACGCGTGGTTCATAAAGCAACGCGAAAAAGGTCAGCAAGACCGCTCGATCACCGAGATTGTGCGCGACTGCTTTTCCGTAGCCGACGGCATGACCATGAGCGCCAAGAAAGACGCGTTTGGAAATATTGGTGGATGGCTTGCATTTAACGATGACGATCTGGCCGAGCAGGCACGCACCCACCTGATCCGGACAGAAGGTTTTCCAACGTATGGAGGCCTTTCCGGACGCGACCTTGAAGCGCTTGCTCAAGGGTTAACCGAGATCGTCGATGAAGATTACCTACGCTACCGAATACGCACGAACGAATACATCGTCGAACGATTGTCTGCCCTCGGGATCCCAGTTGTTAAGCCCGCCGGAGGGCACGCCGTTTTCATCGACGCCCGAAGCTGGCTGTCGCATATCGATCCATTGTCCTACCCCGGACAAGCACTTGCAGTTGCGCTGTATGAAATTGCGGGCATTCGAAGCTGTGAAATCGGCACAGTCATGTTCGGGCGCCACCCGGATGGATCAGAATCCCCTGCAGCTATGGATTTGGTGCGACTGGCAATTCCGCGCCGGACCTACACGCAAAGCCATGCGGACTACATTATCGAAGCCTTTGAAGAGCTATGCGAAGTTCGCACATCGCTTAAGGGTTACGGTATCGCGTGGGAACCAAGTCTGATGCGACATTTCACATGCAAATTCGCGCCATTGGATTAAACAAAAAAAGCCCCGCGATTTGGCGGGGCTTTCTTTTATTAGTCTGGCCGACATTACATGCGGCTGGCAACATTTTCCCAGTTCACAAGGTTGTCGAGGAAGTTCGACAGGTAAACCGGACGTTTGTTGCGGAAATCAATGTAGTAGCTGTGCTCCCAAACATCGCAGCCCAAAAGCGTGGTCTGACCAAAGCAAAGCGGGTTCACGCCGTTTTCAGTCTTGGTCACTTTCAGGCCGCCATCCGCGTCCTTCACCAACCAGCACCAGCCAGAACCAAACTGTCCTGCACCAGCAGCAGCGAACTGCGACTTGAATTCGTCAACCGAACCAAAGCTTTCAACAATAGCCTTTTCCAGCTCACCCGGCATTGCCGACGCGCCTGGGCCCATCATTTCCCAAAACTGGTTGTGGTTCCAAAGCTGCGAGATGTTATTGAATATACCGTTCTGAGCAACCGACGACGCGTCATAGGTGCCAGTGATGATGTCTTCCATCGACTTGCTTTCCCACTCGGTGCCAGCAATCAGTTTATTGCCGTTTGTAACGTAAGCGTTGTGGTGCAGGTCATGGTGGTATTCCATGGTCTCAGCAGACATGCCTAGATCGGCAAGAGCGTCATGTGCATATGGTAGATCGGGAAGTTCAAAAGCCATTGGGGAAACCTCTTTTTGGTTTGTATCTATTCCTGAACCTTAAATGGCGGCCCAACCCCCCAAAGGTCAAGGGCAAACCCAACATCTTTTGTCTGGAAATATCCTCGGGGGGTTCAAGGGGGGCAGACAGCCCCCCTTGCTTACTTAAAATACGCCGACTTCGCTGCCCTCTTGTGAAGCAACACTAAGTAGGTCGAACATGTATTGCGCAACCGAACGAAAGCAAACGACGGTGAAAACATCTTCGCCCGATTTCCAAAACGCGGCAGGCACTTGCGCAAATCGGGTTCTGCGGAAATCACCGTCACCAAAATCGGTGGCGCTCATATCAACTGGAGCGACCTTCGCAATGGTTTCGCGTGCACCAGCGCCAGCGATTGAAAACACCGCACGCGCGTCGGACACATTCACGGCCATTGTATGCTCATCGCCAAATCCGCTCAGAAGCGCGGTCAAATCCGCTTCAACCGAGGCGTAGTCGGTAACAAGCAGCAACTCGTCTGGCGACATCCATGCCAACATGCGCCCGTCGGAACCTGCATTAATTTTGCGTGCGTCAGGAATTGTGCAGCCAGCAACACTCTTAAGCGTTTTGGCAAAGCTCTTCGATGCGAAGTTACCACGCACCGTAATCATGCCGCGTAGCCCGGCCTCAGAGACAGTTGCGATACCTTTGAATTCCGCTTCAGGAAGCGCGCTTACAGGATTAGACATTCTGCTTTTCCCCTTCCTTGTCATAAAAGACTGGGTCGACGATTTTGGCTTTGATTATTTTGCCATCAATTTTCGGGAACTCGATGACCTCGCCCATTCGATCAGGACCAAGATGAACCAGTCCCATCGCAATGCCGCGCATCAAAGTTGGTGAATAATAAGTCGAGGTCACACGCCCTTGAACATTGCGTTGTCCGTTCTCATTCTGACCATCCGCAGTTGCGTAGGCGCCGTCCGGCAAGACTGATCCATCCTCAGTTTCAAGGCCGACCAGCTTCCATCGGTTGGGATCCGCCATATGCGAACGTGTCTGCGCCCGTTTACCCAGATAGTCGTCTTTCTTCTTAGAAAGCGCCCAATGCAGGCCGAGATCCTGAGGGATAACCGTGCCATCAGTTTCGTCGCCGATCATGATAAAGCCCTTCTCGGCGCGCATAACGTGAAGCGCTTCAGTGCCGTATGGCATCACGTTGAACTCCTCACCCGCTGACATCAAGGCCTCCCAGAATGCGGCACCTTGTGATGCTGGAACGGCTATTTCATAGCTAAGTTCACCCGAGAATGAGATGCGATAAACCCTGCAATCAAAGCCACCGATTTTACCATCGGCCCATTCCATGAAGCCCAAGGATTCCTTGCTGACGTCCATGCCACCCAGTTTCTCAAGCACTTTGCGTGAGTTGGGTCCAACGACAGCAACTTGCGCAAACTGCTCGGTTACGTTGGCGACGTAGACTTTCCAGTCCCACCATTCGGTCTGCAACCATTCTTCCATGTGCGCGTGAATTCTCTCGGCGCCGCCTGTGGTCGTGTGGCAAAGGAATGTATCTTCATCGATCCGCGCCACAACACCGTCATCGCTTAGGAATCCATTTTCCGAACACATCAAACCATAGCGGCATTTGCCCGGTTTCAGGCTGCTCATCATGTTGGTGTAAAGCATGTCGAGGAATTTGCCTGCATCCGGTCCCTTGACGATCAGTTTGCCGAGCGTCGAGGCATCCAAAAGGCCAAGTGAATTGCGCGTTTGGTTGATTTCACGTTCAACAGCATCCCCATGGGTTTCGCCCGGACGATCGTAGCAATAAGCGCGACGCCAATGTCCAACGGGCTCATAGAACGGGGTCCGCGCATCGTGCCAGTCTTGCATCGGCGTGCGACGAATAGGCTGGAAGGTCGCGCCGCGTGCCTCGCCTGCAATCGAGCCCATCGAGATCGGAGTATAAGGTGGGCGGAACGTTGTCGTGCCGGTCTGCGGAATAGGTTGATCCAACGCATCCGACAAAATCGCTAGGCCGTTGATGTTAGACAATTTGCCCTGATCGGTCGCCATTCCGAGCGTGGTGTAACGCTTAGTGTGCTCAACGCTTTCATAACCCTCGCGGGCTGCCAGTTGGACGTCGGATACTTTGACGTCGTTCTGATAATCCAACCATGCCTTCATCTTTAACTTGATATTGGCGCCCTGAGGCATCAGCCAAACGGCCTCCATCGGTGCCTCATCACGCGCGTCAGCTGACGGTGCTGCGGGTGCGTTGATGCCGGAAGCTAGAGCGCCAGCATTAGTCGCGTCTTCCAAGACCTCAGCCAAGCCCATGGCACCGCTGGAAATACCAGCCGTCGTCACAAATGCCTGTCCCGTATCACCAGTTGGGGCACGGCTTGGATCTGGACGGAAATGTTGATCTTCTTCGATCCAGTTCAATTTGCCACCACAATGCGACCAGAGATGAACCACAGGGGACCAACCGCCAGACATCGCCACAGCTTCGCATTTGATGGTTTCAAGAATGGCGCCTTCACCAGCTTGAAGGCCAATGGCCACACCTTCGACACGGGTTTTACCTTTGACTTTGACCACGGCCTTGCCGTTTTCAACACGGATACCCATTGCGCGGGCTTTGTCGGCCAAGGCACCGCCGCCAGATGCGCGTGCATCGATGATTGCCGGAACTTCGAGACCGATTTCTTTGAGCGTGATAGCAGTGCGATATGCGTCGTCATTGTTGGTCACGACCACGGTGCGATCACCGATTGAGACACCCCAATTTACTGCATAATCGCGCACAGCGGCCGCAAGCAATACGCCCGGAACGTCGTTTCCTGCAAAGCTAAGTGGGCGTTCGATTGCGCCAGTTGCTGTCACGATGTGACCAGCGCGAATACGCCAAAGGCGGTGGCGTGGGCCCAGAGCTTCTGGTTGGTGATCATTCAATCGCTCATATCCGAGAACGTAACCGTGGTCATAGACGCCTGATGCCATCATTCGCGTGCGAAGCGTGACGTTTTCCATTGCCTCAAGTTCAGCAATAGTCGCATCCATCCAGTCAGCAACTGGTTTGCCATCAACCATGCCGCCGTCAACAGCAGCACGCCCACCCCAAGCCGATGTTTGCTCTACTAGAAGGACCTTCTTACCAGATGCCGCTGCAGTCTTTGCTGCCTGCAGACCAGCGACGCCACCGCCAACAACCATAACATCCGCGTTGAAATAGAAATGCTCGTATGTGTCGCCGTCTTTGGTTTCAGCGTCCGGAGCTTTGCCCAATCCGGCAGATTGACGGATAAACGGCTCATACACGTGCTTCCAGAACGCACGCGGATACATGAACATTTTATAGTAGAATCCGGCCGGTAAGAACCGTGCGAGGTAAGCATTTATCGCACCGATATCAAACTCCAACGAGGGCCAATGGTTCTGGCTGTTTGCGCTCAAACCATCAAACAACTCAGTCGTCGTTGCACGCTGGTTCGGCTCAAATTTATTGCCCTTGCCCATGTTGAACAACGCGTTCGGCTCTTCGGCTCCCGAGGCCACAACACCACGCGGACGGTGATATTTGAACGAGCGGGCAACCATCATCTGGTTGTTGGCAAGAAGTGCGGACGCGAGCGTATCGCCTTCATACCCCTTCAAGCGTTTTCCGTTGAACTTAAATTCAACCGCTTTCGATTTGTCTAGCAGGCGACCACCTGTTGAAAGACGTGTGCTCATTTTTCAGACCCTTAGTTTCGGGTGGAGAGGCCGGGGGCTGTCTGCCCCCGGACCCCCGAGGAATATTTTAGGACAAAAGATGTCTAAGAGAATTCGCGCCATTTCCAATCGGGACGTTTGGCGGAAACTTTGTCTTTAATCTCTTGCGGGATGTCAGAAGTCTGGGCGGAGTAAGTACCGAAAACTTCGAGTGTCATTGTATCGCGCGCGGCGTGGAACCACTTGCCGCAGCCGTTCACATGGCGCCAGCGTTCAAAGTGAACACCTTTGGGGTTTTCACGCGCAAAAAGGTAATCGTGAAATTCGTCATCATTCGAACTAGGGCCATAGCGCTTGAGATGCGCTTCGCCGCCGCCGTGAAATTCGGTTTCTTCGCCTTTTACGCTGCAATAGGGGCATTCGAGGATCAGCATTGCATCAACCTTTCGGGGGCAAGCTGGCAGCATTGGCCAGCGAGAGTTCTGTTAGTTTTTGACGAAGCGCTTCATCTTCAAAGCCGCCTGCATCAAGCTCAACCATGCCGCCCATTTTGCGACCGGTGAATGTCATAGGACCGGCACCAAGTGCTAGCGCCTCAGCCTCGGCAGCCTTGCCAACGCGATACATACCGCCGTCTTTTGTGACGCCGCAGACCATGTTGCCATGAAGCATAAACGCGAGCCCGCCGAACATCTTCTTTTCAGCGATGCCGGGTTCAACGCCGATGTCTGATCGCATGATGTCTGCTGTGGCTTCAGAGTAGGCCATTAGTGCGCCACCCCTGCCGCGACACTTTCGTCGATGAACTTGCCTTCTTTGAAGCGCCACATACTGAACTCTTCGGTTAGCGGCGAGCGGCCTGTGGCCATCAGTTCGGCCATTGCCCAGCCAGAGCCAGGGATCGACTTGAAACCGCCTGTACCCCAACCACAGTTGACGAACATGCCCTCAACCGGTGTGGCCGATATGATGGGCGAACGGTCGCCGGTGACATCCACAATTCCGCCCCACTGACGCAGCATTTTGAGGCGTGAGACCATTGGGAAGGTCTCGACCAAGGCACGCACTGTTTCTTCGATATGGTGGAAGCCGCCGCGTTGGGTGTAGTTGTTGAACCCATCGGTGCCGCCGCCGATAACCATTTCGCCTTTGTCAGACTGGCTCATGTAGCCGTGCACGGTGTTGGCCATGACGACGCAATCCATGCAGGGTTTGATCGGCTCGGACACGAGCGCCTGAAGGGCAACGGATTCCATTGGCAGACGGAAGCCCGCCATAGATGCCAGATCCGCCGAGTGGCCTGCGACCACGCCACCGATTTTATCACAGTCAATTGCGCCGTGTGTCGTGTCGACGCCAACGACTTTGCCAGCTTCGGTACGGATGTTGGTGACTTCGCATTTCTGGATGATGTCCATACCCATGTCAGAGCACGCACGCGCATAACCCCAAGCCACCGCATCGTGACGCGCCGTACCACCGCGTTCTTGCCACAGCGCGCCGAGAACCGGGTAGTGTGGTCCGTGGAGGTTGATGATCGGAACGATCTCTTTGACGCGCTCAGGCGTAATGAACTCGGTCTTGACGCCTTGGAGGGCGTTGGCGTGGGCTGTGCGCTCATACCCGCGGATTTCGTGTTGGGTTTGTGCCAGCATCATCACGCCACGCGGGCTGAACATCACGTTGTAGTTCAGGTCCTGAGACATCGTCTCATACAGACCGCGTGCTTTTTCGTAGATTGCCGCAGAGGGGTCCTGCAAGTAGTTTGAGCGGATGATGGTCGTGTTACGTCCAGTGTTACCACCGCCAAGCCAACCCTTTTCGATAATCGCGACGTTGGTTATGCCGAAATTCTTGCCTAGGTAATAAGCCGTTGCCAGTCCGTGTCCACCTGCGCCGATGATGACGACGTCATACTTTTTCTTCGGAGTGGGGCTACGCCAAGCGCGCTCCCATCCGGTGTGGTAGCGTGCGGCTTCGCGAGCGACGGCAAAGATAGAATAGCGTTTCATGGGTATCCGAATCCGAGTTGGCGGTCTTGAATTTAATTGGACCCTCTCCCGATATGAAAGGATACTGACCGCGACACTATAATAATTAAAACCGACACGGTCGAATCCCGTTCAGTTTTCACTTTTTAAACTTGGTCTGCAGCGCTACATCAGTAGGGAACACATTCAGGAGAAGACATGTCTTTTTGGCTGATTGCAGGGGCAATATCACTGGTCGTGACGTTAATTCTAACGCGCGCCTTAATAACTGGTGGCCGAGACAAACAACATCCGGCGACTTTTGATCTTGTTGTGTATCGTGATCAACTGAAAGAAGTTGAGCGTGATGCGGCACGTGGATTGATTTCGGAAGACGAAGCCGAACGGTTGAGGATTGAGATTTCTCGCAAAGTTTTGGCTGCGGATGCACAAATTTCTGCCGCACAAGACGAAGTGTCGTCTGACGGTCCGAGAGCGTTCATCGGCGTTGGTTTGTTGTTGATTGTTTTGGTGGTCGGAGGCGCAGGCGTATACTGGTCGCTCGGCCAGCCCGGTTACTCCGACATGGGGCTAAAGTCGCGGATCGCAACGGCACAAGAAAACCGTGAAAACCGGCCGACTCAATCCGAAGCCGAGTCCGCTTTGCCCGTCACGCCTATTTACTCGGGCGATACAGAATATGTTCAGCAGTTGATCACCAAACTGCGTGAAGTTGTCGAGGAACGACCTAACGATATCCAAGGACTGCGACTACTTGCATCGAATGAGGCCAGCTTGGGCAATCACCAGCAAGCATACCTTGCGCAAGCCCAGTTAATCGCCGTTTTGGGCGACCAAGCGTCGACTGAAGAGATCACTACACTTGCTGAGCTGCAAATCCTGGCCGTCAATGGTTATGTCTCACCCGAGGCTGAGGCGGCATTGGCGCAGGTTTTGCGCCTAGAGCGTGAGCATCCCATTGCCCGTTACTATATGGGCTTGATGATGGCGCAAACCGGACGCCCCGACGTTGCCTTTCGCGTTTGGCGCAATTTGCTGAACGAAAGCCCATCCACCGCGCCTTGGGTTCCCGCAATTCGCGCCCAGATCGAAGAACTGTCCCATTGGGCTGGTGTGGAATACGAACTGCCAGCTGAAAGCACGCTTGCCGGACCAAGTGCCGAGGACATCGCCGCTGCAAGCGAACTTACTGCCGAAGAACAGCAAGACTTTATCAAAGGCATGATTGCCCAACTGTCAGAAAGATTGGCCTCAGAGGGCGGATCGGCCGAAGAATGGTCCCGACTTATCAGCTCATTGGGTGTATTGGGTGACACAGAACAAGCCAGCGCAATTTGGAATGAAGCCATGGTTGTCTTTGCCGGCAATCCAGACGGTCTTGAGATCGTTCGTGCTGGCGCAAGACGCGCGGGTGTAGCTGAATGATTTTCGATGATTTTGAAGAATTCGCCGCCGCCATACCCCAAATGAGACCAATTTCTGGCTTGGATTTGGGTACCGTAACGATCGGCGTAGCGGTTTCAGATACATTCCTGTCCGTCGCTACTCCACTTGAGACGATCAAGCGTAAAAAATTTGGCGTCGATGTCGAGAAGATGTTTGCGATATTGGCATCCCGGGATGTCGGTGGTTTGATCCTTGGCTTGCCAAAAAATATGGATGGCAGCGAAGGGCCACGGTGCCAATCTACGCGCGCATTTGCCCGCAATCTAAGCCGTTTGACCGAGCTACCAATTGGTTTTTGGGACGAACGACTATCAACTGTTGCCGCCGAGCGCGCACTGCTAGAGGCGGATACCTCTCGAAAACGCCGCTCTGAGGTTATTGATCACGTTGCGGCCTCGTATATTCTACAAGGGGCGCTTGATCGCCTCGGACATTTGAGACGAAGCAGTGACTGACAAGATTTGGCAACGTGATGAGGTCGAAAGCCCATGCATAAACATTTGCGTGGTTCACCCTGCTGCGCGGATATGTACAGGCTGCTTTCGCACGATTGAGGAAATTTCTGACTGGAGTCGCATGACGCCAACTCAGCGTCGTGAGGTTATATCAGACTTGCCAAACCGGACTTCTCAACTGAGCAAACGGCGCGGCGGACGTAGCGCGCGGCTTAAGCGCTAAGTTCTAAGGCTGCGAGGCGCGCTTGAAGCTCTGTCTCGGTTCCAACCACGATAGAGCTTGGTGAATAGCCTGTCATAACATCAACGCTATCTAGTTCAGCCAGTCGAACGCCATCCAAGTATAGGGTTGCCATATCCGTCGCGGCTGGATCGACATCGATTGTAATCGCACGCGCACCTGCATAGCTTTCGGATACGATAACAATTATTCCATCTTCGTTACGCTCAAATTCTTCAATATGAACTGGATTGGAGGGATCAATCCACGATCCTAGCAAAAACGCATCCGTGCCTTCGCCGCCGTCGACCGTATCGCCAGACCCTGCAAATATGACGTCTGTGCCTGACCCGCCAGAAATGAAATCGGGATCGTAGACATCAGACTCATCAATTACCGTATCAAAGTTGCTGTCTTCAAAACCGATAAGAACGTCATCGCCAGCGCCGCCTTTCAGTGTATCATCACCCGAGCCACCGCTGATAAAGTCAGAGCCAATGCGACCCAATATAGAGTCGTCGCCTCCTTGGCCAAAGATCGTGTCATCACCGCCGCCGCCAATGGCTTCGTCGTTTCCAGCTCCGCCAAAAATCACGTCCAAACCACCGCCAGCGTCTATGGTATCCGCGCCATCTTGGCCTAAGATCGTATCGTTGCCGAGACCGCCGTAGATTTCGTCGTCACCATCGCCAGCAAGCACCGAGTCCTCGCCGTCTTCGGCGTCGATCGTATCATCGCCATCGTCGCCGAAAACCTCGTCGTCATCATCGCCGGTCAGCAACAAGTCGTCTCCGGTCGTGCCCTCTACCGTGTCGACTTCGTCTCTGTCATCCTCGTCATTTATGTCGTCAGTTGCGTCACTTAAAACACCATCCAGCAATCCATCAAAATCGAACGCCCCAAGTGCGACGCCCAAAATCAACAATCCAGCTAAGATAGAAAGAGCAACCATACCAACAACTTTTCAAACAAAAACTCTTGGTTGAGACATTAACCTTTAGGGCGACACCTGAACAGGACTGCCCCAAAAATGGCACATTCTGGGGCATATCGCGCAACAATGAACCATCACCCTAATCATTGTTTCCGAAATCAGCGTAAATTTAGCCAGTCTCTTAACGAAAGTGCCATTTCGGGACGAAAATAGGCGATCATCCGTCCACCAGAATTCGTCTCAGTATTATCTTTCCATGGTGCGATCCCATGTACTGCATGGCGATGCATTACAACTGCCTCACCTGGCTGAACTGGCACTTCAACACGCTCACATGTGTCAAAAACTTTGCGGCGAATTGACATATATCCATCGGTTAGATTGATGTCTTTCCACTGTTTTTCAGGAAGCGCACTAAGCTCCTCGGAAAGCCACGATTGAACTATTTTGTGACTGCCCTGCCAAATAACCAGCGGGCTCGCACCCTCTGAGGCGCGCGTAATTGGCAACCCAAGAAGGTAAGCGTGGTGTTCGCTTAAATGGCGGTGGCGATTTGGCCCTACCGCATGCAAACCATCGACATGCGCTGCGTCTCGTTTTCGGCGATAGTTAAACGCTCCTTCGCTCTCGCCTTCTCGGGGTTTGGGGTATCCGGGATAAACGACTGACAACTGCGCTTTGTGCATTGGCCGCTGCACGCAATACTCAGTCTGAAGGTCGCTTATAACCTGACCAGCCAACGGCACATCGCCGGCCTGCCCGTCTGGGCCTGTCATTAAGGCGTCCACGCCAACAAACCACGTGCCCTCGCATAAAAGCCATGTATCAAGCAGAGTTTGGTCATTGAGCGCTTCTGTGGCGAGAGGTTTCGCGGCTTCCACCCATTTTAAAATCGCTGGGTCGTGCGGGTAAACAGCATACCCATCATCGTAAAACCCAGCCTTCATAAAATCACTTTGGCCAGCATGTTGAGCGCTACAAGGATCAAAAATCCGCCAAAAATCCGTTTTAGCGGCTTTGGGTCCATGGAATGCGCGATCTTCACCCCAAGGGGCGCTGTCACAAGTGTCATTGCAATAACGATCAAAAACGCCGCCAAATTGACCGCACCAATTGTGAAGGGAGGGCGCCCTGCTTCATCAATTTCCAACCACAGAAAACCTGCGACAGAGGGAACGGCAATGATCACGCCAAAACCCGCCGCTGTGGCAACGGCGCGATGAATAGGTGTATTGTGAAGGGTCATCAAAGGGACGCCAAAGCTGCCACCACCGATCCCCATCAGGACCGACATGAACCCCACAATTGGTGACAGAACGATCCGACGAACGCCTGTAGGCATCGTTTCTGCAACGCGCCAAGTCGAGCGACCCAAAGATAGATAAAACCCGATAATTATCGCCAAAATGCCAAAGATCAGTTGCAGGCTTTGTGATCGTAATCCTGAAGCCGCAACCACTCCAAAAATAGCCCCGAGTGCAATCCCCGGCGCCCACGTCTTAAGAACGTCCCAATCAACGGCGCCTTTTTTGTTGTGGCCATGCACGGATCGAAGTGAGGTCACGATGATTGTGGCTAGCGACGTTGCCAGACAAATCTGCATCAACTGCGGGCTATCATAGCCCATACTTTGAAAAACGTAAAAGAACGCGGGAACCAAAACAATGCCTCCGCCGACACCCAAAAGCCCGGCCAACACACCGCCCAAAGCCCCTACGACAACCAATAGAATGATCATCATCACGAGAAGTCCGGCGTCTGGCATAGTTATCCCCTTTTCACCAATTGCTAGCGCGGAATCTACAAAGTGTAAAATCCTCAATGGACTGTCTGTCCGCTTCATGGTCAAACATCCATATGGTAAAAGCACCCACGATCACGAACTGGATTCACCTATTGGCCCTTGGGCTAATCTGGGGCGGAACGTTCATGTTCATATCATTGGCGCTCAAAGGATATGGCCCGCTGACCGTGGCTTGCGCACGCACCACACTTGGCGCGGCATCTCTATTGATCTTAATGCGGGTACTCAAAAGCCCTTGGCCCGCCCGGAATGCGATTCCGTCCCTGATCAAAATTGGTGCATTTTCAACTGCGATCCCATTCATCTTGCTAAGTTGGGGGCTGCTATATGTACCATCCTCAGTCGCAGGCATTTCAATGGCCGCAGTCCCGCTATTTATCCTACCGCTAGCGCATTTCTTTTCCGACGAGCCGCTGAACATTCGCCGTGGCCTTGGTGTCGTTATCGGCTTTGTTGGAATAGTGGTCTTGATCGGGCCTTCAGCGTTGCAACTTGGAGACGGCATCGCGCTTGTTGGCCAAATCGCGTGCCTAGGGGCCGCGATGTGTTATGCTGTTTCGTCGATCCAAACGCGAAACTGTCCGCCCGTTGACCCGATTACGATGAGTGCTGTGTCATTGTTGATTGGCTCGGCAATACTGATGCCATTTATGTTGGTAATTGAGGGCGTCCCAAATTGGCAGGGTTTAGGACCGTCGCTATCAATCTTGTTTCTTGGATTGGTGCCGACGGCATTTGCGACTTATCTGCGTGTTATTATCATCCGCTCAGCAGGATCAGTGTTTATGACTATGGTGAATTTTATGGTTCCACTGTGGTCGGTCTTTTTTGGGGCCCTATTATTGTCAGAGCCCTTGCCACAAAGTCTTATGGCCGCGTTGGCGTTGATTTTGAGCGGACTTTTTATCAGCCAGTGGCAAAACCTAGCGGCTATCCTCGGTCGGTCGTAACTGCTTGGTGAAGTGAAAGTGCTTGTCGCGTTTCTGCAACATCATGGACACGTAGAATTTGAACGCCTTGAGACACTGCCGCCATCCCAACAGCCACGGAACCCGCCATACGATCTGCAGCCAACGAAGTATTGCCAATCGTACCAATGAACCGCTTTCGCGACACGCCGAGAAGGATTGCACAACCAAGCGAGTGAAACAGGCTAATACCTCTTAGCAGACTTAGGTTATGGTCCAGAGTCTTTCCAAACCCAACGCCGGGATCAACGATGATGTGCGAACGCGGGATGCCAGCGCCCGCGGCAGCTTCAACTTTATTTCGCAAATAGTCGTACACATCCAAAAGTACCTCGTCATAGTTGGGGTTCTCTTGCATGGTTTCTGGCGAACCTTGGGCATGCATCAAGCAGACAGGTAACCCTGCGTTGGCAACCGTCACTTGCATCTCGGGATCAA
The DNA here is from genome assembly GCA_029244725.1 of Paracoccaceae bacterium. Classification (GTDB taxonomy): domain Bacteria; phylum Pseudomonadota; class Alphaproteobacteria; order Rhodobacterales; family Rhodobacteraceae; genus JASMHC01. The sequence continues at coordinate 326,587 of JAQWQJ010000089.1, forward strand.
ACTGAAACGCCGAAACATCATTCAACATAGTTGCACCAGCCTCAATCGCGCTGGCGGCTACCTTGGACTTACGAGTATCGATCGAAATTGGTACGTCCGAGACCTGTCTGATCGCGGCAACAATTGGCTTGGTACGGGCAATTTCGTCGTTAATGGTAACTTCCTGCGCGCCGGGTCGCGTGGACTCGCCACCGATATCGAGAATGTCTGCACCGTCTGAAATCATCTGCAATGCGTAGGGTACACTTTTTGTAGCGTCGTCAAACTTACCACCGTCAGAAAAGCTGTCTGGCGTGACGTTAAGGATGCCCATTATGCGGGAGGCATTCATGTCCAATCCAGCGACTTGCCCTCTTGAACCGGATATACGATCTAAGATTTCAACACCAACTTCGTTCACTGGCACAAGATCTACCCGACCGGAGCGCTCAATAATCTCGACGTGCGAGAACCAAGTCCAACCGCCCGCCACCGATAGCGCATATTCGGGGCGGTGTTTGTCAGTGCAGACTACTGGGCGATAATAAACGCTCATTTTGGTCACTCAAGTTCGCTTAAATTTGTTCCGCCGTTGAGCGAGACGTGCTTTGTTGCCCCAAGTTCAGTTGCCAACCATGTGGATAGCATCAAAGCATCCGAGTTTCCTGAAATTGCCACATCTGGACTATCTAAAACTATCTTTGAGGGCGCCCAAACGCTTGTCTGACCGTTCTTCACGCCCCAGTCCAACTCGGTCCATGTATCCACAACAACCAATTTTTGGTTGAGCGCCGAAATCTTCAACGCGTTTTGTTCGATAGCCAGTAATTCAAACCGCAATTGAGCTTTCGCATCCGACAGAATTTCAGTTAGGCCATTTGGCGCAGTCACGATCACTGAGCAATCTAAGCTCAGAATGTCATCCAACTTGTTTTGCAAATCGTCAATTGAGTGCACATGAATGACCGCGATCGAAAGATCGTCGCCACTTGCGGTAGAAACAAGTTCTTCGCCTTTCGCGCGGACGATCTCAACGCCCAGTTTACTGACGCCACGATCTAGCTTTTCAATCCGTACAAAAACACGTTCAGCCTGCGGTTCCGAAAGAATACGTCCAGCGATACGTTCGGCCAACGTCTCTAATAGATTGAGACGCTCAAACGCGAGTTCAGTGGAAATTGCCTCGGTTACGCGGTCATAAGAAAGGATGTCATCGACATCGTCGGTTTCAGCGCCGGTGGACGGGCGAACCTCGACCACAATGTCAAAGCTTATCCGTTGCTTGATATCGCGCTCAACCTGAAATGCGCCTATCTCAACATCAACAACATGATCGCGTACACTGATACGATCCAGCGTGGGATCTGACGCGGTCTCACGCGAACGCATATCGGGATGGGCGAAGGCCTGTTTGATTTCTGTCGTCATAGCAAGGTCCGTTGATCTAGGCTTACTCGCCCATATCAGCGCTTGGCCTATGCGACCAGAGGTCGATTGTTCAGTTGCTAGAAATACGCTCTGGCTCAATATAAAAATGATGCGCGCCGATAGTCACTGTCCGCGGGAATTTTTTGGACCATGATGGGCTGACGTAATTCGTGTGGTAGTAAATTGCGCCATGCGTCAATGGCCGCTTGTCCATCGCGATCGCTAGGTCAGCGACTTTGCCAACACTGGCCCAAGCTTTCTTTTCATTGATCACTTCAAGCTTGCCGTCACAAGTATAGGTGAACTGGCAACGGTATTTCCCGTTTCCACTTCCTTGTAAGACAACGCCGCAAATGGAATCTGGGAATTTTGAGCTATCAACGCGGTTCAAAATTACTTCGGCAACCGCGAATTGACCCATAATTGATTCACTTCGTGCCTCAAAATACAGAGCTTCGGAAAGGCAGCGCCATTGCTTGCCGCCCTCTTTTGCAGACACAGATGCGAGATACGCTTTTGAGTAAATACCTTCACCATCAATAGGTTCATGCCCATTCGCGAGACGACGCATCGTATTGTTTGGTGTGCTATCGGTCGCAGCTTCATGCGCAGATACTAAAGAACGTAATTGGTCTTCAAGATTGCTGCTGGTCGCAACACTTGCCCAAAGCACTGCCAAAAGCAGTGAAAACAGCTTCAAAAATGAAGACATAGCCCCAAAAATCCCGTTTGCGCAGATACCTTTTCTGCAATCAAGCGGGGTCTTAAGCGATTTAGGGGGCGTGCGTCTAGCCCCCGAGACGCAAGGCCGCAATGCACGAGGCGGGTGGCTAGTGTTTTTTTATGCTGATTTTTTCCTGCACGGCAAGCTGAGCAGCAGCCAATCGGGCTACCGGAACGCGGAAAGGTGAGCAACTGACATAATCAAATCCAGCGTTTCGACAGAAGGCGATGGATTCAGGATTGCCGCCGTGTTCCCCGCAAATCGACAGGGTAATGTCTGGTTTTGCATCGCGTCCTCGCTTTGCGCCGATGTCCAACAATTCGCCAACCCCTTCGACATCTAACGTGTGGAACGGGTCTTCGACGAAAACTTCCTGATTGACATAATCCGACATAAAACGGCCAGCATCATCGCGGGATAGACCATAGGTCATTTGCGTCAAATCGTTTGTACCAAACGAAAGAAAAGCTGAATTCTGCGCAATTTCATGCGCCCTTAGCGCCGCCCGAGGCGTTTCGACCATGACGCCAAAACGGAAATCAAATTCTACCCCTCGCTCAGTCTTCACAGCAGAGGCAACAGCATCAATCCGTGTTTTCACAATCTCTACTTCCCGTTTGGCACTGACCAAAGGGATCATAATTTCGGGCACCACTGGGGCGCCTTTTTCGCTGGCGTCTATGGTTGCCTCAAAGATCGCGCGAACCTGCATGTCATAAATTTCAGGAACGGTAATGCCTAATCGAACCCCGCGAAGGCCGAGCATTGGGTTGTATTCTTCAAGAATTTCAGCGCGCCGCGTGATTTCGGAAAGCGGTTTGTCGAGAGCTTCAGCCAGCAGATGCAGCCCCGAACGGTCAGACGGCAAAAATTCGTGCAAGGGTGGATCAAACAAACGAATGCAAACCGGCTGACCCTGCATGATTTTGAAAAGTTCTGTAAAATCAGCACGTTGCATGGGCAATAGTTGATCAAGCGCGGCTTCTCGATCTTCTGGCGTGTCGGCGAATATCATTTCACGCATCACCGTCAGACGGTCAGCTTCAAAGAACATATGCTCAGTCCGGCACAGACCGATCCCTTGGGCCGCGAAGTTTCGGGCAGTTTGCGCATCCGCTGGCGTATCAGCGTTCGCGCGAACCCCGATGTCACGGACAGCATCGGCCCAATCCATCAGATCACGAAATGCGTCGTCTTGAGCAGCTTCAAGCATCGCAGGTTTGCCTGCCAGTACTTCGCCATTGGAACCGTCGATGGTGATGATGTCACCTTCAACAAAAACACGACCATCTTTGGTCGTCAGTCGTTTCTTACGGATCTGGAAACGCAAATCCGAAACGCCCACAACACAAGGTAATCCTAAGCCACGGCCGATAACAGCAGCGTGGCTGGTCATTCCGCCGCGCTCCGTCAAAACGGCGCTGGCCGCATGCATTCCGCGAATATCTTCAGGGCTGGTTTCGCGGCGCACGAGTACACAGTCTTCGCCACGCGAAACGATCGCTTGCGCATCGGCAGCTGAGAATACGATTTTGCCCGTCGCAGCACCTGGGCTAGCAGCAATCCCAGTGGCCAGTCTGTCTCGTTGGGCGTCAGGATCGACCTGGCGATGAAGCATTTCATTCAAAGCGCGTGGTTCAATACGCATCAATGCTTCTTCGCGCGAAATAATCCCATCGCGCGCAAGCGCGACTGCAATACGCACCGCAGCCCGTGAAGATCGACTTACGCGGACTCCATCAAGAATATGAACTTCGCCGTTTTCTACCGTAAATTCGACCTGCATTTCTTCACGCAGACGACTGCGCATTAGTTGCGCATATTGAAGAATTTTCTCAAATGCCTCTGGCACAGTGCTTTCAAGCGACTCGCCACGATCATCCTGCGCTAGATAGAGTGCCTTTGCGCCAGCAGTTAGTGCTTCGCGGCCTTGGCTTTGACGCTGATATCGGCCCGTCACTTGGTTCTCGCCAGTTTTGGCGTTTATCAACTGCATGACACCCGAACCACTTTCGCCGGTTCCAACGCCCAACGCCAACCGTTGCACAACCAGACCCAAGCCAGCATCCGCAGGTGCGCCCTTAGCCTGACGCAACAATCGAGCTGTCGTCCCGTTCCATGCGCGTGCCATAGAGCGCAAAACTTCTTGCAACTGCTGAGCCGCGCTTTGCGGGAACTTATCGTCGGTTTCGTCCTCATAAGCACGCAAAGCATCTGTCAAAGACTGCGCACTTTCGTCCGGCGCAATATCGTCAAACATATCAGGATCAAGCCGCGCGACATGGATCGAATAGCTTTGCACAAATCTCAGATAGAGACGCGTTGCAGCCTCTTTTCCTATGCTTTCGCACAAAGTCACGTAGGTCGCATCGTTCATGCCGATATTCAAAATCGCGCCTGGGCCACCCCAGTCCGGATCTTCAGAGCTAGGACGAACACACAAAAGCGGATCTTCACCGAAGGGTTCGATTAAGCTTTCGACTTCTATTGGTTCACCCATCGCGACAAGAGATACATAGTCAAAGGAAAGCGCCACAGTAGTTGGTACAGGCAAATCTAGCCGCACCAAACGCTGCAAGCACTTGGCCCGCCCTCCGTGAGTAGCGGTTGCGATATTTGCGGATGGGGTCACAAGGGCGATACTTTCGCCCCTATTCTGCGATGCGGCATTTTTTGTCATGGGTGCAGCATAAGGCTAATCACGACCATGACAAGAAATCAGTTTGATATTTATCCTTCGATTTTCGTCAAATCGGCGACTGACAAGCAAATTTGGCGAATTCGGCTAAGCAGGTTCAGGCGGTTTCGGCGGATAACTTTGTTATCCGAATTAATCTGCACTGCCTCAAAGAATGCATCCGCAGGTGCACGCAACGCAGCCATACTGGCCATTGCGCTTGAGAAATCTTCAGATTCCATTGCTGGGGCTATAGCTTTTTCAGCCGTATCAAGCGCTTCAAATAAAGCGCGCTCTTCGTCACTTTCGGCGAATTTTACATCCGCACCATAGGAATACTCGACGCCGTCTTTTTCCTCGGCTTGCGTCAAAATGTTGTTGGCACGTTTGAACGCTTGGATCAGATTTTCACCATCATCTGTGTGCAAAGTTTCGGACAAGGCTGTTGCACGACGAACAAGCAACGCCAAATCGTCGTATCCAGGCATTGCAAGGCAAGCGTCAATTATATCGTGACGAACACCTTGATCGCGAAGGTATACTTTCAAGCGGTCGTGGAAAAATGCGAGCAAATCCGTTGAGGCGTCCGGCAATTGGTCACCCACTGTGCGTAGTACTGAGCCTTCTGATACATCCGGTGCATCGTCATTTCCGTCAAACTTTTCTAGCACCAAGCGGAAGGCAGCGCCAAACACACCGTGATCTGCGATCTCGTCCAACGTGTTTTCAAGCGCACTGAGGTCTTTTGCATCACCGTTCGAACGGCGAATTGCGATTTCATGGGTCAACAACTGGTTGTCGATGAAGTGATCAAGGCTTAGCCGCAGATCGTTTGCTAAGATTATTCGGATTACGCCAAGCGCCGCACGTCGTAGCGCAAACGGGTCTTTTGATCCGGTAGGTTTTTCGCCAATGGTCCAAAATCCGGTTAGCGTATCGAGCTTGTCCGCCAAAGCGACAGTTGCCGAAACGGGCTGGTCGGGGACATTGTCCGAAGGCCCAAGGGGCTGATAATGTTCTTCACATGCTGCGGCAGCTTCAGACGGGAAACCGGCGGCCGCGGCGTAGTAGCGCCCCATTAGTCCTTGAAGCTCAGGAAATTCATAGATCATTTCCGAGCTTAGATCGGCTTTTGCGATATCAGCTGCCTGCGCCGCCAAATCTGCATCAACACCGGTCACCACCGACAGTTTACGCGATAGCGCCGAGATGCGCGCAATCCGCGCGCGCTGGCTGCCCAGTTTGTTGTGGAACGTCACGTTTGCAAGGCTGTCCAGCCACGGCTGCATCTTCTGGCCGTTCGCAATGCGTAGATCGTTTTCCCAGAAGAATTTAGCGTCAGCCAAACGCGCTGAGAGAACCTTTTGGTTACCGGCAAGAATGGTTGCGCCATTGTCCGCAGTTTCGCGGTTCGCGACTGTTATGAAACGCTCAATTCGGCTTGTTTTTGGATTGCGGACTGAAAAGAACTTTTGGTGCTCTTTCATAGACGTCTGCAGAACCTCAGGCGGAAGTTCAAGGAACTCATCATCAATTTTGCCCATCAACACGACCGGCCATTCAACCAGACCTGCTACTTCTTTCAACAGACCCTTGTCATCGACAACTTCCAAGCCGGCGGCAAAAGCCATGTTCGTCGCGTCATGCCAGATGGTTTCGGCGCGCTCGTCTGCACTCAAAATCACCTTTGAGCGTTTTAGCTTGGTCGCATAATCGTCAAAACCGACGACGCGGAATGCCTCTGGGCCCATGAAACGGTGACCTTTGGTGACGTCACTGGAGTGGATGCCTTCGATAGATACAGGGACCGTTTCAACGCCAGCTTCGTCGCTTAGGATGCAAACGATAGAATGCAGTGGACGGACCCACCGCATGGCGCCGGTTCCCCAACGCATGGATTTTGCCCATGGGAAATTACGGATCGTTTTCTCAAGCGTTTCAGCAACGATGACAGCGGCAGAACGGCCTGGTTTTTCAATCTTCGCGAAATAGACTTGGCCCTTTTTGTCATCGCGAACTTCTAGATCGTCGCGCGACACCCCTGCCCCACGCAAAAAGCCCTCGATCGCTTTTTCAGGCGCATCGGTGCGCGGGCCTTTGCGTTCTTCGCGTACAGTCGGAGACTCAGCCGTCAAACCGTCAACGGCCAACGCCAATCGACGTGGGGTCGAGAAAGCCTGAGCTGCACCGTAAGTCAGACCTGCATCGACCAAACCATCTGTGATTAGCTTTTTCAGATCGTCAGCGGCTTTCGCCTGCATGCGCGCTGGAATTTCTTCGGAAAAGAGTTCGATCAGTAGATCAGGCATTTACTCGGCTCCTAATTCGCGGGTTGGGCACACTTCGCCAACGGCAGAGCCATCATAGGCTTGCTCTCCGCAATTGTTTAATTGGTTCCATGCATAGGCACGCCCATCACTGGCAACCGCTATGACACGGTCAACTCCAAATGAGATGTTTTTCACGCTTAGAAACGCCAATGCCTGACCAGAGCTCAGATCATCTGCGATGCCCTTAGCATCAAAGCAATCGAACCAGCCCGGCGCTGTCAAAGGCTCAGCTGTGTCATAAATTTCGAACGTCTCGCTTAACATCGCAAGGCTATGGGGCGTGTTGAAACAAGCGCGAAACCGGATCGGAGAACTATCAGCATCGATCCCTTGGAAATCCTTGGTGATAATCTTTTGCTCACTTCCACCATATGTCGTCATCACGACGCCATCCTGGGGGGCGTTAACCTCATCATAAAAGGCATAGACCTGCAAATAGTACATTGCTGCTGCGGCGACGATGGCACTCACGACGATAAATCCTGCAATTAGTTTTCCAGTCATGCCGTTGCCTCATTGACCGAGGCTCCGCCAGCTTCGGTCATGACAAAAGCGTCGGCACATTGTTTGGCCAATGCACGCACTCTGCCGATATAGGCTTGGCGTTCTGTGACCGAGATCACACCGCGTGCGTCGAGTAGATTAAACAAGTGGCTGGCCTTGATGCACTGGTCATAGGCCGGATGCACCATGATGATATGCTTGCCAGTTTTTGGATCGATATGTTCAAGGGAAAGTATCTTGCCACACTCGGCCTCTGCTTCTTCAAACTGTTTTAGCAACACGTCCGTGTTGGCCACATCAAAGTTCCAGCGTGAATATTCCTGCTCGGTCTGACGGAAAACGTCACCGTAGCTAAGTGCAATCGGGGTCTGTGGGTTGTTATAGGGCATGTCCATAACGTGATCGACACCCAACACGTACATCGCCAAGCGTTCCAATCCATAGGTTAGCTCACCCGAAACTGGGTGGCAGTCGTGGCCGCCAACCTGTTGGAAATAGGTGAACTGGCTGACCTCCATACCATCACACCAGACTTCCCATCCGAGACCCCAAGCGCCAAGCGTCGGGCTTTCCCAGTCGTCTTCCACAAAACGAATATCGTGTAGATCCATATCGATGCCGATCGCAGCAAGGGACCCCAAGTAGAGCTCTTGCAATTCGGGCGGGCTGGGTTTGATCAAGACTTGGTACTGATAATAGTGCTGCAGCCGGTTCGGATTCTCACCGTAGCGACCATCTGTCGGGCGACGTGAAGGCTGAACATATGCCGCTGCCCAATTTTTTGAGCCGAGCGAGCGTAGCGTTGTTGCAGGGTGAAACGTCCCTGCGCCAACTTCCATGTCATAGGGTTGAAGGATCGCACAGCCTTTTTCGGCCCAGTAATTCTGAAGCCTAAGGATGATTTCCTGAAAACTACGCGGTTTAGACGCTGCTTGCGACATGTGCCTGCCCTTCGGTATGAATGCGTGGTCTTCCTATGCAACGCTGCAACAAGGGTCAATTGCAGGTAAGCGGAAACTTGACCTTATCGACAAGGTGTTTTTCATAGGCGCATTAACAATTGGCCAATTGGGTAGGAATTCACATGCTTCGAAACGTTATTGCCGCGACGATACTGATTTTCATAAGTATTGCGCCGGTGAATGCACAATCTGTCAAAAGCATGTGGATACAAGTAGAAACACTCGACACCGAAGAAGAAGCTCTTGGGCGCATCTTAGCATATAAGACGTTCCTGCCAGCTATCGCAGGTTTCAAGTTGCCAAATGGTGAATTTGGCGTCGTCGTCGGACCATTCTCTGAGTTAGAGAGCAAATATCTTCTGACCCAATTCAGCCAAACGGGTTTGATCCCACCGGACAGCTTCATTTCACCGGCAACGCAATTTGGGCAACAGTTCTACCCACCGAACGAGGATGCCACGGTTGAAAACGGCGAAGATCGTCCGAAGGAGACCAAGCCCGATACTCTGTTGTCGGTTGACGAAAACGGAAAACCTATTCTGAGACAAGCCGATGAAACAAATTCCCAAGCCCGCGCAAGCGAGCGGTTGCTAAGCAAAGACGACAAGAAACTGCTTCAATCCGCGCTGAAAGACGCGGGCTTTTACACTGGAGATATCGACGGTCTTTATGGTCGGGGCACACGCGCTTCAATGAGCCGGTGGCAAGACGCCAACCATTTCGAGGACACCGGCATTTTGACGACTGCGCAGCGGGCAGAGCTTTTGAACAATTATTATGCCGCTCTAGATGGCCTAGGAATGCAGCTGGTAGAAGATCGCGCTGCGGGAATCGCGATTGAGATGCCAACGAATGCGGTCAGTTTTGATGGATATACAGCACCTTTTGCACATTTCATCGCGTCAGACGGCAGTGAAGCAGGTGTTCATCTGATTAGCCAGCCAGGTGATCGGACGTCACTTTATGCGCTATATGACGTGATGCAGACGCTCTCAATCGTACCTTTGGAAGGTCGGCGTAAAAAGAACCGGAACAATTTTGTGCTAACGGGTGCGAATGACAAAATAATCTCGCACACAGAAGCGTATCTTAGTGGCGGTGAGATCAAAGGTTTCACGCTGGTCTGGCCCGCCGATCGCGCTGACCAAGCCCAAAAACTTATCGACAGAATGCAGCGTAGTTTTGAACGCCAGCCTGGTGTTCTGCCACGTGGACAGGGCACCGACATTGAACCCGGCCAAGCAATGCTTGGGGGGCTGGATCTGCGCAAGGCGACCTCAGTCGTAAGTGGCGCATTCATCAATGATGTCGGAATGGTAATTACAACAAGTGAGATTACCGAGAGCTGCGAACGCATCGCTGCATTTGATGATACCGATTTTGAGTTGATCAGATTTGCGCCTGAGCTGGGTCTCTCATTGCTGGCGCCGAAAACCGGCGTTCAACCCATAGGATTTGGCACTGTACGCGCTGCCCCAAATCGTTTGAACACACGTGTTTCAGCGTCCGGTTATTCGTTCGGCGGCACCCTAAGCGCGCCCTCTTTGACGCATGGTTCAATCGCAGCAACAACTGGCTTGCAAGGTGAAGAACATGTCGATCGGCTAGAGTTGTCACCATTCGTTTCTGACGCCGGAGGGCCCGTCTTGGGAAGCAACGGAGAGATTGTAGGCATCTTGAATGCTGCAAATCAAAGTGGTGACAGGCAGCTTCCTAGCGGAGTGAGTTTCATGACCGACAACGCGACCCTATCGAACTTTCTGACCGAAACGGGAGTGGACTTTAAATTCAACGTTGCTTTGGACACCAAAAGCGCCGTTGAAATTGAGCGTATGGCCGCCGATATGACCGTGTGGATTAGCTGTTGGGAATAAAGATCAGGTACGCCAGAACTTCGCAGTGAAAATCACGAACACCGCGAGGATTTCCAAACGTCCGATCAACATGCCAGCAATAAGTATCCACTTGGCCACGGTATTTATTTCTGCGTAGTTTCCAGCCGGCCCGATAATGTCGCCCAGACCTGGTCCGATGTTCGCGAGTGCTGCGGCCGCGCCGGACATTGACGTTACAAAGTCCAAACCGGTCAAGCTAAGGGCTACGGCCAACAAACCCAGTGTCACTATAAAATACGCAAAAAAAGACATCACAGAACCAAGCACGTCGTCTCCGACTGATCGCCCATTGTAGCGTGGCGTGAAAATTCCATGAGGCGAGTGAATGCGCTTGATTTGCGCGGCAATCGACGCAAACAGCAATTGGTAGCGGAAAATCTTGATCGAACATGCGGTTGATCCAGCGCAACCACCGATTAACCCAATGAAAAAGAACAAAGTAATCGGGAACGATCCCCAGCCCATGTAGTCCGCGCTTGCATATCCCGTTCCCGTCAAAATCGAGACCACATTGAACAACACTTTGCGGAAAGGTTCCTCAATTGTGTTCGACTGGGACCATCTCCACAAAGCGATTAATGTAATCAAAACGATCACCGTTAGAAAAAACGCCCGTATTTGACTGTCATACAGCAAAGGCTTTGCGTCACCCGTTAGCAGTTGAACAAAGCGTACAAAAGGAAGGGCCGCCAAAAGCATAAACACGACCGCCACGTATTCCACTGCCGGCCCAAACGCACCAATAGATGCATCGTAATTTGCAAAACCACCCGTCGCGATAGTGGTCATAGCATGAGAAATCGCGTCAAACCCATTCATCCCAGCAATCAGATAACCAACTGCACAAAGACCGGTTAACGCAAAGTAAATCACAGATATTCGGCTGGAAATCTCTGTTGCGCGTGGCAGGATTTTACCCATGGTATCAAAGCCTTCCGAGCGGAAGATCTGCATACCGCCGACCCGAAGTTCAGGCAAAAACACCATGGCCACAACAATGATACCGATCCCACCAAGCCATTGAAGCAGGGCTCTCCAAATCAAAAGGCCCCTTGGCTGTTCCTCAAGCCCGCTAAGGACGGTTGAGCCTGTTGTGGTCAAGCCAGACATGGCTTCAAAGAACGCATTGGTAAACGTGCTTCCTGTGGCACCAAAAATAAACGGCAAAGCACCAAATACGGGTAACGCCAGCCAAACACCTGTCGTTAGCAAGAACGTTTGCTGGATCGTCAGCCCTTGCTTCACACCGTTGGAACTGGCCAAAGCGATCAATCCGCCTGAGAGCATCGTTATAATGCTCGACTGCAAAAACGCGCGCCAATGCCCCTGACCGTCATAAAGGTCGATGGCAAAAGGGATTAGCATTGTAGCGCCAAGCGACGCTACAAGCAGTCCGATAACATATCCTACTGGTCTGAAGTCCATCATTCGCGGCAGGGTTGGCCCCTGCCTCCATCGCTGTCAAGGATTAGCCGACGTGAAACAGCGTCGAAAATAATTTCGGATCGAGACTATCGACCGCAAATGTTGGCCCCTCGGTCAAGATTGAGACTGCGTCATGGCTGTGCAAGCTCTCTTGATGGCTAGCGACAACGCGGAAATCGCCGACGCGGTTATCTGCCTTCATTTGCTCACAAAACAAGCGTGCTGCGTCTTCAACGAAGATCGGATTTGCTGCATTCAATTCTGCAAATGCCTGCTCGTCTTCGCGTTTCACCATGACTTGTGTTTCGCTCGGCACGGCCGTTCTGCACATGTCGATCATGTCTTCAAACCAAAGCCGCTCACCTGGGATCAACAAAGCAGAAAGACGCGCTACCGAACGCTGAGAATGCGGCGTAGCCAATTGGCCACGGAACTGGCGCGCATGCTCTGACAGCTCAAGCGAACAAGGGCAAGTTGATGAATAAACATAGTCTAAGTGCATGATTTTACGACGAACGCCTGCGTGCTCAATCAGCTCAAGTGCTATGTCGTAATACTGGTATCCGCTAAGCCCTGACCGAAGCGATTCAACTTTCATAGGGTATGAAAACCGCATTTGGATACGCGCATCAAAGCTTTCGAGATCATCTTTGTAGGAATCCAAAGCCGATGAAACGACATCAAAGCTGAATGTTTTTTCGGAATGGGCATAAAAGCTGCGCATGATGCGCGACATGTTGATGCCCTTCTTCTCAGCCTCAAGGCTGACCGTTCCAGTCACGCTGGTTTCAAGCGTCAGATCACCGCTCTCACGGGTGTGAAACCGGATCGGCAAACGAAAGTTGGAAATACCAACGTGCTGAATTTGCTGCTTTGATCCCCTAATCAACGAGGCCGGACCGTTCTGCAAATCTGGCAATGTGCGCTGATACTCAGGATCAACAACAAAATCGCTGTCGTAGGTACGCGACAAATCAGGGTAATTTGATACTTCTTGACCGGGCAACAACCGCGCAATGGCCGGATCGAGAGACGCAATTTCAGTTGGGGTCGCAGTTTTTGCCCACGCTTTTAGCGTCGCGAGAGCTTTTTCAGCATCCTCAAGCTCAGGCAATACGTCCAGCTTTGGTGTGTGGATATTCATATCCGTCACCCTTCGAATTTGGTTCAATCCAACTTGGCCATAATTGGCCCGCCCTAAACCCATTCACTGAATTTTGGGCCAAGCATATACCAAGAACGGCCTTTATATGTGAAAAGCCGCCAAATTCCAACTTAATGCGTGTCTAACCAAGGGCGTTGACGAAATCCGCGATCAGATCATCTGTATCTTCGATCCCGATGCTAATTCTGACCAACCCAGGTGTTATACCAAGTTCTACTTTTTGCTCATCAGGTAAGCGTTGATGTGTCGTCGTTGCTGGGTGGGTGGCAATCGATTTCGCGTCGCCCAAGTTGTTAGAGATAACACAAATCTCAAGCTTGTTTAGGAAGTCGAAAGCCGCTTCTTGACCGCCCTTCAAATCGACCGACAGAACAGTGCCTCCGGCGCCCATTTGGGTCTGAACAAGGTCATACTGCGCATGATCTTCCAAGCCTGGATAAATGACTTTCGCAAGCGCATCATGCCCGACCAGTGCTTTTGCAACAGCAGTTGCGCTGGCGGCTTGCGCACGAACGCGAAGGTCAATGGTTTCGAGACCTTTGAGCATAATCCAAGCCGTAAATGGGCTCATGGATCCACCGGTGTGCTTCATGAAAGGTTCAAGCGTTTTGCGGATAAACTCTTGCGTCCCAAGAACCACGCCGCCAAGTGCCCGGCCCTGACCGTCGATGTGTTTTGTTGCCGAATATACAACGACATCGGCACCCAATTCGATTGCACGCGAATATACGGGTGTGGTGAAAACGTTATCGACAACGACCGTCGCACCGACTGCATGCGCAAGTGTGCAAACGCCAGCAATATCAATAACTTCTAATGTGGGGTTAGACATGCTTTCAAAGAAAACCGCCTTTGTGTCTTGGCGCAGAGCGCTTTCCCACTCACCTAGATTGGTGCCATCAACTAAGGTCACTTCGACACCATAGCGACGCAGTATATCTTCAAGGATATAAAGGCAGGAACCGAACAAAGCCCGAGCGGCGACAACATGGTCACCAGCCTTTAACAAAGACATAAGCGCGCCGTTTACAGCAGCCATCCCAGAGGCAGTTGCGAATGCATCTTCGGCGCCTTCGAGCATCGCGATGCGCTCTTCAAACATGGCGACGGTTGGGTTGCCGTAACGTGCATAAATGAACTCGTCCGGTCCGGCGTTCAAAAAGCGTGCTTCGGCGTCCTGCGCCGTGTCGTAGACAAAACCTTGCGTCAGAAAGATCGCTTCGCTGACCTCGTTATACTGACTGCGTCTTGTCCCGCCATGCACCAACTTCGTGCGCTTGTTCCAATCTTTACTCATCTTAGCCTCCGGCCATTTGGCCAATAAAAAAACCCCGTTTCGGCCAAGCGAAAGGGGGTCCCTCGTCTGACCTCTTTAGCGGCATATTTAACGTGGCCCGCAATCCGGTAAACAAATCGCCACGGTGGTCGTCATATACTGACGTGAGATATGGACGTCAACAAAGTAACGCTAGGTAAAAGAAGCTTGGATCACGGATCAATCCTCTTTTTGTTCAACGCCAAATTGCGAGAACAGTTTGCTTTGGGTCATGAAAAACAAGAACACGGCGGCAGACAGACCAAAGGTCTTAAACGTCACCCAAGTATCGGTGCTAAAGCCACGCCAGACGACTTCGTTTAGGATTGCCAGAACAAAGAAGAACAACGCTAAACGCTTTGTGAGGATCATCCAGCCTTCGCTTTTAAGCGGCATTGCTTCCTCCATCACGTACTGAAGATAGCTACGCCCTTGAAGCAGCCCAATTGCCAAAGTGCCGCCAAAAAACAGATAGATGATCGTCGGTTTCATTTTAAAGAAACGCTCGTCGTTAAACCAAACAGAAAGACCGCCGAATACGATAACAAGGACCGCGGTAACGACCTGCATGCGAGATAAATTACCGGTCAATTTCCATAAGATGCCTGTCGACAACAACAGCAACGGAATAAAGCACGCGGTGACCAGAATGAAACCGCCATATTCAGTGCCCGCTATCGAAAATGTTTGATCCTTAAGGCGACCATAAGCCACAAAGAACAGCACAACCGGCCCCAATTCGAGCGCCAGTTTAAGCCAAGTATTGATCTTTTTTGCTTCAGCCATTTCGAAGTCCTTCATTATCCGCCCACCTCAACTATCACAGCCCCCAGCGCGATCAATGCCATCAATGCGATTCTACGCGGGCCTACCGTTTCTTTCAGCACCAACCAGCCGATAAGTGCAGCAAATATCGTAGAGGTTTCGCGCATGACCGCCGCCTCGCCTACTTTGTCGAGACGCGTTGCAACCATGATTGAACCAAAGCTGGCAAATGCCACTAGACCGCCGAAGAACCCTCGTATCATAAGAGGGACGGCTGCGGGGCGATCGGTCATCTTCAGCCATCGACGCAACGCATAGGGTGGTATTGCTAAGCCATCTATAAAAAAGAACCACGCGAGGAACGTGAACGGGTTCGCAGTCGCGCGAATTCCATAGGCGTCATAGGTCGTATAGAGCGCCACAAACAAGCCCGTTGAGAATGCCAACGCAAGCGCAAGTCCAAGAGTTTCGCGTTCAGTTGTTAGGAAGATCAAGTTATAGATTGCGAGGCCGAATATACCCGCCAACAATGTCGCGATGCCCATCCATTGCCAAAGGGTGAATGTCTCACCAAAAATCAAGTAGGCGCCAGCAACCGTAAAAAGCGGGCCCATTCCGCGCACAATTGGATAGACAACGGTAAAGGCACCCTTGGAATATGCCATGGCCTGCAGCACTTTGTATCCCACATGTATAACAAACGCGCCGAGGAATATGATCCACATATGAGGCTCGGGCCAAGGAACAACGAACAACGCGAAAGGAGCAGCCATCAGACCATAGCTAAAATCAATCGCGCCGCGGCTTAGCCAAGGATCGTGCCGCCCTTTTTGCAGCGCCCCAAACACTGCATGAAGAATTGCGGCCGTTAGCGCCAAATACAAAGCCACCTGGTGACCTGGTTGGGTTCCTTCAAGCGATATCAGCCAGTCACTGATCACACGGAGAGTTCAACGTTGGTTCGACAGGTCATTCCGCTTGTGAACCTGTCAAAGCAGCAGCGAATTCCTCAGGATCAAAGGGTGCTAGGTCGTCAATTTGTTCACCAACACCTATCGCGTGGATCGGCAATCCAAACTTGTCAGCAAGCGCAACCAACACGCCGCCTTTTGCAGTTCCGTCCAGCTTGGTCATTACCAAACCGCTAACATCCGCCAGTTTTTGGAACGTTTCCACTTGGTTTAGAGCATTTTGCCCTGTCGTCGCGTCGAGAACCAAAAGCGTGTTGTGTGGCGCAGTCTCATCCTTTTTGCGAATGACACGCACGATTTTCGAAAGCTCTTCCATAAGGTCAGCGCGATTTTGTAGACGACCAGCGGTATCAATCATCAAAAGATCCGCACCGTCTGCTTCGGCCTTTGTCATAGCATCATACGCCAAACTTGCCGGATCCGATCCCTGCGGAGCCGTCAAAACAGGAACTCCTGCGCGGTCTCCCCAAACTTGAAGTTGCTCAACAGCCGCAGCACGGAAAGTGTCACCAGCGGCGATCACAACATTCTTTCCCGCAGATTTAAACTGACTCGCAAGCTTGCCAATCGTAGTCGTTTTACCCGAGCCATTGACCCCAACAACCAGCACGACCTGAGGCTTTTTGGAGTAAAGCGGTAAAGGCTTTGCGACGGGTTCCATCACACGAGTAATTTCAGCGGCCAGAATTTCCTTAATCTCACGGGTTGAGAGACGACGACCCATGCGGCCCTCGGCGATATTGGCTGTGATCCGCAAAGAGGTGTCGACACCCATGTCCGACGCGATAAGCAACTCTTCCAATTGCTCAAGCATGTAGTCGTCAAGTTCACGACGCACTTCGCCCGATTTTGTATTGCGGCCCAACAAACGCCCCAACAAACCACCGCTGGGCTTTGTTTCTTTCGGCGCTATAGGAGTTGAGGCAACAACGGCCTCTGGCTCTGGCTCTGGCTCTGGCTCTGGCTCTGGCTCTGGCTCTGGCTCTGGCTCTGGCTCTGGCTCTGGCTCTGGCTCTGGCTCTGGAGAGACGTCTTCAACCGAAGGCTCAGAAGCAATAGTTTCTGGAGTCGTTTCTTTAGGATCAACCTCGGGCGCAGAAACGTCAGTTTCTTCGACTTCGCCACCATCTTCGACAATTGCATCAAGCCCCTGATCCAATTTGGATGAAGATTTGAAAAGTTTGTCTTTGAGTTTGGAAAAGAACGCCATGCTGCCGCCTAGTTGCCTCGTGTGGATTCAGTTTCACCTAATGCCGTTTTTGACCATTTGAAAGGGGGCGTTAGAAAAGGTTGCCCTGCTCTGGTGGTTTCCCTTTGCCAGACGCCCTTTTTTTGCCTTGTGCGCCAGTTTTGACTTTGCCGTCATGGAACTCAATCTCTAGCGATCCGGCGGCCTCCGCGGCGGCTTTGTTTGTAACAAGACCATCTGCGCCGTGCACAACCGCGTAGCCACGCTTCAAGGTTTCAACATATCCCATCGCCTGACGTTGCCGATCCAAGGCCGTAAGACGATCACTTAGCTGCCCCAACCGCCGTGTATAGGCAGGTTTGATACGTTCAGAGAGCGCGGAAAGGCTGCGATGCTCCGCCGTCAAACGTTGCCGAATGGCCCCAATATGCAACCTGCCAGCGTGGCGGCTAAGATAAATTTGGCGGGTTTGCAGACCAGCCTTCAACGCATTGGGCAAACGTTCGTCCAAGTGATCGATTTGTTGACGATGCGATTGCGTAAGGGTTTCAGCACGGGGCAATGCACGCGATAGGTCGCGAAGACGTTCGCCGCGTCGCGTCACACCGGATGTAAGGGCCTGTGTTAGTCGAGCGTCTTGCTGATCAAGCCACGCAAGAAGCTCTAAACGAACAGGTACGGCGATTTCGGCGGCGGCTGTAGGGGTTGGTGCGCGTTGATCTGAAACGAAATCAATCAGAGTTGTGTCGGTCTCATGCCCAACCGCTGAAATCAACGGAATCGCGCTTTCAGCTGCCGCTCGTGCAACAACTTCTTCGTTAAATCCCCAAAGGTCTTCTAGCGAACCGCCCCCACGCGCTACGATCAAAAGATCGGGCCGAGGCAAAGCCCCGCCAGGTGTCATTGCGTTGAATCCACGAATTGCAGCAGCAACCTCAGGGGCGCACTTGTCACCTTGTACGGCAACAGGCCAAATCAAAACCTTACGCGGGAACCTGTCACGTAGTCGGTGCAAAATATCGCGAATAACCGCGCCGGACGGAGATGTCACAACCCCGATAACTTCGGGCAGGTACGGAATGGGCCGTTTGCGGTCAGTGCCAAACAAGCCTTCAGCCTGAAGCGCAGCTTTGCGCTTTTCAAGCATCGCCATCAATGCACCCATGCCGGCGGGTTTGATGTCCTCAATAACAATCTGGTACTTGGATTGGCCGGGGAAGGTTGTCAGGCGTCCTGTCGCCACGACCTCAAGCCCTTCTTCGGGCTGAGTTGCTAGGCGCGAAGCCACACCTTTCCAAATGATTCCGTTGATCACAGCGCGATCGTCTTTGAGGTCCAAATAAACATGCCCAGACCGAGGACGCGAAACCCGCCCTACTTCGCCCTTTATACGGACATGGGCAAACTCGCCCTCAATCATGCGTTTGATCGCACCTGACAGTTCGGAAACACTAAATTCCGGGGCGTTTTCACCCTCAAGAGGATCGTCGATTAAGTCGGACATTATGCCTACCTTGTGTCTGGCTTCGGCCCACCTTAGAACGCGCGTAAACGACTTCCAAGCTGGAGAATGCCAGAATGAACATCCTCATCCTCGGCGGTGGTGGCCGCGAACATGCATTGGCATGGGCCGTCATGCAGAACCCCAAATGCGACAGGTTGATTGTGGCCCCCGGAAATGCTGGAATTTCGGCGATCGCGGAATGCGCGTCGTTTGACGTTGAGGACGGTGCGGCTGTTACTAATTTCGTCGAAGAAAACACAATCGACTTCGTGATAATCGGACCAGAGGCCCCTCTGGCAGCTGGCGTCGCTGACAGGCTGCGGGATGCTGGCGTTTTGGTTTTTGGTCCATCAAAGGCCGCCGCCCAGCTTGAGGCTTCAAAACGGTTCACCAAAGAAATTTGTGTTGCGGCAAATGCACCGACAGCTGGATACGGTCATTTCACGGATGCGGACGCAGCCAAAGCATACGTAAAGGAGCAAGGCGCGCCTATTGTGGTGAAAGCGGATGGCCTTGCGGCCGGTAAGGGCGTGATCGTTGCGATGGACGAAGAAACAGCGCTTGAAGCCATAGACGACATGTTCGGCGGAACGTTTGGTGGCGCAGGTGCTGAAGTTGTCATCGAAGAATTTATGGATGGTGAAGAAGCTTCGTTTTTCATTCTGGTTGACGGCGAAAACATTTTACCGATGGGCACGGCGCAAGATCATAAACGCGTTGGCGAAGGTGACACTGGTCTAAACACCGGCGGAATGGGCGCTTATTCGCCCGCACCGGTTTTGACTGATCAAATTCAATCTGACGTTCTTGAACAGATCATCATGCCGACGGTCCAAGAAATGGCGAAACGCGGGATGCCCTATCAAGGGGTTCTCTATGCGGGATTGATGATCAAGGACGGCAAGGCGCGATTGGTAGAATACAACGTCCGCTTTGGAGATCCTGAGTGTCAGGTTTTGATGATGCGGCTAGGTGGGCAGGTTTTGGACATGCTTCAGGCCGCCGCCGAAGGCCGTCTTAACGACACGAAAGCGAACTGGGCCACGGATCACGCGGTGACTGTGGTCATGGCAGCGCAAGGTTATCCGGGAGCCTTCGAGAAAGGTTCAGCGATCAAAGGTCTGAGCGGGTTGCCAGAAGACAGCTCAAACATGGTGTTTCATGCTGGAACCACACAACGGGACGGCCAAATTGTTGCATCCGGCGGTCGGGTTCTTAATGTGACTGCACGCGGCGAAACATTGCAGGAGGCACGTGATCGGGCCTATGCCATGGTTGATGGTATAGATTGGCCCGAAGGATTTTGTCGTCGCGATATCGGATGGCGGGCGCTTTAATCTTAGTTCGAATTGCCATGCAATCCGACTGAAACGAGGGGTTCCACCCCTCGCGCTCCCCGAGGTATTTAAGGCAAGATAAAGTTTAGGGGCAGGTTAGAGCAGAGGTGAGATCTTCTGGTCTGTCATAAGATCCAATTTCTGAAGAAATTAGTTGCCCATCAGCAGATAGTTTTGTCGCCATGATTTGGCTCCAGTTACCTGAGGCGGTGATGATTTCTAGATCGTTTGCGCACTCTCGTATGCCACCGAGGATAAAGTCCCAGCCAATGCGGTGATTGGTATAGCCTGACTGATTGGCAATATTGATCAGCTGCCCTGATTTGTAACGCCATATTCTTAGTGTTTTGGCGAGATGGGGGCGGTCGATATAGGCAATTTCAATGTGACCATCGCCATCAAGATCAGCAGCCCCAATTGGGGCAAGCCATCGATGTGAGCGGCCAATGTAGGGCGTTGCCGTGAGCAATCCGTTCTCATCATAGATCGACAGACGCGCACCCAATGTCAGACTGCTTTCAACGGCAATGATCTCAGGATCACCATCGAGATCGACATCTACTAACCGTGGCGCAAGATCTTCGAACACGCGGCTTTTTGGCAAGGTGAGGGTTCTAGCACTGCCATCAGACAGGCGAAGCTCAAGCGCGCCGTATTCAATTGTGTCTCCTAGCACGCCGTGTTGATAGCGCGTTGTCGGCTGGCCGTACGTGGCAGACGTTATGGTTGCAGCTTGCCCCGCGACAGCGGACACAGGCACTGCCAAGACACAGGCTAACAGCAGAGCAAGGCGCATAGTTAAAAAGCGCCCTGCACTATGCATTAGATTTGCTTTTCAGGCATCTGAACAACTAGGCCATCCAAATCGTCGGTGACGCGGATTTGGCACGTCAAGCGTGAGCGCGTTGTATCCGGCTCATACGCGAAATCGAGCATGTCTTCTTCCATGTCGTCTTTGGCTGGAATTTTCTCAACCCAAGCCGCGTCGACATAGACGTGGCAGGTCGAGCATGCGCATGCACCACCGCAATCGGCTTCGATGCCGGGGATGTTGTTGTCACGTGCGCCTTCCATGACGGTCAGCCCATTGGCGACCTCAACTTCGTGCTGCGTGCCGTTGTGCTCGATATAGGTGATTTTCGCCATTTCGCGGTGTCTCCTTGAATTTCAACCCTCTGTAACGAAAGCAAATGGGGGCTTCCATACGCATTTACGACTCATGACGGAAAGGATTGCGACAAAATTTGAATGTTCTATATTCGTTCTCATGACTCATTCACCTTACCTCTGGCCCAAACCGCCCTCATGTTTGGTTGCAGCCCAAATTCATATACCGCCCGAGGGCGCGCGCGTGGCTGTGGCGGGCTTGGTGATTCTTCGACAAAGGCCGGGAACCACCAAGGGGGTGATCTTTTTGACGCTGGAAGATGAAACCGGCGTGATCAACATTGTAGTGTGGAAGAAAATCTACGAGGCATTTCGGCGGGCCGTTATTTCGGGGCGGATGCTTCGTATAACGGGGCGGGTGCAGAGGGCGGACGGCGTTACACATGTTATTGCCGAACAGGTCGAGGACATTTCTGCCATGCTCGACACGCTTCTTGAGCCTGCAAACGATTAATCCTTTTCCGGAACGCTTGTTTTGCTAATGTTCAGCCGAGTTATCGAGTTGGAAAGTATGATCCGAAGCACGGCATTATTGGCAATCGCAGCAATCGCCCTTGTGGGGTGTACGTTAAGCAATGGCGTTTCACAGACGCAAGAGAGGCCTGACGGGGCCGAGGCTGGAACGTGTTGGGCCAAACAAATCAAACCTGCCGTCATTCAGACCTCAACCACGCAATCCGTGATTTCTGGGCAGGATGGTGAGACGATCTACCAAACCGAAACCTCGCAATCCATCGTCGAAGAACACCAAGAGGTATGGTTCCAAATCCCTTGCCAGAACGTCATGACCAGTGAATTCATAGCAAGCGTCCAGCGTGGACTGTCAGCCCGAGGCTATTACGCAGGACCAATCAATGGCCGACTTGATACGCGAACCGCCAAATCTATTCGCCTGATGCAGGTACCGCTGGGCATTGACAGTCAGGTATTGTCCATACTCGGCGCCCGGCATCTTGGGTTGATTATAATCCCTATTGAATAAGCCGTATGCATTGAACGTGAAAAGGGGCATCTGATTGGACGCCCCTTTTGATTGATTTAGAATTAGTGCTGACTATTCGCCGACAGAAAGCGCCAAAAATCTTGGATTGCCGTTGGAACGAACAAGCAGCAACACAGAGGTGCGGCCAGTATCAATCGTTGCATCTACCTGTTTTTGCAGCTCAGACAAAGTGTTCACAGAAAGCCGACCGGCCTTTTCGATGATCGCACCTGCACGTAGGCCTTTCTCGAATGCTTCCGAAGTTTCATCGACACCCGCAACGAAAAGCCCACGCGTCCCTTCCGGAATGCCAGTTTCTTCGATCAGGGTGTCGGTGATCTCAAACAGCGTGATGCCAAGGATTTCTGCGCTTTGCGGTTCGTCGTTCACTTCAGGTTCTTCGGTCTCAGTAGTGTTTTCTGCCAATTCTCGGCGTCCAAGCGTGACATCTATCGTGACCAATTCGCCATCGCGGATCACATCAACCTCGACGATTGCGCCTACGTCTGCAGCGCCAACTTGATTGACCAGATCACGTACATCTTCGACGGTTGAACCATCGAAGCTAACGATAATGTCCCCAGACGCGATACCGGCATCGGCAGCAGGACCATCAGGCACATCTGTCACCATTGCGCCATTCGTTGCGTCCAGCCCTAAGGCCTCGGCCATATCGGACGAGACATCCTGAATGCGCACGCCCAGCCAACCGCGACGGGTTTCACCAAATTCTTCAAGTTGATCGACGACACCTGAAACGACCTTGGACGCCATTGAGAACCCAATGCCAATTGATCCTCCATTGGGTGAAAGAATCGCCGTGTTCACGCCAATGACTTCGCCATCCATGTTGAACAATGGTCCGCCCGAATTGCCCCGATTGATCGCGGCGTCAGTTTGGATGAAATCGTCGTAGGTGCCTGACAAAGAACGATTACGTGCTGAAATAATTCCAGCACTGACCGAGAAGCCCTGTCCCAGCGGGTTGCCCATGGCCATAACCCAGTCACCGACCCGCGCGACATCGCTGTCGCCAAATTCCACAAAGAACAGCTCGTCATCGGCATCGACTTTCAGAACTGCAATGTCCGTTTTGGGGTCGCGCCCGATTAAGGTTGCTGGCAATTCTTCGCCTGAAAAGAACTCAATCATGATCTCGTCGGCGTCTTCAATGACGTGATTATTGGTCACGACGTAGCCGTCCACTGAAATCACGAAACCTGAACCTAATGCGGTTGAACGTCGCGAACGACCTTCATTGCCAGGGTTTCGGTCTTCAAATTCACGGAAAAAGTCTTCGAAGGGTGAACCTTCTGGCACGAGCGGACCATTGCCCACTTCGCCAACTTCTATCATTGTCATCGTCGTGATGTTTACGACCGCGGGGCTGACCTCTTCGACAAGATCAGCAAACGATTCGGGCGCTGCCTTGGCTGCACTTGCGATAGATTGGGCGACTATTATCGTGCCCATCATAAGACCTGACCATAGCCAAGTTTTATAGTTTTTTGACGTCTTTGTTTTGGTTGTGGCGAATGCCTGCATTACCTGTTCACTCCTGATCGGTATCGTTGGTGATGCTAGAAACTTAGTGACTTAGCGTCCAAAAACCACAGTGATCTGACATTCTCACGGTGTTTTTCAAAGGCTTGTGAACACTTGCGATCACATTTGGATGGTTAAGCCAAATCCGTGGGCAATCCACACCAAGATTAATCCAATCACGATGCTTAGAGCCCCCATTATCCGGCGGGCTTGTTCGGGTGTTTCAGCCAAGGATTGAAGCATGCGTTCAATAAGCGAAGGGGCCAGCGCATAGGCCAGCCCCTCGACGATCAATACAAGTCCCAATGCTAGGAACGCTGTTGCCAGCATTACTGAGCAGTTTCCGACTTGAGGTAGGTAAAGAATTCGCTGTCTGGCGTCATAACCATCGTCGAATTGCTACCTTTGAGCGCGTTTTCGTAAGCTTGAAGCGAACGGTAGAAAGCGAAGAACTCTGGGTCTGCACCAAAGGCTTCGGCAAAAATCGCGTTACGTTCTGCGTCTGCTTCACCGCGTGTGATCTGAGATTCTTTTTCGGAAATCGAAAGCGTCTCAACCACGGTACGATCTGCAAGCGCGCGAACACGTTGCGCCGCTTCGTTACCACGAGCAATCTCGTCAGCGGCTTCCCGTTCACGTTCTGCGCGCATACGTGCAAAGGTCGCTTCAAGGTTTTGCGACGGTAGGTTTGTTTGCTTCAAACGCACGTCGACCACTTCAATACCAAGACCAAGGGCCTCTTCACGGGCTTGATCGCGGATACGCACCATCAACTCACCACGGTCAGTCGAAAGGATACGGTCCGAGGTCACCTGATCGGCACCAAGAACTTCTCGGATTTGCGCGTTGAGGATTGACGAAAGACGATCTTCTGCAAGACGTGTTCCCCCAACACCAACAGCTTCGCGGAACTTCTGAACGTCAGCAATGCGGTAACGCGCGAACGCGTCAACGACAAGACGTCGATCATCCGAAGGTGTGACCTCGATAACGTCAGTATCCAAAGACAGGATACGGTCGTCATATTTGACCACTTCTTGGATAAGCGGGATTTTGAACGCTAACCCTGGGTTTTCTTTGATCGCTTTAATTTGACCAAATTGAAGCACCAAAGCCTTTTCACGTTCGTCCACGACAAACATTGACGACAAAACGCCAATAATAACGATCACAATTGCGGGTATTACAAATGCTGATTTACGCATGATTAATTCCCCCCACGCTTGTTGAGCTCATTGAGCGGAAGATACGGAACAACTGATCCGCCCTCGCCTGCGATTGATCCATCAAGGATCATTTTGTCAACATCACCCAAAACGAGTTCCATCGTTTCAATGTAAAGACGTTTACGTGTCACTTCCGGAGCTTTTTCATACTCGGCCAATACTGACGTAAAGCGGCTGGCTTCACCAAAGGCTTCGTTGACAGTTTGTGCCCGATAACCTTCGGCTTCTTCTAGGATCTGCGCTGCCGCACCACGTGCTTCAGCTAGAACGCGGTTTGCGTAAGCGTCAGCCTGTCGTTCCAATCGATCACGTTCCTGTTCAGCTGCCTGAACGTCACGGAAAGCGTCGATAACTTCGCGTGGCGGGTCAGCTTTATCGAGGTTCACACGAACAATGTTAATGCCCGAGTTATACTCGTCCAGTGTTGCTTGGATGTTTTCTCTGGCTGCATCCGCGATCGCTCCACGATCCCTGTTTAGGATCGGTGCGAGCGTCGAGGCCGCGATAATTTCACGCATAACGGATTCTGAAACAGCCTGAACTGTTTCACGAGGTTCCGCGATGTTGAACAGCAAACGCGCTGGATCGTTGATGTTCCAAACAACTTGGAAATCAATATCCACGATATTCGCATCTGTGGTCAGCATCAGGCCATTTCCGCCCGATCCAGAACGGCTAACGCCGATGTCTTCTGTTCGCTCAGAAGTCACGTTTACAACTTCAGCCGAAACAAGCGGCCAAGGTGCAAAGTTCAGACCCGGATTTCCGGTGCTGTAATAGCTGCCAAGTAACAATTCGACGGACTGTTCTTCAGGCTTCACGGTGTAAAAGCTTGCCAGCCCCCAAAGTCCGACGGCGACAACAGCGCCAAGTCCTATGGTCCCTTTTGTCAAACCAGGTCCACCAGAGCCCCCGGAACCGCCTGAGCCGCCACCGGATTTTCCACCGCGGCCGCCCATCAGAACGCGCAATTGCTCTTGGCCCTTTTTGACCAACTCTTCGATTTCAGGGATCTGTTGTTCCCCGCCGGGTTTGCGTCCGCCGCCACCGTTATTCCGGTTACCGCCGTCGCCCCCGCTGTCTCCACCGCCACCCCATGGGCCGCCGTTATTTCCAGCCATCAAGACTTCCCTTTTTAATACGTTGTTTAAACGTCATTCATTAACTGTGCAGGATTTACAGAAATTCAAGCTGTCCTGACAGGTGTTTTCATTGTGACCAATTCTTCCGCCATCGTCGGGTGAACTGCAACCGTCCGATCGAAATCTTCTTTGGTTGCACCCATTTTTACGGCGATTCCGACCATTTGGATCATTTCACCAGCGCCTTCAGCGACGATATGGCAACCCAAAACCTTGCGAGATGCCTGGCTAACGATCAATTTCATCAACACGCGATCGCTTCGTCCTGCAAAGGATTGCTTCATTGGTTTGAAGCTTGTGCAGTAAACTTCGATCGGTTCCTGCTCGGCTGCATCTTCTTCTGACAGACCGACTGTCCCCATTTCAGGCTGAGTGAATATCGCCGTTGGGATCAGTTCATGATCTGGCGCAGTTGGGTTGTCGCGAAACACTGTTTCTACAAAAGCCATGCCTTCACGGATGGCAACTGGCGTTAAGTTCACACGATCAGTGACGTCACCGATCGCATAGACCGAATCCAAAGCCGTCTTGGAATACTGATCAACAAGAATTTGCCCATTGCGTCCAAGCTCAATGCCAAGGTCTTCAAGCCCCAAACCGTCAGAATTGGGCGCACGGCCAGTTGCGAACATAACTTGGTCAAATACCTGCTCGTCACCATTGGTGGCCTTTACCCAGATACCGTCATCGACCTGTTTAAGCTCCATGATGTTGGTTCCGGTATGCAGTTCAACGCCGTGCTGCTTCATTTCTTCAGCGACAAGCCCACGGGCCTCATCGTCAAATCCGCGGAGAATTTGTGCACCCCGATAGTACTGCGTCGTCTTAACGCCCAGCCCATTCATGATGCCGGAGAATTCACATGCGATGTAGCCGCCACCGATAATCAGTATGGATTTCGGCAAAGATTCGAGATGAAAAACGTCGTTTGAGGTAATCCCCAACTCGGCGCCAGAAATTTCTGGCTTAACGGGTCGCCCGCCTGTGGCCACCAATATCGTCTTGGCCGATTTTCGCGTTCCATCGGACAACTCAACAGTGTTGGCATCTATTAGCTTGGCGCGCAGATCAAATGTCTCAACGCCTGAATTCGCCAAAAGCTTGCGATAAATTCCTTCAAGCCGGTCCAATTCTGCGTTCATTTCATCGCGAAAAACGACCCAGTCAAATTTCGCGTCCTTGATATCCCAACCATAGGATTTGGCATCCTGAAACGCCGAGGAAAATTCAGACGCAAAAACCATCAGTTTTTTAGGCACACAACCACGGATCACGCAGGTGCCGCCGTAACGGTCTTCTTCGGCCAAGGCCACGCGGACACCGTCAGCAGAGGCAACACGGGCAGCGCGTACACCGCCAGAACCGCCACCTATAACAAAAAGATCGTAGTCAAAGGCCATTCGTTTTCCTATTCGTCGTCGAGATCGCGAAACAGATTATCAGTTTCCAAAAACTGAATCTGATCTTCGCTGGATGCACCCTCATGTATGTCGCGCACCTCGACCTTTCCATCCCCAAAGCCGATCACAACTTTGTCACATATATCAATAAACAGACCATTCTCAACGACGCCCGGAACTTGGTTCAAAACCAACGCCAAATCGCGAGGTTTTCCAATGCGCTTGAGATGCAGATCAAGGATGTGATTGCCCTCATCCGTAACGAACGGTGCGTCACCATCCATTCTCAAACCGGCCTGCTGTCCAAGCACATCCATCGAGATAAGCATTTCCTCGACCAGCGCCTTTGAGGTTTGCCAACCGAAAGGAATAACCTCAATCGGAAGTGGGAAAGCGCCAAGGTTCTCGACCTCTTTCGCGGCATCGGTGATAACGATCATCTGATCGCTTGCGGTCGCAACGATCTTTTCCTGCAATAGGGCCCCGCCGCCACCTTTTATAAGGCTGAATTCATCGTCAAATTCATCAGCGCCATCTATTGTTAGATCCAGCCACTTCGCCTCGTCCAGCGAGACAATCTTGATCCCAACATCGCGGGCCAATTCTGCGGTTCGAGTTGATGTGGGAACGCCAACGATACGCAAACCGTGATCGCGGACTAGTTCCCCAACACAGCGCACCATCCATGCCGCAGTTGAGCCCGTTCCAAGGCCAACACGCATGCCGTCCTCGACGAATTCCGAGGCTTTTTTAGCGGCTACAAATTTGGCCCTGTCAATGGGCGACAATTCAACAACCATGGGCGCGTCTCCGTTTGTTTGCGCTGGTTATAGAAAGAATGACCGCAGGGTGCGAGACCCAATTTCGGGATGTGACGCGCAACGTCGTTTTCAGCGCAATGTTTTTGTGTTTCCTATGGGAAACTCTTTGAAATTGGGAATCACGTCTAAGTTCTACAAGGGAATAACCGCCAGATGTTTCTATCCGTATTTGAAATGTTCAAAGTTGGGATCGGTCCTTCTTCATCACATACGATGGGTCCGATGGTGGCGGCTGCGAATTTTCTCGACCGTATTCGTAATGCCCCGTTCGAAGTTCACGGGTTAAAGGGATCACTGCACGGTAGCCTTGCGTTCACTGGCGTTGGCCATGCAACAGATCGCGCAACCATTTTGGGCCTCGCCGGTTTCACGCCAGATACTTATGACAACGAAAAGGCCGAAGCCGCATTGGATCAAATCCGCGAAACTGGGCTTATTCATCCACGCGATTTGCCACCACTAAATTTCAACATCAAAGAAGACCTACGGTTCGATTTTGGCCCGGCACTACCCGGCCACGCCAATGGCATGATCCTGATGGCAACGGATAAGCAAGGCGACGTCATCCTTGAAGAGACCTATTACTCAATCGGCGGTGGCTTTGTGTTAACCGAAGCTGAACTGGCAAACGGCAAAGACACAGACGAAGGCGATCCGGTCCCCTACCCCTTCAAGACAGCGGTTGAGATGTTGGACATGGCCCAGCGCTCGGGCAAGTCCATCGCGACGATGAAGAAAGAAAACGAAATCGCGCGCGGTGGATCGGTAAAACTAAACGACGGCGTTGCACGCGTTTGGGATGTGATGAACAATTGCATCGAACGTGGTTTGGTGAAGGATGGCATTCTTCCGGGCGGATTAAATGTCCGTCGTCGTGCAAAGGGCATCTATGATGCGTTGATCGCTGAGCGCGGAATGAATTTGACGGCTCCGCATACGATCAACGATTGGATGATTACATACGCGATGGCCGTGAACGAAGAAAACGCGGCCGGCGGACAGGTCGTTACAGCGCCGACGAATGGCGCAGCGGGCGTTATGCCTGCGACTATTCGTTATTGGCTTGATCACGTCCCTGGGGCCTCAAAATCTAATATTCCTGATTTTCTTTTAACCGCAGCTGCGATTGGCGGCCTGGTTAAGTTCAATGCCTCGATAAGTGGCGCTGAAGCTGGCTGCCAAGCCGAAGTTGGTAGTGCGTCGGCAATGGCAGCCGCTGGTCTGTGTGCGGTGATGGGTGGCACACCCGAGCAGGTCGAAAACGCAGCGGAAATTGCACTTGAACACCACTTGGGCATGACGTGCGATCCGGTCAAAGGACTGGTTCAGGTTCCGTGCATTGAGCGAAACGGCCTTGGCGCAATCAAGGCGGTGTCTGCAGCGTCCCTGGCCCTTCGCGGTGACGGTCAACATTTGGTGCCTCTAGATTCAGTGATTGAAACGATGCGCCAAACCGGTCACGACATGCATGAGAAGTACAAAGAGACTTCGCTCGGCGGATTGGCCGTGAACGTGCCAAATTGTTGAACTAGGGGGCAAAATGGATCGCACGACGCAAGGCATTTTTCTTATGGTCGGCTTTTGCGTTCTGGCGCCTCTTATGGATGCCCTTGCAAAAGCGACACCGCATGAAATTCCTGTAGCCGAAATTCTTGCCGCTCGATTTGGTATTCAGGCCGTTCTTTTGCTGCCAATTGCGCTGTTATTAGGCAAAGCTCACAAAATTGATTTCAAGGAAACCGCATTTCACCTGCTTCGTGGGGCGATGTTGATCCTAGCGACTTTCTGCTTTTTCACAGCAATCCGCCACATGCCCATCGCCAACGCTATGGCTATCTTTTTCGTCGAGCCATTTATCTTAACGATCCTAAGTGCAGTGATTTTGCATGAAACCATCGGCAAAAGACGTGTGATCGCCTGTGTTGTTGGGTTTATCGGTGCCATGTTCGTAATAAAACCAAGCTTCTCAACATTAGGCGGGGTGGCGCTATACCCGTTGGGGACAGCATTTACATTTGCGATTTATATGATCCTGACGCGCAGCATGGCGCAACGGCAGCATCCTGTTGCGCTGCAAGCTTACACTGGCATTGCGGCCTCTGTTTTGCTGATTCCGTTGCTGTTTGCTTTTGATGGCACAGGAAATATCTTGTTCGATCCGGTCCGCCCGACGGGCTACGCGATATGGACGCTCTTTGGCGTCGGATTGATTGCAGGCATTTCGCACTTGCTGCTTTCGACGGCTCTTAGACTAACGCCCGCAGGCATTATTGCGCCTTTGCAATATCTAGAGATCGCGGCCTCGGTTGCCATTGGGTATTTAGCATTCAACGATTTCCCTGACGGCTGGACGTGGCTTGGCATCGCTATCGTTGTCAGTTCCGGTGTTTACGTTTTTACCAGAGAGCGCGCTGCGAACATCGCAAGGCAACCTGCCCCACCGGTGTAAGATTGTCTTTAAGGCGAAGCGAGACTAGCGTTCCCCAATGAACAATGACCGCCCAATGCTCGGCATTTTTTTAATGCTGGGCTTTTGCTTCGTCGCGCCGCTGGCTGATGGAACATCCAAATTCCTAGGCGCGAGCGTGCCTGTTGGCATTATCGTTCTGGCAAGGTTTGCCATACAGGGCGCACTTCTTTTGCCATATGCGTGGCTAACGGGGCGACCCATTTTAGCGTCGGGGCGCGTCCTAGGATTGATCGTCACAAGAACACTGCTTCATCTTTGCGGCACATTCCTGATGATAACGTCTCTATTGTATCTACCATTGGCGGATGCCTTCGCCATCGTGTTCGTCATGCCGTTCTTCATGCTGTTTCTGGGTTGGGCATTCTTAGGGGAACACGTTGGGCTACACCGCTTTGCAGCCGTTTGTGTTGGGTTTCTCGGCACGATCCTAGTTTTTCAACCCAGCTTTATCGCAGTAGGATGGCCCGCAGTGCTGCCTTTGATCGTTGCCATACTGTTTGCGCTGTTCATCTTGGTCACCCGCCAGATTTCGGACAAAACTGACCCGGTAGGTGTTCAAGCTCTAAGCGGGCTTATCGCAGTACCGATCCTTGTTCCGCTGCTTTTCGTTGGCGACAGCATCGGGATCGGCTCTCTCAGCCTGATGCTTCCAACTGGCACTGAGATCATATTGTTATGCTGCGTCGGATGTCTCGGCACGTTAGCCCAATTACTTATGGCATGGTCGATCAAGTTCGCCCCCACAGCAACACTTGCCCCGATTCAATACGCAGAGATCCCGATGGCGACACTTATCGGTTGGCTGATGTTCAGGGAATTTCCAAATGGCCTGGCTGGTCTCGGCATTTGCCTAACTATAGGCGCAGGTCTCTATGTCATTCAGCGCGAGCAGTCCAATGCGCGTCGGTTAAAGCAAACGCAGCTATAACCTGATCCAAGGCCGTCATCGGCAAAATAACCAACATGTTTGGGCTATCGAATTCTAGATGCAAAGGCCCTGACACTTCGTTTGATGTGCCAATACGATTGGCTGGTGAAAACGAAATGCCATCGATTGGCCATCTTAGACCGCTCGATCGTCCGGTAACTGGCGCCATAGGAAACAATGAAGCGATCGTTCCAACTGGCAAGTCTAGCTGCATGTTAGGCGGCGCAAGGAAAACCAGATCTAACGGTCCCAAGATGAGACACCGTTTTTCCGGATGACAGATGAGCGTCGTCAATGCTGCTAGCTGGTGGTCCAAGCGTGCGCCGGTGAACCCAACCGCTAGAATGATAGGTGCCAAAATTGATCTCAACGCTTTGTCGAAATCTGTGCTATCTTGTTCCTCTATTTTGAAAAGCACATCATCCGGCAGCTTCGCCAGTGTATCTGCGTGAATTGAATCTAAGTCGCCAATGACCGCCTTTGGTTGGATATTATGCAAAACCGCCAAATTTGCGCCACCATCGGCAGCTACAACCGTCGGAGCAATTTCCAAGGCACGCGCAATCGTAATCTGATCCGCGTCGCCACCACCAAAAAGAGCGATTGGTTCTGAACTATGAACAATATGAGGTTTCATACCCCTGTGAATGCCAATTTTGGAAACAGATCACAATCTCGTCATGAAATGATACGGCAAAAAACATGGTTTTGTGCTCATTCTGGAACCAGTAACGAGTAATTCATCGATGCAACAAACATCGTTAATGTAGATAAGAAGTGAGTATTGGTATGGTTGGCAAACAAAACAGCACTATCCTGACAGTGTCCTACGGCACTTTCTCGTGCACCTTGGAAGGGTTTGATGACTCTTTCGGGATGATGAAAGCCATTGCCGAATATTTTCGGGACCTTGCGTCAGACGATCGTTATTTCGGCGCTGAGCCTCCGACCCCAGATGCGGACATGCTGGCCAAGATAGCCGAGCAAGAAGTTTCACGACGTGTGGAAGCACGTACCGAGAACGGAGGCGTTACTCTCCGTCCCTACCAAATCGAAGACGCCGCAGAAGTAGAAGCTGACCCAGCAAAGCCCGAGCCTGTTGCAGAACAACCTGTTCAAGCGCCTGTTGCCAAGGCGGCCCCTGCCTTTGAGCCACAGCAAGCTTTTGTTGAAGAGGCCGACGCCTTCTTTGGTGGTGACACCCAAGGCGCAATGTTGAACGAAGAAAGCGTTGCTGCCCGACTGCAGCGCATTCGTCAAGCTGCCAGGAATGCTGCTGACGATGCAGAGGCAGTTGAAGAGATCGAAGAAGAAGAAATCGTCGCCGAAGCAGAGCCAGTTGTCGAAACTGACGTTCCTGTCGCCGAAGAGCAATTCGAAGACTCTGATGAAGACGTATTATTCGATGAACCTGAGGAAGAAACCAGCGATTTAGACATTGCGGATTTGCTGGCCCTAGACGGCACCGAAGCTGATGAGGTCAATGAAGAGGCAACTGAAGAACAAGCTGTTGTGTCTGACGAAACGGATGCCGAGTTAGAGGCGCTTTTGGGCGCTTTGGATACTGACACCGAAAACGAGGCACAGCCAGAAGAGTTAGAAGAAGCGTCCGAGAATGTCTTTGAAGACATCGCTGAACTTGATGAGCAATCGTTTGAAGCCGAGGAAGAAGACGAGACCGAAGCCGAACCAATTCAGGCGCGTATCCTTCATGTAAAAGGCGCAGCTTTGCAGGACATGGAAAGCCTGTCCGAAGACGAACTGATTGGCTTTGACGACGACGCATACGAAGCCCCTGAAAATGAGGTTGATGCAGAATCGCTCAACGCAATTTTCGACGGCGACGACGAACCAGCTGCAGAATCAAGCCTAAGCCCAGAGGCCGAAGCTGACTTAATGCGAGAGCTAGCAGAAGCTGAGGCAGACGACGCGGCTGATCAAGATGGCGACTGGGATGGCCTGTTGGATGCCGATACAGAAGCTGTGCTTGCCGACGAAGAGCATCTTCTAACGTCCAGCCCCGAAAAGGCCTTGGCGAACGCCCAAGACCTATCTTCGCTGTTAATCGACCGCGAAGCAGATGATGAAATGGGTCGCCTGATGGCGGAAACCGAAACTCATCTGTCCGAGCCAGAACATACTCGTCGCAAGACCACGATCCAGCATTTGAAAGCTGCGTTTGCAGCCAAGCGTGCTGACGGTCCGGTAATTGATGACACAAAAGGCAACGACTCTGTCGCGTATCGCGAAGATTTAGAGCAAGCGGTCAAACCGCGTCGCCCAGTTCTTGAAGGGCCGCGTAAGACACCGCGCCTTGAATCTGCTGATGCAGCGCCTCTGAAGTTGGTGGCCGAGCAGCGTATTGTTCCCGACGAAAACAAGTCAGAGCCGTCAATGCGCCCGACTTTGGTTAAGCCAGTTCGCCCGCGCCGCATTCGCAATTCCAGTGCTGCCGTTGCTGAAGAGTTCGAAGTGGACACCGATGCAATTGCCACAACCGAGGCCCCAGCGCCTCAGGTAGACTTCAGCGTTTTTGCCCAGCAAATGGGCGTCGATAAATTGCCCGAGCTTCTTGAAGCTGCTGCATCGTTTATGACTTTCGTAGAAGAGTACGAAAAGTTCTCACGCCCTCAGGTGATGACGCTGGTACGTGAAGTCATGGGCGAGGATTACACCCGAGAAGACGGTTTGCGCGCCTTTGGTCAATTGTTGCGTAAAGGCAAAATCATCCGTCTATCCGGTGGTCGTTTCACAGTATCGGATGGCATCGGCTTCCAGCCAAATTGATCCACACTAACCAATAAACGAAACAGGGCGCCTTAGTGGGCGCCCTTTTCTTTAGTCTTTATCTGCGTCCGGGTCCGCTTGGCCGATCCCTTTGAAAATCGCTTTCAGAGGAAAAGCCCATGCGACACCAAGCGCCACATAGATTATCAGTTCCAACCAAATCGGAGGGCGATCAAACAGTGCAATGATTCCGACCGCCATAATCACATAGAGCGGCAGGCCAAACACCAATACGATGAGCGACCAACGACGGCGGGCTTTGTAACTCAGCGCCATCAGTCAGAGAAAGGGTCGGTGACAAGGATCGTATCGTCACGCTCGGGGCTGGTAGACAGCAAGGCCACTGGGCACTCGATCAATTCTTCCACGCGCTTAACGTATTTGATCGCGTTTGCTGGCAGATCATTCCAGCTACGGGCGCCTTCCGTCGATTCGCTCCAACCTGAGATTTCTTCGTAAATCGGCACACAGCGTGCCTGTTGATCTGCCGCAATTGGCAAATAGTCCAAACGCGTACCGTCTAGATCGTAGCCAACGCAGATTTTCAGCGTTTCAAATCCGTCAAGAACATCAAGCTTGGTCAACGAAATGCCCGTGACGCCAGATGTCGCACAAGTCTGACGCACCAAAGCTGCATCAAACCAACCACAACGGCGCTTTCGACCTGTGGTGGTGCCAAACTCGTGTCCACGTTCACCAAGACGTTGACCATCTGCATCGTCTAACTCAGTTGGGAACGGCCCCTCGCCCACACGCGTTGTATAAGCCTTAACGATGCCCAAAACATAGTCGATGGAACCAGGGCCGATGCCTGTACCTGTCGACGCCTGCCCCGCGATCACGTTAGACGATGTTACAAACGGGTACGTACCGAAGTCGATATCTAGCAATGCGCCTTGTGCGCCTTCGAACAAAATGCGCTTTCCAGCTTTGCGCATGTCATTCATGACTTTCCAAACCGGACCGGCGTACTTCAAAATCTTAGGCGCAACTTCTTTAAGCTGGGCAATCAAAGCATCGCGGTCAATCGGTTCAACACCAAGACCTTTGCGCAGCGGATCGTGATGCTGCAATGCGCGGTCAACACGCGCTTCCAATGTTGCATCATCAGCAAGATCAGCGACGCGAATGGCGCGGCGGCCGACTTTGTCTTCGTAGCAAGGCCCAATTCCGCGGCCCGTTGTGCCGATCTTGGTACCTTTCGAGGCCGCTTCTTCACGAGCGCGATCCAATTCACCGTGGAATGGCAGAATCAGGGGCGCGTTTTCTGCAATCATCAAAGTCTCAGGAGTGATCTCAACGCCCTGTTCAGTGATTGTCTGAATTTCTTTCAGCAAGTTCCACGGATCTAGAACAACACCGTTGCCGATGACCGACAATTTGCCGCCGCGCACAACGCCGGATGGCAGCGCGTGAAGCTTATAAACTTCGCCTTCGATGACCAAAGTATGGCCAGCATTGTGACCGCCTTGGAACCGCGCGATCACGTCTGCGCGCTCGCTCAACCAGTCTACGATCTTGCCTTTACCTTCGTCACCCCATTGGGCGCCGACTACGACAACATTGGCCATTATGTACCTCTTAGGAAAGTCTTACCGCGCGCTCGTATATCTGGCCCTTGCGTCACATGGAACTACAAATTCGCCGCAGGGCTGGACAGAGAGGCAATTGCTCACATAATCAGGGGCAATTGTTACAAATGGGTTGAGCAGATGTTTGAATTCGTCTGGAAATGGGCATTCGCTTTCGCGCTTTTGGCGCTGACGTATAATCCTACGCCCTATAATTATGTGAATTGGCTTATCAGGTGCAGGCTTTGCACCAGTTTCACTGATGGTGCTTTCCGGCCTGCTTTTGATGATCGGCTACATCGTCTATCTGCGCGCTACCCTGC
The DNA here is from genome assembly GCA_029244725.1 of Paracoccaceae bacterium. Classification (GTDB taxonomy): domain Bacteria; phylum Pseudomonadota; class Alphaproteobacteria; order Rhodobacterales; family Rhodobacteraceae; genus JASMHC01. The sequence goes on from JAQWQJ010000089.1 coordinate 363,119, forward strand.
GTTCGATCGGTTATTTTGGAATCGGCTTAGTACTGGCTTTGGTCAGCGCTTTGGTTTGGGTTCTTTACGATCTCGACGTTTTGTCGTTGGATGACGCACAGCGCAACACGTGGATCAGCTTAGTCGCCCTGTCTTTTGTCCTCGGCATCGGCCTCAGCTGGAGCCACGTTCGCCGCAAACTGGCAGGTCAACATGATGTTGACGACGTCGACGAATAACTAGGCGCTCAGCTTAACTGGTTGCCCATGTGGTGTGCTTAAATACGCCTCACGCCAATCTTCAATCATCTGCGTAATTGCTGCCGTTTCCGTCAACTGGGCGTCGATTAATACGGTTTCTAACGTTTCAATCCAAGCATTGTAATAGTCTTCGCCACCGTCCAATTCACGGCTCAGACCATGTGCTGCAAGCGTGGCGCCAAATTTCTCGGCCCACTCGGGCCATGAGAAAACGCCCTGCTTACTTAGGTGGATCGTCATCGCAAACGCTTGCGCGTGCCACGGTTCACTAAAGGCAGGCTCATCCATCGGAGTTCACCAAATAGGGTTCCCAAAGGTCCAATATTACTTCGTCCAAGGGATGCTCGGCCTGTCCCCAAAGATCAATTGCTTTGAAGGAAACTGAATATAACGGTTGCGGGTTTTCGCCCAATCGGTGGGCATTGGAGTCTGGAAAAACGTGACATCCGTGAACCGCAATGATCTTACCTTGCATCCCTGCAGAGTATGCCGGCATTCTTGAGTGTCCGCCTTGCACAATTGCATTCCTCGCGGGCTGCACGGTCTTTACTTGCTGGCCTATGCTAAAAATCGGCTCGGGACCTTCGCGATTAACAGGCCCGCCAGATGCAATCGATGACGCCACGGTCTCGGGTCTAAAGCGGCGTTCGGTCAAAGGCGAAATACCTGCCGATTGACCAGAGGCCAGTTCATCTACAGTCACGACATCGTTTTCGACCATCAAATCCGCAAGTGCAGACATCCATTTCTCATAGTATGAAAACGCAGTGTAATCCTTGGGTGAAAGTCGTTCACGCGAGTGTCGAGATATATCGAGGTTCCATTGTCCGAGCGCTCCTACTGCTAGCGTCATCGCCAGCGTTTTAGCATGCCACTCTTCGCTGAAAACAGGCGCGTCCTCTGCGTCTGGGATAACCGCACCGTCGCCAAAACGGCCACCCATGTCATGAACTCGGGTCACGGCGCGATCACCAATCCGGTGCCGATCATCGAATCCCGCGAAACTAACTTTGCAAGCTCACTTTCAGACATGCCATCCGTATCCACTGGTCGCATCGGTAAAACGAGATATCGCATCTCAGCAGTTGAATCCCAAACCTTTACCGCTTGTGATTCTGGCAAAACCACGCCGAAATCAGCCAAAACTTTACGAGGTTCGCGAACTGCCCGTGCCCGATATGCATCGCATTTATACCATGCTGGCGGTATCCCCAGCAAAGGCCACGGATAACAACTGCACAATGTGCAAACGACCATGTTGTGAGTTTCAGGTGTATTCTCAACCACGGTCATATGTTCGCCCTGACGACCGTAGTACCCGAGCGCCGAAACCGCACTAGTCGCATCGGCCATTAGAGCTGTGTGAAAATCAGGATCGGACCAAGCTTTTGCAACAACCGCCGCCCCATTTTTTGGGCCGATCTTATTCTCATAGGTATTTATGATTTCGTTCAACGTATCGGGATCTATCAATCCTTTTTCAATCAACAACGTTTCAAGCGCCTTAACGCGTAAAGCTGGATCAGAAGGTAACAATGTGTGCGGGTGGTCGTGATCATGAGGCATAAATCGAACTTGCCTCCGACAGAATGCCGTGTCCAGCAAGATCGTCCCTTGCCCCAGCAAAGAAACTTGCCTAGATAGCACGCTGTCGAACAAGAAAGCGGTTTTTTATGGAAAACGTCGTCCTCATCATTCATCTGCTTCTCGCATTGTCGCTAATTGCGGTCGTGCTTCTTCAACGTTCCGAGGGTGGTCTCGGGTCGATGGGCGGAGGCGGCGGAGGCGGCGCAGTTTCAGGGCGCACTGCCGCAACGGCGATGAGCAAAGTAACTTGGGTTGTAGCGATTGCGTTCATTTGTACGTCGATTGCGCTGACTATTATTGCTGCGCAAAAATCCGCATCTGGTTCAGTCGTTGATCGTTTGGGTGATGTTCCGGCAGCTGAAGAGACCATTCCGTCGCTGCCATCAGGTGACGATCTACTGCCACCTACCGGCGGCGATCTGCCATTGGTTCCAAGCGCTAACTAATACCACAATACTTAGAGACTAATTTTCGGGTCGCAACATCATGTTGCGGCTCGGTTGCACAGGCTTTGCGAATCTGGTACTCGTTAAATCCCGTGATGGTACGGTTTTTTGCCGTGTCGATTCGCATGAAAAAGATCATAATAATCACGGGGGCGCGCGCCGCATGGCACGTTATATTTTCATTACTGGCGGTGTTGTTTCTTCTCTTGGCAAAGGCCTTGCTTCTGCTGCATTGGGCGCTTTGCTGCAAGCTCGCGGTTATAGCGTACGTCTAAGAAAACTCGATCCATACCTAAACGTTGACCCCGGTACGATGTCGCCGTTCGAACACGGCGAAGTCTTCGTAACCGACGACGGGGCCGAGACCGATCTAGATCTTGGCCACTACGAACGCTTCACTGGTGTTCCGGCGCGTTTGACCGATTCAGTTTCCTCAGGACGTATCTATACCAACGTTCTTGAGAAAGAACGGCGTGGCGATTACCTCGGGAAAACAATTCAGGTCGTTCCGCATGTTACGAACGAGATTAAAAAATTCATTGAGATTGGCGACGACGAAGTTGATTTCATGCTCTGCGAAATCGGCGGAACCGTTGGCGACATCGAAGGTCTACCGTTTTTTGAAGCTATCCGTCAGTTTACGCACGACCGTCCACGTGGTGAATGTATCTTCATGCACCTGACCCTGCTGCCCTACTTGGCTGCAAGCGGAGAGTTAAAGACCAAGCCAACCCAGCACAGCGTGAAAGAGCTTCAATCTATCGGTATTGCGCCGGATGTACTGGTTTGTCGTTCCGAGCATCCGATCCCAGAGAAAGAGCGCGAGAAGATTGCCCTTTTCTGTAACGTTCGCAAAGAATCGGTCGTCGCGGCCTATGATCTAAAATCAATCTATGAAGCTCCGCTTGCCTATCACCGCGAAGGGCTTGATCAAGCGGTTTTGGATGCTTTCCAAATTGCCCCTGCCCCGAGACCCGATCTGAGGGTTTGGAACGATGTTGCGGATCGCATCTACAACACCGACGGCGAAGTCAAAGTCGCGATTGTAGGCAAATACATACAGCTCGAAGACGCCTACAAATCGATCAAAGAAGCCCTTACCCACGGTGGCATGGCCAACCGCGTTAAGGTGAACGTCGAATGGGTCGACGCTGAGATTTTTGACACCGAAGACGCTGCCCCACATCTTGAGGGTTTCCACGCAATCCTTGTTCCTGGTGGATTTGGCGAACGTGGCACGGAAGGCAAAATTAAAGCTGCCGAATTCGCCCGAACACGCAATGTTCCGTATCTTGGCATCTGTCTAGGTATGCAAATGGCCGTCATCGAAGGCGCGCGTAACGTAGCTGGCATCAAAACCGCAGGATCCGAAGAATTCGATCACGAAGCCGGTGCGAAACGTTTTGAGCCAGTAGTGTATCATCTCAAAGAATGGGTGCAGGGCAACCACAAAGTTGAACGCAAAGTTGGAGACGACAAAGGCGGAACCATGCGCCTTGGCGCCTATGACGCTGCACTGAAAGAGGGCTCTAAGGTCGCAAAAGTATACGGCGATATGGCCATCGAAGAGCGTCACCGTCATCGCTATGAGGTCGACATGCGCTACCGCGAACAGCTTGAGAAATGTGGTCTGCAATTCTCGGGTGTTTCACCGGATGGTCGTCTGCCAGAAATTGTTGAGTGGAAAGATCACCCTTGGTTCATTGGTGTTCAGTTCCATCCTGAGCTGAAGTCCAAACCGTTTGATCCGCATCCATTATTCAAAGATTTTGTACGCGCAGCAGTTGAGAATTCTCGACTTGTTTGATTTCCTGAACGGAAACGGGGGCTCTGCCCCCCTTGTGCCTGTGGCACAATTCCCCCTGGGATATTTTAGGACACAAGAAATCTGATGCTGTCTTACCAGCACATTTACCACGCAGGAAATCTTGCAGACGTGCAAAAACATGCTTTGCTATGTTGGATGCTTGAGTATCTGTGCCGCAAAGATAAACCGCTATCTTATTTCGAAAGCCACGCTGGACGAGGCCTTTATGATCTAGGCTCGGAAGAAGCGCATAAAACCGGTGAGGCCGCCAAGGGCGTTCAAGTCGTTTTAGACGATTGGTTTGAGGTCACTCATCCTTATCGTCATGCGCTTGAGGCGATCAAAGAGAAACATGGCGTAGAAGCTTATGGGGGCTCCCCAGTATTGGCCACGCAGTTTAAACGTAAGGGTGATAGCCTAATGATGTGTGAACTGCATCCGCAGGAGTGTGAAGCCTTGCGCGTGGCTATGCGCGGCTCTGGCGCCCGTATCCTAAAGCAAGACGGTCTAGAGGTCGCTCAGAGCTTTGCGCCGCCCACACCACGGCGGGGGCTTATGCTGATTGATCCCAGTTATGAAGTGAAAAGCGACTATGACACGCTGGCCAATGCTTTGCCTCAGTTGCATCGTAAGTGGAACGTCGGCGTCATCGCGCTTTGGTATCCGATCTTGAAAAGTGGCATTCAGGCCTCGATGGTTGGTCAACTTAAGACCGTCCTGCCCGACGCGCTTTGCCACGAAGTGCGCTTTCCGCCCGTCAGAGAAGGTCACCAAATGATCGGCTCTGGCATGTTCATCGTTAACCCACCTTTTGGGATTAAAGCGGAAATGAAACGGTTGAATGGCCTTTACGATGCTTTGAATGCTTGACGTTTCGCTTCTAAGACCAATCTATTCACTACAAAGACTAACAGGAGAGATTGGATGCCAAAAGGCTATTGGATCGCGAACAACATCGTCCACGATGCAGGGAAGTATGAAGAGTACAAAGCCCTCAACGCTGTTGCGTTCAAAAAGTATGGGGCGAAATTTCTAGTCCGCGCTGGAGAGCAACAAAGCCGCGAAGGGGACGCACACCCCCGCACGGTTGTACTTGAGTTTCCAAGCTACCAAGCTGCTGTTGAGTGCTACGACTCATCCGAATACAAAAAGGCGCTGCAACTGCGTTTGGGCATAGCAGACAGTAATTTAATCATAGTTGAAGGGTACGACGGCTAATCATGTTCTCAAAATTTCTGACTTCCGTCCTAAGTGGCGAACCTGCGACTCTTCCAGACTCGGATGCCCGTCTAGCGTTAACGGCGCTTATGGTGCGGATTGCCCGCGCTGACGAGTTTTACGACGACGCCGAGGCTGCCCACATCGACCGGATCGTTATGCAACGCTATGACGTGACCCCTTTCGAAGCAGCAGAGCTGCGGCGCGAAGCTGAAGAGGCAGAAGCCAAGGCCGCAGACACGGTTCAATTCACCCGCGCCATCAAGGATGCTATTCCGCTAGAGGATCGAATGGCGGTGGTTGAGGCCCTGTGGGCCGTTGCCCTTGCCGATCAAGAGCGAGATCCCGAAGAGGACAGCTTGTTGCGGTTGGTATCCAACCTTTTGGGGATCAATGATCGCGACAGCGCGCTTGCCAGACAAAGGGTTGCCAGCAAATGATCGCGGCGCTTGGCATGTATGACCGTCCAGAAGTTGCGCATGCCAACGACGCCCTTTGGAAACTTATTCGCGACAATCTCGGATACGGGCCTGACGCATTGACCCGAGATATGCCGTTTTGGGATATCTGGCGGTCGCCGGATTTATTGTTGTCTCAAACCTGCGGATTACCGTTTCGATCTGGTTTGCACAAACACGTAAAACTGGTCGGAACCCCAGATTACGGCCTACGCGACTGTGCGCCCGGATATTACCATAGCGTTATCGTCGCGCGGCGGTCCTCAGGCGAAAGCCTAGCGAATGTTTCGGCGCTAAGTCTGGCTTACAACGAACGCTTGTCACAATCAGGTTGGGCAGCGTTTTGGGATCACATTCCTAGAGGCGAAGAACCAAAAGATTTGATTGAAACAGGCGGTCACGCGGCGTCAGCAAAAGCCGTCGCGGATGGCACAGCCGATATTGCGTCATTGGACGCTCTGACTTGGGAGCTTATACACCAGTTCGATGCATTTGCCGATCAACTTGAGGTAATTGCAACGACCCGTCCAACCCCTGGATTGCCCTATATAACCGCAGAAGGCAGGGATTTCACGGCTATACGCGACGCCGTCAAAAATGCGATTGCTGCGTTGGGCGATGACATGCGTGAATTGCTTCATTTGAAGTCACTTGTTGAAATTCCATCCGACAAATACCTTGCTATCCCGATGCCGCCAAATATAGACGCCTGACTGCCGCTACGGTAACTAACCCATATTTTCTTGCAATTACCACGTTTTAGACGTTGCATACGCTCCAGCGCTTTTGCCTGCTCGCGCCAGCGCCCTTGAAATAAAAGAGGTCTTAATGACGGACACAACGCCCGTTATCGAAATTCGCAATCTCCACAAAAGCTACGGCGCGTTGGAGGTATTAAGAGGTGTCGACATCTCTGCGATGAAGGGCGACGTCGTTTCGCTTATCGGATCGTCCGGCTCAGGGAAATCAACCCTACTGCGATGCGCCAACCTATTAGAAGACAGCCAACAGGGGGACATCCTGTTTAAGGGCGAACCCGTTGAATGGAAGGGCGAAGGGCTGCACCGACGGCCAGCAGACGCCAAGCAAATCCTGCGCATCCGCACGAACTTGTCGATGGTATTCCAACAGTTCAACTTGTGGGCCCATATGACCATCCTGCAAAACGTGATGGAAGCCCCGGTAACGGTTCTTGGCCGTGAACGTGACGAAGCCGAAGCGGCCGCGCGTAAATACTTGGATAAGGTCGGCATCGGCGACAAATGCGATGTTTGGCCAGCACAACTTTCTGGCGGCCAGCAACAACGCGCGGCTATTGCACGCGCGCTTTGCATGGAGCCAGAAGCGTTGTTATTTGACGAACCCACCTCGGCTCTCGATCCCGAGTTGGAACAGGAAGTGGTTAAAGTTATCAAAGACTTGGCCGCTGAAGGGCGTACCATGCTATTGGTGACGCACGACATGAAAATGGCCAAGGATGTGTCGGATCACGTTGTGTTCCTGCATCAGGGCCGGATCGAGGAACAGGGACCGCCGGACAGTTTGTTCGGATCGCCCCAAACTGAACGACTGCGTGGTTTCTTGTCTGCAACGACGCATGACTAAAACTTAATACTAAGGGAGAAAATAATGAAAAAACTAATCCTATCAACGGCTGCGTTAGCAATCTCTGCTGGCATGGCAATGGCCGGTAGCCACTCAGTTGTCCGCATGGGTACCGAAGGCGCGTATGCACCGTGGAACTTCATCAACGACGCTGGCGAAGTTGACGGCTTTGAGCGCGAATTAGGCGACGAGCTGTGTGAGCGCGCTGCTTTGACATGTGAGTGGGTCACAAACGAGTGGGATTCAATTATTCCAAACCTCGTTTCGGGCAACTACGACACAATCATCGCCGGCATGTCTGTCACTGATGAGCGTGACGAAGTGATCGACTTCACAATGGCTTACACGCCACCAGATCCGTCTGTGTTCCTTGCTATGGATAGCGGTCTAGACGTCACCAGCGGTGTAATCGCAGCGCAAACAGCAACCATCCAAGCGGCATTCATCGCCAACGCAGGCTGGTCACTGGTTGAGTTCTCGACACCAGAAGAAACCGTAGCGGCTGTCCGCAATGGCGAAGCTGATGCTGTTCTTGCTGACCAAAGCTACCTTGCTTCGTTCGCAGGTCAGGACGGTTTGGTTCTGCTTGAAAGACAAGAGCAAATTGGCGGCGGCGTTGGCATGGGTATCCGTGAAAGCGACGGCGAGCTGCGCGAGAAGTTCAACGCAGCAATCCAATCTATGAAAGACGACGGCACACTCAATACTCTCATTGAAAAATGGGAAGTTGCGTCGACGTTCCAGTAAAAACTATTCAGCCCGCGCAGTTTAACTGTGCGGGCTAAATATTTGATATGTTTAGCTATTGTATTGATCCAGAAGTATTAGGCCAATTCCGATGGCTGTCGTGTTACCTGACAACAGGCAAGCACTTTGCATTCTATGGATCATTCGCAACCGTCCTAATTTTATTAGCGATCACAGCCCCAACCGCCCTAGCGTTCGGTTTTGGCGGCGCATCCATTGCACGCTCTCGGATCGGCCCAATCAGTTGGATCGGTAAGGGCTACATCGCTATCGTTCGCGGCGTCCCAGACATCGCGTTTTTCTTATTCTTTGTCATTGCGCTGGATCAGGCGTTTGAATTCGCGCGCCACAAAGTCATTTGCCCCGAATGGAACGAACCCATTCGCCAAGGTAGCGACTTCATTGTCTGTAAGGCTGCCAAACTGCCGCTTGGAAATGCACCTCAGTGGATACATGAAACCTACGGCTTTTTCCTCGCGGTCTTAACATTTGCGATCGTGTTTGGCGCCTTTGCTGCCAACGTGATTTTTGGTGCCATGCGCGCCGTTCCCAAAGCCCAGCTTGAAACAGCCGAGGCTTATGGCATGAGCCGCCGTCAGACATTCTGGCGCATTCTTGTGCCGCAAATGTGGGTCTTTGCCCTGCCCGGCCTGTCGAACCTATGGATGGTCTTGATCAAGGCCACCCCGCTTTTATTCCTGCTCGGTGTTGAGGATATAGTCTATTGGGCCCGTGAACTCGGCAGCACTAAGAACGCTAAATTCACTTCGTACCCCCATGGCGATTGGCGGATGCAGTATTTCTTTTTCTTGCTGGTCTTCTATTTGGCCTTCACCAAAGTGTCCGAAGTTGTTCTCGACCGGATTATGAAACGCCTAACCCACGGACAAGCCACCGCTGGTGGCGAAGCCCAAAGGAAGGCCGCCGTATGAGTTGCTGGGAAACAGTCGCGGACTATGCATTCCGCTCAATCGGCTTCGGAGAGCGCCTGCTACCGCGATCAGATTTCACGATCTGTCAGCAAGCGACGTTGATCGGCTCTGGCATGATCTGGAATGTTTACTTCGGGGTGGTCGCTTTGTTTTCAGGCTTTGTGATGGCCACCGTTCTAGCGCTTGGAAAAGCGTCGCAAAGTTTCTGGCTTCGCAAACCATCGGAATGGTTCATCTTCCTATTCCGCGGCTCTCCTCTGTTTATCCAGTTTTTCTTTGCCTACTTCCTGTTCTTGAACTTAAAACAGGCGGTCCCGATATTCTCACCGTTCACCGCAGCGTGGCTTGGGGCTTTGGTCGTCTTGTTTTGCAACACTGCTGCCTACTCGGGTGAGATTTTCTATGGCGCGCTGCTGTCGATCCCCAGGGGCGATATTGAGGCAGCAGATGCCTATGGGTTCTCAGGCATGACCCGCTTTCGCAAGATTACTTGGCCAACGATGCTGCGACTTGCCTGGCCGGCGTATACCAACGAGTCGATCTTTTTGTTTCATGCAACGACGTTGGTGTTTTTCTCTGGCTTTCCTGCATACCAACAAAAGGGGGATGCGCTTTATTACGCGAACTACTTCGCGGACAAGACGTTCAATCCGTTCGTACCCTACCCGATCCTTGCAGGATACTTCATCATGTTGTCCCTGATTATCATCGGTTTCTTTGGCTTAATGAACAAACGATTGAACCGGCACCTACCGCAAGAAGAACGGCGAAAGTTGCGCATTCGACCAAACATGATCCGCTAATAAAAAAGGCCGCCCCGAAATGGAGCGGCCTTTATAATATTTCAGTGGCGAAAGGGCCTACTTGTACAGCAGGGTTTCAGCTTGAATAAGCGTGTTCTCATTGGCAATCGAAGAATTCCTTCGCTTTGCACACCGTTGACGCACTTTTTCGCCGCAACTGCAAAAAAGTCAAGCATATGACCTTGAATTACGTGGCGACCAATGGGATTGCCTCAATATGACACAGGAAAATCAAAAGCCCGTCGCCCTTATCACTGGCGCATCACGTGGTCTTGGCGCCGCTCTTGCGCTTGCATTGGCCCCTACGCATCACATCATCGCCGTTGGTCGCACCACTGGCGCGCTTGAGGAGTTGGATGATCGGATCAAGGCCGTTGGGGGTCAGGCGACTCTCGCGCCGATGGATATTCTGGTTGAAGACGCAATGGCCCAGCTGTGTCGCTCGATCTTTGATCGCTGGGGCAGCATTGCAATTTGGGCGCATACTGCGATCCATGCGGCACCGCTCAATCCTTCCGCTCATCTGAATTTCAAAGATTTCTCGCGATCAATGGAAAGCAACGCAACCGCCGTTGGGCGTTTGATCCCCTACGTATCACCGCTATTGGGCGACACTGGCGCGGCGCTTTTCTTTGACGATAACAAAGCCGGCGAAAAGTTCTTTGGCTCATACGGCGCTAGCAAGGCTGCGCAGATGTCTTTGGCAAAATCGTGGCAGGCCGAGACCGTAAAGACCGGCCCCAAGGTTCACATTCTCGAACCGAACGCAATGCCAACGGCCCTTCGCGCCCGTTTCTTTCCGGGTGAAGATCGTGCACCGCTTGCTGACATCAACGACGAAGCGAAACGTCTATTGGGCGATGCCGGCCTGATTTAAGGGCGTTGCATAATAGAATCGGTTTACTGGTTGGGACGCCTTAAAGATGTTCTAACGCTTGCCGCGTCCCCCCACCTGACCTAAGACTTCCCTAAAAAATAAGCGTAGAGGGTTCGGGCATGCGCATACTAATCACCAATGACGACGGCATTAATGCGCCCGGCCTCGAGGTCATGGCCCAAATTGCCAGTGAAGTTGCAGGACCAGAAGGTGAAGTTTGGACCGTCGCACCTGCGTTTGAGCAGTCAGGCGTTGGCCATTGCATCAGCTACACCCACCCTATGATGGTGTCGCAAATGGCCGATCGTCGCTATGCGGCCGAGGGCAGTCCTGCCGATTGCGTCCTCGTTGCGCTGCATGACGTCATGCGTGATTGCCGCCCAGACTTGGTACTGTCGGGTGTGAACCGCGGCAACAACTCGGCCGAAAACACGCTTTACTCAGGCACCATCGGCGGCGCAATGGAGGCAGCCTTGCAAGGCGTGCCTGCGATTGCGCTATCGCAGTATTATGGTCCAGAAAATAAAGACGCAGACGACCCGTTTGAGGCTTCTCGAGTTCACGGTGCTGCAACCGTTCGGGCCATTCTAAACGCTGAGCTATCTAATTCTGGCGACTACCGCTTGTTTTACAATGTAAACTTCCCCCCCGTTCCAGCCTCAAACGTAAAAGGCACCAAAGCCGTACGCCAAGGTCGCCGTGAAGGCACGAACTTTGGCGCCGAAGCGCATCTATCGCCTTCGGGTCGCCGATTCCTATGGATCAAAGGCGGAGATCAACGCGCACCTGTGGGGGCCGACACCGACGCAGGCGTTAATCTCGATGGATATATCTCGGTGACGCCGATGGTTGCTGACCTAACTGACTATCGCTCGCTCTCAAAGCTTGATGAGGCGCTTGGATGATGAACACCGCCGCCGAAACTCTTATGCAGTTTGTCTACACGCTTCGCACTCAAGGCGTGACAGATCAGCGTGTTTTACAGGCGATGGAGCGCACAGACCGCGCCCATTTCGTCAAAGGCATATTTTCGGAACGGGCTTACGAAGATGTACCCTTGCCGATCCCGTGCGGTCAAACCATCAGCCAGCCTTCTGTTGTTGGTCTTATGACGCAAGCGTTGAACGTCCAGCCGCGCGATAAAGTCCTCGAAGTTGGCACTGGGTCGGGCTACCAAGCCGCGATCCTTTCTCAGCTGGCACGTCGGGTCTACACGGTAGATCGCTATGCCAGCCTTGTGGCCAAAGCCAAGAAGATTTTTGAGACCTTGGATCTGGGAAATATCACCACTTTGGTCGGCGACGGCAGCCACGGATTGATAGATCAAGCCCCCTTTGATCGCATCCTTGTGACAGCTGCCGCCGAAGATCCACCCGGCCCCCTATTGGCGCAATTGAAAATCGGCGGTATCATGGTGTTACCTGTCGGCCAATCCAACGCGGTTCAAGATTTGATCCGCGTCACTCGGACGGAAGATGGATACGAGTATGATGAATTAAGAGCTGTGCGTTTTGTACCCTTAGTTGAGGGTTTAGGACGCGAATAAACGGCCACTGTGCGGGTAATTTTGCAGGCAAGCAAAAGCCCGGTTTTGAGGATCGAGACATGAGTCATCTGGGTAAACGAGTAAACGGCAGACGCTCTGCATTGATTGCTGCAATCTCTGCAGCCACATTGCTAACCGCCTGTGACCGCCAATTCGATTTGGATTTTCGCGGCGAAATGGGCGCATTGGATACGTCCCTTGCAGCGGGTATCGCTGCTGCACCACGGCCAGAGCCGGATTCACGTGGTGTTATATCCTACCCCAACTTTCAGGTTGTTGTTTCCTTGCGCGGCGACACGGTCGCGGACGTTGCCTCACGTGTTGGCATCGGCGCTGACGCGTTGGCAAACTACAATGGGCTGAAGTCGTCAGACGTTCTTCGCTCGGGCGAGGTTCTTGCTTTGCCCTCACGGGTCACAGAGCCATCTCCTGCAACCGGTGCATTCGGCACAGGCCCAATCCGGCCGATCTCAGAAATTGACATCAGCGAACTGGCAGGCTCTGCCATTGATCGTGGCTCAATCTCGGCGGATACCAATGCTTCGCAATTGGCTCACACGTCTGGCATGAATATACTGCCGCAGACCGGTCTTGAACCGATCAAACACCGTGTAGAGCGCGGAGAAACTGCCTTTACCATCGCGCGCCTTTACAACGTCTCAATCAAAGCGCTGTCAGAGTGGAACAGCCTAGACGCAGACTTTACCATTCGCGAAGGCCAGCATCTTCTTGTGCCCGTCATACCGCGCGCAGGAAGCAATGACCGAACTGATGTGTTCCAAGACATCGTGACACAGCCTGGAACGGGCAGCACCGTGACACCGGCTCCACCAAGCGCCTCAACAGCGCTGCCGGTGAACGAACCCGCTTTGTCCACGCCAATCGCGGTTGTCGCCCCTACAGTGACGCCAGAACCAACACAGCCAACCCCTGCCCCTGCGGCGGATGAAGGCGGTCGTCTTGGCTATCCCGTCCAAGGCGATATTCTGAAAGCCTATGAAAAGGGCGTGAATGAGGGCGTCGATATCGCAGCCACAGCAGGTGCCGCAGTGAAGGCCGCGGAAGCTGGCACAGTGGGTGCGATCGTGCAGGACACGAATGGTGGCGATATCATCGTCATCAAACACTCGGGCAATCTGTTGACGGTTTACACACATGTCACAAAACCAACTGTCGCCAAGGGCGATCGCGTGTCCAGAGGTCAGGTTATAGGCAGCGTACGCGCTGGTAGCCCGTCTTTCGTGCACTTCGAAGTTCGGTTGGGCTCAGACAGTGTGAACCCGATGGAATACCTTAAATAGCGACAGCGCCTGCCTAATCGCGTTCTTTCTTTTCGTGCAGAACCCGCCCGATCACGTTCATCAATAGTTGCGCGGCAAGCGTGGACGTTGATCCGGAGTGGTCATAATCCGGCGCGACCTCGACCAGATCAAACCCAACAATCTGGCCCCGTTTCGCCAGGCCCGCCAGCAATTCGAGCACTTCGTAGTACTGAAACCCACCATGGCTAGGCGTTCCGGTTCCAGGCGCGATTGAGGGGTCAAACGCATCGATATCGACGGTCACGTAATAGCGAACGCCCTCTGGAATGCGCTCAAGCATCGCATCGACACCCATCTTGCGGCACTGTCGGACCGATTGGATATCCGACCCCATAGCGCGGGCGTCAACATAGCCGTCTTTCGCAGTGGACGAGACATTCCGGATGCCAATCTGGCTTAGCCCCGTCACATAGTCTTTCTCAGCCGCGCGGCGCATCGGGTTTCCATGGCCAAACCGCACGCCGTGGCGTTCATCGACGAAATCCAGATGGGCATCGATTTGCACTACATGGATCGGTTCCTGATCGTCAAAGGCATTTATGCAGGGAATATTGATCGAATGATCACCGCCGAGCACCACAGGAATGGCCCCCGACGCCAGTATTTTACGCACCCCATATTCTATATTGGCGTGGCTCATTTCTGTATTTGTGTGGACGATATCTGCGTCACCAATATCGACGATGGTGACCTTGGAGGGGTCAAGATAAGTAACGTCGTCTTCGTGGTCATAGGCACCGGCATGTCCAAAGGAAAACAACGTCGACGCCTCTCGTATCGCCCTTGGACCCATGCGAGCACCCGAGCGCCACTGGCACCCGAAATCATACGGCGCACCTAGCACGGCAACATCTGCATCAATCGCATCCCAATCTTCGACGTAGGGATACTTTCCAAATGTACAAATGCCGACGAAGGGCAAATTCAACCGGCCGGATTCGTAACCGTGTTTAGTCATGTTCAGCTCCTCAAATACAGACCATAAGATACACTGGCGGCAGACGATTGCAGTTTCAATCAATTCTGTCGAATTTCATTTTGGGAAGCAGAGCGCGGGAGTGCCGCGACGAAGTTTCATCCTGATGGGCAAAGGGGGCGCTGCCCCCTTTGAAACCCCCGAGGTATTTCGGGCAAGATAAAGATCAGTCGAGTTTTATGCCGCGACGACCGGCAAGATCAGTGAAGTACTGCCAAGCGACGCGCCCAGATCGTGAGCCGCGTGTGGCTTGCCATTCAATCGCCTCCGCCCAAAGAGTGTCTTCGTCAATTTCAACGCCGTAGGCCCCGCAGTAGCCGCGGATCATGTCTAAGTAATCGTCCTGCGAGCAGGCGTGGAAACCGAGCCAGAGGCCAAAACGGTCTGAAAGAGAGACCTTTTCTTCAACAGCTTCCGACGGATTAATCGCAGATCCACGCTCGTTTTCGATCATATCACGCGGCATCAAGTGGCGGCGGTTTGAGGTGGCGTAGAAAACAACGTTTTCGGGCCGGCCCTCGATGCCCCCGTCCAGAACCGCCTTGAGTGATTTATAGTGTTGGTCGTCATGGCTGAAACTAAGATCGTCACAGAATAGAAGGAACCGGTGATCTTGGTCGCGAAGAAGATTGAGTAACCGAGAGACGCTAGGCAGATCTTCACGTTGCATTTCGATGATCTTCAGGCTGTGACCACGATCAATCACTTCGGCGTGGATGGCCTTTACGAGGCTCGACTTGCCCATCCCGCGCGCGCCCCAAAGCAGGGCGTTATTTGCGGGCAGACCTTTGGCAAACTGAACGGTGTTTTCCAGCAGAGTATTGCGCGACCGGTCGACACCGATCAACAAATCTAGCGCGACTCGGCTGACCTGTTTCACAGGCGACAAGCGGTCAGGTTCGACATGCCATACAAACGCGTCAGCTTCGTCAAAGTCAGGAGACGCCAAAGGCGCCGGAGCTATTCGCTCTAGCGCCTCGGCGATTCTGTCGAGCGGATCAGTCGTCATCCTTCTCGAATTCCTTCATCAGAGGGTCTTCTTCGTCTTCATCATCATAGAAGCCTTCTTCGCGCAATTTGTCTTCGCGCTTTTTCTCGACTGATTTAACCAGCCAGATCGACACTTCGTAGAGGCTGTAGACCACGACAAACAAGATCACCTGCGTGACAACATCGGGCGGAGTCACGAGTGCTGCAAGAACCAGAATGCCGATGATTGCGTATTTGCGGACGTCCCTTAGACCAGCCGCACTGACCAAGCCAGCTTTGCCCATTAGGGTCAGCAAGACAGGCAGTTGGAAGCAAAGACCAAACGCAACGATCATTTTCAACGTGATATCAAGGCTTTCGTTAACCTTACCGTTGAAGACGATGTCGATACCGGTGTCCTCGCGTGCTGCAGCTAGATCGCCAGTCGCCATGAGCGCCGAAACAAAGCTTGGTAGGTCCGCGAACCCTAGAAAGAACGCCATTGCAAGCGGCACGACAACGTAGTGAGCGAATGCAGCGCCCATAAGAAACAAAACCGGCGACGCTATTAGGAACGGCAAAAACGCGCTCTGTTCGGTCTTATAGAGACCCGGTGCCACGAAGCGCCAAAGTTGGGTTGCGATGACGGGAAAGGCCAACATTAAGCCGCCAACCATCGAAATCCGGACCAGGGTAAAAAAGTACTCTTGTGGCGCTGTGTACTGCATCACAGGATTGGGGTTGCCCAACGCGCGCATGGTCTTTTCGATAGGCACCAATAGAAAGTCGAGGATCATTCCGCCGACGGCGAAACACAGTATCATCCCCACTACAAACGCTAGAACCGAGCGGATCAGCCGTGTGCGCAATTCCGTCAGATGTTCGATCAACGGCGCGCTGGAATTTTCTATTTGATCCGTCGAGCTCATGTTGTTTCTCCGGCCTCAGCGGCCTTTTGCTTGGCGACCTCTTCAGCGGTTGGAACTTCTTCCAGCAAAGCGCCCTCGGACAGCGTTGCCGTGTCCTGTTCCGCCTTTAGCAATTCGCTTTCGGCTTGCGCAGCAGCTTTTTGGGCGGCCTCGGCTTCGCGTACTAGACGATCAGCGGAAGCGCGTGCTGTGGATGCCTGAATTTTCTTCGCAGCCTCGGCGCGTTCAGCGGCCAGTTTGCCGGTCTCGCTGTTGGGATCGAGGTCCAGCTTAGTGAAGCTGGATGTCGCATCCTTAACGCCCTGAAGCGCTGTGTTCACAGGATTGGCTGCCGCATTCAGGGTTTTCTGAATATCGGCCATGCCAGAATGGTCAGCCGCATCGTTCATGGCCTTGGAAAACTCCTTAGCCATGCCGCGTGCTTTACCAGCGAATTGTCCGATCTTGCGAAACAACATCGGAAGTTCTTGGGGGCCGACGACGATAAGCGCAACAATGCCCACGATCATCAACTCGGCCCAGCCCATGCCGAACATATGCGTTACGCCTTGTCTTTGTCTTCTTCAGGGGTGACGTCTTTGGCTTCATCAGAAACTGCTTCTTCCAGTTCCTTTTGGCCGTCATTCACGCCTTTTTTGAAAGCTGTGATGCCTTTTCCGACTTCGCCCATCAATGAGCTTACTTTGCCGCGTCCAAACAGGACCAAAACAACGACAGCGATCAGCAGAAAGCCCATTGGGCCGATATTGTTAAGCATGATTTATCTCCTCATTTCTTGCGCGGTCGGACCGCGCCCCAATTTTTTGCTCTGGGTATTGCCTAACCAATGCACGTCGGGGTGAAAAGATTTGCGCGGGTGTTCATCTCTGCATTTATGCGCGTCCTTTGGAGTTTTCTGCGCTTGCCAAATCACTACTGACATGTTTTTGTCAGTATATGGGAAAATCTCTGCGCCTCCAATCAATCACTGCCCAGCTTCAAGACGGCAAAACCCATAGGGCCGAGGATTTGGCCGTATCGCTTGGTGTGACCACGCGTACGATCTATCGCGATATGGCCCATTTGCAGGCCACTGGCGTGCCGGTCAACGGCACCCAAGGTGAAGGTTATCGCGCCACGGCCGTGGTCACACTGCCCCCGATCAGTCTTTCTGGAGACGAGCTTGAGGTTCTGCGTCTTGGCCTTAGCGTCATCGCTGACGCGGGCGAGATCGGACAACAACAAGCCGCGCTCGGGATGATTGCAAAGCTTGAGACGGCCTTGGGGGATGACTTGGGCAGCGCTCCCCTTGCGCCAACGCGAGCAGACCCAAATCTACAACGTCACCTGACCCAAATCCGGCAGGCAATTGCAGCCCGTCAAAAAATGCGCGTTTCCGTCGGCAATCGTAATACGACGATCCGCCCCCTAAGACTCGATTTCTTTGGGCGCATTTGGCGATGCGTTTGTTGGGATGAAATTTTGAACGATTTTGACGCAATTGCAGTCAACGACATAAAGTTTGTCTCCGTTCTGCCAGGCCTATTCGTAGATGAGGTTGGAAAAACCTTACGAGATTATCTGATTAGTTAGACGCCGGAAAAACAAAGCAACGATCCCGCCGGATCGTCAGCCAAAGCGGTTGACCAACTTTAGGCATGAACACGTTGGGCACAGTCGCTTTAAACGTCGACCCATCAAAATCCATACGAAATTCAACCAGGCTTTCAGACCCCATAAACCGTGCCCGCTCAACAATACCGCGCGCAGCGACACCGTCTTGAATTGTCGGGTTCGGGCCTTTGCCGCCGCGATCAAAGTCGATCTTCATATGATGAGGTCGAATAACGATATCGACTTCTTGCCCATCCGGCACACCGGGCGCAAGGAACCTACCGAAGGGTGTGCTGGCAAGCGCACCCTGAACCGAGGCGCGGATAACGTTGATATCACTAAAGAACGCAACGGCCTCTTTATCTGCAGGGGCGCGGTAAATGTTATAGGGCGCGCCCTTTTGAACGATGTGCCCGCCGCGCATCAGCGCAATTTCGTCGGCCATGCGCATCGCCTCTTCTGGTTCATGTGTGACCAGCAATACGGCGGCGTCTTGTTCCTTCAGGATTTCCAACGTGTCATCACGAATGCCATCACGCAAACGGTTGTCCAACCCCGAGAACGGCTCATCCATCAGCATTATCGCCGGCCTGGGTGCCAAAGCCCGCGCCAACGCCACTCGTTGCTGTTCTCCCCCCGAAAGCTCGTAAGGGTAGCTGTCGATGTAACGCATCAGATCAACACGCTGAAGCAGCTCGGAAACCCGTGCGCGCTTTTCGTCTTTTGACCCTTTCAAACCAAAGGCCACATTTTCGGCGACGCACAGATGGGGGAACAACGCAAAGTCTTGAAACATCAAACCAATGTTGCGCTTTTCAGGCGGAACCGTAGTTGTGCCATCGCAGATCATTTCGCCGTCAACGTAGATCTCACCGCGATCCTGCTTTTCAACGCCTGCAATGATCCGCAGAGTAGTGGATTTCCCGCACCCAGACGGCCCCAGCAAACAGGTCACCTGCCCCGGCATAACCGACAGCGATACGTCATCAACCACAGTCCGGCCATCAAAGGCGCGCGCTAGGTTTTTGATCTCAAGTCTCGGAGTATTCTGGCTCACACCGGTGTCTCGCATTAATCCCGATTATTTCAATCGGTTTTAAGCGCGGATAGCAATCCCATGCAAGTGCAACAAGTGCGACTTAGCAACCGCAGTCGGCTGCCGTGCCTTCGCTGTCAGCAACAGCCCCCTGAAACGGATCAGGCGACCCACAACCCGGCCATGCGCCATAATGGGTCGTTCCTTCGCCAATCAGCTCAAAATGCGGGGCAAATCGGGTTTTCGTCAGCATCGCACCGGTATTTCCGCAAACCGGAAAAACTTTGCCGGTTTCAATGACATGCTCTTCGTCCAGAACAAACGCCTTTGGGTGGTTGGGGATTGTGCCTTTGTAGATCACGGCTTGACCATAGTCTTCGCATCCAGCGTCCAGTTCAGGTAGTTTGAACAAACGGTAGATAGCGCTCGCAAATTTGATAGGATTGACCTTGGCCTCTAGCTTTGGTTTTTCAATCGTCAGCGGCCGGTGTTCGGCCATGCGAACATCGGTAAATCCAACCCGCGCCGAGATCGACAAGAAGTCTTTCCAGTACAAAGCCCCAGAAAGACATTCGCCGTAGAGAACCTCGTCGTCCACCAGCTCAGCTGGCATGCGGCGATCTGCATAAACGTCCGAGAAATACATCTCACCCCCCGGTTTCAGAAGGTCATATACCCCCCGTAAAACGGCCTCTTTGTCGGTCGCAAGATTTAGAACGCAGTTCGAAACGATGATGTCAAAGCTGCCCTTCTCAAGCGGCAAATCATCCAGCTTTTCGATGTAACCTTTATGAAACGCAACATTCGACGCGCCGTATCCAAACGCCTTCGCATGATATTCCTGATGCGATCGCGCGACGTCGAGCTGCGCATCCGTCATATCAACCCCAACGACGTGGCCGGTCTCACCAACCAACCCTGAAAGCGCGTAAACGTCCCGCCCAGACCCAGACCCGAGGTCGAGAACGCGCGCGCCCTCAAGCGCCTCAGGTGCGATCAAGCCACAGCCATAATATTTGCTGGCCACCTCATCGTGAATTTTGCCCAGAACCGGCTTTAGCCAATCAGGCATATCCGCAGGCGTACAACAGGCATTAGTCTGCAAGTCGGCGCTGCTTTGCAAGGTTTCGCCATAGTATTCCTGAACGCTTTGATGGGTCATCATATGGGCTTTCGAATTAGAGGGTAGAGTTGAATTCACCGCCATCAAGCAAGACGTTCTGGCCGATCATATACCCCGCATACTGCGAGCACATGAAAGCACAAGTATGCCCGAACTCTTCGGCTGTGCCATCCCGTCGTGTGGGATTGCTTGCCTGCCGTGCATTGCGCGCTTCGTCGACGCTGACGCCCTTTTTCTCAGACGCGCCTTTGTCCAGTGCTGCAATCCGGTCAGTCGCGTGTGACCCCGGTAATAGGTTGTTTATCACAACACCGCTTGAGGCCACCTGTCGGGACATGCCAGCCACATAGCCGGTCAATCCAGCACGGGCCGAGTTTGACAGGCCCAGAACGTCCAAGGGCGATTTAACGGATCGGCTGGTGATGTTGACGACACGGCCCCAACCACGCTCCATCATGCACGGCACAAGTGCTTTGATCAGCGCGATTGGCGTCAGCATGTTGGCGTCCAAAGCAGCAATAAAGTCATCGCGTTCCCAATCGGTCCACATGCCGGGCGGTGGGCCACCTGCGTTATTGACCAGAATATCCACTTGACCGGCCACTTCGAGCAACTGCGCTTGACCGTCTTGGGTTGTCACATCGCACGCAACAGTTTCAACGCTAACGCCGTATGTGTTGCGAATGTGCTGCGCGGTCGCCTCAAGCGCCTCAGATCCGCGTGCGTTAATCACCAGATTAACGCCAGCTTCTGCCAACGCCTCAGCGCAACCGCGCCCTAAGCCCTTGGACGATGCACAAACCAATGCACGTTTACCTTTTATACCAAGATCCATGCGACCAGTTCTCCTCTGATAAAAATTGCCATTTCATGATAAAAAACCACAAGCTGGCCGGACATTGCCGTTATGTCGCCCAATTCGTAGGCTATCTAATCGGCAAATACCACGCAGAATTGGTAACCGAGTATCACAGGCACGCGATGAACGACTTTGACTATAGCGACCCGCTACCGCTGCAACCGGTGCAGTCCATACCTGTCTATCTGGCGGGTGCTTTTGCTGTTGTGAACGGTGCGAACCTGCATGACGCCATCGCAATCTCGGATGAATTGAACCAAGGCGACATCTACGCGCTTGAGCCCATGGCCAAGCGGGTAAGACTGTCGCTGAAAACCGGCGACGATGGTATTGTGAGTATCGCTGCAGATACAGACACAGGCACCCCTGATGCACTGATATTTGCAGATTGCACGATCACTCTGATGTCGCCAGACGGCATCACATCCGAGGCGATTGTCTTGGTCGAGCTTGATGCCGAGGACATAATTTCACGTACTTTCCTGCTGCCGCTCGCCCCGTTACGGCCCAAGGTCGACTATTCGCTTGTTGGCATCGACACAGACAGCGCACGCGAAAAGCTTGCGCAAGTTGCCTGCGTATCCTTTGCCCGCGGCACCCACATCACCATGGCCACAGGTGAGCAACGCAAGATCGAGGACCTCAGTGTCGGCGACCGCGTGCTAACGCGCGACGACGGTATTCAGCAAATTCGTTGGGTTGGTCGTTCGACCGTACGCGGCCAAGGCCCGTTTGCGCCAATCTTAATCCGCAAGGGCGCAATGCATAATGAGAACGATCTGATTATGTCTCCCGATCATCGTCTGTTCATATATCAACGCTCCGACAAGCTGGGGGCCGGTCGATCCGAATTACTGATAAAGGCGCGCCATTTGGTAAACGGTGAGACAATTGTCAAATCCGAGGGCGGATTTGTAGACTATTTCCAGCTTCTATTCGATCAACATCAGATCATCTACGCCGAGGGCATTGCCGCAGAGAGCCTGTTGGTCGACAACCGCACGCGGGCCGCCCTGCCCGATGATTTGGCGCATGATCTGACCGAGGCACTAAAAGAGCACGCTATCAGCGGTCACTTGGATCTAGAAGTTCAAGAACGTCTACTGAACCTTCCGGATGCCGCCGCCGTTCTGCGGCGGGCATCTACGTCTGGGTAAAATGGCCTAGACTGTTTCGTCTTCGGCAGGGGCTTCGGCCTCGGATTCTACCTCGTCCTCTTCGCGTACAATCTCAATCTTCACCTTCGTGGCAAAAGCTGCAATCGCGCCGACGACTGCCAAAATTGGGGCCGCCAAAACAAGCGCTCCACCAGCAATCGCGCCTACCGAGAGCGGAATATCAACAGCGATGTCACCATCGGGCTGCAGAATTCGCACGCGCCGTACTTGGCTTTCCTGCGCAAGCTCTTTGATCTTTTCGACCAACTGCTCTCCTACAACTTCGATCTCTTCGATCCAGCTTTTCTCTCCGGTTTTCTCGGTCATTTTCATATCCTCATCAATAGTCATACACCTAATTATCGGCGCTTAACTTCATATGGGTATGACATGGGTCAAAATGAAGAAGGCCGCCCCGAATTCAGAGCGGCCTGAAACCTAGTCACAAAGTAAAGAAGATCTTACTTGATCTTGCCTTCTTTGTATTCGACGTGCTTGCGCACAACCGGGTCGTACTTACGGCAAACCATTTTCTCGGTCATCGTACGTGCGTTTTTCTTGGTCACATAGAAGTGGCCAGTGCCCGCGGTTGAGTTCAGGCGGATCTTGATCGTGGTTGGCTTCGCCATGGGTATTCTCCTGATCGGGCGGGCGCGATTTGCCCGAAAATCTATCTTGAAGCTGCCTTTTAGCGATGCCCACGCCCGAGTCAACAGGCATCCGTCGCGAATTACCCTCGTCAGGGTGGGTTTCTTTGCCTAACCTAAATAAATTCGCAAAGGAGTGCCAAATGAACGACAAACCCGATCTCGCCGCCCTGTTCGGAGCATTTTCTGCGGACACCTTTCTGGGTCTTGAAAAATGCGACGATCTGTCAAAACTAAATGCACCTGTCGCCATTATCGGTGCCCCTTGCGCGACGCCCTATGGATCGGTGGGGGCGTATTGTCGAAATGCGCCCAAGGCGTTGCGTGAATCTATCGCTTCGTTGACAGCGAATATAGACCGCCACAACTTTGATCTTGGCGGGCGTGTTTATCCTGATGGCACAAAACGCGCTGTCGACTGTGGCGACCTGCCATTTGATGAAAATGATGCGGTCGGCAACCGAGAGATTATATTTAACGCAATCACCCAGATTACAAACAAGGGCGCCGTACCCATCGTGCTCGGCGGAGACGATTCCATTCCGATTCCGATGCTACAAGCTTTATCCGACCAAGGTCCGCTGACGATCCTGCAACTTGATGCCCATATTGACTGGCGCGAAAGCCACATGGGCGAGGATATGGGCCTATCGTCTACCATGCGCCGCGCCTCAGAAATGGAGCATGTTGAAAATATCGTTCAAGTCGGTGCCCGTGGCATCGGTTCAGGTCATTCAGACGATCTACAAGACGCGCTGGATTGGGGTGCAAAATTCGTGACCGCCCGAGAGCTGCACAAGCTGGGTGTCGAGCATGCTTTGGCGATGATCCCAGAGGATAGCAACATCGTGATCTGCATCGACGCTGACGCCATGGACCCAGGCCTGGTGCCCGGCGTTATTGGCCGCGCGCCTGGAGGGCTAAATTACTACCAAATGCTCGACCTGATTGAGGGCGCCGCCGCAAAAGGTAAGATCGTCGCGATGGATTTCGTCGAATACATGCCAGAGGTTGACGTCGATGGTTTGGGAGCCCTGAACATCAGCCGATTGATTGCAGCAAGCCTAGGGGTTTTGGCGCGACAAGGAATGTGAGGAAGCCAAAATTGGCCACCACCACGATTCTGCAATAGATGCGTGCCTTTGTTGGGTTGAAATATCTACGCGTGGAGGGCCTATAAGCCGGATTTTGTCTTGGGGTTGCCCCCATGGATGACCATTCATCTAAACGCCACGTTACCGCGACGCCTCTAGCTGCCAACCCGGATTTCTGGACGGAAGCAGCCCTGTGGCGATATCCCGAAAGATCAGCCCACGCGAAATCCCTATTTGGCATTGCTCCTGGTGGGGCTTGCCGTGCGGGTTCTGTTGCCAGTCCCCCGGTGGGCTCTTACTCCACCGTTTCACCCTTACCGCAGCCAAAGCCACGGCGGTCTATTCTCTGTGGCGCTATCCGTCAGGTTTCCCTGCCCGGGCGTTACCCGGCACCATTGCTTCCAGGAGTCCGGACTTTCCTCGAGGGCGAACCCCCGCGGCCATCCAGCCCTCCACGCGAAGGCTGGCTTAGATCAGGCTGAAAGGGAAATCAATTGCTTTGAATAGACCGAAAGACCGATGGGTCCCAAGCGCAGGCAAATCCGTCTCCGTCAGGGTCAATACCCAGCGGATCTTTGTCCGGTCCACCCTGCGCCAAAAACGCGATCTGAGCGAGATCAGGCGAGGCATAGGCCACACAGTTCGCACGATACTTGTCGGCGGTCATAAACAGTAAGAAACGCTGATAAAGCGGCTCACCGACTGGATTGTTGGTCGCCAAAGCATAGGCCACAATGTTCGGACCAGTTTCACCCGGCCTACTGGGCAAGTCAGTTGGTTCGATCAGTTTGTATCTGTCGCGGTTTGTCGCAAGACGCTCGGCATCGCTTTCAATGCTTTGGCGACCAGCTACAGCGCCAAAGTCATTTTCATCCGAAAGGCCCATCAATGTTGGGGCAATGTTGTTGGGGTCTGCTTGAAGATTTTCATCATCGCCATCCAGCGGTTCAAGCACGACAGTCTCGGCGCGGGTTTCAGGTGTCTCAGCAGGCACAAACCCGGTTGACCCATCAAGAATAATCTCTTGCGAGATTACCGAAGCCGCTGGGATCGCCGCATCCAACGGAGACACTCCGTCAGTGGCTTCCGGTGGGGTTTCACACGCCGCCAAAGCCAAAACTGTACCCAAAAGAAGAAAACGCTTCATCGAAACCTCACAAAACTTATCTGTTGGCGATTGTTACCACCACTTTTGCGGTTTTGCTACGTAACCAGCCGCATTCTCAAGCGCGTAGGCGGTGTTTAGCAAATCACCCTCTTCCCACGGCTTGCCGATCAACTGCAGACCCAAGGGCAAACCTTGCTTATCGAGACCCGCTGGAATCGCAATTCCAGGCAGTCCAGCAAGGTTCACAGTCACGGTGAATACGTCGTTTAGATACATTTGCACGGGATCGGCATCTGCCATCTCACCCAGACCAAAGGCCGCCGACGGCGTCGCTGGCGTCAAGATCGCATCAACACCCGCGGCGAACACGTCTTCGAAGTCTTTCTTGATCAACGCACGAACGCGGCGAGCACGGTTGTAGTAGGCATCATAGAAGCCTGCCGACAAAACGTAGGTTCCGATCATCACGCGGCGCTGGACCTCAGGGCCAAAACCCTCAGCGCGGGTCTTTTCGTACATCTCGGTGATCCCGTCACCAGCTTCTAGCGTGGCACGGTGGCCGTAGCGGACACCATCGTAACGGGCTAGGTTTGACGACGCCTCTGCTGGGGCAATTACATAATATGCTGGCAAGGCGTATTTCGTATGCGGCAAGGTGATGTCACGAATTTCAGCGCCTGCGTCTTTCAGCATCGCTGTGCCATCAGCCCAAAGATTTTCGATCTCGGCAGGCATACCGTCCATACGATACTCTTTTGGAATACCGATCACTTTGCCGCGAATGTCGCCTGTCAGCATCGCTTCGAAATTCGGCACGGGAATATCCGCGCTGGTCGAATCTTTGGCGTCGTGACCGCACATAGCCTCAAGCATGATGGCCGAGTCGCGCACCGTTTTGGTCATCGGACCCGCCTGATCAAGCGACGAGGCAAATGCGATAATCCCCCAGCGCGAACAACGGCCATAGGTCGGTTTAATACCAGTGATACCCGCAAAGGCTGCTGGTTGGCGGATTGATCCGCCGGTATCTGTGCCGGTTGCCGCAAGGCAAAGGTCAGCCGCAACAGCCGAGGCTGAACCACCGGATGATCCGCCGGGTGTCAGTGGAGTCGTTTCGTTTTCACGGCGCCAAGGGTTGACCACGTCACCGTAGACTGACGTCTCGTTTGACGAACCCATGGCGAATTCGTCCATGTTCAGTTTCCCGAGCATCACAGCGCCCGCATCAAACAGGTTCTGGCTTACTGTCGACTCATATTCCGGCTTAAAGCCGTTCAAAATGGCAGAGGCCGCTTGGGACGGAACACCCTTGGTGCAGAACAAATCTTTGATACCAAGCGGTAGGCCGCACATCGATGGCGCGTCACCCTCGGCAATCCGCGCGTCTGCAGCTTGCGCTTGCTCGAGCGCCAGCTCAGGCGTGTTATGTACAAATGCGTTCAAAGCGTCAGCAGCATCGACGGCGTCCAGACATGCCTCGGTCAATTCAACCGAAGTGATTTCACCAGCACGCAAATTGTTTCGTGCATCGGCAAGTGTCATTTTGTTTAGATCAGTCATTACTCAACAACCTTCGGCACTGCAAAAAAGCCTTCACGGGCATCTGGGGCATTGGACATCACTGTCTTGGCCATTCCGCCATCGGTGACGACATCTTCGCGACGTTTCAAACGCATTGGCGTGACCGAAGTCATAGGCTCAACGCCTTCAACATCCACCTCATTGAGTTGCTCAATAAAGCCTAGGATATTGTTGAATTCTTGCGCCAGCGCGGGAAGAGCATCGTCTTCCACCTTGATCCGGGCGAGTTTTGCTACTTTGGCAGCGGTATTCTGATCAATCGACATCGGGTGCCTCTCTTAACGGTCAGGCTGCGTTTACCCGCCTGTCGCGCGGGTCGCAAGAGGTGGTAATTAGACTTGCCTGATCAGGCACCTATCTGGGACGTTTTTGGCAAAGCCCGCGCAAGGATCAGCGCCAGAATTGCAAAGCCTCCAAGAACGATGAAAGCCGGTGAGTAACTTCCCAATATGTCGAATGTTGCCCCCGTAGCAATCGGCCCGATGGCGCTGCCAAGAGTGCCAAAAAACAGCACGGTTCCGAATATCTGACCATGTGCTTTCATCCCGAAAAAATGTGCGACGGTGGGTGAGATGACAACAAACAGCGCACCATGAGTGAACCCGTAAAGCAAGGTCACAGCAAATAGCGAAATCGTACCCGCGGCGAGTGTATACCCCCCCAGCGCGAGAACCAGTAGCAGCAGACAAATACTCAGCGCGTTGCGGCATCCAATTTTGTCGACCAACACGCCTACAACCAGCCGTCCCGCTACACTGCCGCCCCCAACGATGGAGAGCAGCGTGGCAGCTTTCGCGGCACTCAATCCCATATCCATCCCATGTGCGGCCAGATGCATCGGCATCGTCATCAAAGTGCAAAAGAACGAGAACTGAATGATGCAAAGCATCCAAAGCGTCCTCGACTTTCGGGCTTGGGTGAAATCCATTCCTGCAGCCGCATGCGCCTGCAGATTTGCCGCCACATCATCTGGCCCCGGATTGCGCATCAACATCGCGCCGAAAATTAGGATCACGGCCGCGACCACGCCAAGATAGACAAAGGTTTCGCGCCAACCAATACTGGCGATCATGACAGCAACGATCAACGGAAAGGCCATTTGGCCCGATGCTGTTCCGACCTTTGCAACCGCGGTCATCAACCCTCGGCGTTTGTCAAACCAACGCGCGATTGTCGAAAGGGTTACAACGTCGTGCGCACCCAGCCCGATTGCGATGAAGGTCGCCATAATCGCATAGAAATGCCACGGCGCTGAAATCTGCGACAACGCCGCCAGCCCGATGCCAAAAAGAATGCCAGTGACGATAAGAACGCGCCTCGGACCAAACCGATCACTCAATCGGCCCATTCCGACAGCCAGAATTCCCATCATCAGAAAAGCCAGCGCGTTGGCCCCTGATATCATAGTCCGAGACCACCCGAATTCGACCTCAAAAACTTTGACATAAAGCCCGAGACTGAAAAGCGCGCCGATCACAGTGAATTGGGTTGCGAAAGCGCCCGCAACGACAAGGGTTCTAGGGTTCATGAAATCTCCCGGTCGAAACGCATTTCCAAAATATGACGCCGATAAACCTCGATCATCCACCCGAGCATGACAGCATTCAAGATATGCCACAAGAAATGCGACCCAAGCGGGATATATTGGCAAACCGGCAAATCACTGGCGCGAAAGAACAAGGAAAGAACCAAAAGCATCGCACCGATAAGCAAACCCTGTGAGACCTTAGGCAATCGGCCTCTCAAAAGGATCGCATAGACCAATATCAAAAGGGCAACTGGCACATAGGCCGACGAAGTTCCAAGGAATTCAAACCGTGCAAACAACGGCACAGTTGCGGCGGCATAGGGGAAGAAAAGCGCGGTCAAACCAAGCGATTTTAAAGGACCAAACTACCAGAAGCTGCGATTGGCGGCAAAAATATAAGGGGCTGACCCAGATAACTAGTTCAAATACTTCTTAACCCATTGTCTTAGCTGTGATAATTGCACTGACGGGTCACTGTTGTTAAAACGCCACTCACATTCCTTCAAATATAGTCCAAATTGGGCCTTTGGAACACC
>JAQWQJ010000013.1 GCA_029244725.1 Paracoccaceae bacterium
TGTTCCAAAGGCCCAATTTGGACTATATTTGAAGGAATGTGAGTGGCGTTTTAACAACAGTGACCCGTCAGTGCAATTATCACAGCTAAGACAATGGGTTAAGAAGTATTTGAACTAGTTATCTGGGTCAGCCCCTTAAAATATAAAAGGTCTGGTCATGTAAACGTGACCAATTGCGATCTAGTCGAAGATATCTTCCAATAAATCGAATGCCTCTGAAAACAAACTTTTACGCTTCTTCGACTTATACTTCGATTTCTTCTTTTTCTTCGACGCGTACCCATAAGGTGCCGACTGTTTCTTAACTTTGGTCGATGGCTTACGTTCAATAGGCATATGTTTGAGATCGTGAAGAGGTGCGCCGCAAGCTGAACAAGACAGCTCATGTTTCGTTACGCCTTTCAGCACAAGTGCGGCTCGGGTTCCGCAATAGCAGCATGTCGCGATTTTCGTTTGCATATTTTCAGCCCTTTGAATGCTCTAGACTAGCATATAGGGCGACAGCCGCGGCATTCGAGACGTTGAGGGACCCAAATCCGCCTGCGAAGTCGATTTTCACCAATTGGTCGCAAGTTTCTTTGGTTTTTTCCCGCAGCCCTGGCCCTTCGGCACCCATAACAAGTGCCACGGGTCGATCTTTGCGATCCACTAGGGCCGATTCAATTGTGTCCTCAGCTTCGCCGTCTAGTCCCAAAACGATAAAGCCCATGTTCTGCAGCTCAACCATCGTATCGGCCAAATTACGAACAC
This sequence comes from Paracoccaceae bacterium, assembly GCA_029244725.1. Taxonomy (GTDB): domain Bacteria; phylum Pseudomonadota; class Alphaproteobacteria; order Rhodobacterales; family Rhodobacteraceae; genus JASMHC01. Next base: position 751 of record JAQWQJ010000013.1, read on the forward strand.
GAAGATACGGCTGGCGCTCCAAAGCGCCACTTGCCGTCTTGGCCAACGCACCAGTTTCGGGGGCAGAATTGCGCGATACCGCAATTACCGCCTGCGCACCAAAAACCTCGGCCGAACGCAAGACTGCGCCGACGTTGTGGGGGTCGGTCACCCGATCAAGCAAGATAACGCGGGGTGCCCCCTCGCCTGCAGATAGGCATGCATCCTGAACGGAACCCCAGTTCAGCGGCTTAACTTCAAGTGCCGCGCCTTGATGGACCGACTGTGGATCCAATGGTGCAGCGAAGTTGCGCGGCTCGCTCATCTCGGGCTCAATGTCCGCTGTTGCCACGGCATCCGCTAATTTATCAAGCGCATTTCGCGTCACAACCAGTCGAAGTTTCTCGCGGCGAGGATTCATCAAAGCATCCCGAACCGCATGGAGACCGAACAGCCAAACGGTTTCAGCGGCCGCCACCCGTTTGGCTTGCTCTTTTTGCACGACCCATTTTGGTTTCTTCATTGCTCAATCACCCGCATTTCAATAGGCGCGGACAATGCGCAGAATGAGTTGGTTGCGCAAGGGATTTTCCTGTTGACGCCGCTTTTACTCGGCTGTAATTCACCCCTCACGCCAGCAACGTTGGCGCAACGGTGGGCGACAGGCCGCAAGGTGTGGCAGGGGACTGTAACTCCCTCGAGGCGACTCACGCCTGGTTCGATTCCAGGGTCGCCCACCATTCATTCTTCCTAAAACCACCGACACCCAATTTTATAAGAATAATACTTATATTTCAATCAGTTACGGACATATTACACACAAGAGACGACCTAAATCGTCTCTGATCTATGCACTTTCGGGGTTGTTTTAGGGA
>JAQWQJ010000016.1 GCA_029244725.1 Paracoccaceae bacterium
AGACCAAGCAACAGAATGGCTCTGGACTTACAACAATGAACGACCCAACATGGGCATCGGCGGCATCACACCCGCTATGAAACTGAAAACAGCCGCGTGAATTCTACGGCTGGACCCCATTAAAAATGGGAGGATTACCGAAGGTCCTCCACATTACGAAGAGAAAGCGGAAATCGAACGTACATCATTACTGCAAGTCGGATGACTTCAGGGCTGGTTTTAAAGTAGCGAAATGGGGAACGTTTTGTCATTCGGACAACAAAACAACCAGGATTTCGATATTTCAAAACCAGCCCTTAGATTATTTGTTTGACATTAACGACCGCACCGTTAATTTTTTGTTGACCGGATGCAGTATGACAAATCCAGTGAAATCGAACCCATCAAGAAAACACAAACCGAAACGCTACGCGAGATGTTACCACTACGGCGGTAAAATTCATCACTTTTAGTGGCTGCTACAAAGCTACTGAAGAATAACGAAACGTCCACAAGGAGAGAAAAGAAATGTCTATCAAAAAAATCTTGACAACTGGCTTGCTGCTTAGCACGCTCGGCGTTGCAGCACAGGCGCAGTCGCTGGTGTATTGCTCCGAGGGCTCGCCAGAAGGCTTTGACCCAGCTCTGTTTACGGCTGGCACCACATTCGATGCATCAAGCCACCCGCTCTACAACCGGTTGACAGAATTCAAGGTTGGGACGACCGAAACTATCCCTGGTCTGGCAGAAAGCTGGAACGTGTCCGAGGATGGCAAAACAGTGACGTTCAGCTTGCGTCAGGGCGTTTCGTTCCACGCGAATGCTGATTTCACCCCAACACGTGATTTCAATGCTGACGACGTGATCTTTAGCTTTGACCGTCAGGGCAACCCTGAAAACCCCTATTTTGAGGTATCCGGCGGCACATGGGAATACTTCGGCGGCATGTCGATGCCTGACTTGATCGAGAGCATTGAAAAAGTTGGCGATTATACTGTTGTGTTCAATCTGACCCGCCCAGAAGCACCGATCATTGCCAATATGGCGATGGATTTTGCGTCAATCGTGTCTAAAGAATACGCGGACGCAATGATGGACGCTGGTACACCTGAAATGGTCAACCAAGCACCAATCGGCACAGGCCCGTTCACGTTCCAAGCCTACCAAAAAGATGCCGTCATACGCTATCTGCGCAACGACGCATATTGGGGCGATAAGGCAAAAGTTGAAAGCCTGATCTTTGCTATCACACCAGATGCTTCCGTGCGGTACCAGAAAGTCCAAGCGGGCGAATGCCACGTGATGGCTTATCCAAACCCTGCGGATGTATCGGCAATGAAAGACGCTGAAGACATTATTGTGATGGAGCAAGAAGGCCTGAACGTTGGCTACCTTGCCTATAACACGCAGGTCGCACCCTACGATAACGCCAACGTACGTAAAGCATTGAACATGGCGATCGACAAGCAAGCCATCATCGACGTGGTATTCCAAGGCTCTGGCGAAATTGCCAAGAACCCGATCCCACCAACGATGTGGTCTTACAGCGAAGACACAGTTGACGACGCTTATGATCCAGAAGCAGCCAAAGCCGCGCTTGAGGCTGAAGGCGTCACAGACCTGACCATGAAAATCTGGGCCATGCCTGTTCAGCGCCCGTACAACCCGAATGCACGCCGCATGGCCGAGTTAATGCAAGAGGACTTCTCGAAGGTCGGCGTCACGGTTGAAATCGTGTCCTACGAGTGGGGCGAGTATCTTGACAGATCCAAAGCGCTTAATCGCGACGGTGCGGTTCTACTGGGTTGGACTGGTGACAACGGTGATCCCGATAACTTCCTCGCAGTTCTGCTGGGTTGTGACGGTCTTGAAAGATCCAACCGCGCACAGTGGTGCAACGAAGAGTTTGACGCTCTGATCCAGCAAGCTAAAGTTCTGCCAACACAAGCAGAGCGTTCGGCGCTGTATAAAAAAGCACAGGCGATCTTCAAGGACCAAGCGCCTTGGGCCACCATCGCACACTCGGTTGTCTACATGACCATGCGTCCAGAAGTTGAAGGCTATGTTGTTCACCCATTGGGTGGCCACATCTTTAACCAAGTTGGCATTTCGCAATAAGCGGATAGATCATCAAGGGGCGGCGCCGCGCCGCCCCAACCTGCTTTACGAGCACCAAGGGAGCACACTGCAAGTGCCAAGATCTTTACCCGACCGCCTGTCTGACTATGCCCGCGTAGCTGCAAATCTGAACGTGGATGCCGTAGCCCTAGTTCCTGGCCCCAATTTTGCGCGCGCCATTGAACACAGCTTCATGAGCCACGAACGCCCCTTTCTTATTGTGATCCCTGCGGATAAGCCTGCTGCTGCTTTGGTCCCTAATCTTGAACTTGGAAGCTGGAACCTTGTCGGGTTTGAGGGCGCGGTTTTTGATTGGCGCGATCAAACTGGGTACGCTGACGCCTTTTCGCAGCTGATGGCCCATCTGGATATTTTATCCCTGGCCGTTGAAGGGCAAGTCATGCGCGTTTTTGTGCATCACGCCTTACTCGCGGCCCAACCTACTTTGAAAATCACTGACGCGGAACTTGAAATTTCGGGTCTTCGCATGATCAAGACCAAAGCGGATATCGCCGCTATGCAAGCCGCGATTGATATTTCAGAGCGTGCGCTGCATCGCACATTGGACAGTATTGAATTGGGCCAGTCTGAGGTAGAGATTGAGCAAACGCTGATCAAATGCCTGTTTGATGAAGGCGCGGATGGTCTGTCGTTTGCGCCAATTGTGGCCGCTGGAGATAACTCGGCTATGCCCCATGCGCACGCGCGTCACGACTATATGGTCAAAGCGGGTGATGCCCTGTTAATTGACTTTGGCGCGCGCAAAAACGGCTTTGCCGCTGATATCACACGCACTGTTTTTCTGGATCATGTCAGTGAAGAGGGCCGCGCGGTTTATGAAACCGTGTTGGCCGCGAATATGGCTGGATTAGATGTCACCCGTGCAGGCGTTACCGCGCATGACATTGATGATGTTGTCACATCCGTGCTGGAATGTTCACCTTACGCCACCCGCATCCGCACCAAGACCGGTCATGGTTTGGGTCGCGACGTACATGAAGCCCCCTATATTGTGCGGGGCAATCACATGCCACTGCCTGCGGGCACCGTTTATACCAATGAGCCGGGCCTTTACGAGATCGGGAATTTCGGTGTGCGGATCGAAGACGATGTGCTGATCACCGAGGGTGGGTACGAAACACTGACCCACTTCCCCAAACAGCTGATGGTAATCCCATGCTAAATTATGCATTAGGCCGCCTGATGACATTCATCCCAACGTTTATCGGTGTCACATTAATCTCGTTCAGCTTCATCCGAGCCCTGCCCGGTGATCCTATTCAGGTCATGGCTGGCGAGCGTGGTATCTCGGACGAGCGATATGCCGAATTAGCCGCGCAATTTGGCTATGACCGCCCGATATACGTCCAGTTTTGGGACTACCTGACAGGGGTACTGCAAGGCGATCTTGGCAATTCATTTGTGACCAAGCGGCCCGTATGGGACGAGTTCTTCGCACTATTCCCCGCAACGCTAGAACTCTCGATCTGTGCGATGATTTTTGCCGTCGTCCTTGGCTTGCCCGCGGGGGTTGTCGCAGCGGTGAACCGCGGTAAATTCGCGGACCGCGCGTTAATGTCAACAGCACTGATCGGTTACTCAATGCCCATCTTCTGGTGGGCGCTTTTGTTGATCATCGTATTCTCTGGCAACTTGCAATGGACGCCTGTTTCGGGCCGCATTAACCTGATCTATTACTTCCCCAACCCCACAGGCTTCATGCTGATCGACAGTATTACTTCGGGACAAAAGGGTGCGTTCTTGTCGGCGGTGCGCCATCTAATCCTGCCTACAATCGTGCTGGGCACCATCCCGTTGGCCGTCATTGCGCGCCAGACACGGTCAGCGATGCTCGAGGTGCTAGGCGAAGATTATATCCGTACGGCCCGCGCCAAAGGTATGTCTCCAAGCCGGATTAACGGGGTTCACGCACTACGTAACGCCCTCATCCCAGTCATCACCGTGATCGGCCTGTCCGTCGGCACATTGCTTGCAGGAGCGATCCTGACGGAAACCATCTTTAGTTGGCCTGGTATCGGCAAGTGGATGGTCGATAGTATTTTCCGCCGCGATTACCCTGTTGTGCAAGGTGGGCTGCTGTTGATTGCCGTGATGGTGATGATCGTGAACCTTACTGTTGATATGCTTTACGGCGTGATCAATCCCAAGATCAGGAAGCGCTAGCATGACCGATATTAATCAAACTCCCGACCTGCACGCACGCCCCGGTCGCCTTAGCGAATTCTGGTTCTATTTTCGTGAAAACCGTGGTGCCGTCATCGGCTTGTGGATTTTTGCGATCTTTGCATTTCTCGCCTTTTTCGGCCCGTGGGTTGCACCACATGATGCAACGGCACAGTACCGCGACGTGACTTTGCAACCACCTGTCTGGCAAGAAGGTGGATCCTGGACCCACATTCTTGGTACTGATCCGCTAGGACGTGACATGCTCTCACGCTTAATTGTCGGTGCGCGTTATTCGTTCTTTGTTGGCGTGGTCGTCGTCAGCATTGCGGCCACGGGCGGCATCATCATCGGACTGATCGCAGGCTTTGCGCCCAAGTGGCTTGACAGCATCATCATGCGCATTATGGACATCGTACTGGCGTTCCCATCCTTACTACTGGCCCTTGTGCTGGTCGCGATCCTTGGGCCGTCACTGACCAATGCGATGATTGCCATCGCGATTGTTTTACAACCACATTACGTGCGCCTGACCCGTGCGAGCGTAATGTCGGAACGCCAAAAAGACTACGTAACCTCTGCCCGCGTGGCGGGATCTGGTGTCGTGCGCATGATGTTCGTAACCGTACTGCCCAACTGCTTGGCACCCATTATCGTACAAGCGGCTTTGTCGTTCTCCACAGCAATCTTAGACGCCGCGGCCCTTGGGTTCCTAGGGATGGGCGCGCAACCGCCAACTCCTGAATGGGGCACAATGCTTGCAGAAGCCCGCGAGTTTATCTTGCGCGCATGGTGGGTTGTCACATTCCCAGGCATCGCAATTCTTGTGACCGTGCTGGCAATCAACCTGATGGGCGACGGCCTGCGCGATGCACTTGATCCGAAACTGAAGCGGAGCTAAACGATGACCCTATTACGCATCAGAAATCTCAGCGTCGATTTCACCACCGCCTCGGGAAAATTTCGGGCCGTAGACTGCGTTGATCTAGAAGTTAACAACGGTGAAATCTTGGCCATTGTCGGCGAAAGCGGATCGGGTAAATCCGTGTCCATGTTGGCGCTTATGGGCCTGTTGCCTTGGACCGCAACCGTGACCGCCGACGAGCTAACATTCGACGGGCAAGATCTGCTAACAATAGCACCCAGAGCAAGGCGCAAAATCATTGGCAACGAAATGGCGATGATCTTCCAAGAGCCAATGTCGTCGCTTAACCCATGCTTTACCGTGGGCTGGCAAATCCGCGAAGCCCTGCGTGTGCAGCTTGGCATGGGGCGGCGCGAACGGCAAAACCGCGCCATCGAGTTGTTTGAAGAGGTCGGTATCCCCGACCCTGAAAAACGGCTTTCGGCATACCCGCACCAGATGTCTGGCGGCATGAACCAGCGTGTGATGATAGCCATGGCCATTGCCTGCAAACCCAAGCTGTTGATTGCCGACGAGCCCACAACCGCGCTTGATGTGACCATTCAGGCGCAGATTCTTGATCTGTTGGCCTCCTTGCGCGACGAGACTGACATGGGCCTTGTGCTGATCACCCATGACATGGGTGTTGTGGCGGAAACCGCCGAGCGGGTCAGCGTGCAATATGCGGGTCAAAAGATCGAAGAGCAGCCCGTCGTGCCGCTGTTTGAAACGCCCCATCATCCCTATACATCCGCACTTTTAGATGCGCTGCCAGAGCGGGCAACAGAACGCCGATTGCCAACAATTCCTGGCGTAGTTCCGGGGCAATTTGACCGCCCTGTAGGATGCCTGTTTTCACCGCGCTGCCAATTTTCCAATGCCAAGTGCAAATCAGAATCCCCACCAGCGCTGCACGGCGATGTGAACGACGCACGGTGTTTCTATCCATTAAATATGAGCGCGAGGGCTGCATCGTGACAGATCCAGTGATGACAGCTACAGCACTTGAGCGGCACTATGATGTTAGTGGCGGATTGTTCCGCAAGGCGCGCACACTCAAAGCCGTAGCGGGGGTCGATTTCAAACTCTACGCCGGTAAAACCCTTGCGGTAGTGGGCGAAAGCGGCTGTGGTAAATCCACTCTCGCACGCATCGTGACAATGATTGAAGAGCCAACAGCAGGCGCGCTGAAATTGGAGGGAAATCTGGTTGTTCCGCAAAATTGGGCTTCATTGCGGAAGTCGGTACAAATCGTTTTCCAAGACCCCTATGGCTCGCTGAATCCACGCCAACGGGTTGGTACGATCCTAGAGGAACCGCTCAAAATCAACCGCCCCGACATGAGCAACGTGGAATGCACGGCCAAAGCCCGAGAAATGCTTGGGTTGGTCGGCCTGCGCCCTGAACACTTTGAACGCTACCCGCATATGTTCTCGGGCGGTCAACGGCAACGCATCGCGATCGCCCGCGCATTGATGCTTGATCCCAAAGTTTTGGTTTTAGATGAGCCGGTGTCCGCACTTGACCTGTCCATTCAAAGTTCGGTGCTTAATTTGCTTGTCGATCTGCAAGAACGCCTTCAACTGGCCTACCTGTTTGTTTCGCACGACCTTAGCGTTGTCCGCCATGTAGCGGACGAGGTCATAGTAATGTATCTGGGACGCGCCGTCGAAAAGGGTAGCCGCGAATCAATCTTTAACGCGCCGTTCCACCCCTATACCAAAGCACTGCTATCAGCGACGCCGCAAGCCAACCCGCGCCTAAAGAAAGAGCGGATCAAGCTCGAGGGCGAAATCCCGTCTCCACTGGCAATTCCTGATGGCTGCCCGTTCGCACCGCGTTGCTGGAAAGTGCAAAACAAATGCCACCAACAGCGGCCTGGTCTTGCAGGCGAAGCGCATTCCGCTGCCTGCTTTTTCCCCGAAAATAGTGGCGGCACGGCGTAACTCTCAGACGCAGAAGTCAAACTAATGAGAACACGCATCAGATGGGTGTTGTCAGACAAACTTAAACACCCGTAAAAGGCACATCAAGTCAATCATCATGCGGCACAGAAATTGAACCACTCTGTGAGAGCAGTTGTACGTTTTTGCTTGAAGGATTGTCTGCTTTCTAGATGCTTTTCATGATTGAAGTGATTGTATATCTGGGCGTGATAACTGGAAAATTTCTGGAGCATTGCACAACTTTTAAACTTCTGCATCGCCCTCTCTCGTCGCCTGAACGGTAGATGAGAATTCTCAGCTCTGTTGTTTAACCAGCGACCTGTTTCTTGCCGGTCAGCATTTCCTATGATCATCATCGCTGCGCGGTAGGAACGCAGTTTGTCCGTTACTATAATTTTAGGTTGGCCATTGCGCTTCATTGATTTTCTTATGAATTTCAACGCGGCTTTGCGATCTCTACGCTTACTCACATAACTTTCCAGAACTTCACCTTCGTGATCTACGGCACGCCAAAGGTAGTGCCGTTCACCATTGATCTTCACAAAGACCTCATCAAAGTGCCACTGCCAGTGCTGTCAGACGAATGCGAACTAGTCTCTGCAAGGACAATGAAGCCGCCCGTTATGCCACACCGAGTTGCCGCCACTCAGCAAGAGCGTCGGTTCGGTTGAGCTTGAAATTTGATCGGCTATAGAGGTGTCTTTCCTGGTTGAAATGGTTGTGAACTGAGGCGTGGACGGCGACGAACTTTTGCAAACTTCGCGTTCGGCGGAAGCGCAACATGGCTCGCTCTCTTCGTCGAAACGGCAGGTGTGAATTCTCGGCCCTGTTATTAAGCCAGCGCCCCGTTTCCTGTTTGTCTGCGTTGCCAATGACCCTCACCTTCGTGATCTACGGCCCGCCATAAGTAATGGGTCTCGCCATTGATTTTCACAAATACCTCGTCCAGATGCCATTGCCAGTTCGAATGAGCACGAAGTTGTTGAACCCGTTTCTTTCGGATTTCAGCGGCAAACAGCGGGCCAAATCTGTTCCACCAGAAACGGACCGTTTCATGACAAATATCAATACCGCGTTCGTGCAGCAGATCTTCCACATTTCGAAGCGAAAGTGGATAACGCACATACGTCATAACCGCCAAGCGGATGATTTCGGGAGACGTCTTGAAGTACTTGAATGGGTCGCGTTTTGTCATTCCGTGAAACTAGATCACCGCCCTGCC
>JAQWQJ010000028.1 GCA_029244725.1 Paracoccaceae bacterium
GGTGTTCCAAAGGCCCAATTTGGACTATATTTGAAGGAATGTGAGTGGCGTTTTAACAACAGTGACCCGTCAGTGCAATTATCACAGCTAAGACAATGGGTTAAGAAGTATTTGAACTAGTTATCTGGGTCAGCCCCTAAACGAGTTGTGGCACCAGATCAGACATTTTGTTAGGGTAATGATACTGAAATTATGAACAGAACGACACACAGCACAGGTATCTGATCAAAAATCTCAAAATGAGACGGTGGAGTTCACCTCATGCAAATATTTATTGCCAACATTGGTAGAATATAAGCAAAGCCGGGCTTTAACATCTAATAACTCGTTGCTCTGATCGAAAGTCTAGATGCTGAGCAACGGAAATCCCCGTTGAATGTGACCATCTGTTCTGCGAGCTTTATCAAGTTTCCGGTTGCCTGAAAACCGTCAAAAGCTGGGCCAAACAAACCGCTGGCAATTGAATTATTTTCTCGGATTGAACAATGCCGGCCGCTGATCGAAAGGCGGGTATTGCAAACAAGACATGAAAGGAAACGACAGTGTTTTCAAGAGTTCAGACGCCATGCCTGATTTTGGATCGCAAGAAATTCGACCGAAATATTCAAAGACTGAAATCGGTCACCAAAGCCAGTGATCTTGTTATTCGGCCTCATTTGAAAACAGCGAAGAGCCGTGATGTAGCAAGAATTTCCGCATCCGTCTTCGGGCACAGAGCAACAGTCTCGACCTTGAAGGAGATTGAGCAATTAATCGAGTGCGGCATAACTGACTTCCTCTATTCGGTCTCGATTGTCCCTCGTAAACTAGACCGCATTGCCGCGTTGCTAAGTACCGGTTGCAAAGTTCATGTTACGGTAGACAATGAAAAAACTGCCTCTGACTTGTCGCGCTATTGCGAAGAAGCAGGTGTAAAAATTCCGGCGATCATCGAACTTGATCTCGACGGGCATCGAGCCGGTGTGAACCCATCCGATCATGCTACATTGCGTGCAATCGGTGAAATTCTTCACGAAGCCGGATTATTGTCGGGGGTCATGTCACACGCCGGAGAAAGCTACGGTCTTTCCAATAATCAGGCACTGTTGGATTGTGCAGACGATGAGGCAGTCAGAGCATTGCAAGCTGCTGAAACACTTAGAAAGGCCGGGTTTGAATGTAACGTTGTGAGTATTGGTTCTACGCCCACAGCCCTTGTCGGTCGAGCACATGATGGCATAACCGAGCTACGAGCCGGTGTGTTTATGTTTTTTGATTTGGTACAGGCAGGCGTAGGCATATGTAGTATCAATGATATCGCGCTTTCTGTGCTTACTTCGGTCATAGGCAAAAATCCTGATACCGGCGCGCTCATTGTTGACGCTGGTTGGATGGCTCTGTCGCGCGACCGTGGAACTGCGAACCAAGCAGTTGATTATGGTTATGGCCAGGTTTGTCTGAAAGATGGAACTGTTCTTGAAGATGTTATCGTAACTGGCGCGCAGCAAGAACATGGAATCATTCAGGTGCGGAAAGGCAGCGTAGCCAAATTGCCTGATGTGGAACCCGGAGATTTGCTCAGGATTCTTCCCAACCATGCCTGTGCCACCGCGTCAGCGCACGATCGGTATCATGTGATCTCTGATCGCGATAATGACATCGAAATTTGGGAGCGGTTTGGTGGTTGGTAGAGGCGAATGCGGTTATTCGACGTGGTCACCAATGCGAGGAAGCGTTTCATGAGATCTCAAAGAACCCGACCCGAAGTGATGAAAGAGCGCGTCACCTACATCTCAACGTACGAACCCGATGTGCAGGCGTTTATTGGTGGGACATTCGACAGTGCCCGTGTTTTGGATGCCAGCGCCCGATCCGATCAGAATACCGACCTTGCTGGATTGCTGCTCGGCGCCAAGGACATCATAAATGTCGATCAGTTCCCCACCCGATGTGGCTCGGATCTGCCGGAACATCTGTTTAAAGGACCACAGGCAAGCTGCGTGACACGCCTCTTGAATGCCGGGGCTATAATGGCAGGAAAAACCGTGACAGCCGAGTTTGCAGTGTCGGATCCCGGCCCTACGCGCAACCCCCGCAATCTGGATCACACGCCTGGCGGATCTTCAAGCGGGTCTGCGGCCGCGGTTGCCGCCGGGTTCTGTGATATCGCGCTTGGAACGCAGACATCCGGTTCCGTCATCCGGCCAGCGGGCTATTGCGGCGTGGTCGGCTACAAGCCAAGCTTCGGGCGGGTCGCGTTGGATGGTGTGTTGCCGTATTCAAAATCCATGGACCATATCGGGTTGTTTGCAAAAGATATGCCAACGCTGGCTGCAACCCTGCCGATCTTGGTGTCCGATTGGCAAAATGCCAACAACGATCCTGGGAACAAACCGGTCATCGGTGTGCCAAGGGGATCCTATCTCGATCTTGCAAAGCCGCATATCCGGGCGCAGTTCGAGACTAGTATACGCACAATCGAAGGCATAGGTTGCAAATTGAAGCCCGTTATCTTGTGCGAAGACATCGCTGTCCACAATGACACCCATGATTTGATAGCCAATGCAGAACTTTACCAGGTGCACAAAGCCTGGTTCAAAGATTATCGGGAAGTCTACAAACCTAAGTCCCGTGAAGCGTTAGAATTCGGGCAAAATGTGTCCAAGGCAATACTGACAGAAAGCCTGAAGCAGGCACAAAGAGTACAGTTCTGGATGCGGCAACTGATGGCGGAGCACGCGATTGATGCATGGATCGCACCAGTTGCGCCTGATCTGGCTCCAGAAGGTATCACTTCGACGGGCGACTTTCGCATGAATGCGATCTGGAGCTATACCGGCCTGCCTGTCATCACTTTCCCAACCGGAACAAATGACCGAAACTTGCCTTACTCTGTTCAGATTATTGGGCGCTTCGGGCAGGACGAGACACTGTTAAATATCTCGCGCCATATTCATCAACTTATTGGTGTTGGCGAACTGCCTTTGGCCTGGAGCAGCGGTGTCCCCGGGTCACGAAAATAAGTCCCGGGCATTCTGCAAATTTTCGATATTCAGTATTTTATCATAAAGAACAGAAGCCGAGTTATTGTAGTCGCCATGTTGGGCGCAGGCATTGAATTTCTTCTTCAGCATCTCCTCAGACATCGGCCTTGATGCCGAGCCCAAGGGCGAACCGACAAAGCTGGTTTTGTGATCCCCGCACCGGGTTGTCAATTCGACATATCCCCATTCTGGGCAGATCAAGCTTGAGGATCTGTGCTGCAAGGGGATATCGCCGACCTTCACTTCAATGAGCTTCAATAGTCGTTTAATCGGCGCGCTCGACAACATTTCGGTTGTCAGATGCTCGAGTGTGATATCTCCGTGCACAATGATTGCGGCGATCGCGAAGTGCAAACTGAATTGTGCCTCGGCAGGTGTTCGGGGGGCGGGATAGGTCAGATTAGAGGCCACAACGGATGGCACTGTGCAGGTGAGTGAAACAATATCGTTGGCCCGCAATCCTTCCGCACCCATAATTTCTTTGACTGCATCGGCGGCAGCGTGGCTGGCGTAACATACCGGGTACTTCTTGATATCAACGCCTGGGTCAGAGATGCCAAATTCTATACCCAGCCCCTCGACTTTTTTGGCGTCGAACTCCCCGCCATTGAGTACTTGCGCGAAACCCGATTGATCCTCAAATACATTGGCTGGGCCCGTTGCGCCATGCATTGCAGCAATAGCAGCGATGACGCCACTTTCGGCGGCACGCCCACAATAATAGTGCTTTGCTGCGGTGCCACGCACGGCACGTGTGGCACCAGCACCAACTGCGGCAAGAGCAAGGGTGTGTTCCATCTTCTCGCGATCAAGGCCTGCTATTTTGGCGGCTCCAGCGGCGCTGCCAATTACTCCGAGGACCGAGGTTGTCCACCAACCTTTATCGTAGATGGAGTTTGACAACGCCTTAGCGACGGCAAACTCAACTTCCAAACCTGCAAGGAACCCAAGCAGTAGTTCAGCACCGGTTGCACCACGCTGCTGCGCCACAGCCAAAACAGCCGGAAAAACGACGGCTGATCCATGCACGATGCCCGCATAACAATTATCGTCAAAGTCAAGCGCATGAGCAGCTGTGCCATTTGCAAACGCCGCTCCGGGAGCATTCAGTCTGTGGGGTGTCCCCACAATGTCGCAACAGCCCGCCCCATAGGTTTCGGTGGCGGTGTCAAATAGTATTTTTGCTGACTCTGTTTTTGCCCCCGCCAAGGTCACGCCACATACATCGATCACGCAACGTTTCGCCTGGTTCAACACATCGCCTGGGATCGACTCAAATTCCAACGACACCACGGCATCTGCAAGGGCTTGTATTGCGTGTCTATGTGCTTTCATATCGCATCTCTCAAAAAGCCACGACCGTCCGGTCCCACACACACTGCATGTCAGACCAATACGGCGCACATTGCCTCTTATTTCTTGTCAAAATACCCAGCCCTGACAGCCGTGCCGATCAGATTGCAGATAAATCGTCCTGCGGTGATTGCAGTAATCCCGTTTACATCGCGGCTCGGGGTAATCTCGACAATATCCATACCCACGACATTGCCCTTTTTTACCAAGCCCTGGATCAGAGTCCGCATTTGGGAATAGTTGACGCCACCGGGGGCAGGACCCGCTACCGCCGGCATGATAGTGGGATCGACGCCGTCTGCATCAATTGTCAGATAATAGTCTCCGCCATCGGGAATGCGATCCAAAATGGCCTTCATGCCAAGTTCCTGCAGCTCAACGTCGGGGATCAAATTTGATCCGTAGGCGAGTGCTGCCTCTACTTCTTCAGGCCGTCCGCTGCCTGCGGAACGCAATCCGATTTGATAGATATCTTCAATATGTTCCATCTCGGATGCCCGGCGGATGACACTCGACAATCCGTCGCTCACCCCATGGAAAACGTCCCGCCAGTCGACATGGGCGTCGACCTGAATCAATGTGATAGGTCCACGACCTTCGAAGGCACGAAAAACCGGGACTGGGATGGCATGATCACCGCCCAAGATAATTGGCAATGCGCCAGAGGCGAGGATTTTGCGCACGGCCTGTTCTGATCGGTCGTGGTTTCCCGCAACATCCTTGGCCTCAGCTACGACGTCTCCACAATCGACTACCTTAATATCGCGCCCGTCAAGCAGAGTGCCGCCAATATCGAAATCATAACGATCTAGTCCACGAAGGGCCCGCTCACAATATCGCCGGATATGGGTTGGCGCATTGGATTGATCATTACTTGCTTCGCCCATTGAATAGGGATCGCCAAAGGGAATCCCCAATATCGCGATATCTGCGTCGAGGCTATCCAGATCGGTAACAATGGGAAAATCGTGGAAGCTTTGGAATTCCCGCTTGGGCGCGGCTGTAAGACCTGATGTCATGTATTATTTCTCCTTGCGAGCATTATTGGGACGGGCCATTCAACGAATGGCTCAACACTTGATTTCAGGCCGGCTAAACTGCCTGAATAGAGGTCATTGGGCGGATTTTATCGTCAAACGGCTTGCCTAATCCGATTTGGGTTGGAAGGCGGTGATGTTGAGTTTGTCCAGGAAAAGCTTCAGGCGTTCGGTCGCCGGAGATTGCAAAATGACGTCCGGGGGACCCTGTTCGATAATGTGACCACCTTCCAGGAACACAATCCGGTCAGCCACGCTGGAAGCAAAGCCCAGTTCATGGGTCACGATGATCATCGTCATATTTTTTTCAGCAAGCCGCTTTAAGACGGCCAATACGCCGGACACAAGTTCGGGATCCAATGCCGAGGTCGGTTCGTCCAGCAGCATCAAGTCCGGGTCCATCGCCAGAACCCGCGCAATGGCAAGCCGCTGCTTCTGCCCCCCGGAAAGATTGTCAGGCCATTCTGATTTCTTGTCCTCAAGCCCGACCTCAGACAAGGCGACGAGCGCCTTTTTTTCAGCCTCGTTGCGGCTGCGCTTGGCGACAACCATTTGCGGGCAAACAACATTTTCCAGAACATTCAGATGAGGCCAGACGTTAAAGTTCTGGAACACCATTCCAATCCGCGCCCTCACTGCATTGAGGCCCTTTGCCTGCTTCGATGCTGAACGCTGGTCAGGCATCGTGCCAACCAATTCGCCATCGAGGCGCACTTCGCCCGCATCTGCCGGTGTCAGCCAATTGGCGGTGCGCAATAATGTGCTTTTGCCGCATCCGCTGGGGCCGATGAGACAGACAACCTCCCCTTTAGCGACGTTCAACGAAACATCCTGCAGGGCGGTCGCGCCGGTGAATGTCTTGACCAATCCGGTCATTTCAAGAAAATTGCTCATCTTGCCTGTGTCCATCGCCATGTCGTCACCCATCCTTCACAGCAGAGACCGCAGGCACGGCTCTGGAGCCACCGCTCGAGCGTTTTGAAACCTTGCGTTCAACCCGGCGCATGATGATCGCTAGGGTTTCATTCAGCGCCCAATACAAAAGGGCGACCATTATGAATGCCTCAAACGGACGAAATGTTTCGCCTTGAACGGTAATCGCGGCCATCGTCAGTTCGCCGACGGTTATCGTGGACAAGATCGCGGATTCTTTGACCAGGGAGAGTGTTTGATTGGTCATCGCGGGCAATATGATGGGCAGCGTTTGTGGCAAAACGATGTAGCGCATCGCCTGCCAGTCCGACATTCCTGTGGCCCGTGCACTTTCCAGTTGCCCCTTGGCGACGGCGTCGATCCCGCCGCGAATGACTTCCGCAAAATAGGCGCTCCCAAAGGCGGCCAAGGCCACCACGCCAACATACTCCGCCGGTAGGTACAGCCCATAAAATGGCAGGACATAGAAAAACATGAAGACCTGAATGATGAATGGCGTATTGCGGAAAATTTCAATGAAACTCGAGGCCAGCAGGCGTATGAACACGAAGCGCGACCGTCGGCCAAGCGCTAGAACCAACCCGAATGGCATGCCCAAAATGATGGCGGCGACGACGATTTTTATGGTCATCCAGAAGCCGAGAAGAAGCTGCGGACCGTAGTTTGTAAATATTGACAGATCAATGCTCATGACCGTTTACGCCCTCTTGACTTCGAATTCAGATTCAAGCCATGACGCGCCTCGACTAACGGCAAAACACATCAGAAAATACATCACAAAGGCCCCGGTCAGCACTTCTATTGGGTGGTAATTGTTGCTGTATATTTGCTGTGAAACACGCATGAGTTCCACAACTGTGATGGTGGAAAGTAGCGCGGTTGCCTTTAGTAACTGAGTAAACTCATTCACCAGCGGTGGTATCGAAGACATGAACGTTTGTGGCAGAACAACCTTTACCCATAGCGCATATCCGGAGAGACCAAGCGAGCGGGCGGCTTCGAATTGGCCTTTGGGTACAGATGCCAACCCGCCACGCAGAATCTCAATCACGAAAGCCGCGCTGTTGAGAGTTAATGCGAGGATGCCTGCCGTTACCGGGCCAATGTTGAGGCCAACAATCGGAAGCACATAGAACACAAGAAAAATTTGAACCAGAAGTGGCGTCCCGCGAATGAAACTGATGTAAACGGCGACGGCAATACTGAGAATTCGGGACTTGGAAGCGGTGCGCGCGACCGTAACTAATGTGGCCAATACGACACTGAAAGCAAACCCGAGCAACGCCAATTTGAGGGTGACAAGCGATCCCTCAAGAAGCCGAGGCAAAGCATCCAAAGTGTAAATGAAGTCGAATTTCACGGTACTCATTCCTGATAAGTGTGCGACTGACAGCTTGGCCGGATTTATGTGCAGAACCCCACCGCCCTGCCACTGGACAGGGCGGTGACCTTTTTGTTCCGAGTTCAGAGAGCTCCTTCAGGCAGGTAGCCTTCACTGGGAATTTCCATCCTGAAGCCAAACCATTTGTCCTGAAGCTCATCGATCTTACCGCTGTCGCGCATCTTGAGGATTTGTTCGCTCAGGTAATCGCGCAGATCCGTGTCTTCGGGGCGCGTAACCCACCCAAAATAGCTGACATCGGTGATTGGCCCGACGAGTTCGAACAGATCCGGTTGGTTTTTGATGATGACCGCCAGGTTCGGAAGGTTCTGCACGGCCACGTCCAGCGTTCCATTCGCCAATGCAAGGGTCACTTCCGGGTAGCTTGTGAAAAGCTTCAATTCGCCGAAACCATCCAGGCCTCGCGCCTTCATATCTTCCTCAAAGGCTTTGGAAGCGGCCTCATTACCCGACGCGAGCTGTGTGCCGACAACCTTACCGGCCAAGTCATCAACAGACATTACGGACGTGTCGCCTTTTCGTTTCATGATCCAGGTTGTGCCTTCGGCAATTGGCACCGTGAAGGCATATTGTTTGGCCCGATCTGGTTTGATCGTAACGCTGGTTGCGACAAAGTCGAATTTTCCGGCCAGCACGCCCGGTAGAATGCCTTGCCAAGGTAAGTCGAGCTGGTTTAGCTCAACACCAAGGTCCGCGATAATAATATCCAGAATGTCTTTACCGTAACCAACGATCTTGCCATTTTCGACGAATTCAAACGGCGGGAACGCAGCTTCGGTTCCAACCGTGACCTGTCCGGTTTGCCTTATGTTTTCAAGCGTGGTTTCTGCGGACGCAGCGGTGGCAGCAGTATTTGCCGTCAAAGCGGTGACAGCAAGCAATGCAAACTTTCGGATACTTCCAGTGATCGTGTTCATATTTCGCTCCTTGTGGTCTCGGAATTTCTCTTCAGCTCGAAGAAATCAGTTACGTGTGTAACAATCTAGAATGTGGCGTTTCAGCCGGGAAGTGGCACGGGAATGTTGTGATGGGGGCCAATATTTTTCAACAAATTTCGTTTGAAAATGGCATATAAAGAATCACTAATACATCTAATAATTAGATGCGTGAAAGGCACGGAAACTCAATGAAGGATCTGATCGGCAATGAGTAAAGTCAGAAATATCAATTCGATACAAGTGTTTGACGTGGTTTCACGCCTCAAGAGCATCACTCTAGCCGCGCAATCTCTGAACATCAGTCAGAGCTCCGTGAGCTATCACATTAAAAAATTGGAGGACGAGCTGCAGGTTCACCTATTCGTCAGAAACCGGGGGGGGTTAGCTCCGACTTCGCAAGGTAAGATCTTGGCATCGCATGTGGAAAGCGGCTTGCGGTCAATTCAGGTCGGTCTGGATCAAATTTCTGGTCATAACGAAGCTGTGCGCGTTGCCATATTGCCGATGTTCGCCAGTCGGTGGCTTTCACCTCGATTGGGTGATTTCTGGGATGCACAACCAGATATTCAATTGTCGTTTCGGAACCATAACAACACTTTTGCGGCAAAAGAACGCCCAAGCGATTTTGCCGAATTGGGCATCCTATGGGGGCTTGGAGACTGGGAAGACTTTCAATCCACACGCCTCTGGTCCGAGAAAATGGTGGTCGTCTGCAGCCCTGAATACATGCGTGAAAACCCAATCACGTTAGCTTCAGAATTGAAAAATTGCACATTGTTGCATGTCGACGATGAAACAAGATGGCAGGAATGGTTCGCCAACAATCAGTTGGAATTCTCGCCTTCCCAAGCAAAGCTGATACCGCAAGAGCCACATTTCCAGCTGAGTTCGACGGTCAACGGTCTCGGCGTCGCCTTGTTCCCTTACAGCATGATTCAAAACGAGCTTGAAACCGGTGTGCTGATAAATATGTTTGGACGGACATTCGATACCTCGTTCGCTTACTATTTAGGTATTCCAAATGGGGTTTCCTTAACTCGCTCCGCAATCGTGTTTAAGAAATGGCTACTGTCGCAATGCCGAGGTTAATTTACGCGCAGGGAAATCATCAATTTCAAGGCTTCACATATGGCTGATCCCATTACCAAAGCACAAATTCGTGCGCCTGTTAGTTTTCTGTGCTGCCCCCTCACGTTCGATCTGGACAATATCGATGACGATATTGCGATTCTGGGCGATTTTGGCCTGCCAAATAAAGTGGGAGATTCTACCGGTTAGCTCGAAGGAGGCGCAATCGTCCATTTTACAGATCAAAGTGGTTCAAGTTGGTCCGCAACGCTAGCTCTCAGACGGGTGTTTTCGCGCCCTTCCCCTGGCAGAAACAACTCTCACCATGCAGACCGAAAAACAGAATCTGTTACCCAGGCTGGATGTTTTCGACTTCAGGAGGAAGAAGCCAGCCCTTGCGACCCCGGAGCGGAGACCTCAAATATTGGAGCGTAGGGGGTTGGGGAACTAATCCTGGTTTGACCTCTCAGATGTTGCCGGCCTTGGTACAATGTAAGCAAAGCGGGATTTTAATATCTAAAAATTAGTTGAACTGATCGAATGTCTAGATGGTGAGAAACGGAAATCCCCGTTGAATGTGACCATCTGTTCTGCAAACGTTATCGAGTTGGCGTTTACCTGCAAACTATCAAAATCTGGGCCAGACGAACCGCTGGAAAATTGCCATTTTGTTGGATTTGGACTTTGTGTTTAATCGGTGAAGTCACAAGGTCAACTGGATACGATGCAGGCAAAGTGAAAGACGACTAATGCCCGAGATTGTGCAGGTGTTGGGCTCAGCTCACCGCGCTACGGAAAAGATGCTCGTGCATGCTGAAGTGTAAATGATCAATCCGGCCGGGAAGCTGCAAGCATCTGATAACGGAAAATGAATGTTGAACGCGGAGGCAGGCATGACATCAGCAACATTGCCAAAAATTTCCAATCAATGCGACCGGCAGTACGATTTTCGGCGTTTGGAATGGGCTTTCTGCGACGGGCTAAGCCTCGGCTGGACTGGCGATTGAAGCTTTGTTGACGCTGTGCCGAGGCGCACATCGATTGGCGAACTGATGGGGGATGCATGTGCCTTAGATAAGGAAACCACAGGAAACGGGCCTTATGGCCCATTATTCATGATACCACAGACAGGACTCTGACATGCCGCAACGCGCCCCTACCCTTGAAACCGACAACAGCACAGACGTCGCTATCCGAATCGAGAAGCTGAACAAATGGTTTGGTGCGTTTCATGTTCTGCATGATATCAACCTGACAGTACGCCAGGGTGAACGGATCGTGATTGCGGGGCCTTCAGGGTCGGGCAAATCGACATTAATCCGCTGCATCAATGGCCTGGAAGAACATCAGGACGGCAAGATCTTTGTCGATGGTACTGAGCTTTCGGGAAACCACAGGAATATCGACAAGATCTGTTCAGAGGTAGGGATGTGCTTTCAGCACTTCAACCTGTTCCCGCATATGACGATTCTCGAAAACTGTACATTGGCACCGATCTGGGTGCGAAAAACACCGCGCAAGAAAGCCGAAGAGATCGCGATGCATTTCCTTGAAAAGGTAAAGATCCCGGATCAGGCCAACAAATATCCGGGCCAGCTTTCCGGCGGTCAGCAACAACGTGTGGCGATTGCGCGGTCATTGTGCATGCAACCCCGGATAATGCTGTTCGACGAACCGACATCCGCCCTCGATCCGGAAATGATCAAAGAAGTTCTCGACACCATGATCCAGCTAGCCGAAGAAGGTATGACCATGCTGTGTGTAACCCATGAGATGGGTTTTGCCCGTCAGGTCGCCCATCGTGTGATCTTCATGGATCAAGGGCGGATCGTCGAACAAAACGAACCAGAGGAGTTCTTTGGCAATCCGCAGAGTGAACGCACCAAGCTGTTTCTCAGCCAGATCCTCGGGCATTGATTGCAATCAAGTTTACCCCAAAGCCCCTCAAAAAAGAAGCTGTTTCAGAATGATCCCCGTCAATACGCCGAATGCTCCGACACCAGCTGGTCACTATTCCCATGTCCGCTGGCAGCGCGTCGAATGAGACCCCACTGATTAACGGTGCAACACTTTTCATATCATGGGCTTGTCCGGGCAGCAGCAGGCAGCGCACGAGATTACCGAGCGCATCACCGTCGTAAGTTCAGGGTATACCGGGCAGGCTCCCCCATTCGTCTTGGCTTTCGATCTGGTCGCAAATGATGTTCAGGACATTTCGCAGGCCAAGTTCCTGAAGAACTTTCGGCATTCAAGAAGCTCCGAAATGGCAATGTACTCGTTTTCCTGATGGGCTTGCCGGATCGAACCGGGTCCGCAGATCAGCGTATTGAAACCGGACCTCTGGAAATGCCCGGCTTCGGTGCCGTAGGACACCACCGACGCCGCCGCCCGATCCAAATATCCGGGGATGAATGGCGGCGCTCCGTCAGCAACACCCTTGGGGTCCAGAGGCGGTGTATGCGGACCTTTGACGACAGTCACCCGCGCGGTGTCGGCGATTTTCCTGATCTCGCTCTCGATGTTTGCGGCGAATTCAACATAGCGATCCCACAGTTCATCCGCATCGCAACCGGGCAACAGGCGCCAATCGCTGGTGAACCGGCAATCGCGCGCGGTGATATTGGAGGCAGTGCCGCCGCTGATCAAACCGACGTGGAAAGTGGAAAACGGCGGATCGAAGGAAAACGCCGATGTTGCTTCGCGGCTCTGGTCGTTCTGCCTGTCATGCCATGCAATGAGTTTCGAGGCCACATGGATTGCCGAAACCCCGCGGTGCAGGTGTGAGGAATGCACCTCATAGCCCCTCACAATGGTCTCGGATAATTGCACGCCCTTGTGCCCGATGACCGATTTCATCCCGGTGGGTTCGCCGACGATGACACTGTCTGCCCGCGGGAAATCCGCCAACAGGCCTTCGATCAGCGGCGGCGCGCCCAGACAGCCGACTTCCTCATCATACGAGATCGCGATCTGTACTGGGCGTGTCAGACCCGCGCGGGACAATTCGGGAATGGCCGATAGGGCGACTGCAAGGAACCCCTTCATGTCGCAGGTACCGCGCCCGAACACGTGCTCGCCCCTGCGAGTCAGGGAAAACGGATCGTGATCCCAAGCCTGTCCGGCGACGGGTACCACGTCGATATGACCCGACAGGACAACCCCGCCTTCGTTTTCCGGGCCGATCTGGATGACCAGTGCCGCCTTGTCCTTTGTGTCATTAAAATACCTCTGTGTCCGCACATTGAGGGACTGGTGCGCATAGGCTTCGATCCAGGCAATGGCGTCCAGATTTGTTTTGTCTGACACCGTGTCAAACCCGACCAATCGCTCAAGGACGCCGAGAATCTCACTTTCTAAACTTCCGGATTCAGACATCTGTTCACTCGATTCTCTGGGTCATACGGAAAGGCGTTTGTGACACAACGTCATGCGCGCGAGCGCGTCCGGATCGGGCTCAAACCCTAGGCCAGGGATCTCAGGTGCGGTGATTGTTGACGGTCCTGAGAGCTCGATCTCGGGACGTGCGAGATCGCTGGCAAAAAACCGAGTGGTCGGAAACACATCCGAGGGGTATTTGACATTCGGCAATGTTGCCAGCGCCAGCGAGGCGCCCTGGCCCAGTGCACTTTCAAGCATGCCGCCAATCCAGCAGGGGATATTTTTTTCCTGCAGAAAGTCATGGATTTGCATCGAAGGTGTAATACCACCGACACGGCCGACTTTGATGTTCACCCAGCCGCAGGCGTTCAACTCGACCGCCTTGCGCGCGCGTTCAAGCGAGGTGATGCTTTCATCAAGGCAAAGCGGTGTTTGCAGCTCCTTTTGCAGCATCGCGTGATCGACGATGTCATCAAAAGCCAGCGGCTGTTCGATCATCTTAAGGCCGCAGTCATCAAGCTCTTTGAACATCGGCAGATCGTCGAGTGTGAAACAGGCGTTGCAATCAACATGAATGGTTGCCTCGGGGTAGGCATCGCGGATACGCCTGACCAGTTCGGGCGAGCTGGTCAGGCCATATTTCAGCTTGATGCGCAAAAAACCCGCATCCAGCGCCTCGCCGACCTCGCGCAGGGTGGTGTCGATCGAGGGGCTGATTGTAAGATCGGCACCGACCGGAACCCGGGGCGTAACCCCGCCGATCATCTGCCACAGAGGCGTTGAGAGGGTGCGGGCATGCGTATCCCACCAAGCGATATCTATGACGCTTTTGGCGAATTTATTGCCCTTCACCCCCGCCATCAGATCCTGAAGAACCGTGCTGCTGGGCAGATCCTGTCCAATCAACGCCGGGCCGATGACATCGGTCAGCAACCGATAGGTCCCCAGGGTGAATTCAGACGAATACTGCGCCGCTTTCGAGGGCGCGGTTTCAGCCCAGCCAAAGCCTGCATCCGTTTCCATGCGCACAAGCACGCTTTCGGTCGAGCTTGAGCTGCCAAAGGAGGTCACCCAGGGTACGTGATAGGGCATCTCTACATGGTAGAAATCGAGGGCTGTGAGTCGCATTCCTGTCTCCGGTTGACATGGTTTTGGGTTAGTTTTCGTTGTCAGCCTCGTTCAAGACATCCACGCGGGCCTCGATCAGGGCCATCCGATCCTGCGTTGGGCGCCCCGACTGGACGTAGACCTCGGCGATGAAAAAATAGATGGCGCTGAGAACCGTGGTACAGCTGTCGTAAAGGATGGTCCCGGCCGATAGGCACGAGAACGACCAGCGCGAATAATTGCGGGTGGTCACGGCCCTGTGGTCGCAGAAATAGACGATCGGAACATCCATGGAATGCAAAAGGCGCATCGCCTCTTTCAGAATGGGCGCGCGGCGGCGCACACCGATAGCGATAACCACGTCATCGGGCGTCGCATCGGCCAGATCCTCCATGATGGATTGACCGCCTACTGGCAAAAGAACCACATTCGGTCGGATCTGGATAAGCTGGCGGCGCAGGTAGGAGGCGAAAAAGAACCCGTTGCGAAAACCAATGACCCAGACGCGCCTGGCCCGTTTCGTCGCTGTGGCCGCCTGAGTGAAATCCTCGTTCGAAAGTGCTGCGAAGGTTTCCTGCAGGTTCTTCATCTCAAGGCTTAGGTGTTCGGCGAAGCTATCTTTTGGCGAGGCCTCGTGCATATGCGAGGTGGTGCGATAAATGCCAACCCCCTGGATTTGCGCCTCGCGGACCTCGCGTTGCACTTCCCGATAGTCTTTGTAACCGACCCGCTTGATCAGCCGTGTGACGGCCGAGTTCGAGCTGTTGGCGCGCTCGGCCAATTCGCCGGAAGTATAGATGGCGATGTCCCCGGGAAACTCGAGCATGACATCGGCAACCGCGCGCTCGCTGTTTGGCAACTCCTTATAGATGTCTCGGATTTTTTGATCGAACGGCATGTTTTCCCCTGTTGTCTCTCTCTGCCCTGCCTGCAACTAAAAATCATTTTTCAGTTATTGACAAGATTAAAAATATAATATTACGTTCTAAAGTGCGCACTGGAAACTTCTGTGACCGCCGCGAATGCTTACAATGGAAGTAACAGGGTCCTGCGCCGTCGGGGAGGGTGAAGTGAAACGACCAAGCACAGCCGCACTAAGGCTAAGCCGGCGCATAAACTGGATTGTCGAACGCATTTGCGTGTTTCTGTTCGGGCTCTTGATTCTGGATGTCTGGCTGGGGATCGCGGTGCGCTACATACCAAGTCTACAGCTGACCTTCACCGAAGAGCTTGCGCGCTATCTGATGATCTGGATCGCGCTTCTGGCGGTGTCCAGTGGAATATCCTACCGCGAGCATATCGGCGTGGCGGTGCTCTACAAACGCTTCCCGGAGAGGGTCAGAAGGGGGCTTGCCGTGGCCTTTGATGGTTTGGCTTTGCTGTTCTTCCTGGTCGTCTTTTTCTATGGTCTTGGCCTGGTTGATAAGGGCTTTGGCCGGGTGACGATGATCTACGGCATACCCAAGGCCTATCCCTATATCGGTGTCCCGCTTGCCGCCGCGCTTGCAAGCATACAGCTGGTGCTGGTGGCCATCCATGATGCGATGGCAGGCGAAGACATCACCCTTACAGAACAAATGGAGGTTTGAATGGCCTGGGTTGCACTGTCTTTCTTCGGCCTCCTGTCCCTTGGAATGCCGGTCGGCTTTGTCATCGGCATCGCCGGCTTGGTTGGCATCGCCTCGATGGGGGGCGGTAATTTCTATGCCATGGTCCCCGAACGCCTGTTCGCCGGGCTTGACCTGTTTCCCTTCCTCGCCATGCCGTTTTTCATCTTTGCCGGTGAAATCATGAACCGCTCGGGCATCACCACCAATCTTGTAAAGCTTGCCTCGGTGCTTGTGGGCTGGATGCGTGGTGGAATGGCGCATTCGAACATGGTCGCCTCGGTACTTTTTGCCGGGATCACCGGTTCCGCGACAGCAGACGCGGCCGCCTTTGGCAACACTCTGGTGCCGGCTATGGTCAAGGACGGTTATACCAAGCGCTTTGCCTGCGCAGTCACTGCTGCGGGTTCGATCATCGGGCCGACCATTCCGCCCTCGACCCTCGCCATTCTCTACGGCTCGATCATGGGGGTTTCGATCGCCGGGCTGTTCGCGGCCGGCATCCTGCCCGGCCTTCTGATCGGGGCGGTCGGCATGTTGGTCATCTTCCTCCTGCGCAATGTTCACGATCTGCCACCGGCAGCAAAACGGCCGGGCGCGCGGATGATCGTACTGGCGCTGAAAGAAAGCTTTCCGGCCATCATCCTGCCGGTCTTTATCCTAAGCTCGATCCTTCTGGGTTTCGCGACACCAACCGAGGCGGCGGCCATTGCGGTTGCCTATGCACTTTTCGTCGGCATCGTTGTGTACCGGACCATCTCGGTAAAAGACATATACGAGATGATGGTCCGTACCACGCGGATCACCGGGATCGTGTTTCTGATCATAGCGGCGGCGGCCATTCTTGGCTGGTGGATGGCGTTCAACCAGATCCCGCAGATCATCGCCGAAGCGTTCCTGAGTGTCTCGGACAATCCCAGCGTCATTATCGGCATGTTGCTGTTGCTGCTTTTGTTTGTTGGGATGTTCATGGACATTACTGCAACGCTGATCATCCTTGCACCGGTTCTGGTGCCGCTGACCAATGCAATCGGGATGGACCCGGTGCATGCGGGGATCGTGATCATCCTGACCCTGAACATCTCGCTGATGACCCCGCCGGTGGGGGCCTGCCTGTTTGTTCTGGCCTCGGTCACCAAGGAGCCGATCGAAAGTATCACCCGTGCGCTGTGGCCATTCCTTCTGGCCCAAATCGCTATCCTGGTGGTGGTTGCCTACTGGGAGGGGCTGACCCTCTTCATTCCGCGGCTCTTAGGCTTCTGAACATGATCACCAAACCGAACCAACCAAACCAATTTCATCAACAAAGGAGAAAGTGAAGTGTCATTTATCAATAAGGGGCTGCGCCTTGGCGTGGCGGTCATCGCCGCAGGGATCATTGGGTCTTCAGCCTTTGCTGCGGACGTGACAATCCGGATCAGTCAGCTCAACAAAGACGATCCGTTCGCAAGCTCGATGGGCGCCATGGTCGCCGTTTTCCAATCGCTTGTCGAATCGGCCAGCAATGGCGAGATTGAGGTGCTTGATTTCCCCAATGGCCAGCTTGGCAAAGACAACGAGGTCATTCAGCAAGTGCGCGACGGGATCATTCAGAGCACGATTTCCTCTTCCGGCGGCATGGCGCAACACTACCCGCTGGTTGGTGTATTTGACGTACCCTTCGCCTTCCCCAATATCGCTGTTGCCAGTCAGGTGATCCGCCCGGAAAGCGATTTCGGTCAGAAATTCCTGGGCGATCTGGAAGACAAGACCGGGCTGAAAGTTCTCGGCATGATCGACGCCAGTGGCTTTTTCGCTATTACCAACTCCAAAGGCCCGATTGAAACCCTGGAGGACATGCAGGGTCTGCGAATCCGTACCATGACCTTGCCGACGCACGAGGCGATCATTAGCTCGATCGGCGGCCAGCCCACGGCGCTACCCTGGGCCGAGGTCTACACCGCCCTGCAAACCGGCGTGGTCGACGGCCAGATGAACCCGATCCCGGTGATCACCATCGCAAATTTTGGCGAGGTTCAGGATTACCTGTCGATCACCAACCACCTGATCACACCGTTCATCTGGACCATGAACCAGAGCTTCTATGACGGGCTGAGTGCCGAGCATCGCGCGATCGTCGACTGGGCAGCGGATGTTGCCTCGGAAGCCGGCCGCGGCATGGCGCGTGTTATCGAAGCCTCGGATCGTGGGCTGCCCAGCTTGGGCGAATCGATGCAGGTCAACGTTGTTGCTCCAGAAGAAATGGCCAAATTCGCTGCAGCGGCTCAACCGGCAGTGACAGCTCTCATCGCCGAGAAATTCGGTGATGAAGGCACAGCAATGCTGGACGCACTCCTGGCCAATATCGAGGCCGTAAAATAGTCCTTTGACTACATCCCCACGCCTGGTCAGTGCAGGGCGTGGGGTACTTGTGTTTTTCAGAAACACACTAACCAAAAAACAGAATACCTTCCCTAAAAACTCTAGGTGAAAGATTGCAAATTGTCTGCAAAGCCCCACCAATCAAGGTATTATGAGATCCGGCCATAAGCTACCGGTTCGAAGTCTCTTGCCAGCAACGAATACCATCACCCCGCCCATCACTACTATGCCACGAGTCACGATGTCTTGTTAGCCGCCGCTGGCGCGCATGCAGCGAGCTCACACATTGTCCGCTCCTCGTTTGTCGGTCCCGGTTGCCGCGAAAGCGCGGTTTGAATTTCACCCCTCAGACCGGCTTTCAATGACCGGTCTGGCGACATTGACTGCGACGCAGCAATGAGTGTGCCGCAACTGCGAGCGAATGCTGCATCGGCAAACACCGGGAAGGGCAACGGCTGCAAAGGCCCGCGCCTCGTTTGTCGGTCCCGGTTGCAGCGAAAACACGGTTTGGATTTGGTCGGTTTGACGTGGTTAAAGGTCCGGTTCGGTGAAATCCGCTGCATCGCCGAAAAAATGCTACTGCGGTTGCGAGCAAATGCTGCGTCAGCAATAGCCGCACCCGCACAAGTCCGGTTTGTCCGCAGTGTGTCAGTTCGTGAGGATCCTCACGAATGGCGGCAGTCGGTGCTGATATCACAAAAGCACTTCCGACAAGCAAGCAGGGCCCTAGGCCACCTTGAACGCCCGCCCTCTCATCTCACCGCAACCACTCTGCTTGGTAATCCAGAAACAACGTGCCGGTCTCGCTCATTTCGACGCGCGGCGCTGGCGGGGGTTCACCCCCCTGCCCCGGCTGAGCGGGATACTGATCGAGAACGCGATCATAGTCCTGCGCTGCGGCAGTTGCTTCCTGTCGTATCCGCGCCGAGGAACGGTTCAGACGGGATCGCCAAGTTGTTCGCGGTTTCATTTTCGTTTAGGCGATCCGCATGAAAACACCGCCGACCATGCCGCGCCTCAAAGGCTTTCGTTTTCCTCGTGAAGTCATCTCTTTTGCCGTCTGGGCTTATCATCGATTCTCGTTAAGCACGGCGGATGTTGAGGACTTGCTAGCCGAACGCGGCGTGATCGTGAGCCGCGAAGCCATTCGCCTTTGGGTCAATCGCTTTGGGCGACACTTCTCGGATTGCGTCAAACGTGACCGACCCGCGGCGGCGGACAAATGGCATATAGACGAAGTTGTTGTGCCGATCCGAGGCGTAAAATACTGGCTCTGGCGGGCGGTGGATGCAAATGGTGACGTTCTGGATATTCTCGTCCAACCGCGGCGGAACGCCAAAGCGGCAAGGCGTTTCATGAAGCGTTTGGTGGCCCGTTTCGGCGATCCGCGCGTTGTGATTACGGACAAATTGCGCAGCTACATCAAACCGATCCGAAATTTGGTGCCGAATGCCGATCACCGCGCCCACAAGGGCCTCAACAATCGGATCGAAGGATCGCACAGGCCGACCCGCAAGCGGGAAAAGCTGATGGGTCGGTTCAAATCACCCCGGCAGGCGCAAAGGTTTCTCGCAGCCCACGACCAGATCAACACGCTTTTTCGCCCTCGCAGATATCGATTAACCGCAAATTCCTACCGTCACGCAAGATCCGATGCTTTTGATTTGTGGACCGACTATGCGTTGGAAATGACCGTGTGAAAATGGCTGCTCGCGCTTTCGTTCGTCACCAGGCAAACAACTTGGCGATCCC
>JAQWQJ010000031.1 GCA_029244725.1 Paracoccaceae bacterium
GGTGTTCCAAAGGCCCAATTTGGACTATATTTGAAGGAATGTGAGTGGCGTTTTAACAACAGTGACCCGTCAGTGCAATTATCACAGCTAAGACAATGGGTTAAGAAGTATTTGAACTAGTTATCTGGGTCAGCCCCTTCAATTAAAGTCAACTGACTGCGTTTTTGGCGAGCCTTTGTTGCAATTCAAAGGAACCAATCCTTGGCAAAGATCTATTTCGTTTGGCCTCGATGACCGGGGCAATCCAGAATTTAGAATTTCAATCGAAGGTCGTCCGGATTTAGTCGCCAAATCAACCATCGCCTATAAATCTGCGTTAACGGACATGCTGGTGACCTATGCTTGGGATGCCCCAAGTCGCACAGGCCGTTTGACAGTATCCAACACCGGCAATTTTCTTGGCGAGACGGTGACGGTAAGTGATGCCCCCCCGCTGCTAAAAACGGACCTTCTAGAGATGGCCCTAACGGTTCCCTCAACTGTCCTAACATACGCTGCAATTTCTGATCGCCCTGAACCTATTGGCCCGATGCCAGGCATTGATATGCTAACGATGATCGACACGCCGCGTGGCCAAGTGCGCGCAGGCGAATTAAAGTCTGGGGACCAAATCGAGACTGATATTGGCGTTCAAACGATCCTTGCACGTGTTCATCGGTCGTTTCCAATGGCTGGGGCTTTTGCCCCGATCAGATTACATGCCCCATTCCATGGCTTGAAAAAGCACATGACTGTCGCGCATCATCAGGGTTTTGTTTTTGGCGGTGCGGATGTGGAATACGCATTTGGTGGTTCAACTGTGCACATTCCCGCCGGGCTGCTTGAAACTCGACGACAGCCCAGCCCTGAATGGGGATTAAGAACCTACTGTCAATTCGTGCTGCCAAAACCTGCAGGGATATTTGCGCATGGCGCGATTTTGGCGAGCATAAACATTGGTCGCATCCGCCGAAATGCGACTGAACTTCCTGTTAGCCTGTTGGGTGGAATTCCCGTTGCGCTGCTGCCAGAGCATGGTGATGCGAACCGCAACGAACTGCCCGAGTTTGCGGCAAGAACGCTTGCAAGTGGTCGACTTGGTTAGGCTTTAAGGGTCTCTGCATAATCGCTTAGGTAAATCTTGAACCAAGGCGTAAACGCATCCGGCGTTTGATCGACTTCGGTCATCAAATCTTTCAACGATATCCAGCGCCAGTCCATAACCTCTTCGGGGTTTGGTTTGACCGCTAGCGACAGGTCGGCCCAAGCGACGAACAGGTCCACGACCTCGTGCTCAATCAGATCATTGCCGACGTTGGCGCGGTACTCAAGATTGGCGCGATGTTGTAGTTCAAGCCCGGTGATCCCCAGCTCTTCTTCAAGCCGACGAACGGCACATTCTTTGGCATCCTCGCCCCAAAACGGATGCGTGCAACAAGCGTTCGCCCAAAGACCGGGGGTGTGGTATTTGCCAAGATCGCGTTGCTGGATCAGCATTTCATCGCCTGACATGATCATCACAGATACCGCAGGGTGCTTTAATCCACGCTGATGGGTTTCCAACTTGCCAACTGGGGTTAGCTTGCCGTCGACCCATGCCGGAATATGCGCTGCTAGATTAGTCGTCATGGTCAGTCGAAATACGGCTCGACCTGGGCGACGATTACTGAGTTTTCAGCCAAAGCCCGCGCCATCAATTCACGCTCGTCTTCGCCGATTTCATGGCCCAGCTCTTCTCGCTCTGGAAGCGTGCCGTAACCCGTAACATCAAGCGGCGACAAATCTGCCTGCTTCAGGATAGCAACGCTTTCGCGCACGGCTTCAGCCTCATCAACGCCCGAGGCATAAAGCATCAGTCCTGCCCCCGTTGCTTTCGCGGGCAACCCGTCGCCGTCTTTGCGACCGACCTGAACAAGCAAGGTATAGACCTGCTGGCGGCTTGGTTTCTTCTCTTTACTCATGGGGCCGGAACTAGCTTGGTGATCCAAATTTGGCAAGCCTTCGACACGTTTAGTCAAATTCAAGGCATATTGCCCGACCCAAGAAGCCCTTTTGCAAGGATTAGGAACTACTCAGATCTGTGAAAGCACAAGAGGTCTAATATGCCCAAAGCATCAGAACTGCCAATTGACACCAAAGCCAGCGCATCAGAAATGGCCGAGGCTATTTTTGGCGACGGGATTAAAATCGAAAACGCGTCTTATTCCGGATCGTCCAAAGCGTCGGGTATATTCTCGAACGGTGACTCTGTTGCCTCAGACATCACGCCATCGGACACGGGCGTCATCCTGTCGACCGGTAAGGCATCAAGCGTGACCAACTCAAAAGGTGACGTAAACACACGCTCGAACACGTCGACCAACAACAGAACCTCAGGCGACAAAGAGCTTGATGAATTGTCCGGCGTCAAAACTTACAACGCTGCAACAATCGAGGCCGAATTCGTGCCCGACGGGGATACACTGACCATGCAAGTCGTCTTTTCGTCGGAAGAATACTTGGAATATTGTGGGACAGGCTTCAACGACGCGGTTGGGATATGGGTCAACGGCACCCCGGCCGAATTGACCGTCGGGGATGGCGATATAACGATCAACAATATCAACGATACCTCTAACGCGAACCTCTATGTCGACAACCATCACAACGATGACGTGGCGAACACTGAAATGGATGGCTTCACTGTCACTCTGACCCTAAAAGCACCCGTCATCGCGGGCGAAACCAACACGATCAAAATATCAATCGCCGACGGAGGGGATGGATACTACGACAGCAACCTTCTGATCGCGGGTGACTCGGTCCAATGTGCACTTGTTGCTGGGGATGATGAAGTTGATATCAACGGCCTTGCCGCGACGGGTGTCGATGTTTTGTCAAATGACGGCGACGGCGGCTCGCTGACCATCACCCATATCAACGGTCAGCCAGTCGTTGCAGGTGAAACGGTTTCACTTCCGTCAGGCGAAACCGTAACGCTGAACGCAGATGGCACTTTTGATATTCTGTCTGATGGCGATGAAGACACAAACATATTTTCCTATACAATCCAAGACGATCTCGGAAATACGGACACCGCCTTCGTCACTGTCAGTACGACCCCGTGCTTTGTTGCAGGCACATTGATTAGGACACCAAACGGACAAGTGCTGGTCGAAAACTTGCAGGCTGGCGATATTGTATCAACGCGCGACCACGGACCTAGAATGCTCCTATGGGTGGGACAAACCCTCAGGCGTGCTATCGGGAAGGATGCGCCAATCGTGTTTGAGAGTGGCGTTTTAGGCCAACATTCGACCGTGGCGTTTTCGCCCAATCATCGGGTTTTGGTAAAATCGCCCTATGTGGAAATGTTATTTGAGAAAGATGAGATGTTGGTAAAGGCATCTCATTTGGTCAACGGCGCTACAATTCGTCGGTCAGAGCGCTTAACCAAAGTCACTTATTGTCACTTGCTGTTTGACCAGCATGAAATTGTATTCGCCAATGAATTAGAAAGCGAAAGCTACCACCCTGGGAATGAGACCTTGGGGGCTTTTGATACAATTACAAGGGATGAGGTTTTGGCCTTGTTTCCACAGCTTTCGTCGGCGTCGTATGGTCCCACCGCGCGCGCTTGTTTGAAGGCGCATGAAGGGCGGTTGCTGTCCAAAATCGGGGCACTCTCATAGCAAAGGGCCGGCCGCTTTTGCGACCGGCCCCTATTTTCAAAGCTACCCGAGATTAATCGCGCAATAGCTCGTTTATGCCTGTTTTGCTACGCGTACGCTCATCAACGCGTTTCACGATCACAGCACAGTAAAGGCTTACGTTATTCTTTGATGGCATCGAACCAGCAACAACAACAGAATAAGGTGGCACTTCGCCATACATGACTTCACCGGTTTCACGATCTACGATCTTCGTCGATTGGCCGATGAAAACACCCATGCCAAGAACCGAGCCTTCGCGAACGATGCAGCCTTCAACAACCTCTGAGCGCGCACCAATAAAGCAATTGTCCTCAATAATCGTAGGACCGGCCTGCATTGGCTCAAGCACGCCGCCAATACCGACACCGCCGGACAAGTGTACGTTTTTGCCGATTTGTGCGCAGGATCCAACCGTGGCCCAACCGTCAACCATCGAACCTTCACCAACGTAGGCACCGATGTTCACGAACGATGGCATCAAAACCACGTCTTTTGCGATAAATGCCGAACGTCGGACAATTGAACCTGGAACCGCGCGGAAACCCGCTGCCTTCCACTGTTTTTCGCCCCATCCGTCAAATTTGGAAGGCACTTTATCCCACCATGTGGTGTCGCCATTGCCGCCAGAAATCGGCGCCATGTCATTCAAACGAAACGAAAGAAGCACTGCTTTTTTAGCCCATTGGTTCACGTGCCAATCGCCGTTTTCCATCTTTTCGGCAACTCGAAGGGATCCGCCATCAAGCGCACTAAGCGTATCTTGAATCGCTTCCCGAGCTTCGCCGGTTGTTGCTGGCGAAATTGTATCGCGGATTTCCCACGCGGCTTCGATTGCGGCTTCTAATTGGGCGTTCGACATTTGCTTCCCTCTCAGTCGTGACTGGCTGTTAATCCCGCCCGCCTATAGACTCGTTCTGAGACGCAAACAAGGGATGCGAAAATGACTGACGACCGCCAAAGAAGATTTCCTGCAGCGCATGAAGATATGCAGATGGCCGACGGTGTGCCGGATACGCCGCAAACCCGCGCTCCTGCCTATCGATTGGCCTTTGATGATCGCGAGTTTTTGTGCCGAGACGAGCTGCGCCCAGTGCGTCTTCAGCTTGAATTGTTAAAGACGCAGATGGTCTTAGACGAACGCGGCATCGAAAGTACTATCGTCATGTTTGGAGGCGCACGGATTAGACCGTCTGAGGACAACGGCGACGTTGCAGAAGGCATTGCAAAGATGTCGAAGTACTATGAAGAGGCCCGCAAGTTCGCGAAAATCATGACTGAAAAGAGCATGCGCAGTTATGGACGCGAAGATGTCATCGTTACGGGTGGTGGACCCGGCGTGATGGAGGCTGGAAATCGCGGAGCATCCGAAGCTGGTGGTGCATCAATCGGGTTGAATATTGTCCTGCCGCATGAACAAGCGCCAAATGAATACGTGACGCCTGAACTGTGCTTCAACTTCCACTATTTCGCGATCCGAAAAATGCACTTCCTGATGCGCGCCAAAGCCATTTGCGTGTTCCCTGGTGGCTTTGGCACTTTGGACGAAATGTTTGAATCACTGACGCTTATTCAAACTGGCCGCATGGATCCGGTGCCATTTTTGCTTTTCGGACGGGAATACTGGGATGAAGTAATTAACTGGCAAGCTTTATGCAGAGCCGGCACCATTTCACCCAGTGATTTGGACCTATTTCAATATGTCGAAACCGCAGACGAAGCGATTGAGGCTATTCAGCGATCGAGGTGACGCGCAATCGATTGGGAAATTTGGCTTTGTAGAGCATTTGGGGGGCAATGCGATGAGCGTTGCCGCCAACTACCTGCTTAAATGAGGATACGCGATCGGCTTCGTTCTGTTGCCTTAGCTCATATGCTTCGACCAGAATTCGCCAGTTTTTGTCTGCGGTTGAATCTGCATTTGTCATGAAGGCAGACAAACATGATCAGATTAGCAAAGGATTAAGCCCCTATGCGATTTCGCTGAATGCGCTGGTTTGCGTCCTTTTTCCCAAAACCGCGTTTTGGATCTTGGTCGTAAACGGCGATCAATCGTTTTGATTTGCGAAAAGGCTCTTCTACAACAACCGCGTAATTGGGGCCGCGCCCCATCCACCGTCGAAGCTTTTTGCGGTCAATCGGGTCATGAACATGATCCGACACCGCGTTTTCGCCCCACATAAACGGCACGGAAATCACCACGGTGTTGGCAATTTCCAGCAGACGTCTGGCAAAGGGCACAACATCTGGCACGTGCTCAAGAACCTGTAGACAAGTCAAAACATCGTACTTTTTATCGAAGTCGTAATCCATAAAATCGGCCTGAACACCTTGGACCGTCGCCGAATGATAAGGCTCCGCCATGTCAAAACTGACGCGTTCGGGGATCCAATCGAACCATTCTAAATATGGGCAGCTTGCTGTACCAATATCAATCAGCGAATGCGCGTCATTTCCAACAGTGCGAATGATGTAATCAACATACTGGTAATAGAGCATATCAACGCGCCGCCCCCAGTATCCGCCGTTTACATAATTTGCCTGAATCCCATCTTTGCGGTCGAAACCGCCTGAACCATCCGGTGCCATGAATTGCCTGCTCTCGTTTTTTAGTCTTTTTTCAACAGGCTAACCGTTTTCGCGAATCCGCGCAACTATTGCGGGTTAAGTTCAGCGCGTCATTCCCATGAAATGGCCCTCGGCAACCATCTCAAACCCGTGCTTTTCATAGAGAGAATGAGCATCCTTAGTCGCAAGCATCCAGTGCTTAATCTCAGACAATTCAGGATGATCGAACAGCGCGTCAAGCAGCCTGTGGGCATGACCGTTGCCACGAAACTCATCGTGGACAAAAAGATCATTGATATAGGTCGAGAAGACTTTGTCTGAAAACGCGCGCACAAATCCCAATTGAACACCGTCTTGAAACAGTCCTGCACAGGATGAGTTTTCGAATGAGCGTAAGATTTGATCGGCCGTTCTATTTCCACCCCAATAGCTGGTTTGTATAGCATCGACGACGCGAGCTTTGTCCAAATCAGCAAAGTCGTAGGAAATTCGCAGCTCCATCAAAGTCCTGCTTCGGCTTCGATCTGCTTGCGCGATTTACGCGCCCGTTCAGTCGCGGACTTCAACTGGCCACACGCAGCCATAATATCCTCGCCCCGCGGCTTGCGAATTGGGGATGCGTATCCGGCCTTGTAAATGACGTCTGCAAATGACTTGATTTGCGACCAATCCGAGCGTTGATAAGGCGATCCAGGCCATTCGTTAAAGGGAATAAGGTTTATTTTCGCGGGAATTCCCTCGATCAAACGCACAAGACGGCGGGCATCGTCGTCAGAGTCGTTCACATCTTTCAGCATCACATATTCGAACGTAATCCGCTCAGAGTTTGATAGTTTTGGGTAAGCTTTCAATGCTGCCAACAGTGCTTCAATATTCCAACGCTTATTGATCGGTACAAGTTTGTCGCGAACCTCGTCAGTGGTCGCGTGAAAGCTAATTGCCAGCATGCAGCCGATTTCCTCGGCAGTTTTTGCAATCTCTGGAACCACGCCACTGGTGGACAGCGTTATCCGACGCCGAGAAAGGGAAATACCTTCGTTATCCATGGCGATCTTCATCGCATCGCGGACGTTGTCAAAATTATAAAGCGGCTCGCCCATGCCCATCAGCACGACGTTTGAAAGTAAGCGAGGACCTGCGTCACCCGTTCCCACACCCGGTTGCGGCCATTCATCTAGATCATCACGCGCCATCATGATTTGCCCGACGATTTCGCCAGCAGTAAGGTTACGGACCAGCTTTTGCGTTCCTGTATGGCAGAATGAGCAGGTCAGTGTGCAACCGACTTGTGACGAAACGCACAATGTACCTCGGTCAGTCTCGGGGATGTAAACGACCTCAACCTCGTGCCCGCCAGCGATCCGCACGAGGTACTTTCGGGTCCCGTCGGTGCTGATTTGGCGGCTTACCATCTCGGGAATTTCAATCACGAATTTTTCTGCCAACTCAGCGCGATAGGTCTTAGAGAGGTTGGTCATTTTAGCAAAATCGCGCACGCCCCACTGATAAACCCACTGCCAAATCTGATTTACACGCATCTTCGCCTGTTTTTCAGGCGTGCCGTGTTCGATCAACGTTGCAAGCAATTTCGCGCGGGTAAGACCGACAAGATTGATTGGTCCCTCGGGCATTTTGCGAGGGATCGTCATAACGTCCTGAGTAATCGGAGATGAAGCAGTCATAGCAGGTTCCTTACGCGTCAAAGCTTAACTTAGCCGCAAAGCAGTGTTTTCCAAGGGCCTCCCATGTCTGGCGCAGCTCGGTCTGTCAAGGTTTCGACAGGTAACATGTTCTTGGTTGAAGCCATCGGACAACGGTTTTTAGCCAACCAATTTGGTCGCGATCTCAGTCTCGTAGGACTTAAGACAGGGACGTGCAGTATTGCCGTAGCCGTTTTCTTCAAGCGCCAGTTCGGGAAACAAGGTCAACAATTCCCATATGGTTGCGCGATCCATACCACTGAGGGCTGCATCACCCGGGTGAAAACTCTCGGTAAAAAGCCCTTCGGAAACAATGATCTGGTGTTGATCAAACAGGAGGTGGTGATATGTCACTTGATTGACCGATGTATCCACCTTTATGCCCTGCCAGCCGATGAGGTGTTTAGCGGCGATCAAGACTTCTGGCTCGGAAAAATAAAGCTCATTTTCCGGCGAACTCATCAGAACCCTATGATTTGGCGATACGATCAGGTCTCGCTTGGGTAAGCCGTGACCCATCGCCCCGCGCGGAATACGGATAGGAGCGTGCTGCGATGAACGCGAAGTTATCGCCATGGTGACCGACCCGGCCCACTTTAATCTAGCATACCCGCCATGGCTGCAAACAATCTCGTCACCGGCTTTTAGGTTTTCGACGAGTTTTTGACCTACGCGGGTCGCAATCCTTGTTCCCGACAGGAAACATGGGATGACCCCAGAATCTGGCGGCGTTTGAACGCTATATGAGCCAGTGCCGTCGTCCACAAGCGAAGCGTTGGTGTTGTTGCCAGTCGAACCTACTTGAGTTGATGTCATTCCGGCTGCTGCACCCGTTCCCGGTCGCGCGGTAACGGCTCTGTCGAAAGAAACAAAAGAAAGCACACTGCCATTGTCGACCAAGGCAACCGCGCCGTTTTTGTGAATGCCCGTGTTGATTACGTAAACATCCTTGCCCGAAATCGTGCCTGCCAAGGTGACAACAGAATTGGTAGATCGAAGCGATCCATTGGGATTAAAGACCTGAACAACAATGCCTGCGACCGAAGAACCGGCATCCACTGCCACTTCAATAAAGTCAGTCGCGTTGGAACCGCGATACTTTATTTCAGAGAGATACGGGTCTGCCACCTAGTTACTCCAATCAGGTTCAGCGGCCCTAAGACCGCATTTCCCCCAATTTAAATTTTAGAAAGGTCTTGGCAGAGACCCGTTTTAACCTGAACAGCGTTTAGCTGCTTCGTCCGTTGCAGCCGTAAAGCCAAGCAAAGAGAACGTGTCTGACGTTTTCGTGCCCCGTGAAGATTGAGCGTTAATGACAGCATTTGATCCACGTTTCATTGCGGCAATAACTTTGGCGTCATCATCCTTGGACTTTGTCCATGCCCATTCGCCTTGGACGAAAAATTCGAACTTCGATCCGTCTACGTCAACAGTAATGATCGAATTGTCTTTAAATGGGTAACCGCCAGTGAACGATACTTGGCCCGCCACGTTTTGCGATGGGACATACGTTACATAAAGCAGGATATCGCCACGGCGAACGGCGACGACTTTACCGTCGCGTTTGTTGACGCTTTCCTTTGCAGTGGCCACAGCCCAGCAACCTTGCGTTTCTTCGAAGACGCTCCAGGCTGTCTCGGAGGCTACGACGTTTGTGCTGACTTGCTGTGCCATCAATGGCGTCGCACCAAACATAAGGGTCGCACAAAGTGCAATCGTTTTTGGGAATTTCATAGAACAAGCCTCCAAGCCGTTCGTGCCTCACTAAGCGATCTGACTGCCTTTTCGGCTTGCTATTCAATATCAGATCATTTTCTTCTCGATGCGCACACACTAACGTAAAAAACCCCGCGGGCAAAAGCCCTCTTAGCGGAAATTCGCTTGAAAAATGAGGATTTTGAATGTCTGAACACGTACTTTTCGTCGAAAGATGGCGTGGAGAGTTTCTAGAATGCGCGCATTACGGCCAAGCCGTCATTGTTGATGGCTCTGGTCAGATCGTAAATGCTTGGGGAAACCCACATGCTACGGTGCTTCCAAGAAGCTCATGTAAGATGGTTCAGGCGCTTCCACTCATCGAAAGCGGCGCCGCGGAACGATACTCTCTGAATAGCGAGCATTTGGCGCTGGCGTGCTCGTCTCATCAAGGCGGCCGCATCCACACAGACCGTGTAACGGCATGGCTATCTGGACTAGGTTTGGGTGAAACCGACCTAAGATGTGGCCCCCAATTGCCGAACGATTTACCAGCGCGCAACGCTTTGATCATCGCCGAAAAAACACCATGCCAAATCCACAATAACTGCTCTGGCAAACACTCTGGGTTTCTAACGTTAAACAAACACTTGGGTGGAAGCGTCGATTACATTGATCCCTCTCACCCCGTTCAAAAGGCGTCACTCGCTGCGCTTGAAGAAACATCCGGTATCACAAGTGCGGGCTATGGGATTGACGGATGTTCAGCACCAAACTTCGCAACCACATTATATGGTCTCGCCCGATCAATGGCTTTTTTTGCAAATGCGGTTGAGGGCAACAATTTACGCCAAACAGCTGCGGTCCGCCTGAGAAACGCGATGATGGCCCATCCAGAATTGGTTGCTGGTGAAACCCGCGCATGCACCGAAATAATGAATGAAATGGCAGGGCGCGGGATCATAAAAACTGGCGCCGACGGAGTTTTCACGGCAATTCTTCCCACATTAGGATTTGGCCTCGCGCTAAAAATACAAGATGGTTCAACCGTAGCCAGCAATTGCGCAATCGCCGCAATCCTTAGCAAGCTAGGAGTCCTTGAACCCGACAGCGTTGCTGCGAAAAATCGAATGAATACCATCGTAAAAAGCCGGCGCGGTCTCGATGCGGGCATTGTGAAACCGTCTTCAGAATTCGCCTAAGGGTCTAACATTTTGCCTTGTCATGCTTGGCATGTTGCTGGCATACCAACCTTGTTCTCAGGGCGGGGTGAAACTCCCCACCGGCGGTAAGCAGTATTCTGTAAGCCCGCGAGCGCCCCTTCAACACGAAGGGGGTCAGCAGATCTGGTGAGATTCCAGAGCCGACGGTCATAGTCCGGATGGAAGAGAGCGCAAAGGGTTACACCGCTCCAATTCCGGCGCGGCGCGTCCTTTCGTTTGATGCTCTGGGTGACGTGTCAGAATGAAAGGAAGACCCATGACACTTACCCGCTACGCTTTTATTAAGGCCAATTGGCATGCCGACATCGTGGATCGCGCGTTGGACGGTTTTGCTGAACTGATCCCGATGGATCAGATCGACGTATTTGATGTTCCTGGTGCATTT
Source organism: Paracoccaceae bacterium (assembly GCA_029244725.1). Taxonomy (GTDB): domain Bacteria; phylum Pseudomonadota; class Alphaproteobacteria; order Rhodobacterales; family Rhodobacteraceae; genus JASMHC01. Next base: position 11,240 of record JAQWQJ010000031.1, read on the forward strand.
GAAATGCCGCTGGTCGCACGAGACCTTGCCGCGACAGGGCGATACGCCGCCGTCACCGCCGCCGCATTCGTCGTCGACGGAGGAATCTATCGCCACGATTTCGTCGCTCAAGCAGTCGTTGACGGATTGATGCGGGCCAGTTTGGATACCGGTGTGCCGGTGCTTTCGGTTTCACTCACACCCCATCAATATCAGGAAACCGACCACCACAACGCCATCTACCGCGAACATTTTGTCGAAAAAGGTCGTGAAGCTGCGAAGGCTGCATTTATGATCGGTAATACGAGAGCGGCCCTAGCGGCTTAAACGAAATCCGTTTTCATATAACCCTGCACAAGTAGCAACGCTGTCAGATCGCCATGGTTGATGCGAATATCGCACTCTGCTGCGACTGACGGTTTTGCGTGCAGGGCGACCCCTGCCCCAGCGCGTTTTAGCATGCCTAGGTCGTTGGCTCCGTCGCCAACCGCCATCACGTCGGCCTCTGAAATCCCGAGTTTGGATGTGATTTCTTCGAGCGCTTGAACCTTCGCTTCGCGCCCCAAAATTGGACGCCCTGCTTCGCCTGTCAGCTTCCCATCTTCGACCGTCAATGTGTTGGCACGATTTTCGTCGAAGCCCAGTTCGGTTGCAATCTTCGCCGTACACGCTGTGAAGCCACCGGAAACCAGCGCCGCATATGCACCATTTGCTTTCATAGTCGCTAATAGAACCGCCGCGCCAGGCATCAGAGTGATGCGCTCAGACAGCACTTTGGTGATCACGGTTTGTGGCAGGCCTTTTAGCAATCCAACCCGTTCAATCAGCGCGCCTTCGAAATCAAGTTCACCGTTCATTGCTGCGGCTGTAATCTCTTTAACACGATCCCCGACGCCTGCTTCATCGGCCAATTCGTCGATGCATTCCTGCTGGATCATCGTGCTATCCATGTCAGCCAGCAGCATCTTTTTCTTGCGACCCTCGGCAGGCTGAACAACCAGATCGACGCCAATCTGCTGTAGATCAGCCCAAATATCCCACTGATTTGAGGGCACGCTCTCAAGCGGAAATTCAGCAGCTTCATTTACGGCCAACCATTCCGCATCTCCACCGCCCCAAGCATTTCGGAGATTTTCGACCAGAGCGGTTTCCAAAGTTGGGGCTGATGGTGAGGTAAGCAGAGTAGCAACGTACATGGATCAGTCCTTGAAGAATTCGCCTGCCCTATCGCATGGCTTGCCGTGACTGCCAAGCAGGTGATCCATTTTGGGGGTATGGCCGTATATCCCACAAAAGGAGACACATTATGCGATCTGCGCTTGCCCTCATGACTGCACTTACTCTGGCCGCTATGCCAACTTACGCGGCAAATTTTTTCCCGACGGTCACATCTGAGGATCTGAACGGTGACAGCAAGGCACTTCCTGCTGATCTACCTGGGGATCCGACAATTGTGTTCATTGCCTATAAGCAAAACCAACAACCAGATGTGAATACCTGGGTGTATGGACTTGGGCTCGATCCCTCGCAAGGGGCGGAATTCGTTGAAGTTCCCGTGGTGGGGCGTGCAGCAAGATTGGTGCGGGGTGTGGTTGATAACGGTATGCGCAGTGGAATTGTGGACACTGACATGAGGGCGCGCACAATTACACTCTATGAAAGCATTAACCTTGTGAATGACCCACTTGGCTTTCAAGGCCGCAATGAGATTCGGGTGTTGCTTGTGCGGCGCAACGGAGAGGTGCTGTGGTCGACCTCGGGTCAGGCAACAGAAGCTGCGATGGCAGACCTGAAGGCACTCTATTTGGCAAATCAATAAATCAAAGTTTCCTATAGGCGCCTAGAATCGCCTCAAAACGCCACGTGTGGTGCAAGATGCGACATTTCTGCTGTTGCGAAGTCATTCGCTCGCCCTTATCCCGATCAGTGGGACACCCTTCCCCAACGAAGGGCATATATCTGTAAGGATAGCATTGATGGCTACTCAACAACCGGCAACGCGGCCGGCTAATCCGCGTTTTTCTTCTGGCCCATGTGCCAAAATTCCAACCTTCGATTTGAACCTTCTCGCCGACGCGCCATTGGGCCGTTCGCACCGCGCTGCTGTTGGTAAAGCAAAGCTGAAAGATGCAATCGAAGGTACCCGTGAAGTACTTGGCATCCCTGCTGACTACAAAATCGGCATCGTACCAGCGTCAGACACAGGCGCCGTTGAGATGGCCTTGTGGAGCATGCTTGGCGCACGAGGCGTTGAAATGCTGGCTTGGGAATCGTTTGGGTCTGGTTGGGTTACAGACGTTATCAAACAATTGAAAATCAAAGCGACGGTCAAAACAGCTGACTATGGTCAAATCGTCGATCTCGCTTCCGTCGACTTTGCCAATGACGTTGTTTTCACATGGAATGGCACAACCGCCGGTGTCCGTGTTCCCAACGGTGATTGGATCGCCGACGACCGTGAAGGTCTAACGATCTGTGACGCCACTTCGGCGGCGTTTGCGATGGATCTTCCTTGGGACAAGTTGGATGTAACGACATTCTCTTGGCAGAAAGTTTTGGGCAGTGAGGCCGCGCATGGCGTGATCGTACTTTCGCCCCAGGCTGTTGAACGCCTTGAAAATTACACCCCTGCTTGGCCACTGCCAAAAATCTTCCGCATGACCAAAGGTGGCAAATTGATCGAGGGCATCTTTACCGGCGCCACCATCAACACCCCTTCAATGTTGGCCGTTGAAGATTACCTCGTTGCGCTTGATTGGGCACGCTCGGTTGGCGGTCTTCAAGGTATGATCGCACGTGCGGACGCCAATGCGCAGGCTGTGTTTAATTTTTGTGATGCCAATGATTGGATTGCGAACCTTGCAGAAGAAGATGTGACGCGCTCCAACACCTCGGTCTGCGTAAAGTTCACGGACGATCGCATTCAAGACGGAGCCGCGTTTGCCAAGGCAATCGCCAAACGTCTTGAAGCCGAAAACATAGCGTTGGACGTAGGCGCATACCGCGATGCACCTGCTGGTTTACGCTTTTGGTGCGGCGGTACTGTCGAAACTTCGGACGTCGAAGCCATGTTGCCTTGGTTGGCATGGGCCTTCGAAACCGAAATTGCAGCACAGAATTAATCCCAAATTTTATGGCGGGCTTGTGCCTGCCAACCGACTTAAGAAAAGGACCACCAAAATGGCCGCTCCAAAAGTACTCGTATCCGACAAACTAAGTGAAACCGCCGTACAGATTTTCCGCGATCGTGGCATCGACGTTGATTTTATGCCAGAACTTGGCAAAGACAAAGAGAAACTGGCCGAAATTATTGGCCAATATGACGGTCTTGCGATCCGCTCGGCAACCAAAGTTACGCCCACCATCCTAAAGGCTGCGACAAATCTAAAGGTCATCGCTCGCGCTGGCATCGGAACTGACAATGTCGACAAAGAAGCTGCCTCGCAAAAGGGTGTGATCGTCATGAACACACCTTTCGGCAACATGATCACAACGGCCGAACATGCTATCGCAATGATGTTTGCAGTTGCTCGTCAAATCCCTGAGGCGTCGGCCTCTACCCATGCCGGTAAATGGGAAAAATCAAAGTTCATGGGCACCGAGCTAACCGGCAAAACATTGGGCGTCATCGGGGCTGGAAACATTGGCGGCATTGTTTGCGACCGCGCTCGTGGTCTGAAAATGAAGGTTGTCGCGTTCGACCCGTTCCTGACGGCCGAAAAAGCCGAGAAGATGCACATTGAGAAAGTCGAGCTAGACGAACTTTTGACACGTGCCGACTTTATTACGCTTCACGTTCCATTGCTGGATGCGACAAAGAATATTCTTAGCCGTGAAAACCTTGCAAAGACCAAAAAGGGTGTTCGCATCATCAACTGTGCCCGCGGCGGTCTTGTTGATGAAGAGGCTTTGGCCGACATGCTGAAATCCGGCCACGTTGCTGGCGCGGCCTTCGATGTGTTTGCTGTTGAACCCGCAAAAGAAAATGCGCTGTTTAATTTGCTCAACGTCGTCTGCACGCCTCACCTAGGTGCGGCCACGACGGAAGCGCAAGAAAACGTTGCCCTTCAGGTGGCTGAGCAGATGTCAGACTATCTTCTGACCGGTGCAGTCGAAAACGCGCTAAACATGCCTTCGGTTACAGCCGAGGAAGCTAAGATCATGGGTCCTTGGATTGAACTTGGTGGCCATCTTGGCAATTTCACAAGCCAAATGACCGACGAACCGATCAAAGCCATCAATATTCTCTATGATGGTGTTGCAGCGGACATGAACCTTGAAGCGCTGAATTGCGCTGTGATCGCAGGCATCATGAAGCGAGTCAGCGCTGACGTGAACATGGTTTCTGCGCCTGTAATCGCCAAAGACCGCGGCATTCAAATCTCGACGACCAACCAGGATAAGTCCGGCACATTTGACGGTTATATTAAAGTCACTGTTGTTACTGAAAAGCGTGAACGCTCAATCGCTGGTACAGTGTTTAGCGACGGAAAACCGCGTTTTATCCAGATCAAAGGCATCAACATCGACGCGGAAGTTGGCGCTCACATGCTTTATACCACGAACGAAGACGTTCCAGGCATCATCGGCGCACTTGGTCAGACCATGGGCGAAAATGGCGTCAACATCGCGAACTTTACGCTTGGCCGCTCGATCGCTGGTGGCGAAGCGATTGCGCTTCTTTATGTTGACGAGCCTGTGCCAGCTGAAGCACGTGCAAAGCTTGCTGAAACTGACCTTTTCCGTCAGATCAAACCACTTAGCTTTGACGTCAAATAGAGCCACACACTAAGTAACAACGCCGCCCTAAATGGGGCGGCGCTTTATATAGTAGTTTGGTTTTTTACGTTCGCTCAAACGCTTCAAGCGAACAGTATCAACACCCATAGACCGCCCCAAAGAAGTGCCGATACGAAAACTGCCGCGCTTGCAATGTCCTTTGCTTTCTTGGCGAGCGGGTGGCGATCGGTTGAGACATAATCAATGCAGGTCTCAATCGCGCTGTTCAGCAATTCAACGATCACGACCAAGACACCCAGCGCAATCAATAGGGCTGCCTGCTCAGCATGAAAGCCTAAGACAACGATAGCTACCCAAGATACTATGTTCACAAACACCCATTGACGGAGGCTTTTTTCTTCTTTCCAAGCCATGGCTAGTCCATCAATCGACCACTTCGTCGTATTGACCCAACGCATGATGTCCGCCGGAATCAAATTAGAAATCCTAGCCATATTTTAGGCACCTTCTTTACATTCAGATTCTCTTGCTGCGTCAAAGTCGTTTACACCCAAGTCATCAGAATAAATGGCCGCGGCGCCCAATAGTCTTAAGCACGCCACCGAATTTGCATCGTTAATCGTGTGTACCAGAATGGGCAGTTTGCTACCTGACCTTATTGTCTGCAGACTACCGCTCTTTGCCCATTCGAACGGCATCGTTATCGCAGACGGTTGGTGGATCAACGCCGCTTCTATTATTGCCCGCTCGTCCCTTGAAAATTTGTAAAGGGTCCAAATAACGTCAGAATATCCAAGGTTTTTTAGGGCTGTAATTTCGCTCGGCTGATAGGCCTGTGGGATGAACCGGCCCAGTAAATCTGGATGGCGCGCCGCAATCAACTGATGGCCCTTTAATGCTTCACTTTTAATGTCCGTTACGATGCGTTTCTCAGGGTTTGCGCGCATCCAACCCGCCAAGCCATCAAGATCACAATTGCGCGGCCGACTTTTGGTTTCAGAAAGGCTTTCCATAAATTTGGCACGAGTCACGGGACCCTGCTCAGCTCCAAAGCGGGCTTGTTTGCTTTCGTTCCAATCGTGAATGCAAACAAGCTCATCATCTGTTGTCCAATTGAAGTCGATTTCAAACGCGTCAAACTCATGCAAATTGGCCTGCAAAGCGTCGAAAGAATTGGTCAATGCTTCACCATTTAAGCGACCGGCTGCGTGTGCGATTGCCCCGCCGAACATAACATCTTGCATCGCTGTCAGAGACATTGTGTGAACCATCAAAAAAAGTGCGCGATCATCATCTGTGCTTCCATCTTCCGACGGGCATCGCGGAGTCTGTACGCCTGGCTTTAGGCCCAACCGGATCGGCGTTTTGCGCGGTAAATTGGTGGCGTTGATACGGAGTGGATGACCTACGCCAACCAATGCAGATTCAATGACCTTACTCTCGTAAGTGACTTCAATCGGCATAGTCGGTACGGCATAGGCTGACGCGTCCAATTCTAGAAGTAGTTCGCCGCCAACTTCGGGTAATATCACCTCCAGTTCAGAAAATTCGCTGCCAATCCAACGACCCAAGTCCTCGGGTCCCCACCAGCCCTTTCCAAATGAAACCTGTCCGGTTAGTTCTGCGCCAGACAGTGATATCTGTGAATTTAAACTTAAGGCAGCCGTAGCCATACTGTTAAAGCCGGACGCCAATGGCTCAGAGCAGATATTTTCGACTAGTTCGATTCCTCTTGATGTCAAAGTCGGATCAACCGCGCGCAACTCAACGGATTTCAGCATAAAATTTAGGCTTCTAGGATCTGATCCTGTGTCATTTTGCAATGGACATCCAAGCCCAATGGGATCTGTTTCAAATTGAAACTTTACTGGTTTCCCTCTTGGCATATCAGTTACATTGAAGGCTAGTGATCCATTGCCGCCTACCATCCGTGACGCAAGTGTTTGTCCATTATAAGTCAGCCGTACAGTTCGCTGACCGGACCCATACATTGCCAGCCCAAGTATCAAATCAAGGGAACCATCAAGCTTCGGCAATGTCATTTCAAAGGCGCTTTTTGCGGATCCAGACCAAAGTCCTGCATTTTCGGCGGGCCACCAGCCATTTTGAAACTTGATAACATCCATCAAAGATTGACCACCCCGAACCAACTTCTTTGGCAAAACGGCGGGTGGTTCCCTAACATTCAGCGCAGGTGGAGCCTTACAATTAGTGTCAAGTTGTACAGCGGTCCCCCGCGATACGACAGGCATCCGCACGGTTGTTACCGCATCGGTAGTGGCGTTTGGTATGTCATCAAAAACAAGATGATGAACTTTTGAGAAATCGCCCCCATTTGGATCAAGGAAAACTTGCAGTTTTCGAAATTCTTTATTGGGAAACTCAAATACACGCCCATTATTATCAATAACGGCCAAATACGCCTCTCGCATTTTTGAGGCTTTAAGTGCGGGCAATTTCAAACCAGCCAGCGGACCGTCAAAGATGGTATCGCCCTTGCCGCAAAATGCTGTGTCATGAACTGAAATCACGTGAGCAACGTACTGATCTTGAGTGGTTTGCAGCAATTCACGCCAAGTTCCCCCTGCACTTGAAACATATTCGTCGCCGCATTGATCCAAATTTGCTAGGATTTCAACGCTTCCCGACGCATCAACTCCCGACAGAGTTATTCCCCGCTTAAGAAGCCGATCTTCACCTGAGGCCAAGCTACTAGATGTTTGGCGCCTGATAAAACTTGGTCCTGCACCAAATGCAGACGATTGGATAAGAACGCCCAAACCGTCGATTTCTAAGTCTTGGAACGATAAACGGTGAGGAAGTTCGCCACGTAGCACGCCTATTTCCTGAAGCTTAGATTGCTCGAAATCGGCGAGGTATCTATCACCGATAGACTGCAAGTCATTGGCCAAAGTAGACTCTGATATGAAATTCGAGCGTCCTATGGGGACAACCTCAAGTCCAGTGCTACGCCGACCCACCGCAAGGCAAATTTCAGCGTCTTTCAACGCGTTTCGCTCAGTCGCAAGTAACTCAAGCGCACGGCAATCATCGACCCATAGCAAGGGTGTTCCTGTTGAGAGCGCGAGCACTGCTTCGGTCAGGGTCTCTTCTGCCCGTGCGTCCCCGAGGGTTGCGCTATTGACCGCAAGCGCATCGTCAAAGGTAAGCAAAACAGGCGTCCCAAAAGCGCTAGAACCCAATTGCACTTCGCCCTTTTCAAGGTTGGCGTACAGTCCATCCGTGATATCGGGATAGGCCCAAAGGCGGTCGAAAACCGATTGGAACCCGAGTAAATACCGATCCAATGGCCTTTTATCATCTGCCGAAATGCCCAACTCTTCTGGCAACGTCGATTCCTCGCTTTTCAGATCGACCCCAAACCCGAGCCTTGGCAAATTAAATCCCAATGTACTAAGGACCGTTGGAGCGACGTCCAAAGTTGTTGACGCGCGCGTGATCTTAGAGGCGGTTTTTTGTAATGGATCGATCATGAAAAACAAGTTTCTACGTGAACCAGAAGTCAGCTTTTGGGTTGCCGTATTTGCCATAGCTAGATGGTCCGACATCACGACGATCAATGTATTTCGACCTTCTGGACTGTCCATGATTTCCCGAATGAATTGTCCAGCAAGGTGGTCCACACATTTAACCGAGTTCAACATCGGATTGCCCCCATCTACGTAGGGATCGTCTTTACATTTTTTGTTCGTCTCAGCGTGACCATTGGGGTGATGAGTATCAAGCGTCAGCAGAGTGAGCGCAAAGGGTGCGTTCTGTTTGGCTAGGTGCGAAGTTTTTCGGCGTGCCAGGTCAAAAAGCGTGTCGTCCTGTAAACCCCACTCGGCCAAATAATCCGGATCCTCAATTTCGTCCCGCAGCTCATCTAGGCCTTCAACTGATTCAAACCCATGCGTTTTGTAGAACGCACCCTTTCCAGCGAATTCAATAGAAGCGCCGCCCAAATAGGCCGTCTGATAATTGGCTTCGGAAAGTATATCACCCATACAATCTGCGCCCGATAGGAATTGGTTCACCCTCATCGAGTTCGCACCGCCTGACAGGATCAACGGCACTCCACATTGCGAGGCCACCATTCCACCGATCGTAAATCCTGTTCCAATGGTTTGGCTCATGTCTGTGAAGCTGGTTGATTGAGCTTCCAGTGCTTTAAGATTGGGAACCAAATCAGGGAAGAGTTCTTCGTCGAAATATGTGCGCTCAACGCTTTCCAAATAAATTAGAATTAGATTTGGGGCTGACCCAGATAACTAGTTCAAATACTTCTTAACCCATTGTCTTAGCTGTGATAATTGCACTGACGGGTCACTGTTGTTAAAACGCCACTCACATTCCTTCAAATATAGTCCAAATTGGGCCTTTGGAACAC
>JAQWQJ010000035.1 GCA_029244725.1 Paracoccaceae bacterium
AAGTTTAAGGGCCGCACGTTTGTTTCGGCGTGATTGGGCCAGGACCTCAAGAACCTCTCCTTCATCGTCTACGGCTCGCCACAGATAAGTCCGCTTGCCCCCAATGCGGACAAATACTTCATCAAGATGCCAGACCCCAGAAGGTTAAGCTCTTCGGGATCTGATGTTGGCGGCAATCGCCGGACCAAATTTCAAAATCCATCTACGAATTGTTTCATAGCTGATATTGATCCCTCGTTCCGCCAGCATTTCCTCGACGTCCCGAAAACTCAGCGGAAAGCAAAAATAGAGCCAAACCGCACGTTGGATTATTGAAGGCGGAAAGCGGTGGCGGGAATAGAAAATCTTTTTCATCCCCTGCCGTTACCCTGGTTTCACCACCTTCGTCGAGTTAGCGTGACAATGCCATTTAGAGTAACTACGCTGACGGTTTGCGGTGCAATTTCAACAAGTCGCTACCCACATCGCGAACGTCCACCCTTGACTTGCTGGATACAGTCAATCATTTTAATTATTGAACAGTTAGTTCATATATGAACGTTACATTTTGAGAAATGTCCTTTCAGGATGCGTAGTTAGTTGTGCGGAGCGCTGAACCACAATGACAAGTTGGGTCCAACAGAAAAGTAATAGGGTGTCGTATATTGCCCGCACCGGTCCAGGGCCTACGGTCATATTTCTGCACGGCATCGGCTCTAATTCTGGATCGTTTGAACCCCTAGCCAACCAATTGCCTGATCATTTTAACCTTATTGCTTGGAATGCTCCGGGCTACCTTGGCTCAAATGCCTTAGATGATCCTTGGCCGATGCCCGCAGATTACGCTTCAATACTTGATAAGTTCTTGAAGCGGATTGGCGTCAAAAGGGCTCATATCGTTGGGCACTCGCTCGGCACGCTTATCGCTGTTTCTTTCGCGCGGAAGTTTTCAGAACGCGTGGTTACATTGACGCTGGCGTCGACGGCCAATGGATACAATGTGGAACGGCTCACCCCTTTGCCACCAAAAGTCTCAAATAGGATTGTAGAATTGGAGCGCTTGGGCCCACTAGAATTTGCACAATCCCGCGCGGCTAATCTGGTCTACGATCCCCAGAATAACCAAAGCGTTGTGTCCCAAGTTGAAAGTGCGATGGCACAAGTAAACCTGCGGGGCTACGCGCAGGCAGCGCATCTCCTTGCCTCCGGCAATCTGCCGCTGGACTTGGAACGGACCTCGATTTGTCCCAATTTTATTATTGGCGCAGAAGATAGCGTTACGCCGATCTCACAAACCCAAGTCGCGGCCAAAGCATGGGCAACGAAACATGGGCGCAGTCCAGTGATTCACGAAATCGCTGATGCCGGCCACGCGGTTTACCTTCAAAAACCTGCCGCGTTCTGTAAGGCTTTGCTGGATTGCTTTGCGCGTTCTTGCCGACCCGATCCAACGCCTGTGCCCAAACGAAAGGAAGTTTGAAATGTCTGAAACGATCAGGGTAAACCATTTGCGCGGCATCATGATGCGCGCGCCGGGTATTACCGCCACTACGGATTTTTATACAAACCTGTGGGGGTTACACGTGGCGCACGCGGAAGATGGCAGAACTTACCTGCGTGGTACTGGAGAAGAGCCGTTTATATACGGGCTGAAAGACGGCTCGACATATGGGATCGAATACGTGCATTTTGGTATGCCTGATAAGACCTCAATCAAAGAGCTCTACAAACAGCTCGTTCAAAAAGATGCTCAGACACTTGGTGAACCCGCAGATCTCGACGGTCCATTTGGTGGTTTTGGTTTTGAGGCGCTTGATCCCGATGGACGGCGTTTGCGGATCAGTGCGGACTTGACGATGCGCGAAAGCGACCATGTTCATGCCTATCCACGCAAGGTCAGCCACGTTGTTTTAAACTCGCCCGATATGGACCGTACGCAGGCGTGGTATGAAGATGTTCTTGGCTTTCGAACCAGCGATTATTCTGCCGATCAAATGGTTTTCCTTCGTTGCGGCAGTGATCATCATGCGATTGCGTTGGTTCGGGCACAATATCCTTCAGTTAATCATGTGGCGTTCGAAATGCCGGGAATTGATGGCTACATGCGCGGTATTGGTCGGATGAAGCAGCAAGGTCAGGTGCCCAGCTGGGGGCCAGGCAGACATGGGCCGGGTGATAATCCGTTCGCCTATTTTGTGTCGCCATCGGGTTTCGTGATCGAGTTCACGTCCGAAGTGCAGCAAATCGACGAATCTACCCATGAAGCCAAAGTTTGGTCACGGACCGACCCCGAGGCGATGGATCAATGGATGACCGCTGGGCCACCGACACCGGCAATGCGCACCGTCATGGCCGGCCGTCCTGACCCCGGCTTTTCGCAAAAGGACTGACTTCGATGGACCTTGGACTTCGGGACAATTGCGTTGTGGTTACCGGCGGCTCTTCCGGTATCGGGCTGGCTGCGGTGCGAAATTTTTTGAAAGAAGGCGCGAACGTCGCCCTTTGCGCGCGGGGTCGGGAACGGCTGACTGCGGTTAAAAAGACCCTCGTCGATGAATTTGGTGCGGATCGCGTGTTTTCCAAAGCCTTTTCGGTTCTGGACAAGGGCGAAGTGGACGCGTTTTCAGAAGACGTGAAGGCACGATTTGGCGGTTGCGACGTGCTGGTTACAAACGCCGGACAGGGCCGCGTTTCGACCTATGCAACCACCAGCGACGATGACTGGCGCGAAGAGTTGGAGTTGAAATTTTTCAGCCAACTCAACCCCATCAGGTCGTTCGAAGGCATGTTGCGACGCTCGACAAACGGGGCGATCGTGGCTGTGAATTCTCTACTGGCCTATCAGCCTGAACCCCACATGGTGTGCACAGCGGCGGCACGGTCGGGCGTGCAGAACCTGTTGAAATCGCTGGCCACTGAACTGGCACCCGACATTCGAGTAAACTCAATTCTGTTGGGTCTTGTGGATAGTCAGCAGTGGCAACGCCGGTTTTATGCCCGAGAAAACAAAAGCCAGTCGCGGGAGGATTGGTTTGCCGATCTTGCTGCCAAAAAGAACATCCCTCTGGGCCGTCTGGGTGACCCTGGAGAACCCGCCCGGGCGATTGTGTTTCTTGGCTCCAAAGCCTCCAGCTACACAACCGGTGCCCATTTAGAAATTTCTGGTGGCGTGTCGCGCTTTGCCTGATCCCCGAATGACGAAGGAGCCTAAATCAATGCAAAGAACCGTCGGATTTCAGATCGCCGAAGCCCTGGCGGATGCGGGCGTCACAACGATGTTTGGCGTTATCTCCATTCACAACATGCCGATCCTTGACGCTGTTGCTGAGCAGGGGCGTATCAGGTTTGTGCCCGCGCGGGGCGAGGCCGGTGCAATGAATATGGCAGATGCTTTCAGCCGAGTGTCAGGCGAGCTTGGGGTTGCGTTGACCTCGACAGGTACGGCTGCGGGCAATGCTGCAGGTGCGCAAGCGGAGGCGTTGACAGCAGGTAGTCGGGTTTTGCACATCACAACGCAAGTGGACCGCGAGTTTATGGATCGTGATCGTGCTGCTATTCACGATGTTCCAAAGCAGCCTGAGATGTTGCGTGGTGTGTCAAAATCCGTGTTTCGGATCTGGGACGAATCCGGTGCGACGGGTGTTCTGGCAGCCGCGATCCGTACGGCTTCCACACCGCCTACGGGACCGGTCAGCCTTGAAATTCCGGTAGATGTACAACGTGCCACCGCGGTTTCAGGGCAACGCCTGTCCCCAACAAAACCTGCTTTGCCGCCGGTAGATAAAGACGCGATTGATGCTTTGGCGAAACAGGTATTGAACGCGAAACGACCTATGGTGTGGCTTGGCGGCGGTGCGCGTGGCGCCAGCGCACAAGCAACCGAACTTGTAAAACGTGGCGTTGGAGCGGTTAGTTCAACTCAGGGTCGGGCAGTGGTTCCGGAAGACCATGAAGGCAATCTTGGCGCTTTCAATATGACACCGGAGGCAGAAGAGATTTATGCGGCCTCGGACTTGATGATCGTGGTGGGCTCGCGCCTGCGCGGGAATGAAACCCGCAACAACAAGATGCCGTTGCCCCATCCGTTGATCCAGATAGATGTTGAGCCGACGCAAGAGGGCCGGAACTACGCGATTGACGGTTTTATTTGTGGAGATGCTGCGTTGACGTTGGCGGGTCTTTTGGAAAGGCTGCCAACAACGTTGAATACAGATCCGCAAATGAACTACGACATAGCTGTTGCCCGTGCTAAATCCGAAGGTGCGCTGCGGTCGCGATTGGGTCCCTATCAGGTCGTTGCGGATCACTTGCTGGGTGTTGTTCCTGCCGGTCACCACCCTTGGGTCCGAGACGTGACGATCTCGAACTCAACCTTTGGCAACCGCTACGTTCAAATTGCGGCCCCTCACCTTGGCGTTCATGCTTTGGGTGGGGGTATCGGGCAAGGCGTCGCGATGGCCATCGGGGCCAGCACGGCAAATCCAGACAAGCGCACCATCGCGCTCATCGGAGATGGCGGCACCCAACTCGGCATCGCCGAGATGATCACGGCAGTGGACGAAAACCTGCCGATTACGTTCGTGTTAATGAATGATGCCGCTTACGGGGTGATCGAAAATATTCAGGACGCGCAGTATGGCGGGCGGCGGCACTATTCCAAAGTGAAGACGCCGAAATTCGATTTGATCGCGGCAGCGATTGATATGCCGCATCAACGTGTTCAGAATGTTGAGGATTTTCCAGACGCTTTTGACGCGACACTGAAAGCTGAAGGGCCAAGCCTGATCGAAGTTGATATGATAGCGATTGGTCCCTTCGCGGAATCGTTTGCCGGCCCCCCCGCTGGGGCTGCAGGTAGCAAATCGTGAAGCCCGGTCATGTCGCCATTATTGGCTTTGGAGCGATTGCGCAGGATCTGATCGGGATACTTAAAGAGGCCGATGTAGGACCACCGGAGCGTATAACGGTACTGGTGCACAGCGGGCGTGAAGCAGGGACAAAAGCAAGGTTGTCCGACGCAAGTATTTCGGTTTCCAGTGACCTCGAAGAATTGCTGGACGAGGCTCCAGACGTGGTCGTTGAATGCGCAGGGCATGGTGCCGTTGCCGCTTTTGGCGCGCTTGTTCTGGATCATGGTACCGATCTGATAATTGCCTCTGCTGGCGCCTTGTCGGACCCGGATTTGAAGGCCAAATTGATATCAAGCGCAAACCGCACGGGGGCACAATGCGTTGTACCTGCAGGTGCAATCGGCGGCATTGACGCCTTGGGAGCTGCCAGAATTTCCGGATTGAAATCAGTGATATATATCGGACGAAAGCCACCAAGTGCCTGGCTTGGCACGCCCGCTGAACAGGCAGTCGACTTAGGCAAGTTAACGAGACCCACCGCCTTTTTTGAAGGCACCGCACGCGAAGCCGCGCGAGAATATCCCAAAAATGCAAATGTGGCTGCAACACTGGCGCTGGCTGGTCTTGGTATGGATGATACCAAGGTACGTCTTATTGCGGACCCGACAATCCAGGAAAATGTGCACGAGTTTTCTGTCGTTTCAAACGCGTCAGATTTTTCAATTCGTTTGGTTTGTAAGACTTCGCCGCTAAACCCAAAAACCTCGCGCTCGACCGTCTACAGCATCGCGCGCGCCGTTTTGAACCGCCACGCTGCGATTGCAATCTGAGGACCCAATGGAACAGAAATTTCGCGAAGATAAGATATTTGTTGGCGGTGAATGGCAAAAGGGGCGCGGTGACTCGCTTACGTCGTCGTTTGCGGCCGAGGGGTCCGTCAATGCAACGCTGTCGGGTGCTTCAACGGAAGATGTCGAACAAGCAATCGGCCGGGCGCAAGACGCGCAGCCCGCTTGGGCGGCCCTGAAGCCACATGAACGGGCGACAGTTCTTTATCGAATATCGCAAGGCATTAGCGAAAATGTCGAACGGATCGCTTGGGTCCAAACGCGTGACACGTCAAAAGCCCTGAGCGAAACCCGTGCACTGGCAAATTCAGCGGCTGCTACGTTCCGCTACTTTGCTGCCGTTCTGGAGACATCGGATGAGCTCATGACTGTTCCGCGTGGCGACTATTCCACGCTGTCGGTGCATGAGCCGCTGGGGATTGTGGCCGCGATCACGCCATGGAATTCACCAATTGCGTCGGATGCCCAGAAAGTTGCTCCGGCCCTTGCTGCAGGCAACTCAGTAATCCTGAAGCCCGCCAGCTGGTCGCCACTGGTCGGGTTGGAACTTGCACAGATCGCCCATGATGCGGGATTGCCCGCAGGTTTGTTGTCGGTTCTTCCGGGTTCAGGACGAGAGGTTGGAAACCGTTTGGTAGAGCACTCTGCCATTTCAAAAGTATCTTTTACTGGCGGGACGTCAACCGGGCGCAAATTGGCACATTTGGCTGCCGACAAGCTGATGCCGATTTCGCTTGAACTGGGTGGAAAATCACCCACAATTGTATTTGATGATTGCGATGTTGACCTTGCCATTGCTGGAATTCTCTTCGGGATTTTCTCATCATCGGGTCAAAGCTGTATCGCGGGTTCAAGGCTGTTTGTGCAGCGGAAAATTTACGACGAGTTCGTCGCAAGATTGGTTAAAGCGACAAATAAACTTGTGGTCGGGCATCCGTTCGACCCCACAACGCAAGTGTCCTCACTTGTCCACCTAGACCATCGCGACTGTGTTGAGGCTTATGTGGAATTGGCTAAACAGGAAGGTGGAACAATTCTGACCGGCGGCACTCGTCCCAGCGATCCGTCATTGCAAAATGGTGCATTCTATTTGCCGACGATCATAGCCGGATTGGATAATTCAGCGCGGACGGTTCGCGAAGAAATATTTGGCCCCGTATTAGTCGTGATGCCATTTGAAAACGAAGACGAAGTGATCGCGCTTGGGAATGACAATGAATATGGTCTTGCTTGCGGGATTTGGTCTCGGGATGCTGTGCGTTGCAGAAGGGTGGCACGCGCTATCACTGCTGGCACCGTCTGGGTCAATACCTACAAGCAGTTTTCGATCTCGACACCTTTCGGTGGCGACGGTGCCAGCGGCATTGGTCGCGAAAAGGGGCGCGAAGGCTTGCGAGCCTATCAGCGACAAAAGTCGATCTACGAAGATCTTTCGGGCCAACCTCACCCCTGGGCACGTTGGCCTGCCGAAAGTTAGGCGACAAATCCCATTTCAGCGGAAGCGGTGCCTGCCGCGTCAATCAAGATTTTACGAAGTAAGTCACCTTCGTCGTCGTCGATTTCGGAAAAACGGCTTTCTGGCCCTGAGACGTTTAATCCGCCAACAGGTAAACCCGTGTGGTCAAATATCGCGGCAGCGCAGGACCCTATTCCGGATTCGAAATTCCCCTGGCTCCACGCCGCGCCGAGTTTCTGATCAGATTTTGCCTGCGAAATTATCGCCTCGATAGTTGTGGGCGTTTTATTGGTTGATTGAGCAATCTCTTCACCAGCATATATCTCTCGAATTTTATCGTCTCTTAATTCAGCAAGAATTGATCTACCGATTGAAGATGCGTGCGCCAACAGGCGCGAGCCCTCCCGAACGTTGCTAACCAAGTGTGAATTGGGTGTTTCACGGCTAAGATAAATTATGTCACTGCCGTCCAGCACACCAAGATGCGCAGACATTCCAGTTGTTTTGCACAGGTCCTGTAAAATTGGCTGGCAAACTCGAACGATGTCTCGCCCTTGAATAGCTTGGGCTCCAAGCGCAACAAGCCCTGCGCCTAACCGGTAACCACTATCCTCACCTATTTCCTCAATCATCCGTTGGTCCAACAACGTATGGATCAATCGAATTAACGTAGTTCGGTTGATTTTCAGATCGCGGGAAACATTTGAAAGATTTCGAGCACGGTTTCCGTCACCAATGAAACGAAGCAGCGTAATGGCCCGTTCAACTGGGGGCACCGAATAGGATGTGCTCGTTTCCGTACTACTCATCAGCGTGTTTCCTGTGTTTCCTAAATTCGAATGTGCCCGTCCCAATGGAGGATGCGAAAAAGGTTGACCACAACTTATTGCATGACTACACTTTGAACATATAGTTCATTATAGAACAGTTAGCAAGATAAAAGGATCAACTTGGCACTTACAATCGGAATATGTGGCGGAGGAATTGGCGGCTTGAGCGCGGCTATTGCTCTGCGCAAAGCCGGTCATAATGTACAGGTTTTTGAGCGAGCCCCGGCTGCAAAAAGAGTTGGGGCGGATATCAACCTAACACCCAATGCAGTGTTTGCGTTGGATCAACTTGGCGTCGGCCCCTACCTTCGAGAAAGTGCAGCGAGACCAACTTTTCGGATCAGCCGCGATGGCGAAACCGGCGAGGAAACGTCGCGCATGCCTATGAGCGCCGCCGCTGAAGAAAAGTACGGAGCGCCACAACTGACCCTACATCGGGCAGATTTGATAAACGCGTTGCGAAGCCAGTTACCGTCCGAGGCCATTGCCTATGACAAGCATGCCGTGAAGCTGACTTCATCAGATGACAACGCGATCCTCAACTTCGCTGATTGTGGTTCCCAGGAATTTGACCTGGTTGTGGGAGCCGATGGAATTCATTCTGTTGTGCGGTCAGCGCTTTGGGGGGAAGACCACCCGCAATATACGGGTGTGGTTTCATACCGCGGTACTTTTCCAAATGATCGCGAACTTGGAATCCCCGATACCGACGCTTTCACCAAATGGTGGGGCGAAATCCCAGAGAAGCAAATCGTCACGTTTCCATTGACTCAAGGAAAAGAGATTTTTGTCTTTGCGACGCTGCCGCAAGAAAATTGGTCGGAAGAAGGTTGGACGCTACCAGGTGACGTCGAAGACTTGCGAAAAGCATACGCCAATTTTCACCCCGATGCGCTAAAATTGTTGGATGCGCTGAATGACGTCACACGATCAGCTTTGCATGTTCGAGAGCCTATGACGAGATGGGCCAAAGCCAGCGCTACATTGTTGGGAGATGCGGCTCATCCAATGGTTCCTTTCATGGCACAAGGTGCGTGTATGGCAATCGAAGATGCTGTTGTTTTGTCTCGAGCTTTGCAATGCGCTGACAGAGATAGTCTTAAACCCGCTCTCGCAAGCTACGAAGCTGAAAGAAAGCCGCGCACGGCGGAAATTCAAAGAAGTTCACTAGCCAACGATTGGCTAAAAAAGGGCAGCAATGCCGATTGGGTCTATGGTTATGATGCCTGGACCACGAAACTAAACTCGTAATCAACGACAGGGAGAGACTATGAGACACCTACTAAAAAGCGCATTTGTTGCGGCATCACTGATTGCAGTTCCCGCGACGGCTGAAGTCGTCAAAATTGACGCGGTAACTTTGGCGCCAAAGCCCGTGTACATTAATAACCCGTTTAAAATGTTCGTCGAAGAAGTGAACGAGAAATTCGCTGGTGAAGTTGAAATCAACTGGCGTGGTGGACCCGAAGTCATGCCACCGTTCAAGCAAGCCGAAGGCGTACGCAATGGCGCGGTCGACATGACCTACACAAGCCCAAGCTATTATCAAGGCTTGGTGCCTACGTCAGGCACGATGAACCTGTCGTTCAAGAATTACGCGGAAATTGCAGCCACCGACTATCACGAACGAATGGCTGAGCTTCATGCCGAAAAAGACCTCATTTTCCTTGGCGAAATTCCAGCGACCCAGCTGAATTTTGTCATTTACATGGGCGAGAAAGTTTCAGGTCTTGACGATCTAAAGGGCAAGCGCATTCGGGTGTTCCCTACGTTGCTGCCGATTGTAAAGGCATTAGGCGCTGAGCCAATCGTGATGGCAATGGGTGATATTTTTACCGCAATGGAACGTGGTGCAATCGACGGTTATATGCAGGGGCCACTCGCTCAAGCTAAGCAGTTTGAAGGCTTGGTTGATACAGTCATCTTCCCTGGCGTTTATCGCGCTGGCTTCCCAGTTCTTATCAACAAAGATACTTGGGGCCAGATATCAGAAGACACACAGCAACGTTTGACTGCGTTTCTGCGTGATGACTTCGCACCACGAATGGACAATATTTGGGGCGACGCAATTGCCGAAAATATTGAACAGATGAAGGCGGCCGGCTTTACTATTCTTGAGCTGCCAGCAGACGAAGCAGCGCGCTATGAGCAAATGGCTATGGACGCTGCATGGGCTGTTACTGCTGCCAACGCTGGCGACGACGTTGCTGCTGAGCTACGTGGGATGTTGGACAAGTAACCATTCTTCGACAAATAATGGGCGGAGCCAATTTGAGTTTGGCTCCGTTTTTTTCTGATGGGAGCAATGGGCGTGGACGGTTTTTTTTCCTCGTTAACTAAACTTTTCAGCAAGTTGAACCTGATTTGCGCAATACTTGGCGCTGCACTCCTATTTTTTATCGCTTTCATAATATGTTTTGAAGTTACTGGGCGCGCTCTTGGTGGTGCTTCACGCCTTTGGGTCATTGAGACAAGCGAGTACGCGCT
Organism: Paracoccaceae bacterium; assembly: GCA_029244725.1. GTDB lineage: Bacteria > Pseudomonadota > Alphaproteobacteria > Rhodobacterales > Rhodobacteraceae > JASMHC01. The sequence continues at coordinate 10,451 of JAQWQJ010000035.1, forward strand.
TCTTTATATCACTTTTCTGGGCGCACCGTATCTACTCGAAAAAAACATGCACGTGGTTCTTGATCTCGTTTACGACAGCTTCAAACATACATGGCGCCTTGTATTTCAAGCGCTCAATTCCGGCATTGGTTTTTTGGTTTGCGCAATTTTAACAATAGTAGGAATTATCGTGGTGGCCGAGCAATTTGAACTTGGCGTTCGCGAGGTTACCGTGATGCGCCCGCACAGTTGGTGGCTTACCGCTGCATTTCCATTGGGGGCTGGTTTAATGGCTTTCCAGTTCCTGGAACAGTTTGTCCGCACCCTCAAAGGTAAGGTTTTGTAGTTATGGAATGGTATTATATCATTGCCATCATCCTTGGCCCTCTCTTTGTTCTAATGATTGCGGGCCTTCCGGTCGCTTTCGCATTCCTGGCCGTTAATATCGTAGGTTCATTTGTACTGATGGGCGGCTTGCCGGGCGTAAAGCAACTCGTTCTAAATTCAGTCGACTCAGTATCCAGCTTCACGCTTATTCCCATCGCGCTATTCATGATTATGGGCGAAGCGATGTTCCGATCCGGAATTGCTATTGAGCTGATGGACACGCTCGACAAATGGTTTGGGCGTTTGCGTGGTAGACTTGCCTTAATGGCTGTAGGTGGTGGGGTGCTATTTTCGACACTAACCGGCAACTCTATGGGATCCATCGCGTTACTTGGATCATCGCTGACGCCAGAGATGGAAAAACGCGGTTACGCAAAACAGATGTCCCTTGGTCCGATTTTGGGTTCATCTGGTCTGGCGATTATGATCCCACCATCGTCGTTGGCGGTTGTACTCGGCGTCATCGCTGAACTCTCGATCGGACGGATCTTGATCGGCATCATCATCCCGGGTCTTTTGATGGCGTTTCTCTACATCATCTACATTCTAGGACGCTGCCAACTACAACCGCATCTTGCCCCGTCATTTGACGTTCCAAAAGTGGCTCTACGCGAAAAGTTAACTGCTACGGCAACAAATATTTTGCCGCTTACGTTTGTTGTCTTTTCGGTAGTTGGCGTAATTTTTCTTGGGATTGCGACACCTAGCGAGGCCGCAGCAACTGGTGCATTTTCAACGCTACTACTTGCGGCAGTGAAACGCCGACTAACTTTTAAGGTTTTTGGGGACACGATGTTTTCCAGTGCCAACATTTCGGTGATGGTGCTGTTGATCGTTTCGGGTGCGGTGACGTTCTCGCAGCTCTTGGCATTCACCGGGGCGACCTATGGAATGATAGACGCCGTCATGTCGATAGACATGTCCAACGGTTCGATTGTATTTTTAATGATCTTGTTGGTGATTTTGATGGGTATGTTTATGGGCCCGTTACCAATCATGCTGATCACGCTGCCAATTTTCATCCCGGTCGTGATCCAATTTGGCTACGATCCCATCTGGTTTGCAGCGATGTATTTGGTAGCCATTGAAACTGGCGCAACCTCGCCACCCTTTGGGGCCGCCTTGTTTGTGATGAAAGCCGTTGCGCCCAAAGGTACAACGATGGGAGATATTTACCAGGCTGCTGTGCCGTTTATCGTCTGTGATTTCCTCGCTATCCTTTTGCTATTTTTCTTTCCGCAGATCGTAACGTATCCAGTGGAACTGATGTTCAATTGATCGACAGGAAACTATACCAGTTTGGCGACAGCCCATGCTGCATGAAAGTGCGTATGGCGTTGGCGGCGAAATCCTTGACGTGGGAAGAAGTCTTTATCGAAAGCTGGAAGTTTGACCATTTCCAGCCGGAATACCTTGCGTTGAACCCTTCGGGCATTGTTCCGACGTTGGTCGAGGATGGACGGGTCGTCACGCAATCTAATGTGATTGTCGAATATCTGGATGACGCCTATCCAACACCGTCGCTTCGGCCGGACGATCCATTTCTGGCGTCAATTATGCGCAAGTGGATGTATATTGAGCAGGATCATCTGTTTGGTCATATCGTCACCCTTAGTTTCAATTCGATGATGAAGTTGAGGGTTGAAGGATTTGGTCTAAGACAGCTGAAAAAATGGTCCCATCGCCACCCAGACAAAGCCCGCGCTGACGATTATTTGCGCCGGGTCAGCGCTCCTGCGGATCCTGCAAAAGATGCGGCGGCACGCGTTGGCTTGAAGAAGTATATGGTGCATCTTGAAGAAGAGTTGCTGCGCTTTGATGGCCTATGGATTTGTGGCACGCAATTGACACTTGCGGAGGTCGCGCTGGCAGGGATTTTTGACCGGTTGAAATATCTGCAGGAAGAGGCGGTGTTTGCCGATCTACCCCGTGTTTCAAAATGGTTCGAACGCTTACAGTGCACTGCGATTTATCAAGAAGGTGAACACAGGTTTTCTGCGCGGATGTGGGGTCCGCTCAAGCCAATTGCCGAGTATCGCGAACAGATAAGGTAGCTAAGGGACTCGTAAAATGACAAAAGACCGGCCAAGCTTTATCGTCTTTATGACCGACCAGCAGCGTGCCGATCATTTGGGATGTTACGGCAACCAGATTGTAAGGACACCAAACATTGATGCGATTGCGGGTCGAGGAACACGATTCAACAATTTCTACGTCTCGAACCCTATTTGCCAACCTAATCGCGCCGCCCTTGCGACTGGACAATTGACGTCCGTCAATGGTTGCCGGCAAAACGGTATACCGCTCGGACTGGATTGCACGACCTATGCTGATGTGTTGCGTGCCAGTGGGTATCGAACGGGGTTGGTGGGCAAAGCACATTTTCAGAACGTCTCGCCGATTGAGGCTAAGGCTCCGCAATCAAGAGGGACCGGAGATGATCCAACGGCACCCTATGATCTTTCGTTGCAGTCACAGCGTCGTGGATCAGATTATGAGAGCGAAATACGAACAAGTTGGATCAAAGATCCTGAGCGCGATCTACCGCTACCCTACTATGGATTTGACCATGTTCGCTTGTGCATCGGTCACGGTGATCAGGTTGAGGGACATTATACCGGCTGGCTGCGAGAAAAATTGGCCGGCTCACCGGATCCTCGTGGTCGCACCGAGGCACTGCAAGACGGCTCACCCGAAACACCGCAGATTTGGCGTACTGCTGTGCCAGAGGCGTTATACCCAACAACTTATGTGGCGGAACAGGCTTGCGAATTTCTAGCCGAACAGGACGACACTCCGTTTCTGCTGGTTGTGTCTTTTCCTGATCCGCACCATCCGTTTACACCACCGGGCCGGTATTTCGATATGTACGATCCTGCGGAAATTCCGCTGCCCAACTCCTTTGATCATCCAACGGGCGCGCGACGCGATTTGCCCGATCATATCCAGCGGATATATGAGATCGGCGCAGAAAAGCCCGATGCCTTTTGGCCCTATCATGCGGACGCAGAGACGGTTCGGCGGATGATCGCGCTGAACTACGGCGCGATTTCCATGATTGACGAACAGGTCGGTGTCGTGATGCATGCCTTGGCTGAAGCTGGCAAGACCGAGAGCACGGAAATTATCTACACGTCGGATCATGGTGATTATATGGGGGATCACGGTACTGTTCTTAAACACGGCATTCACAGTCATGGCGTGATCCGCGTGCCCATGATTTGGGCCGACCCAAAAGCCAGCGAACCAGAGGTTACGTCGTTACAAGGCAGCGCGATCGACTTTGCGCCGACGCTTTTACAAAAAGCCGGCCTGAAGATCCCAAGCGGAATGCAAGGGCATGATCTTCTTACCGAAGGCGCTAAAAACTTGCCCGTATTGATTGAGGATTCGGGCTTAGCTATGACGTCAACAGATGGCCGAACGGCCTACCGAACTCTTGTGCATGACGGTTGGAGGATGAGCGTTTTTGAAGGTTCTGATTTGGGTGAGTTGTTCGATCTCAGTATGGATCCGGACGAGTTGGAAAACAGGTGGTCGGACGCTTCAGCAGCAGGCCAGAAAATGATGATGATGCAATTGCTTGTCGACATGATGATTACCTTGCGCAACACGTCGCTGGTCTCAACCCATCAAGCCTGAAAGGGAAGATTTGGATCAAAAACCTCACAAAATCCTAATTGTCGGTGGGGGAATTGCAGGTTGCTGCGCAGCAATTGCACTTTCGCAGCGGGGCCACCGCGTTCAGATCGTCGAAAAACAGGATAAATGGCGGTTCAAAAGTTCAGGCATCTTTGTTTATGCCAATGGTTTGGTCAGCCTGGGCAAACTGGGATTACTCGATCCCATCTTGCGAGCCGGATTTGCTGTTCCCAATGGCCGCAACGGTTATTTCGACCAATCCGGTGAACCCATTGTCGAGACAGTTTACCCCGAAGCTGACGGTGGAAAGATACCAGCGATCCTTGGCATCAAACGTGCCGAGATGCATCGCATCATGGCTAATCGGGTCTCTGAACTTGGGGTCTCAGTGCATCTTGGCACAACAGTTGTGGAATTAACCGAAGCGCATGGCTACGTCGATGTGGTGTTTTCCGATGCAACCTCTGCACAATTTGATCTGGTGATCGGCGCGGATGGATTGCGTTCAGATATGCGGTCGCTGATAGGTATTGAAATGCCCCCACGCTATACCGGCTTTGGCATCTGGCGATCCGTGCATGAACGTCCCACAGATTTGACTGATAAAATCATGATGATGGGCACCGGCAAACGATTTGGCATCATGCCGATCAGCGATGAATTGTTGTATACATTTGGCACCGTGGTTGCAGCCAAGGAAACATTTCATGCGCCTGACAGTTGGCCGGAAACCATGCGCGCCACGTTCCAGGAGTTCAAAGGACCCGCGGCCCGGTTTTTGCACGAATTGAGCGGCAGATCCGAAGTTCTTTATACGGCAGTTGAAGAAGTATCACTGCCGTTACCCTGGCATAGGGGGCGTGTGCTGTTGATCGGTGATGCCGCCCACGCGTCGACGCCGTTTATGGGCCAAGGCGGGGCTATGGCGATGCAGGATGCAGTAGATTTAGCTGAAGCTCTGGAAATTCATGCCACGCCGGAACAGGCATTTACAGCGTTTGGTACGGCACGTTTTCCCGTTTGCGAGTTTGTTCAGACCGCCTCCCGCGCCGTGGGCGAGGCTGGCGCACGGGAAGAAAACCGTGATGTTCAGGCCCGAAATGCCGAAATTGAGCAAACTGCACAGCAAAAAGTGGATAAGTTCTATGACAGGTTGTCTGTGTTGATGGCGGAGGCGGAGTTGGTTCTGCGTCAGCCAAATTAACCGGATTGAGCCGTCAAAATCCTGTAAGTTGGATGCGACCAGAAATCTCTGCATGCCGATTACTAAGCGAGCCTAAGCGCGCTTGGGTGGTCCAAAGTCCACCCATGATCTCGGCTTCTTTCAGGTTGACCGCACCAACTATATCCGCGCCCTGCAAGGTCAGGTTCGCCATCACCAGAGCGTTTTGTAGGGTCAAAGATTTCAGCTTTGAACCGGCAAGTGACAAACAGCCCTGAAGGTTGCAATCCCTCAACAGCACGGCTTCGGCCTCTAGATTATCGGCTCGGAAATCAGTACGGAAATGGGCGCCCGTAAAGTCGCAGACGCCGGAAATTTTCGATCCACGCATCCAGGCAAGGCCTCGAAACGTGGTGCCCACAGCGCTTATCCCACCATTTAAAACGGCACCTGACAAGTCCAGCCCGCGCACTTCCAGCCTGTCCAGAATAAGGGGTTCATCAAGGGTTATTCCGCACGCGTCAACATGCTCACCGTGCTTCCACGGTCGTTTCAGATCAACGACTAGCGCTTGTGCATCGCTCATTTGAAGACAAAGCCCCTATTCACAGGTAGCACTTGACCGGTCAATGTCAGCGCCGCTTCGCTCAGTAAAAACGCGACGGTTCCGGCGACATCATCGGGTGGTTGTGGGCCAGGCACGGCCCGACCCTGTTCGTATTGGTCATGTCGACCTTGGGGCACGTATTCGGTGCTTTCTGTGGTAAGGATACCGGGCGCGATTGCGGTTACACCAATGCCGTCAGGGCCAAGTTCACGGGCCAGAGACCGGGTCATCGAGATCACCGCGCCTTTAGATGCCACATAACTCATCAGGTTTGGCGCGCCCCAAAGCGCCGTATCTGAAGCCACGTTGACAATCCGGCCAGAGCCAGACGCCCGAAGCGCTGGAGCGGTGGCGCGGGTCATAAGCCAGGTGCCGCGCACATTGACCTCCATAACGCGGTCCCAAGTTTCTACGTCGACGTCCTCAAAACCAATACCGCCGATCCCCGTTGCTATAGCCCCATTGTTGAACAACCCGTGTAGAGGGCCATCAAGCGATCTGCCAACTTCAGCGATACTTTCCGGATCGCGCAAATCAACCGTGTGAAACGTGGCAGACAACGCGGCAGCAACTTCGCGCCCTTCGTCTTCCAGAATATCAACCAACGTCAGTCGGGCACCGGCTTCGGCAAGGTGGCGTGCGATGACGGCTCCTAGGCCTCGAGCCGCGCCCGATAATAGTATGTGGCGTCCAGCTAGATTCATTGGGCCGCAACAACTCCGGCGGCAGCGTCTTCGGCCTCCAATTGTGCACGGGCGGTTCGGTTCAGGGCGCGACGCAGGTGAGCAAGACCGATGTCATGCTGGTACAACATTTCGCGGGTCCTTGAATGATCTGCCATGCCTTCCAGCATAACCCGATCCTGTTCCAAAACGCTCCAGCTGTTCTCTTCCAACTGGGCGCGATAGAGGAACCGAAAGCTTTCACGTTCGAATCCTTGGACCTTTCTCATCCGCCAAAAGAAGACCTTACATTTCTGCGGCCCCATTGGCAGGACATAGCCGACAATCCGCATGTTGCCACCGGGACCCGCAGCAGGTGGATAAGGGATGTCGAGATGGCAATACATGCCGCCCTCTGGGGTTTCAAATTCGACCCAGTCGAAATTCTCACCAATCTGACCGACGCGGGCCACCCGGAAGCCTTCATCCCGATTGTTAAGCTCTAACAGGTCCTGCTTGGAGCCGAACGCTAGGGTGAAACTGTCCGCGTGTAGATAACACCCGTGCATTGGGTCGGCCAGATTATCCAGAGCGTAGCGATAGTTCACCTCCCAGATTGCGGTGCACAGAAAGCCTGTCCAATCGGGGTCTGTAAGCTCTGGTGACAAAGGCAGTTCGGGCGGCTCTGTCTCTTCGTTTGAAGACATAAAAACAAAGACGGCGTCGCTGCTTTCACGCACATGAAATGACCTCAGTGCTTTACGCCCCTCCATCGGGCAGTCAGGCATTGCCGGCACCTCTTGCACCGTACCCGTGCCATCGATAACGAGACCATGATATCGGCATGCGATATTTCCCGCGTGGACTTCACCGTAACTCAACGGCGCACCACGATGAGGGCAGAAGTCTTGGATGCATCGAATTTTACCCGTTTTATCACGCCAAAGAACCAGCTTTTCGCCCAGTGCAACAACGCCGTAAGGCGCATCCGCGCGAACCTCAACAGATTTGGCGACGGGATACCAATGATCGGGAAGACCGGTGTTTACTCGATCTTCGATCCGCGCCTTCATTTCAGGTGATAATGCCATTGCGTTCCTCCCTCAGGCCCCAAAGCCGTTTTGTTGATAGGCCTCGTCAAAATCGGCGTTAAGCCCCTTTAGTTCGCTGGTGATATTTTCTGCCGTCCAATCTGGCTGCTGCGATGATGGACGCAAGACCCCCCGACTTCCAAGTGCCTCGGCCAGTGCGACCTCACTTTTCACCCCGTCGGCATAGATCGACATTAGGGCGACTGCGAAATTTTGCTCGGCTTCGGTAAAAGGCCTTCCTCGGCACTGGTGGGCCAGCTCTGGTCGACCGTCTGCTTGTGCAGCAGCCATCCTAGCTTTGAAGGCATCTGGTTTTGATGATATTTTTGTTGGTTCGCTCATATCAACTTCTAACCTTTACCGTAGATGGCGCCGTCATCACCTGACGTGCCGATCACTGTCCAAACCGATGCTGCACCTGCCCCAGGGTTTCGCAAGTAATGCAATTGACCTGCTGGTGTTTTAACTAAGTCGCGAGGCCCAAGTTCAACCGAGGATTCATTGCCCTGATCGTCGACCCAGACAATTTCAACACTGCCTTCAAGACACAAGTAGGCGTCCTCAACAGAGCGGGTAAATGGCGCGAGCTTTAAGCCAACTGGCAAGCCCCACTTTTCTTTCCGGCAGCTGTCATGCGTGATCGCACCTTTTGCGTCACCGACGTACACTTTACGTGTAAACCCTGCATCTTCCCAGATTGTGGGAAGCTCGCTGTGACGCACTACATATTCAGCCATTAGTTTTTGGATCGGGTGGTCGCCGCGTTTGTCAAAAGCCATCGTATTGCCAGGCTCTGCGCCAAAAGTGCGCGCCAACTCCGAAGGATGCTCTTTCGGGTGATAATGATAAACGGGTGGAAGTGGTTTGCCCACATCAACTGAGATGGACATGACGACCGGCTCAACACCGTCGACGCGAAAACCGTGACCGATCTCACGCGCATTGAGGATCATGTCGTTTGGGCCAAGGTTGACCTCAACCACTTCTCCGTCTTTTTCCCAGCCCACGATCAAAGCACCCGAGATAATCAAAAAACTCTCTTCGATTTCGTGGCTGTGACAGGCAGCATAGCGCCCTGGTTCTTTGTAGATCAGGCTTACCGTAAAATTATCTGCTTTAAGGGTTGATGGATCGCCGACTTTGGGTGACCCGCCCGCACCAATGTAACGCATCTGCGCTCGTGCCAACTCATCGAAACCGACGTTAGACGGAAATGCGTTCCAATCAAATGTTTTATCAGTGAAACGACCGGTGTTTGCCTGCAGTCGATCCTTTAGGCTTAATTCGGTACTTGAGATGACGTTCATCGCGAATCCCTTTAAATATCTCTTGACCCATTGTTGCGGAAAGCGGTTTTATTGAGAAGATAACGTTTTACAGGTGAAACACCGTGACCGAAGACGACCCTTATTTAGTGCCAGCGCTCGTACGTGGTTTGGCGTTGCTACAAACCTTCACGCCACAGAAACCCGAACTATCCATGTCGCAGTTGTCAGCATCATTGGGGGTAACGCGATCGGCGGTGTTTAGAACCGTCCATACCTTGGTGGAAGAAGGGTTTCTCCTTCCTGTCAGAGATGGTCACCAATTCCGACTTGGACCATCCGTATTACGACTAAGCTTTGGATATCTTGCTAGTCGGGAGCTTTTGGAAGTTGCGCAAGCACCGCTTGAAGCCCTTCGCGATACAATCGACTGGTCTGGCCATCTCGGCATATTGGATGGGCGGCACGTTTTGTATCTTATTCGGATTGCAGCAACTGACGGTTTGTCGTCGCTTGTTCATGTGGGCAGTCGCCTGCCAGCCAATAATACTGCGATGGGGCGAGTATTGCTGACCCAGAAAAATGAGAAACAAATCCGCAATCTGTTGGTCGATCTGCCACAAGCGACACTATCCAATGCCTTGAACGCGTGGAATGTTGATCAACATTCAAACTGTGTTATTCACGAGGGCCAATTCGAGAACGGCCTGTGCAGCGTTGCGGCGCCAATTTATGATATGTCCGGCTCGGTAGTCGCCGCAATCAGCGCAACAAAGATGGCAGACATGGTGCCTTCAACCGTTAAACAACAGGTCCTTAAAGCTGCACGGATCATCAGCAAAAGTCTTGGCTGGCAGGAATCGGAATAGATGGGCGAATTGCTAGTTGGGAGCGGCAAGATGCCGGCGAGTCGCGCACCCAAGAGTTGCGCACGTGGCCCGGGTTGTTCAAAAAAACTTGGTCATAGCGGACGGGTGTGGGCCCGCATCCCTTTCAGATGAACTGAGAGATAGTAACCGCAGCGAAGATCTCCTTTCCGCCGTCTGTGTCGATTTCCTCACCTTCCGACTGGACTAGTGTGCCTATCAGAGCGGTACTGTCCGAGCGCCCGAATAGCTTGCCTCGCGCTGCCCGCTTAGCCCGGGTTCTGCTCAGTAGCAGCGGAATGTTTCCGCTGATCAACTGAGGGATCGGACATGACGATTTCAACTGAACGGCGCAAAAGCCAAGGCAAGGCTGGAGCCAGCAAGGGAACAACAAAGAAGGACCAGCTGATCAGGTTGCTGGGCACCAAGACCGGCGCAGACATAGCAACCTTGAGCGGGAAGCTGGGGTGGCAGCAGCACACGACACGGTCAGCGATGAGTGGGCTACGCAAGGCTGGATTTGCGATCATTGGAATCAAGCCTGCAAGAGGTGGACTGGCTCGGTACCGCATACACGCGTCGCCAGCCCCTGACTCAAACCCAGTCACGCAGGACTTCAGCAATGAGGCGTGATCCTAACCCAGATAGACCTGCGGCTCTGCAAGATTGGTGCGGAGCATTCGGAACGCCACCTCCACCGTTTCTGTCCGTCAGCTTCATGCAGAAAGCGTGTGCATATGAGGCGCAATGCAGGCGCCACGGAGGACTGCCCGCAACGATGCGACGCACCCTGACGAAGATCGCAACAGGCGAGAAAGCAGAGCCTGCAATAGCTCCCAGCCTGAGCCCTGGCGCGCATTTTGTGCGTGAGTGGAACGGGCGGACGTATCAGGTGCATGTCACTGAGGGCGGTTTTGAGATGGACGGGAAGACATGGCGGTCGCTGTCGGCCATTGCAAAACACATCACAGGGGCCACGTGGTCGGGACCAAGGTTCTTTGGTCTCAATGGTAAGTCCACAAGGCAGCAGCGATGAAGAAGCTGCGCTGCGCGATCTACACCCGTAAGTCATCCGAAGATGGGTTGGAGCAAGAGTTCAACTCGCTGGATGCTCAGCGAGAGGCGTGTGCCGCCTACATTGCCAGCCAAAAGCATGAAGGCTGGGTCCTGCTGCCAACCCACTATGATGACGGTGGGTTGTCGGGCGGATCGTTAGAACGACCCGCACTTAAGCATCTGCTGCAAGACATCGCTGACGGACGTGTTGATCAGATCGTGGTCTACAAGATTGACCGCCTGACCCGATCCCTCGGGGACTTCTCTAAGATCGTGGATACGCTAGATGCGGCTGAGGCCTCGTTCGTGTCGGTCACCCAGTCCTTCAACACGGCCACCAGCATGGGGCGTCTGACCCTCAACATGCTTTTGTCGTTTGCTCAGTTCGAGCGCGAGGTGACGGCGGAACGCATCAGAGACAAGATCGCAGCGTCCAAACGCAGAGGTCTCTGGATGGGTGGGCTGGTGCCACTGGGATATGATGCCGATGGTCGAACGCTTAAGATCAACGAGACTGAAGCAGAGACTGTCCTGTCGCTCTATGGTCTCTATGAGACCCATGGAACCATTCGGAGCGTTAAGGCGAAGGCAGACGCGCTAAGCCTGCGCAGCAAGCAAAGACATACAGCTTCTGGCAAACGCACAGGCGGCGTGCCTTTTGACCGAGGGCATATCCATCAGATCCTCACCAACCTGCTCTATGCAGGCCGCATCAAGCACAAAACCCTCATCCACGCTGGTCAGCATGAGGCCATCATCGAGCCGGATCGTTGGGACCGCATTCAGCAGGTTCTACAGGACGGGGCTGCGAAGGGGAGGGCGCGCAAGACTGCCAAGCAGAGCTCACTACTCTGCGGCAAGATATATGATGAGACCGGAGATCGGTTAACGCCATCGCACAGTAAGACGAAGGCTGGAGCGAGGCTTCGCTACTACGTCTCGCATCGGCTCATCAAGAACAGTGGCGATGGCAACAAGGATGGATGGCGATTGCCAGCAGAAGAGCTGGAGGCGAAGGTAGCAAGTGTGATCGCGAAGCACGTCAGGGCTCAAGGATTTTTTGGAAATATCGCTCCGAACATAACCGCCTCCGCGATCGCAGATGCAAGGGACAAAACCCAAAGGATCAGCGCCAATAAAGACACTCGAGCATGGCTTCAATTTGTTGAGCGTATAAATCTAAAACCTGGCGCGATGACAGTAACTCTCTATGCCACACAAATCGCATCCTTGATGAATGGCGCTCAAGCTGACTTCGAACCAGACACTCTGACGATCACAACGCCGTTTCAACTGCGCAAACGCGGTGTGGAAACAAAACTGATCTTTGCAGACACCCCAGGTCAGCGTGATGAGACTTTGATCAACAACATAGCCAAAGCGCATCACTGGTTCGAGCAGATCAAGTCAGGCAAAACCTTCTCACAAATCGCCGCAGATGATCAAACGTCAAAGCGACGGATTCAGCAGATGATCAATCTGGCATTTCTCGCGCCTGACATTATCCGTGATGTCCTGCACGGAATGCAGCCTCTCGGATTTACATCTGACTGGTGTCTGCGCCATGCCATCCCAACAAACTGGGACAAGCAACGCGCATTGATTGCGACTCTTTAAGACCCCCAACCCAACCTCGTATCGCGGAAATTGCCAACCCAGACTGATGCCACATACGCGCACAATTCAATGCGTAGTTCCGGTCTGCAAGTTAGATCCCACCACGTAACCCACGGAGAACGCGACACTATTTCGAGCCGACTGCGTATCGCTTATATCAAAGGAAGCTGCTGGCTGGGCAGGTAGGATTCGAAACCACGATACACCTTTGTTTCTAACCTCCTGAAAACACGGCACAAATTGAGCGTAAAAACTAGGCCAGACCGTTGATTTTGCACAATAATTTGGCTCCCAGATTTGCTTTAAGTTCGAAATCTGAGCGTGGTTTGCCGATCTGTCAAATGCGAGAAGTCAAGTCGGCTGTGAGTCGCTTGCCATCACTTCTGCCCAACCTCGTATCGCGAAAATGGCCAGCCCAGACTCTGGGAGATATCAATGCGATGTTGTGCCTGTTTCACAGTCTGAGCGAATAAGTTAATCCCACAAGCCTTTGAATTTGCGAGACTTACCCAAGACAAGTGTGAACAGACTAAAAAGGGGGAAGCTGCTGGCTGGGGTGGTACAAGCCATAATACATTCTCGCTGTGTTCCAAGAAAGTCTAAAAATCCCTTATAATGCTGGGCATATTTAGCAATTATGGTCTAAAGTGGTCTTGAATAGTTCGATCCATTCCCACATATATATGGGGAACGATATGGGGAACTAGGCCAATGACGCTCAGTGCTGCTTTTGTGCGTACAGCGAAAATCCCGGGCCGTTTTTATGATGGTGGGGCAACTGGGCTTCATTTGTTTGTAAAACCAAACGGCTCGAAGTTCTTTGTTCAGCGGTTGACGATAAGAGGGAAGAAGACAGACCTTGGTTTAGGTTCCCCGCCAATCACATCGCTGGCACATGCGCGAGATATCGCAATCGAAAACAAACGGATTGCGAGGGCAGGGGGCGACCCGCTGGCAGAGAAGCGACGGAAGACCGCAATCCCAACTTTCGAAATAGCAGCCCGTCAAGTGGTTGAGGAACTAGGTCCAACTTGGCGAGGTGAGAAAGAGATTGCATCTTTTACATCGACAATGGAGCGATATGTTTTTCCTGCTATCGGCAATCAAAAAGTCTCGTTGGTCCGGTCTGCGGATGTGCGCGACATAATAATGGCTATACGGGCTAAAGTGCCAACGGTCGCGGCGCGATTGCAAACTCGCATTTCAGCCGTGTTTAAATACAGCATTGCCAAAAACTGGCGTGCTGATAATCCCGCAACGGGCGATGCGCTTGCTCTGCCCAAACCAACGCACAAACCAAAACCCCGCGTTTCCCTTCCATATCAACAGGTGGCCGGATGCATAGAAGCGGTCAAATCTTCGCGCGCGTGGATAGGGACCAAGTTGGCGATTGAGTTCACTATCCTGACAGCTTCGCGATCCGGTGAGGTTAGAAAAGCCAAGTGGGATGAGATCAAGGGCGACCTATGGAAACGTCCCGCCGATCACATGAAGGAAGGGATTGCTCACGCGGTCCCTCTTAGCGATAGGGCGTTGTCTATTTTGAATGAAGCCAAAAGCATAACGAACGAAAGCGGCCTAATATTTCCCGCATCCCGTGGGAAAATCATGTCCGATATGACAATGAGCAAGCTAGTAAAGGAACTCGGCTTTGACGCAGACGTACATGGCTTTAGGACTTCGTTCCGCACATGGTCGCAGGAACAGACCAATTTTGCGTGGGAAGTTGGCGAGGTCGCTCTGGCACACCGTGTCGGCGGTAAAAGTGAACGGGCCTATGCGCGGTCTGACTATTTGGAAAAGAGGCGCCTTATGATGGAAACATGGTCGTCCTATTTGACGCTTCAGAGGGGCGCGGTTGTGCAGATTAATGGTTGACCGCGACGAACTCATTCGTGAAATAGCCGACCATTTAGTGGAGCAGGTCCAGTTAGTCGGACCAACACCCAAAGTATCAGAGCGTTTGGCTGATGCTGAGGATCAGTCGCGAGAAACTGGTGAAATTTCCGGAGGAAATTGGAAAGCTTTGCTTGAGGCCAAATCCAGACCGGATAGCCAACGCGGTCCACGCCCCAGCGCAACGATGGATTGGGTTGTAATTGAACATCTCGAATTTTTGAACAGTTTTGGTAAGAACCTCGACATCGAACCAAACCGTTGGGATATGGAGAACGACGGCTGTGGGATCGTTGCCGAGGCAATGAATATTGCGCGCCAAGAGCTTATTGCGCGAGGTAAAGAACCGAACCATGTCCGGCTCCCACTGACACACAAGGCAGTTCGAAAAATCTGGGACCGCCGGCGCAAGCTCAAATCGGGTATTTAATTCGGGCTTAGAGGCAACTTAAAATTTCTGATCATGGTTACTCCAGTACCGCAACTGCTGAGAGGAACCGAAAATGGCTCAAAATGACCATCCACATTTCATGCGGATATCTGAAGTCATAGCAACGACTGGTATCCCCAAGTCTAGTATCTACGCGAAACTGAGTGACACAAACGACGAGTTCCCGCGCCCACGTCGATTGGGACCTCGCTCCGTCGCTTGGATGAGCGATGAGGTCTACAATTGGATGCGCTCAAGGGTGGCGACATGAACGATCAATTGAAAGAGATCGGACAGGCCGTGATCTTGCCTAAGTCCATTCTAAGAGCCTTCCGAAACTCGTCTTCATCACTTGTCGGTTGGCTTAGGACAATCGAAATTGATGGTGGCATGCGGCGACGCTATCCGTTCAGTGGAGACCCCGTGCTGATGACGGCACCTATTGCGCATGGAGGCGAGACAATGCCGCCTGCAAAAAAGGCATTTGCGAATAGCATTAGACCCCCGCAGGGGGCGAAAACACGACCTATTTTTCTGGCTGCAAACCAGCCTCTCATATCCGCGTCATTTTCAGTGGGCGCTCCTCAAGCCGCGAGGTGCACGGCATGACTGATATTGCCTACACCTTCGTGCCGAAATGCCAGAGATCTTACAGCGAGAGCCGCAATGGTACGTGGCCAGAAATCTGCACGATGCTTGGGGAGAGCAAAGAGTGCCGCGTCAAGGAGAAACGCGAAGGCATAATCGGCGGACCGCTTCTTGATAAGCGTAAGAATGAGCGGAAAGATAACGTCCAAACGCGCACGATGCTGTCGCTGGATTTCGACGAGTACGTGGCGCCTCTCGACAAGATTGAGGCCCGACTTCAAAAGGTCAAATATGCCCACGCCGCTTATTCGACGTGGTCTCATAAGTCCGATGAGCCACGAATTCGGTTATTCATTCCCTTGGACAGACCCATCGATAAAGGTGAGTTCGAGCGGCTGACGGTTTACGTCGCTAAAAAGTTGGATATCGGCCCAATCGACGCTTCTTGCACTACCGTCAATCGTTTGATGTTTCTACCGAGCCATAGGCCCGGAGAAGTTCCGTGGCGGGCGATTGCAACCAAAATGCCGTTTCTTCCCGTTGATGAGAGCCTCGAAGCCGAGAACAAGAGACATCCAAAAAAAACAGCACCGAAGAAACCATCCGTTGATGATCTCGACAAAGCGCTCGCCAACGAACCTATCGATTATTCTGACAGGCAGGTTGACGTCCTTCTACGACGGTTCCCCGCCGAGAATTGCGATTACGACTGGTGGATCAAAGTCGGCATGGCGCTGTTCCATCAATATCGAGGATCGACCGTCGGTTTTGACCGTTGGGATAAGTGGAGCGCCCAGGACGACCGCTATGACCAAAACATCGTGCGCTCCAAGTGGCGCAGTTTCGGTGGTGAACGCTCGACCCCGATAACGCTGCGCACAATCATCAAAGAGGCTCCCCCGGCCCGCGAATTCTTTGAACTCAAGCAAGTAGCCGAGGCTCTACCCGCCAACGATCTCGATGCTTTGGAAGAGATTGTGGCGGAATGTTCATCCCTAACCCCCGTGCGGCGGGAGGCAATCTTTAAGACGATAAAAAGGGCAACGGGGGTTTCACTAGGCTCGCTGCGCGATCAGTGCGCGCAAGAAAGCGGTCTCAAGTCCGAACCGGATCATCTGGACCTCGCGCGAATGACCTTGGCGCATATTGGACTAGAGAATATCCTCTGCTCCAGTGATCGTGTTTGGCAGTGGAGCGAGAAAGGTGTCTGGAAAATAAAAGATGAGAGAGCGTTAAAAAGAGACGCGCAGAACCTTATCGATAAGCAGAACAAAGACGTTAATGTCATCGCGAGCCGAGTGAACGGCGTAATCGATGTTCTCAAGAGCGAGATTTTCAAGCCTGACCATGAATTCAATTGCGGCGACCCTGACACGGTGAATTGTCTGAATGGTGAATTAACATGCGATGGTCTGAAACCGCATCGTCGAGAGCACTATCGAACGACACAAATTCCGGTTGAATATGACCGCGACGCCAAAGCACCGATGTTTGAAGCGTTTCTTGATCAGGTGTTTCGCGACGATGCGGACAGGGACATGAAGACGTATGCTGTGCTTGAATTGATCGGCTACAGCTTGATGTCTCACGCCCGTCACGAGATTTTCGTTTTGTTAATTGGATCAGGGGCTAACGGCAAATCCGTCCTCCTGGGTGTTCTTGAAGGACTGCTGGGTTCGACTAATGTTGCAGGGGTCCAACCGTCGAACTTTGATAATCGCTTCCAGCGGGCGCATCTTGACCAGAAGCTTGCGAACATTGTTACCGAATTGCGGCAGGGTGAGGTTATCGCCGATGCAGAACTGAAGGCGATCACGTCAGGCGAACCAGCCACTGTGGAGCATAAGTTCCAGAACCCATTCGTGATGCGTCCCTTCGCAACTTGCTGGTTTGGGACGAACCACATGCCCCATACCCGGGACTTTTCGGAGGCACTGTTTCGACGTGCCACGATCCTCCGGTTTAATCGAAAGTTCGACGAGCATGAGCAGGATCCGATGCTCAAAACGAAGCTTTTGACCGAACTACCCGGTATCCTGAAACTCGCGACAGATGCGTACTTCTTTACCACGGTGTTAGGTTTCACTGCACCACGATCTTCGGTCGTTGCTAAAGACGAGTGGAAGCTCGAGGCCGATCAGGTTGCGCAGTTTGTGGATGAGGTCTGCGAAGCCGATCCAGCTAACGAAGAGCAGATGGAGCCGCTCTATCGGCGCTATGAATATTGGGCGGATGAAGTCGGTATTTCCAGAAAAGTGACTATGAAAACTTTGCGGGATCGTCTGACAACTTTGGGTTTTGGAGCGCGTCGTACTGCAAAATGTAGATTTGTGACGGGGCTGCGCATTTCAAGCACGCGTGGAGGGTTGTGACGGGTATGACGGGTTTCCCTACTGCTCTAAGAACTGGGTAAAAACATATTTTTAATGGCAAAATACTAAATCCCTCATGAAGATGGGTTGTTCTATTTTTTTTCTCCAACATACGTAACACTGGGAAATACCCGTCATACCTCAAGGGCTTCCACCTGACGGCTACCAACGCCGACACACTGGAATACAAGATCGGTGAGATATTCTCCGAGATCATCAACAAGTTCCGCTCGGGCTATGTCCTGCGCGATGTGCTCGAGATTGCCGACAACCTATCCTTCAACACCCAAGCTCAGAAACATGAGCTGTCCGACCTTTACGAGACCCGCATCAAGAAGATGGGCAACGCAGGCCGCAATGGCGGTGAATACTACACGCCGCGCCCGCTCATCCGCGCGATGATCAAAGTGACCGACCCCAAGATCGGCGATTCCATCTATGACGGCGCCGCAGGCTCGGCAGGCTTCCTGTGTGAGGCCTTCACCTACCTGATGAAGCCCGACATCTCGGCCGACGACTATGGCACCTTGCAGCGCCGCACCTTCTATGGCCAAGAGAAGAAGTCGCTCGCCTATGTCATCGGCATCATGAACATGATCCTGCACGGCATCGACACGCCCAACATCATCCACACCAACACGCTCAATGAAAGCGTGATGGATATTCAGGAAAAGGACCGCCACGACGTGATCCTTGCCAACCCGCCCTTTGGCGGGGGCGAGCGTAGGGAGGTGCAGCAGAACTTCCCGATCAAATCCGGCGAAACGGCTTACCTGTTCCTGCAACACTTTATCCGCAAACTAAAGGCCGGCGGGCGCGGCGCGGTGGTGATCAAGAACACATTCCTGTCCAACACCGACAATGCCAGTGTTGAGCTGCGACGCGAGCTACTGGCAACTTGCAACCTGCACACGGTTCTGGATTGCCCAGGTGGCACGTTTCAGGGCGCGGGCGTGAAAACCGTGGTGCTTTTTTTTGAGAAAGGCACCAAGACCCGCGATGTATGGTATTACCAGCTTGATCCGGGGCGCAGCCTAGGTAAAACCAACCCGCTGAACGATGATGACCTGAAAGAGTTTGTCGCGCTGCAAGCCACCCGCGCAGATGACCCGCAAAGCTGGATTGTGCCGGTGGCCGATCTGGATGCAGACACACTGGATATGTCGGTCAAGAACCCCAACGCGCCCGAGGCCGAGGCCCTGCGCAGCCCCGAAGGGATCATCGAGGACATGCTCGCACGGGATGCCGAGACAGCCGGGATTCTGCAGAGCATTCGGGGGCTGTTGTGAAGGCGGGTTGGGAAGAGCTTGAGATCGGGCAGCTGTGCGAAAAGACTGCTACCGTTGATCCAAGAAAGAAACCCGAGGAAGCCTTCACCTACGTGGATGTCTCAAGCGTTTCGAACCAGACATTCAGTATCGAAAATACATCTGAGTTGCTCGGATCGGAAGCTCCAAGCCGTGCACGGCGACGCATCGAGATTGAAGATGTGATCTTCGCAACTATCCGACCCACGTTACTCCGGGTGGCCCAAGTCCCAGAGCATTTAGATGGTCAAGTGTGCAGCACAGGCTATGTTGTCCTCAAGCCTACGCAGCAAATACTGTCTCGTTTCCTGTTTTACTCGATGTTCCGAGCTGAGTTTTCAAAGGCGATGGAAACGCTTCAATCTGGAGCGAGCTATCCTGCGGTTACTGACAAGCAGGTTCGACAACAGCCCATCCCGCTCCCCCCACTGGAAGAGCAGAAACGGATTGTTGCGGTTTTGGACGAGGCCTTCGCCGCCCTCGATCGCGCCCGCACCCACGCCGAAACCAACCTCAAAAACGCACGTGAGTTGTTTGCATCACTACGGGAACAGAAACTCAACGCGAGTCAGACTGGTTGGTCGATTGCTCGGCTTGAAGAGATGATCCATATCAAGCACGGATTTGCATTTAAGAGTGAATTCTTCAAATCCGCCGGTGACCACGTGCTTTTGACGCCCGGCAACTACTATGAAGACGGTGGATATCGAGACCGCGGTCCAAAGCAGAAATACTATGAGGGCGAGTTGCCTGAAGGGTTTGTCTTAAGGAAAGGCGACATGCTCGTTGCCATGACTGAACAAGCCCCAGGTTTGCTCGGTAGTTGCATCCTTGTTCCTGAAGATGATCGGTTTCTTCACAATCAGCGACTTGGTTTGATCCAGCCGAACGCCAACGTTGATTGGTATTCGCCGTTTTTCGCACATGTTTTCAACCTAACTGTGTTCAGAAAGGCACTGAGTGACACATGTTCGGGAATTAAGGTGCGGCACACCTCGCCGAAAAAGATCTACGACGTGGAGGTTCCTATTCCCCCCACCATGAATGATCAGATTGAAATCGCAGCATACCTCGATAATGCACGAAACGACCTTTCGGATGTTGGGAGGCAGTATGAGAATAAGCTAAGCGATCTGGATAGCCTCCGCCAATCCCTTCTCCAGAAGGCCTTTGCAGGTGAGTTATCATGACCGAAACCACGCAAGAAAATTACGAACGCCGAGTAAAAAGGTATGCTGCACTTTTGCATGGAACCGATCAGGATGGCCTGATCTGCAAGTTGCAAATGTATCAAAGCTTCTTAGAGAAACAGCGTGACATCGGCGACAGGCTTTGGAAAATTGAACCGCTGCTGTTCTATCTAATCAAGTTGCTTGAACAGGATGTTCATTTAACTTTGGCGAAGTTTTTTGACGATAATGGATATGGTATTGGCAAATTTACTCGATTTTGCATTACCAGTCGCCGACAGATAACTTGGTCATCGGGTCAGTCGCCAGACGAGACGCTTCTTAACGACCAAGAGGAAGCACTCAAAGCACACGAAGAATGTATCAAATCTATAGTAGGCCGTCGCAACAAATTTTTCGCACACCGAGATAAAGAATACCTTGATCAACCCGATCAAGTTTTTTCAGACTACCCGCTGACCGAAGATGATGTGGTTAGCCTAGCAAACACGTTGATTTCAATAGTGAGTAAGCATGAAACCGGTATCTTGGGTGGAGGTTTCTCATTCCATTTGGCTGAGTTTATTGAAATCTCTGTAGATAATATGGTTCGCAACCTTGAGGCAGGACGAAAGTTAAATTTTCCAGATCAGAATTTAGGCTAATAGATGAGCATTCACGACGAGACTGAAGCCGACACCCGTGCGACACGCATTGACCCCGAGCTGCAAAAGGCCGGTTGGGAAGGTGTGAATGCCGCTGCGGGCACCAAGGTCAGCCGTGAAGAAATGCTCTGGCCCGGTCGTATCCTGTCAGGCGGCAAGCGTAAGGCCCCCAAGCCCGCCGACTATGTCCTGCGCGTCAATGGCCATGTGCTGGGTGTGATTGAGGCCAAGAAGGCCGGCAAGGGCTACACCAGCGGCGTTGGGCAGGCTAAGGACTATGCGCTGCGCACCAATGCCCGCTATGCCTATTCCACCAACGGGATCGGCTGGTATGAGATCGATATGCTCACGGGTGCGGAGCGGGACATTGATCCGTTTCCGACGCCAGATGAGTTGTGGTCCCGCTGCTTTCCCTCGGAAGACCCATGGCGCGACCGCTTCGCCGCCGTGCCGTTCGAAACAGGGGGCGGTAAGTGGGAGCCGCGGTATTATCAAGCTCGCGCCGTTAACGCAGCACTTGAGGCGATTGCCGAGAAGAAAGACCGCCTACTTCTGACACTGGC
Source organism: Paracoccaceae bacterium (assembly GCA_029244725.1). GTDB lineage: Bacteria > Pseudomonadota > Alphaproteobacteria > Rhodobacterales > Rhodobacteraceae > JASMHC01. Next base: position 31,775 of record JAQWQJ010000035.1, read on the forward strand.
GACGGGCACAGGCAAAACCTCGATCGCGTTCCAGATTGCGTGGAAGTTGTTTGAGGCCAAGTGGAGCCTGTCCTACGAGCCCGCCCGCCGCCCGCGTATCTTGTTTCTGGCAGATCGGAATATTCTGGCAGATCAGGCCTATAACTCATTTTCCGCGTTCCCGTCCGATGCGTTGTCGCGAATTTCCCCTGATGAAATTCGGAAAAAAGGAAAGATGCCCAAGAACGCGAGCGTCTTTTTTACCATTTTCCAGACTTTCATGACCGAAGGAAAAGATGGTGAGGGCGAAGCGAACTACTACGACTACGAGCCCGACTTTTTCGATTTTATCATCATCGACGAATGCCACCGTGGTGGGGCGAAGGACGAAAGCAACTGGCGCGGTATTTTGGAATATTTCTCTCCAGCCGTTCAGCTCGGCCTGACTGCTACTCCCAAGCGCAAGCACAACGCGGATACCTATTCCTACTTTGGTGAGCCGGTTTACACCTACGCCCTGAAAGAAGGCATCGAGGATGGCTTCCTGACACCCTTCAAAGTGCGCCAGATGGCCAGCACGATCGATACCTACGTGTACCCTCGCGCTGTTGTTGAGCGCATCTCGCAAGAAGACCGTGAACTCTTCAGCGGACATTTCCCCTGAGGCTTGTTCGAACTCTCGATGCTGGACTTTGCCGTTCCCCGTTACATGCCCTTGGATTGGCACGTTGTAGGGCGGGTCTGTAAATCCAGCTGACGCGCGCTGGCCGAACTTCAGCCCGGAGGAAATCGCCTCCCGCGGCGACGGTAAGATCCAGATCAACGAGGCCGCGCTCGACAAGCTGCAGGCGCTGCGCGAACTTCTGGCCGTGCCGCTGATCGTCCATTCCGCCTATCGCAGCCCAGATTACAACCGGCAGGTTGGCGGGGCGAAACAATCCATGCACCTGCAGGGCGCGGCGTTTGATATTTCAATGACCAATCATGATCCCGAGAGTTTTGAAGCGGCAGCTCGTGCTGTTGGGTTTACGGGCTTCGGGTTTTACCCGCGCCAGGACTTTATGCACGTGGATATCGGTCGTGCGCGCCAATGGGGTGATCAGTTTCCACCCCGCGCCAGCCGATTTGCGAACGAACCGCTGCGCTTGCGAGAAAACCTGACCGAGAGCCGCACCATGAAAGGTGGCGGTGCTGCAGGTGTCGCCACTGTTGGCGCGGCAGGTGTCGAGGTTGCACAACAGGCGGTGGCTGATACGCAGTCCGCAATCCTGCCACTGATCCCGTATCTCGATACGCTGCGGTGGTTGTTCATCGCCGCAGCCCTGATTGGCGTCGGGGTTACCATCTACGCCCGCTGGGACGACTGGCGCAAAGGGAAACGCTGATGGGAACGCTGATCGCATGGTTCTCCGGCAGCCGGCTCATGCTGGTTGCAGGGAAGTGGGCCGCCATAGCCCTCACAATATCGCTGTTTCTGCTGTCCCTGCGCCGCTCCGCCGAGCGGGCCGGACGGCTGGCGGAACGGCTTGAGAACCGGGAGAAAGCATATGAAATTCAGCGCAGAATGCTCGAGGCCTCGTCTCGCCGTCCTCGTAATAGTAACGAGCTTGCACGGCGCCTGCGCAACGGTAAATTCTGAGCGGATGGTGAGAGTGTGCCCGCCAGTGGTGGAATATGACGCGGAGCTTCAGGCACGAGCGGCGGAGCAGGTGCAGGCATTGCCGGAAGGATCTATGATTGTGGAAATGCTGAGTGACTATGCGGTCATACGGGAGCAGGCGAGGGTTTGTCGCGGCTAGCTGTTTTGACCGAAGAGGCCAGAGGCATTTAAAAAAGGGGGCTGACCCAGATAACTAGTTCAAATACTTCTTAACCCATTGTCTTAGCTGTGATAATTGCACTGACGGGTCACTGTTGTTAAAACGCCACTCACATTCCTTCAAATATAGTCCAAATTGGGCCTTTGGAACACCG
>JAQWQJ010000062.1 GCA_029244725.1 Paracoccaceae bacterium
TCTTGGTTTTGGCACAATACTTGCAAGCTACCTTGAAGAAATAAAACTTAACAGGAAACTACAATAGCCGATGCAAGTTCTCAAGGAATATCTTGGATTTAGCGCCACCGCTCTTAACCTAAGAGAGCGGAGAAATAACATTATTGGCTCTAATATCGCGAATGCTGCAACGCCAGGCTATAAGGCGCGGGATATCAATTTTGAACAAATCCTCAAGGCAAAAGAGGGCGATGGTAATCTTGTAAATTCTAGCCAGCGCCACATCGCCTTTTCCGGCGCAGCCACAAGTGACAGGCTACAGTTCCGTCAATCCATGAATCCCTCAGTAGATGGAAACACAGTAGAGCTGTCTGTCGAACAAATGGAATTTTCGGAAAATTCGCTGCGGTATGTATCCTCACTGAATTTTCTAAATTCCCGCATCACCGGCCTTCTGTCAGCGATCCGAGGTGAATAATGAGCGGCGTTAAGAATATTTTCGATGTTGTAGGGCGCTCAATGGGTGCTCAGATGGTGCGTTTGAACACTATCGCCTCAAACATTGCTAATATGGAAAGCAAGGCACCAAGTGCCGAAGAAGCCTACAAGCCAATCCGCCCGGTGTTTCAAACTGTGTTTGGGGATAACTATGAAAAGATGGGCGTGGCATCGGTGGATGCAGAAACGATTGTCGCTTTAAATCGCGAACCCGAAAAAATTTATGAACCGGGTCATCCCAATGCGGATGCCAAGGGCTTTGTTTATAAAGCCCCCGTAAACTCGGACGAGGAAATGGTCGAAATGCTTGAGGCCAGTCGTCAATACCAAAACAACCTAGAAGTCCTGTCAACCGTTCGTGCGCTGATGATGCGCACCATGAACATGGGTAAATGAGCTGGAGTATAAGTAATGGACATTAGTAACAATATGGGGGCTCAGGCCCAAAGGGACCTGCTCGATAAACTTGGCATTAAAAGCGCAGAAGAGGTGCAGAACAATTCGCGCGATACGCTGGGACAGGAAGAGTTTCTGACATTGATGACCGCCCAACTTCAGAACCAGGATCCAATGGAGCCGATGGATAATGGGGACTTTATTGCGCAAATGGCGCAGTTTTCGACTGTGACCGGCATCACCGATATGGCTAATTCAATGAAGGCCATGGCCGATGAGCTTAAACAGTTCCGCGTGGCTTCGATTTCCAACATCATGGGAAATTCGGTTTTGGTGCCCGGTGATGTCACAGTTGCAGACCGCAACGGCGAACTGCACGGTGTGTTTGAATTGGACAAAACTTCCATCGATACTCGGGTTAATTTTGTTGACGCTCAAAGCGGCGAGTTGCTGAAAGCCAAAAATATGGGCCCGCAGGCCACCGGCCTGATCGGGTTTGAATGGCGCGATTTACCCGCTGCCTACCGCGATGGCAGTAAGGAAATTCGTGTTGAGGTGATGGTCAATCACGGAGAAGGGCTTGAAAACCTTCAGCCGAGCCTGTTCTCGAAAGTGGTTGGTGCAGCACTGAACAAAGATACCGGTTCAACTAGCCTTGAGTTGGAAAATGAACAAACCGTCGACGCGTCAAGCGTTCTTCGGTTTCGTATGTAATTGAATAATAGAGACTAACGGGAGATAAGTAGATGTCGTTTTATACCGCACTTACAGGGTTGAATGGATCGCAGGCTGATATTGCGGCCACGTCAAACAACATTGCCAACGTTGGAACAACAGGGTTTAAGCGAA
>JAQWQJ010000087.1 GCA_029244725.1 Paracoccaceae bacterium
GGTGTTCCAAAGGCCCAATTTGGACTATATTTGAAGGAATGTGAGTGGCGTTTTAACAACAGTGACCCGTCAGTGCAATTATCACAGCTAAGACAATGGGTTAAGAAGTATTTGAACTAGTTATCTGGGTCAGCCCCAAGACTTAAACCTTGCCGTGACAATGCTTGAATTTCTTACCTGAACCGCACGGACATGAGTCATTTCGGCCTGGGTTACCCCAAGTCGCTTGATCATTTTCGTCAAAACCGTCTTTCACTTCGCCACCCTCAGATGCTGGTGCGCTTTGGATCGCCCCTGCCTGGGCCGCTGCAGCTGCAAGCGCTGCCTGTTGCCGGCGCAACACTTGTTCTTGCATCGCTGCACGCTCTTCTTCGCTCATCGGGCGAACTTGTGCCAATTGCGTGGTCACTTGCTCACGCAGTGAGTTCAGCAGGCCTTCAAACAGCTGGAATGCCTCAGTTTTGTATTCGTTCAGCGGGTCACGCTGGGCGTATCCGCGGAATCCAACAACACTGCGAAGATGCTCAAGCGTCAACAGATGGTCACGCCATTTTTGGTCAATGGTTTGCAACAACAGTTGTTTTTCAATCGAACGCATTGCATCAGCGCCGAACGAGGTGACCTTCTTGGCCATCATTTCATCCGCTGCGTTTTCGAGGCGCTCTTGAATGGCCTCGTCATCGACGCCTTCTTCTTCAGCCCAAGCCATAACAGGCACGTCGATGCCAAGCTTTTCGATACAGGCTGCATAAAGACCTTCTGTATTCCATTGGTCAGCATACGTTTTAGGCGGCATAAATTCGTCCAACAGGTCGTCAATAACCTGATGGCGCATGTCCTGCACAATCTCGGAGAGATCTCTAGCTTCCATGATTTCGCGGCGCTGGCTAAAAATCACCTTACGCTGATCGTTCATCACATCGTCAAACTTCAGAAGCTGCTTACGAGTGTCAAAGTTGCGGCCTTCGACTTTGGCTTGCGCGCGCTCAAGCGATTTGTTGACCCACGGGTGAACGATTGCTTCACCTTCTTGCATCCCTAGCGACGACAGCACTTTGTCTAAACGCTCAGACCCAAAGATACGCATAAGATCGTCTTCTAGCGACAAGAAGAAAACCGTACGTCCGGGATCACCCTGACGACCGGAACGGCCACGTAATTGGTTGTCGATGCGACGGCTTTCGTGGCGCTCAGAGGCAAGGACAAACAGACCGCCGGCCTTTTTGACGGCTTCTTCATCCGCTGCGTGATCTTCTTCGATCTTAGCGCGAATAGCTTCGTGATCGCCTTCAGGATCGGCTGCAATTGCTGCGAGGATCGTAAAATCAAGGTTACCGCCAAGCTTAATATCGGTACCACGTCCCGCCATGTTGGTCGCGATAGTGACAGCGCCCAATTTACCAGCGTCCGCAACAATCTGCGCTTCCTGTTCGTGCTGGCGTGCGTTCAGAACGTTGTGTTTCACGTCGGCAGCAGTCAGCAATTGGCTGATGAATTCAGACTTCTCAATCGAGGTCGTACCCACAAGAACCGGCTGCGATTTTTCGCTCGCTTCTTGAATGGCCTTAACGACAGCATCGTATTTTTCTTTGGCTGTGCGATAGACTTGGTCGTCTTGGTCTTCACGCTCAATAACCCGGTTTGTTGGAACTTCAACAACGCCCAAGCCATAAATCTCAGCGAATTCCTCGGCCTCGGTTGCCGCTGTACCGGTCATACCGCCCAGCTTGTCGTAGAGACGGAAATAGTTTTGAAACGTTACACTCGCCAAAGTCACGTTCTCGGGCTGAATATTGCAATCCTCTTTCGCCTCGATCGCCTGATGCAGACCATCAGACAAACGACGACCAGACATCATGCGGCCAGTGAATTCATCAATCAAAACAACTTCGTTATTGCGAACGATGTAATCTTTGTCCTTGGTGAAAAGCTTATGCGCTTTCAAAGCGTTGTTCACGTGGTGGACCAGCGTGGTGCTTTCTGGATCATAAAGCGACTGGCCTTCAGGCAGCAGATCAGCGCGCGTCAGGATAGATTCTAAGGCGTCGTTGCCTTCGTCGGTGAATGAAATACCCCGGGTCTTTTCATCAATCGTATAATGATCTTCAGCCAATTCCGGGATCAGCTTGTTAACTGTCACATACAACTCTGAGCGATCTTCGGATGGACCAGAAATAATCAAAGGTGTCCGCGCTTCATCGATCAAGATCGAGTCGACTTCGTCAACGATTGCATAATAGTGGTCGAGCTGATGAATTTGGTTCAGCTCAGACTTCATGTTGTCACGCAGATAGTCGAAACCAAGCTCATTGTTGGTCGCGTAGGTCACATCTGAACGATAGGCCGTCGCTTTTTCTGCTTCAGGCTGTTGTGGATAAATTACGCCGCAGGTCATACCCAGCTGGGTGTAGACTTTGCCCATCCAATCCGAGTCTCGCTTTGCGAGATAATCGTTCACTGTCACGATGTGTACACCACGACCGGTCAAAGCATTCAGATATGCAGGAAACGTCGCCACAAGGGTTTTACCCTCGCCCGTTTTCATTTCCGAGATGTTGCCTTCGTGGAGGAATATTCCGCCCATGAGCTGCACGTCAAATGCACGCAATCCAAGCGAGCGACGCGCGGCCTCACGACAGTTTGCAAATGCCTCGGGCAAAAGCGCGTCAAGGTCTTCACCATCCGCAATGCGTTTCTTGAACTCGGCTGTCTTTTCGATCAGCTGCTCATCGCTCAGTTTTTCAAAATCCGGCTCAAGCGCGTTGATTTGATCTACAAGAGCCTGCGTCGCCTTGATTTTGCGATCATTGGGTGTCCCAAAAATCTTTTTGGCGATATTTCCGAAACCGAGCATGCTATCTCCGCGTGATCAAATCTATTCAAACAAGTCTGCCTGTTGCCCGTTTCTGACTTCCCACATACAAGGGTCCAGATAACCGTTTTTTTCAGGCCTCAAAGCGATGTAAGCGGCCCGTTAGACAGTGTCAACGTCAGGCAAGATATCGCTAACGCACAAAGGGAATTTCAATGAGTAACCGTATCAAATTCGCCGCTTTTGGAATGGCAGCATTTACCCTTGGAACACAGGGATTTGCGCAAGAAGCGCCGAACGCATCTACGGTGATTGCATCCGTTAACGGGCACGAGATCACTTTAGGTCACATGATTTTGTTGCGCGACGATTTACCCGATCAATACAAGCAATACCCAGACGATATTCTGTTCCAAGCTCTTTTCAATCAGGCCGTCGAACAGACCCTTCTTGCCGAAACAGTCGACGGTGAACCTTCTGCACGCGTAAAATACAGCATCGAAAATACCGAGCGTGATCTAAGGTCTGGTCTCGCTGTAGAGCGCATTTTCGATGAACAAGTGACGGATCAAGATGTCCAAGCCGCATACCAATCGACGTATCTCGACGCCGATTTGGGCCTTGAATACAACGCCTCGCATATTTTGGTTGAAACCGAAGACGCTGCAATTTCTCTTTTACAAGAGCTGCAGGCGGGTCAAGACTTCGCTGAAGCTGCACAGGAACATTCAACCGGTCCTTCAGGTCCAAACGGTGGATCGCTAGGTTGGTTTGTTCGTGGCTCTATGGTCCCAGCCTTCGACGAAACCGTCGCAACGATGGACGTAGGAGAGCTTTCAGAACCTGTCCAAACGCAATTTGGCTGGCACCTAATCAAACTAAATGAAACACGTCCGGTCGAAGCGCCCGCATATGATCTTGTCTCTGAAGAATTGATCGAGCAAATAGGAACGGCTGCACTGACGGTGGTAATCGACGATCTGAAGGCCAAGGCTGACATCGTTCGAATTGCGCCCGAGGATTTTGACGTCTCACTTCTGGGCGATCTTTCGCTGATCGAGGACTAAACATGGCTAGCCTTCCTGTTTCCCCACTTGCTCCTGACTGTTTTCCTGACCTTCCGGTCATCAAAGGCGTAAGATTTGCGACAGCCGCTGCTGGTGTAAAATATCAAGGCAGAACTGATGTCATGCTAGCTGTGTTAGACCCTGGAACGGCTATGGCGGGTGTGTTCACCAAATCCGCCACCCGCTCTGCTAACGTGCTGGACTGTCAGATTAAAATAGGCGCTGACAGTGACGCAGGTGCGGCCATCATCGTCAATTCAGGTAACTCAAACGCCTTCACTGGCCGCGCTGGGGATCAGTCAGTCGCTGCTATATGCGAGGCCGTTTCGTCAGTCACCGGGCTGCCTGAAAGCCGTGTATTCACCAGTTCGACCGGTGTTATCGGCGAGCGATTACCCCACGATCGGATCAACGCGAAAATCGATGCGTTGAACAACTCACTTGATGAAACGGCGATATTTGACGCCGCGAATGCGATCACGACGACAGACACGTTTTCCAAGGGGTCGTCCGCCCAGCTTGAAATCGACGGTAAAACAGTAAGCATCGCTGGCATCGCCAAAGGTTCTGGGATGATCGCGCCAGATATGGCGACGATGTTGGTTTATATCTTCACGGACGCAAAGATCGCACGGTCGGACTTACAAGGCATGTTGTCAGAATTGAACGAAGGTACCTTCAACTCAATCACCGTCGATAGCGATACATCCACTTCAGATACTTTGCTTTTGGCGGCAACCGGGGCGTCCGACGTTAAAGTGTCGCCCGACAATTCAGCGTTCAAAACTGCGCTACATTCGGTCATGTTAGACCTTTCGCATCAAGTTGTACGCGACGGCGAAGGTGCCACGAAATTCGTTGAGGTCGAAATCACCAGCGCCGCGTCTGACAAAGATGCGCGAACTCATGCATTGGCGATCGCGAACTCGCCTTTGGTGAAAACTGCAATTGCAGGCGAAGACCCAAATTGGGGCCGCATCGTCATGGCCATTGGAAAATCTGGCGCGGCTGCCGACCGCGATCTGCTTACCATTCGATTTGGGGATATTACCGTCGCCGAACACGGTTGGGTTTCCAGCACTTACTCTGAAGAAGCCGGCGCAGACTATATGAAGCAACAAGATCTGAAGATTACCGTTGATCTAGGCCTTGGCACGGGAACGTCCAAAGTCTGGACCTGCGATCTGACGCATCAATACATAACCATCAACGCTGATTACCGCTCATGAAAATCCTACACGTTTCTGCCGCCGCACTCATCGACATTGACGGGCGCGTGCTGCTGACTCAACGTCCCGAGGGTAAATCCATGGCGGGCCTGTGGGAGTTTCCCGGCGGTAAGATCGAAGTCGGAGAGACTCCAGAGCAAGCGTTGATCCGTGAACTGCACGAAGAGCTGGGCATCAACACTTGGTCAAGTTGCCTCGCCCCTTTGACCTTCGCCAGTCACAGCTACGAAGATTTTCATCTTCTAATGCCGCTTTTCGCCTGCCGAAAGTGGGAAGGCATCCCACATGGCAAGGAAGGCCAGAGCTTGAAATGGGTTCGCCCCAATCAACTTAAAGACTATCCAATGCCCCCTGCAGACCTGCCAATAGTCCCGATTTTGCGTGATTGGCTCTGATTTTTGCATAAAACTCCTCGACCGAAGTGGGGCCGTGCGTTAAGTTTACCTTAACGGCAATCGGATCACTCTCTGAATGCTGCATCTGGGGAACGACCTGCTTTTCTACCAAAAGCAGCAAAATCGTTGGGGTTAATATGCTTAAGACTATCATCACTGGTAGCCGATCACTCGTGCAGGGCATTCTTGTTCGCACGCTTGAGGATGGCCAAATTGCCGTCCGAATTGGCAAGCGCATTTATGTGGGAACACCGGTCGCTTAAGGCATTTATATCCACCTCGGAAACAAAAAAGGGCGCCGTTTCGGGCGCCCTTTTTGATTCAATATGATTGCCTGACTTAGTCGAGGTTACGTTCAATCTCTTCACGCTCGAAGATCTCGATAACGTCTTTAGCGCGAATATCGTCGTAGTTCTCAAACGCCATACCACATTCTTGGCCTGACTGAACTTCGGCAACTTCATCCTTAAAGCGCTTCAGAGTTTTCAGAGTGCCTTCGTGGATCACGACGTTGTCACGCAGCAAGCGTACGCCGGCCGAACGACGGGCAACACCTTCGGTAACCAAACAACCGGCGACTTTGCCGATGCCCGTAACCTTGAAGACTTCTTTGATCTCGGCGTAACCGATGAACTTTTCGCGAATTTCTGCAGACAGCAGACCAGAGGCCGCTGCTTTCACATCATCCACAAGGTCGTAAATGACGCTGTAGTAGCGAACTTCGACGCCTTTTTGGTTGGCCGAGTTTCGTGCAGATGCGTTTGCACGGACGTTAAAGCCAAACACAGGAGCGCCTGACGCTTCAGCCAAACCGATATCTGTTTCGGTGATCGCGCCAACGCCAGAATGCAGAACGCGAACGCGTACTTCGTCGTTGCCGATTTTTTCCATCGCTTGAACGATGGCCTCGGCAGAACCCTGAACGTCTGTTTTCACAAGAATAGGCATCTCGGTGACGCTTTCGTCTTCCTTTGCCTTCTGCATCAGTTGCTCAAGTGTTGTCGCGGCGCCAGCGGCGGCACGTTTCTCTTTCGCAACATTCGCTCGGTATTCAGCAATCTCACGCGCTTGGGCATCAGTTTCCGTCACGTTCAAAACGTCACCAGCTTCAGGCGTACCGTTAAGGCCAAGAACCTCGACCGGAACCGAAGGACCAGCCTCTTTGACGCGCTCGCCCTTGTCGTTGATCAGCGCACGAACTTTACCGTACTGCTCACCTACTACAAAGATATCGCCCTGACGTAATGTACCGTTCTGAACCAGAACCGTAGCAACAGGACCGCGACCAACATCAAGTTGAGCTTCGATCACCGCACCCGTCGCTGCGCGATCAGGGTTGGCTTTCAGTTCGAGGATTTCAGCCTGAAGTGCAATCGCTTCTAGCAGTTGATCAAGACCTTGACCTGTAACCGCCGAGACCTCAACGTCCTGAACTTCACCAGACATTTGCTCAACGATCACTTCATGCTGAAGCAATTCAGCGCGAACTTTGTTTGGATCAGCCGCCGGGCGGTCGATCTTGTTGATCGCAACGATCATTGGAACCTGCGCTGCTTTTGCGTGGTTAATCGCTTCGATCGTTTGCGGCATAACCGAATCGTCCGCAGCAACAACCAGAACAACAATGTCCGTTACCTGAGCACCACGTGAACGCATCGATGTAAACGCCGCGTGGCCAGGAGTATCAAGGAAGCTCAACGTAACGCCTTCTTCGTTGGTTACCTGATAGGCACCGATGTGCTGTGTGATGCCGCCGGCTTCGCCGGAAACAACTTTGGCGTCACGGATGGCATCCAAAAGCGAAGTTTTACCGTGGTCAACGTGACCCATAATCGTAATGACCGGTGGGCGTGACTTTAGATCTTCATCTTTGTCGTCGACGTCCTGAATAACATCTTCAACGTCAGCATCAGAAACGCGGACAATTTTATGGCCGAATTCTTCAATGATCAGTTCTGCTGTATCAGCGTCGATGGTTTGGTTCTGTGTAACCATCATGCCCATTTGCATCAGCGACTTAACCACGTCCGCAACACGCTCGGCCATACGGTTGGCTAGCTCGCTGACAGTGATTGCCTCTGGCAACTGAACATCACGGATAATCTTTTCACGCTCTTGCGCACCGCCCATAGCTTTTTGACGCGCGCGCTCTTGCTTACGCTTCATTGCAGCCATTGATTTCTGGCGTCCGCCACCACCAGCCAAAGCTTGGTTTAGTGTCAGTTTACCAGAACGGCGTCCGTCATCGCGACCTTTGTTGCGATTGTTACGGTTTGCGTCTTCACGCTCTTTCTTACGAGGCGTCGCAGCTGGCGCGGGTTTGTTGGCACCACGCGGTGCCTCGCGCTGACCTTCTGCCTTAGGCGCAGGTGCCGCTTTCGCAGCAGCAGCTTCCGCAGCCTTGCGAGAGGCCGTTTCTTCAGCTTCGCGCTTTGTGCGCTCTTCTGCTTCGGCCTTGGCTTTAGCAGCCTCTTCAACTTCTTTTTGCTCGCGTTCGCGGGCTTCAATCTCAGCACGACGACGCTCGCGGCTTTCAGCGCGGGCTTTTTCGTCTTCTTCACGCTTCTTAGCGTCTTCTACTTCACGCGCTTTCGCCGCCTGAAGTGCTTTCATCCGGCGCTCCATTTCGGCGTCAGAAATGCCTGCTGGGCGCTTCGATGAGCCGCCTACAGAACCCCTGCCCGCCGGCTTGACAGCCGAAGAGGATGTCGCACCCGGCTTGGGCACCACAACACGTTTCCGCTTGGTTTCCACAACAACACTTTTCGTGCGTCCGTGGCTAAAGCTCTGCTTAACGTTACCAGAACGTGGACCGCCACGTAGACCCAATGGTTTTTTGCCGTCGTTATCGCTCATAAAGCTTACTTACCCTTTCCGACGCCCCTTGGCGCCGTCATATCCGCGTACGCCTTTAAGACGTTGCGCTTCCTCTACAATACGTGACGTGAGTCCACCAGAGGCAAGCGCAGCATGTATCACAATTTGTCTTCCAAATGCCAATCCCAGCTCTTCTGAGGTCAGCCAGCCGATAAACACCCCATCATGAGGTGTACTCAGCTTCGATTTTCCGCGTTCAGATCCGTCCGAAGATTGGATCAGAACGTCTGCATAGTCTTTAATTAGCCAGTCTTTTACTTTCTCGTAGCCCGCGACGGCTTCGCCGGTTTTGCGGGACAACGAGATTAGATCAACGGTCCGACGAGCGAGTTGTCGGTCTATTTCCTGAATCATTCCTTCAGGCACCGTCACCTTGGTCCGTGCAGCACGTCCAAAGACACCTTTCTTGACTGCTTCTTCAAGCGTCGCACCGTCTGCGCCAACCCAAATGCCACGGCCCGGCAACTTGCCAAGGATATCCGCAACAATCTGGTTATCTGGTCCGACAACAAATCGGATCAGCCCGTGTTTAGGCTGCACATCGCCGGTAACGATGCATTTGCGTTCTGGATCTCCAGAACCTTCGCCGGATTTGCTACCGCGCGCCATGTTGGACCTCGCCAAGGCCGATTAGACCTCGGCGCCCTCCTCAGCTTCGTCGCCTTCGACTTCTTCACCTTCTTCTTCGGTGATGAGATCAGCAGGGTCGACCCAACCAAGTTGGATACGTGCGTCCATTACGAATGTTTGTGCGTCCTCTAACGACACATCGAATTTCTCAAGAATACCGTCGTCTTTGACACGCTGACCATCAACGGTTGTCCAACCGCCAGCCAACTCCCAGTCTGCACAAGTTGCGAAATCTTCAAGCGACTTCACATCATCCTCGGCCAAAGCCAGGATCATTTCTGGTGTCAGACCTTCAAAGCCGAACAAGCTGTCATCAACGCCCATTTCACGGGCAGCTTCGACAGCACGACGGGCGCGCTCTTCCAGAACATCACGCGCACGCGCTTGAAGCTCTGATGCGGTGCCTTCGTCAACGCCGTCAATCGACAGAAGCTCATCCGCCTCAACGTATGCGACTTCTTCAAGGTTGGAGAACCCTTCCGCAACCAGCAACTGAGCGAAGAACTCGTCCAGATCCAACGCCGCCATGAACAACGCTGTGCGCTCTTCAAATTCTTTCTGACGACGGATCGACTCTTCCTGTTCAGTAATGATGTCGATATCGAGGCTTGTCAGTTGAGACGCCAAACGCACGTTCTGGCCACGACGGCCAATCGCTAGCGAAAGCTGCTCATCAGGAACAACAACTTCGATTTTGCCAGCTTCTTCATCAAGAACAACCTTCGATACTTCAGCAGGCTGCAAAGCATTCACAAGGAACGTCGGCTGATCTTCATTCCAAGGAATGATGTCGATCTTTTCGCCCTGAAGCTCATTCACAACCGCCTGAACACGGCTACCGCGCATACCAACACAAGCGCCAACCGGATCAATACCGCCATCATATGAAATTACAGCAATCTTCGCGCGCGAACCTGGGTCACGGGCAACAGCTTTGATCTCAATAATGCCGTCATAGATCTCAGGCACTTCCATTTTGAACAGTTCAGACATGAATTCCGGCGCTGTACGGCTAAGGAAAATCTGTGGCCCACGTGTTTCGCGGCGCACTTCTTTAATGTAGGCGCGAACGCGATCATTCGGACGGTGGCTTTCACGGCCGATTTTTTCGTTGCGGCGCAGGATAGCTTCGCCACGACCCACATCAACGATGACATTGCCATATTCTTCACGCTTAACAAGACCGTTGATGATCGTGCCTTCGCGGTCGATGAATTCTTCGTACTGGCGATCACGCTCAGCTTCGCGAACCTTTTGCAGGATAACCTGCTTAGCAGACTGTGCTGCGATTCGGCCCAACTCAACTGGCGGAACTTCTTCTTCAAACACATCACCAACAGATGGGTTTTCCATATACTCTTTGGCTTGTGCGACAGTGAACTCGGCCTGATAATTCTCAAGCTCTTCTTCTTCAACCACTGTGCGCACACGTGTGAATGTCGCTTTGCCGGTCTTGCGGTCGATAGACACGCGAATGTCCATCTCAGATCCGTAACGAGATTTGGCAGCGCGGGCGAGCGATTCTTCCATCGCTTCCACAACCAAATTCGGGTCGATCATTTTCTCGCGTGCCACGGCTTCTGCGGTTTGCAGTAGCTCAAGCTGGTTAGCAGAGGTAATTGCCATCTATTAAGTCCTCTCTCAGCGGCCCTTAGGCCGACCCTTCATCTTCACCGTCTAAGACGGTCTCAATCTCATCAAACTGTTTTTCGTCCACGTCACCAGCATCCTTACGGGCGCGTAGCACATCGCGGATCAACTCTTCGGTCAAAACCAGCTTGGCATCTTCCAGCCAGTCAAACTTCAATCCGATAGTTATATCTTCGCCCTGATCTTCAATCGTGACCAAAACTTCATCGCCCTCAGTGCCAGCAATCTGGCCCTTAAAGCGACGACGGCCGTCGATCAGTTCAGTGGTTTCAATCTTCGTCTCATAGCCGACCCACATGTCGAAATCTTTAAGACGTGTCAGCGGGCGGTCGATACCAGGGCTGGAAACCTCAAGCGCGTAGGCGTCAAGGATCGGGTCCTCAACATCGAGAACCGCGCTAATGCCAGTCGAAATCGCAGCGCAATCATCAACCTCGATGCCGCCCTCAGGCTTTTCAGCCATGATCTGTAGCGTCGAAGTTTTGCCCGTCATCAGGCGGACACGCACCAATTCGAATCCCAGATCCTCAATCACCGGAGTGATGATCTCGGCCAATCTGCGATCAATCGCGGCCTTTGCTATCAAGTCGTTAGTCATATCGTCCAAACACAAAAAAACGGGCACGCGGCCCGTTGGTATTTCCCGGTGGGGCGTTGATCCGTTTCCGGTCCAGCGCACCGCTGTTGAGGGCCATATACGCAGGTTGATCCGAGTCTGCAAGAGGCAGTTCAAATCTCTGGCCATTCTAGTGTTGATCGCTCTAAATGGTGCCATGCGTACAATCATCGTCATACCGGCCCGTTTTGCCTCAACCCGCTATCCGGGAAAGCCTCTGGCGATGCTGACACTGCCTGATGGGTCGCAAAAGTCATTGATCCAGATGACATGGGAAGCCGCGCAATTAGTTTCAGACATTGATGCTGTGTACGTTGCGACAGACGACGTTCGCATTGCCCAAATTGCGGAAAGCTTCGGCGCTGACGTCATTATGACCTCAGAGACCTGTCACAACGGAACTGAAAGATGCAGCGAAGCAGTCTCTAACAACGGCATTCAGGCCGATATCGTTGTTAACCTGCAAGGTGACGCACCTCTGACGCCGCCTTGGTTTGTCGAAGCGTTGGTCGACGAAATGAAGCGTGATTTTCAGGTGCAAATGGCAACACCGGTTCTACGCTGTGATCCGTTGACTTACGGCCACTTCCTCGAGGACCGCAAAAACGGTCGGGTGGGCCGCACGACGGCAACTTTCAACCAAGCCGGCAACGCACTCTATTTCTCGAAAGAAGTCATCCCCTATATAGACCCTAATAAGCCCATATCGGCCCCTGTTCCGGTTTTTCACCACGTCGGTGTCTACGCCTATCGGCCCGCAGCACTTGCGGCATATAGCGGATGGAGGCCCGGCCCGCTTGAAGAACTAGAAGGCCTTGAACAGTTACGTTTTCTTGAAAATGGCTACCCCATTCGTTGCGTCGAAGTAGATGCAAAAGGCCGTGTATTTTGGGAACTTAACAACCCCGAAGACATCCCCCGTATCGAAACTGTCTTAAGGCAATTGGCATGAGCGTCACGATCAAAGATATCGAGATCGGCGGTCAAAATCCAATCGTGTTGATCGCTGGCCCCTGCCAGCTAGAATCGCTCGACCATGCGCGCATGATGGCAGAGAAAATCGCCGAGGCCTGTTCACCAACCAAAACCCAATTCATTTTTAAGGCCAGCTTCGACAAGGCCAACCGCACTTCTACCGATGCTGTTCGCGGTATGGGAATTGATGCTGGAATCGAGGTTTTGGGCAGAATTAGAGACGAATTTGGCATATCGGTACTGACAGACGTCCACCTGCCTGACCAATGCGCCAAGGTCGGCGAAGTCTGTGATGTCTTGCAAATTCCTGCATTTCTGTGCCGCCAAACCGACCTTCTGATTGCCGCTGGTGAGACTGGCAAAGCAGTAAACATCAAGAAGGGCCAGTTTCTTGCGCCCCATGACATCGGGAATGCAGCTGAAAAAGTGTCAAACACGGGCAATTCGCGCATTTTATTGACCGAGCGTGGCACAAGCTTTGGTTACAATACTCTCGTAAATGACTTCCGCGGGCTGCCGATCATGGCGCAGACCGGCTATCCCGTGATCTTTGACGCTACCCATTCAGTCCAACAGCCTGGTGGTCAGGGAGGCTCAACTGGCGG
Organism: Paracoccaceae bacterium; assembly: GCA_029244725.1. Classification (GTDB taxonomy): domain Bacteria; phylum Pseudomonadota; class Alphaproteobacteria; order Rhodobacterales; family Rhodobacteraceae; genus JASMHC01. The sequence continues at coordinate 12,857 of JAQWQJ010000087.1, forward strand.
ACAACGTGAATTCGTGGCCCCGCTCGCAAGGGCCGCTTGTGCTGTAGGTGTCGCCGGTGTGTTCATCGAGACCCATCAAGATCCAGACACGGCCCCTAGTGACGGACCTAACATGCTGCCAGTTTCTGAGCTTGGGGATTTGGTCAGTCAACTTCGCGATTTCGACGCCTTGGCCAAAGGCCTATAGGTCGGATAGCCGGCGCACGACGTTCTTTTCGACTGCCTTCAAAGGTGCGTCGGAATCTGAGAAATGCGTCTCTAACTTGGCCAAAACCTGCTCTCCACCCCAGAATTTCCGCAAGGAAACCTGAGGCTGCTGCCGAACCTCTCGAACGAACCTACGGGCCGGTTTACGTGAGAAATCAAGAAACGGTAGATTGTGCCGAAAAACGAGGTTCGTGTAGATTGACTGATCGTGTCGATTTTCCTCAAACCCTTCATAGTTCGGCTGCCCCAACACGTTTTCATCGTCAGAGCAAATGCGACGATCCTCGGCGTAGTACTGCCAATCATCAAGCAATTTGAAGCACGCATCAGTCTTTGTCCAAGCGCTCCACCCCACCTGAATCTGGTTTGTTTCCCTATACTTAGGTTCATCCGCGTCCATCAGAATCAACGCGTCACGTTTGGTCCACTGATCATTTCGCGCAACGGGATACTGCATGCCAGCAATTATTCCCTCGGGCTGTAGTTTCGCCAACTTGGCCAATGTATCTGCTCGGCAGATATCAATCGTCAGCGTGACTTTTCCGGCGTCCGAATAGATCAGAACATCGTCGTCTCCGATCTGTTCCAGCGCGCGACGGATCGCCAACGGCTTCCAAACCCAATATCCAGCGCCACGAAACTCTTGCAGTAATTCAGCATTACGGATCTCAAAATCGGTTCCTTCGTAAATCTCGGATGAAAATGCAGTAGCAGTCTCGAATCCCGCTGAAAGCGCCGCATCACGCAGATCGCACGCGTTCTGAAAGAATGAAGCTTTCCGTTTCGTTGAGCGGTTTCCGTACGTAACAAGATGCATTTTCATTTAAGATGCAACTTTCTGATCTGCGACATGGTCCGGAACGACTATTTCCAAATGATCCAAGCACTCTTGACGCAATTCTTCACGATTATCCGCCCCCTGTTCGCCCCTTGCTAGTAACTCATACTGCAACCAGCTCAGATAAAACGGGAGATCGGAAATCTCTAAGATTATTTCTCTTGCTTCGAATCGTCGTGATTTTCGTGTGAGAAAATGCAAGTAATACGCGATAAACGCTGGGTGGCGCGAGTGACTTAACATAGTCAACATGGCCTCTTCCGCGGTTTGATCGTCGCCCAGCGCCTCATCGATCTGAGCCCGCCTTTTGGCCAAAATCGCCTTATTTAGAGCCGTTTTTGGGGGTTCGGCGCTCTCCGCCACATCCATAACGACACGCGCTCTTTGCTTGCGTCCAACACGCAACAATCCAATCGCGGCTAAAGATTTAAGCATCGGGTCATCGCTGGCTTTACCCGTTTGAATGATGTGTCGGACACGTTCTTGCCGAGGCAACGGTCGCTCGTTCACGCCAATACTTCGCCAATCAAGGTCAAAAGCTGTCTGCCAGTTCCACGCAGAACTATCGCCAAGAAATCGTTCGCAAAAGTGATCGGAATATTCAGCGGTCGATGACAAACCATTTGGATGCACTTGATCTTCAAAAAACGGGACTTCTGTGGTGGGTGGCACATTTGACCAACCGTTGAGAAAATAGTCTCTAAGTCTGCTTGAAATAATATCCAACGGGCAAATGGTCGTCTGTGACAATGCCAAATTAGAAAAGCATTGTGCCGCCAAATCGTTGTTGCCCAAACCGGCATAAGCAAAGCCGCTTAGGATTTGACGGCGAATATGGTGTTTAAGCAATCCCGGACTGTCAAAATGCCACCGACGCAACTTTCGAACGGTCTGTTCAGCAGCCAGCATTTTTAGCACCGCCGTGTGATCATCTGCGCGCACAGCACTGCCAAGATAGTGACGGGTAAGGTGAGGCAGCTCCCACCCTTGATCAACAACATGGGCCATAATCGCGTTGGCTTTGCCAGTCTCTTTATTCATTTGATGAAGTTCGACCACGCGGCGGGCGCACTGGCCATAATCATACACGTTCAGAAACGCCTGCGGGCCAGTCTCAACTCGGTTAATCAGTCTCTGTTCCGCCTCAACACGCATAGGTTTTGACATATCTTCGGGTAAGGATTGTTTTGTCGTACCGCCCAGTAGCGTTGCGGCTGTACTAAACGCGCTGTCCGAGGCCGCTATCACCTTGTCGCAGCGAGAAATTGCTAGAAGCTCCGCGAAGTCTCGCTGAGAATCGGTTAGCTTTTCCAAATTCATCACTGAAATTGCGGATCTAATACCGTGCACCAACTCAAACCTCTCAAGAGACTGAGGCGTATCGGAAAACAGCAAAAACGCCGCTTCGGTGTCTGCTTCGATCATCACGTCGTAATATTCATCCGGCACATATTTCGTGGGCCAGTAAGTTCGCGACCATCTACCAGCCTGAATTATGTCGCCTCTTCGTACGTGCAAAGCCGTAGCGGTCCGCCCATCTACCATCGCATCAAAACGCGCTAGCGCCTCACGAACTTCTGGGGCAGGCGTGATACGCTTTGCGGTCTCTATAAAGGCCAAATTGCCCTCTTCGTCGCTTTCCCCGGGCAGGACGAGCGCCGCTTTTGAGTTCTCAATCACAACATCTTCGCCGGAATGCAGATATACCCTCAAGGCCTCTAGCGTTTCAAAATCACCTATATGAGGCGTGCCTTCATAGGCACTGCGAATGTGATCCTCATCCAACTCAATATAGTCTGTAACATAGTCAGAATCGAAAAATTCATCAGGATTAGCCAGCTCTTGCGCATAGTGACCCACAGGCCAAAGAACTGTTAGATCCGCACCAGACCAGTCGGCCAAACGCATTGCGTTCACCATACTACGCAGTCGCCCACCTAAACGATCGCGCCGATATGCAAATATCCGGCCTTTGGTCATCGAAACTCTGCTCTGTTTGGCACCCAATTGGCGCATGCGCCGAGTTAACCGGTCGTTAATCCTAATTCTAAGAGCGGACGAAGCATCACGCAAGAATTTGTATACCTTACTTTGCTTGCCACGTCGGTTGCGTTAGAAACCAAGAAAACAACGCGAGCGGATCATGAAGAAACGAGCACTCATCACGGGCATCACGGGTCAAGACGGTTCCTATCTGGCCGAGTTTTTGTTGGAGAAAGGCTATGAGGTCCACGGGATTAAGCGGCGTGCGTCGTCTCTGAACACCGACCGGATCGACCATATCTATCAGGATCCGCATCACCCTGACCCGCAACTCAAGCTTCATTACGGCGATCTGACGGACACGTCGAACTTGACGCGGATACTGTCCGAAATTCAACCCGGCGAGGTTTATAACCTCGGTGCGCAGAGCCATGTCGCCGTCAGTTTTGAATCGCCTGAATATACAGCTGATGTCGACGCGATCGGTACGTTGCGTATGTTGGAGGCGATCCGCTTCCTCGGCCTCGAAAAGAAGACAAAGTTTTACCAAGCCTCAACCTCTGAGCTTTATGGTTTGGTGCAGGAAATCCCTCAGCGGGAAACGACGCCGTTCTACCCGCGCAGCCCCTACGCGGTCGCCAAAATGTATGCCTATTGGATCGCGGTGAACTACCGCGAGGCGTACGGCATGTATGCCTGTAACGGCATTCTGTTTAACCACGAAAGCCCGCGGCGCGGTGAGACTTTCGTGACCCGCAAGATCACACGCGGCATGGCACATATCGCTCATGGCCTCGAAGATTGCCTGTTCATGGGCAATATGGATGCGCTGCGCGACTGGGGCCACGCCAAAGACTATGTCCGCATGCAGTGGATGATGCTGCAGCAGGACACTCCCGAAGACTTCGTGATCGCCACCGGCAAGCAGTATTCTGTCCGTGAATTCATCACTTGGTCCGCCGCTGAGCTTGGCATTGAGCTTGAGTTCAATGGCGATGGGGTCGAGGAAACCGGTACCGTTATCAGCGTTGATCAAAGCCG
>JAQWQJ010000124.1 GCA_029244725.1 Paracoccaceae bacterium
GGTGTTCCAAAGGCCCAATTTGGACTATATTTGAAGGAATGTGAGTGGCGTTTTAACAACAGTGACCCGTCAGTGCAATTATCACAGCTAAGACAATGGGTTAAGAAGTATTTGAACTAGTTATCTGGGTCAGCCCCAAGAATTGATTGGTTGGTCTGTGGGTCATGTATATCCCGCGATGGTAGTTCACTCGAAAAGCCAATGGTTCCGCGTTTGTCCGAGAGAATGCATTTTGGGGAAAATACGGTTTCCAGCCCGTCGGTTTTAGCAATGCGAGGGAGTTGTGTTCAGAAATTTGACGAAAGCTTAATTTGGTTGATGGATGTCGAAATGTATCGACGGCTCTGGCGTAAATTTGGTGAGCCGGCAATTCTTAAAGAAACTTTGATCGCTAACTGCGTTCATTCAGGTCAAGTAAGTGCAGGCATTACGAGGGAGATAATGCTAAACGAATTGAATCAAGTTTGGCGATTGCATGGTGCGGACACCTCAATCGGAGGCAAACTAGAATATCTAAAAAGAAGGCTAAAACTCGCTTGGACTATGTGAGTTTTTCAAAAATCCCAAGTTCTAGTGCTTCTTGACAGCCGCAAGTACAAAGATATCTTATTCTATACAGTAATCCGTGAGATATGCTTTGCTACTCATAAACTTCTCACAAAACGCCCCAAATCTACTATGCTAGAGGGTCCCACAACGCGCGTGGATACGGCAGTGGTTAGCCCACCCCGCGCCGACGACCACATTCGTTTCGCCCTTCGGAACGAATTCATTTAGGCCAGAAATTAACGCGGCCTCATATGTCGGCATATCGAGATATTTTGCGTACTTTTTCGGAAAAAGTCGATGCCACTAATTTCGATTTAGTGGAACAAGCAAATCCGCATAATACACCTGTTTGACCCAAAAAACTCGTACTTTGGTCGGTTCGAGAGTTCATCAAGCAAGTTCCCAACTTCCAAAAGCTGAGTTCTAAAGTTAGCCCATTTCCGATTGAAGTTTGACGTGAAAGGCTTGAACCTTCCGAAGTTTACAACCCATTTATCTTTTCTTTATCCCATTAACACAAACACTCTCTCCCGATCGCCTCACACTTCGGCAATGGTCGTTTTGCTTGCGCCGCAATTCTGAGTCAGCATAAGGGCGCTCGTGATCTAGGTGATAGTTGGATGCTGCAAAGCGTACTTGCTTTAGGCTTAGCCCAAGATTGGTCAATCGAATGCCAAGTTCCTTGTCTTCATGGCCGTGTTTTAAGTCTTCATTGAATCCATTAACTTCTAGCAAGTCTTGACGCCAAGCGCCTGAGTTACCGCCCCTTAGAACTCCCCGCACAAAGTATAAACGATCTAAAATTCTACCAACAAAGCGCCCACTGAGTGCCGCGCGAAGGAAAAACTTAAAACGTCCACCCTTTGCTCCGTAATCAAATCGACGCAATTTTTTAAATAGCGACAATTTCAGAAACCGATTTAGATCCCTTTCTTCTAGAATCGCGCGCGTTGCACCTTGGTTGAGTCGAACCGACGAGCCTACAGTGAAAGAACCAAAAAGCGCTCGTTTCATGTGTTCTGCGATGAAATGGGACGGGCAAGGGCAGTCATCATCCAGAAACAGAATGTAATCAGAGCGCGCTCTTTCAATTGCTAGGTTCAATACGCCGCATTTGTCAAAACCGATATCTTCATGCCAGATGTGAAAGACATTCAAGTTGTGATGTATTGCTTGAAATGCCTCTACCGCCTTGCTTGTTTCAGGACCAGACCCATCATCGGCAATCAAAATTTCATCGGGAAGTGAGGACTGCCGCGCCAATTGCTGTAGTGTGACCATTAAATAGTCTGGTTTGTTGTAAGTGGCGACGATTACCGCTACCGATGCTGGTTTTTGTGCGATGATTGTACCTCCTTTTCGGAAGCGAATATGTAAGAAGTCGATCGGGCAATCAATGGGTTAAAACGGTTTGGTTGTGTTGATCCTTTGCGAAGTACGCCGCGGCCTCTTTTAGGATGTAGCGCTCCACGGTCATCCAAGCCAGCTCACGCTTGAACCTCCGGTTCTCGTCTTCATGATCCACAGAGGATGCTTCTGATGCGCCTTTCGCGTACTGCTTCATCCACTTATAGAGTGAGTAGGTACTGACGCCCAAACGGTCGGCCTCACGAGCTGGATATCCACGCACCGTGATCTGATGCGCAGTATCACTCTTGAATTCTTTACTGAAATTTGGCTTCCCCATAACGGCCTCTTTGCCTCAGAATTAGGGAAGAATGCGTCTACAATAATAGGGGCAATTCACGGGGATCATAGCGCTGGCCACAAACACGAACGCCGCCCCAAGAGGACGGCGGTACGTTCTTGTTGGTTGCGGGAGTAGGATTTGAACCTACGACCTTCAGGTTATGAGCCTGACGAGCTACCGGGCTGCTCCATCCCGCGATATTTTAGACTTTTTCGATCATCTAACAGAGATACGATATTATTTGGTTTTTACTAGGATTGGCGGTGACCTACTCTCCCACACCTTAAGATGCAGTACCATCGGCGCAAAGGCACTTAACGGCCGGGTTCGGGATGGAACCGGGTGTTTTGCTCTCGCTATGACCACCAAACCGAGAAAAAACCAAATTATGCGCAAGCTCTTGCCTAGCTTTGCGCATTTCCAAGTCATGTATCTGTTGTGATGTATGACTGATGTGTCCAAATAGAAAGGTTTATACCTTGCTATTACTGGATCAAATCAAGCCTATCGGGCCA
>JAQWQJ010000128.1 GCA_029244725.1 Paracoccaceae bacterium
TAAAAATTTCGCAAAAGACGAAGCTGGCGCAGTATCAATCGACTGGGTTGTTCTAACAGCTGCAATCGTTGCAATGGGCGTTGCTGCTGGTTCAGCAGTTCGCACCGAAGTAAGCACTCTGTCGACAGGCATCGCAACTAGTGCTGCTGTTACTAACGAGACTACTTCGTTCTAAGAATTATGCTTCAGCGCTTAGCTGAAACCGAATTCAATTGGGCTGATCTTCGGATCAGCCCTTTTTTTATGACGAAAAATATTATCAATTCGAAATAAAATACCAATCTCGTCATGATTTTGTCCCATTTGCACAACATACAGAGGCGCACCTCAAATATCAGAGGCGTACTCTAATTTTTGCAAGAGTGAGGCATTGACCAATGCGTGAGATGATTCAAAAAGCCATCCTGGATGAAGACGGCGCTGTATCAATTGACTGGGTGGTCATAACGGCTGCGGTCGTTGGAATAAGCGTTGCTACAGGGGCGGTTGTTCGGCCGACGATCTCAAAGCATGCACAGAGTATCGGCCCTATCGCTGACCAGGTTTCAAACTCAACAAGCTTTGGTCAATAACGTGATCGATACCCAGTAATGGCCAGTGTATACGCGCATTATTGCAATATAATGATAGTATTTTTCGCAACATTGCCCAAGATCGCGCGTGGTTTAGCCACAATTAGACGTCAGTGTAACGAGTAACTCGACGGGTGTATTCCGTCATTTATGTGGGGAAAGGAAGCAAGAATGCGACTCGTATTCGGACTTGTATTGGTTCTAGGTCTTGGATTGGCCGGTGTGGCTGTTTATATGGCCCGCAATTACATTACAGCCTATCAATATGCCCTTGATGCAGAGCGTGAAAACAGCGCACGAGTCATTGAAACTACGAAAATTTACGTGGCTGCAAACAAACTCAAATATGGTCAAATTCTTACGGAAGAAGACGTTGAGCTTGTAATCTTTCCAACTGAATCGCTTCCGGATGGGGTTTTCACCGATCTTGCAATTCTTTTCCCGGAAGACGGCGAAAATTCTAAGAATACACGCCGCATTATTCTACGTGCTATCGAGCCACGTGAACCGCTGCTTTCTGTGAAAATGACCAACCCAGGTCAATCAGGCGGAATTACAACTCAGCTTGAAGCTGGCATGCGTGCATTTGCCATTCGTGTTGATGTAACTTCGGGGGTTTCCGGATTTCTTCGCCCTGACGATCGTGTAGACGTATATTGGACGGGTCGGACACGAGATGGCGCCGGACAATTTATCGAAGTGACAAAATTGATCAGCTCAAACATCCGCTTGATTGCCATTGATCAGATTGCCGATAGCGGCTCGTCTTAGACCAAGATTGCCCGGACCGTTACGGTCACAGCGTCTCCGACAGAAGTTGCACGATTGGCGCAAGGGCAATCAACTGGGCGTCTTTCGCTTTCACTTGTCGGCGCGACTGATACGACGATGGCTTCTGCAGTCGAAGTTGATCAACACTCTCTCTTAGGCATCCAAGTCGCTGAGCAGGTGGCAGTGCAAGTGGTTGAGGAAAAGGTGTGTACCATTCGAACCCGAAAAGGGGCCGAGGTGGTCGAAATTCCGATCCCCTGCCGAGACTAAACAATTACCAACAACCCGTCTCAATGGCGGGTTGTTTTGCTTTCAAAGACGCTAAACGTGACATTCTATCAGCCTTAATCTCATGATGATCCGTGCAAAGAAATCTGGCACGCCTCCGGATTCTGCTAAGGCGGATAAGCACGCATATTTGCTTAACGGTTTGGCGATAATCGTCGTTGCGCTGGCTGTGGTTCTGTTTCGTTAAACGAATTGCTCTCGGATCAAGCGTTCTTCCAACCCGTGGCCCGGGTCAAACAGGATTCTGTGACTAACGGATGGGTCCGAGTGAATTTCAACCGATTCAACATTCAAAACCGAGCGTGAGTCTGCATCAGCCATTACAGGGCGTTTTTCGGCGTCCAGAACGTTAAAACGCACTTTGGCCGAGCTAGGTAGCAACGCGCCACGCCAGCGGCGGGGTCTGAACGCCGACATGGCTGTTAGGGCCAAAACGTCAGATCCGATAGGCAATATCGGTCCGTGGGCCGAATAGTTATAAGCGGTTGATCCTGCGGGCGTGGCCAGAAGTGCTCCGTCGCAGACCAGCTCGTCCATGCGGCGTTTTCCGTCAACCACGATTTCCAACTTGGCTGCCTGTGGACCGGCGCGAAGAAGGGACACTTCGTTTATAGCCAGCGCCTTATGGATAGATCCGTCAACGCACGTCGCCGTCATCGAAAGGGGATGAATAACCGCTTCTTCTGCCTCAAGCAGACGTTCAGACAAGTTCTCAATCGAAAACTCATTCATTAAAAAGCCAACAGTTCCGCGGTTCATTCCATAGACCGGTGCGATCAAATCTTGTGTCGCATGCAGGGTCGTCAGCATGAAACCATCGCCCCCCAGTGCTACGATTACATCGGCGTCGGCCATCTCAACATTATCATGCGCGTCTTCTAGCGCCCGTAAACCCTGCTGGGCAATCGGGGCGTCACTTGCGAGGAATGCGATCTTCTGGCCCATGCCTGTTTCCCGTTGCTACCGCGTATTTCCGAAAGAAACATAAAGTTCCTTCAATGACCAGCATTGCCGCGACACAAGGTCTAAATGCCGCTTTTCATGCTTGCACGCCTAAGTGTTTCCTATAGGAAATCCGCGAACGCAACATTATTACCCGGAGTCTCTCATGTCCGATAACGGTTTTTTCACTGAATCCCTCGCATCTCGCGACCCCGAACTATTTGGCTCGATCACTGGCGAGCTTGGCCGCCAGCGAGACGAAATCGAACTGATCGCCTCCGAAAACATTGTGTCCGCTGCCGTAATGGAGGCCCAGGGCTCGGTCATGACCAACAAATACGCCGAGGGCTATGCCGGTCGTCGTTATTACGGTGGTTGCCAATTCGTGGACGTAGCAGAAAATCTTGCCATCGACCGCGCCAAACAACTTTTTGGGTGTGACTTCGCAAACGTCCAGCCGAACTCGGGCTCGCAGGCAAACCAAGGTGTGTTTCAGGCGCTTCTTCAGCCAGGTGATACGATCCTTGGCATGTCTCTGGACGCGGGCGGTCACCTGACTCACGGCGCTAAACCGAACCAATCGGGCAAATGGTTCAACGCGGTTCAATACGGTGTTCGCCAGCAGGACAGCCGGATCGACTATGACCAGGTTCAGGCGCTTGCAACCGAGCATCAGCCGAAAATGTTGATCGCTGGTGGCTCGGCTATCCCTCGTCAAATCGACTTCGCCAAAATGCGTGAGATCGCGGATAGTGTTGGTGCTTACCTGATGGTCGACATGGCGCACTTCGCTGGCCTTGTGGCAGCCGGCGAGCATCCGTCGCCGTTCCCTTATGCTGACGTTGCGACCACAACGACACACAAAACCCTACGCGGCCCCCGTGGAGGCATGATCGTCACCAACGACGAAGCCATAGCGAAGAAAGTGAACTCTGCAATCTTCCCGGGCATTCAAGGCGGACCTTTGATGCACGTGATCGCCGCCAAAGCGGTTGCCTTTGGCGAGGCCCTGCGCCCAGAATTCAAAGACTACATCAAGAACGTCCGCACAAACGCTGTCGCGCTCGCGGATCAGTTGATGAAGGGTGGTCTAGACATCGTAACGGGCGGCACAGACACGCACGTCATGCTCGTTGACCTGCGTCCAAAGGGTGTGAAGGGCAACGCGACCGAAAAGGCGCTTGGACGCGCGCACATCACAACCAACAAAAATGGCATTCCGTTCGACCCTGAAAAGCCGATGGTCACTTCGGGCATTCGTCTAGGAACACCTGCCGGCACGACCCGTGGCTTCGGCGAAGCTGAATTCCGTCAGATTGCCGATTGGATCGTTGAGGTTGTTGAAGGTCTTGCCGCAAATGGCGAGGACGGCAACGCTGACGTTGAGAACAAGGTAAAGGCTGAGGTTGCCACGCTTTGCGCACGCTTCCCGATGTACCCAAACCTCTGATTTCATAATATAATTAGTTGGAAAGCCCCGGTTCTTGCCGGGGCTTTCTTTTTGCCATAGGCCTAGCCAAAATGGGCCGGGGGAATTTATATGCTGAATTTTGTTGAGAATGGCACTCAAAGTGACAAAAAATCCCTTCTTATTGCGCACGGCTTGTTTGGCTCGGCGCGCAACTGGGGTGTAATTGCAAAGCGCCTGTCCGAGGATCGCCATATTGTAACCGTCGACATGCGCAACCATGGGGAAAGCCTGTGGCACGACAGTCATACTTACGACGATCTTGCAGGTGATCTGGCTGAAATCATTGGGAACTTTGGCGGCAATATGGACGTGCTAGGCCATTCCATGGGCGGAAAGGCCGGCATGGTATTGGCATTGACACAGCCCGAACTGGTGAACCGCCTTTTGGTTGCCGATATTGCCCCTATCGCCTACGCACACACCCAAAGCCCCTTGATTGATGCCATGAAGTCATTGGATCTATCGAAAGTCGAGAAGCGTTCGGATGCCGACAAATTGCTTGCCGAACTGATACCCGAAACATCTGTACGGGCGTTTTTGATCCAGTCTTTGGACGTAAAAGCGGGCCGCTGGCGGCTAAACCACAAAGCGTTGGCCGCAAATATGGATCAAATAATCGGCTTTCCTGAGCGGATGACGGGCCTTTACGAAGGTCCAACTTTGTTCTTATCTGGCGGGGCTTCTGACTACGTGCTTCCAGAGCATAGACCCGAGATCAAGCGTCTGTTTGCAAACCCTTATTTTGCCAAAATCCCCGACGTAGGGCATTGGCTTCATGCCGAGAAACCACGCGAATTCGAAGCTTCGATCCGCGCATTCTTTGACGCCTAGTCCACGTCCGGCGTTTTCATCCGGTCCATAGTTTACTTCTTCTTCACAAACTCGGTCAGGATCTCGATGCGTTGGCCCTCAACTCGGCCTTCTATGTGACCTGCGTTGTCAGCGACCAGGGAAATTCCACGGACAGCGGTGCCGCGTTTGGCTGTGAAGCCTGCGCCTTTGACCGGAAGATCTTTGATCAGAACAACGGTGTCGCCTGCGCTTAGTGTCGCCCCGTTACTGTCTTTGTGGACCAGTTTCAGCGCCTCGTTTTCGACCCACGCCTGTAGGTCTTCGTCGAGATACAATTGATCCAGCAGATCGCGCGCCCAGTCTGTGGATTGCGACAGGCGGTTCAACATACGTGCCGCGAGGACTTGGGTGGCCGCATCCTCGGACCACATGGACGAAGCGAGGCCGCGCCAATGGTTGGCTTCAGGCTCGCCGTCGATTTCGTTGGCGCAGATGGCGCAGATGCCAACCGACGCATCCGCTGGGCCGCCTGTGACAGAGAAATCCGAGAGATCAGCGTTAGCCGCGCAAAGGGGGCAGTCGGCCATCAGTCGTCCATCTTCAGCGCAGAAATAAACGCCTCTTGCGGAATATCGACCTTACCGAACTGGCGCATCTTCTTCTTACCAGCTTTTTGTTTATCGAGCAGTTTGCGTTTACGCGTCGCGTCGCCGCCATAGCATTTAGCGGTCACGTCCTTGCGCATCGCCGAAAGCGTTTCGCGCGCAATAACTTTGCCGCCAATGGCCGCTTGGATAGGGATCTTGAACATGTGGCGCGGGATCAGGTCTTTCAGTTTTTCGACCATCGCACGGCCCCGCATTTCGGCGCGGGCACGGTGGACCATAGTGGAAAGCGCATCCACCGGTTCGTCGTTTACAAGGATCGACATTTTGACCAGCTGATCCTCGGAATAGCCGATCATTTGATAATCGAAAGACGCATAGCCTTTGGTAACGCTTTTGAGCCTATCGTAGAAATCGAACACAACTTCATTGAGAGGAAGGTCATAGACAACCATCGCGCGGGAACCCGCATAGGTCAGGTCAATCTGAACGCCACGACGATCTTGGCACAGCTTTAACACATCGCCGAGATATTCGTCAGGAACCATGATCGTGGCTTTGATGCGCGGCTCTTCTAGGTGATCAACTTTGGACAGATCGGGCATGTCGGCCGGATTGTGCAGTTCGAACATTTCGCCGTCGCGCATGTAGATATGATAGATCACGGACGGGGCCGTTGTGATCAACTCAATCCCATATTCCCGTTCAAGCCGGTCGCGGATCACTTCAAGATGAAGAAGACCTAAGAAACCACAACGAAAGCCAAAACCCAGCGCGGCAGAGGTTTCCATTTCGTAGCTGAATGACGCGTCGTTCAGCGCGAGTTTTTCGATGGCCTCTCGAAGGTCTTCGAACTCAGCTGAGTCCACTGGAAATAGTCCACAAAACACAACCGGTTGCGCAGGTTTAAATCCTGGTAATGCGACCTCACAACCCTTTTTGTCATGGGTGATGGTATCACCAACGCGCGTATCTCGTACTTGTTTGATGCTTGCCGTTAGAACGCCGATTTCGCCTGGGCCAAGTTCTGCAATATTTTGCATCTCGGGCTTTAGAACGGCAAGGCGATCGACGGGGTAAACAGCGTTCGTCTGCATCATCTTGATGCGTTCGCCCTTTTTGATGACGCCGTCGATGACACGGATCATAACGACGACACCAAGGTAAGCGTCATACCAGCTGTCGACCAGCATAGCCTTTAGTGGTGCATCGCGGTCGCCCTTCGGGGCAGGCAGGCGTGCTACAATTGCTTCCAGAACGTCGGGAATGCCAACCCCCGTTTTAGCTGAAATTTCAACGGCGTCGCTAGCATCAATGCCAATAACGTCTTCAATTTGCTCGGCCACGCGCTCGGGCTCAGAGGCTGGAAGGTCGATTTTGTTCAGAACTGGAACAATGTCGTGGTCAGCATCGATGGCCTGGTACACGTTGGCTAACGTCTGAGCCTCAACACCCTGTGTTGCATCAACAACCAACAAGGAGCCTTCGACCGCCTGCATCGAGCGGGAAACTTCATAGGCGAAATCGACGTGACCTGGGGTGTCAATAAGGTTGAGAATATAGGTTTCGCCATCCTTTGCAGGATACTCGATCCGGACCGAGTTCGCCTTGATGGTGATGCCACGTTCACGCTCAATATCCATGCTGTCGAGCATCTGAGCTTTCATGTCCCGCTCAGCCACTGTGCCGGTCAATTGGATAAGCCGGTCAGCGAGCGTCGACTTGCCGTGGTCGATGTGAGCAACGATGGAGAAATTGCGGATTTTGGATAGATCGGTCATGCGTGCGCGTATGCGCGGGAAATGCGGATTGGTCAAGCGGGGTTGTGGTTTTGATGGGCGGCTAAAAGGATTTCACGGACATGGATTTTTCAGTTCTGTGATTTAACGTGGGTTGGAAACCGACCGTACGTTGGGTATCGATTTGGTATGGTACGTTTAACCGTTTTGTTCTTTGTTTTCTTTGCCTCGCCCCTGCGTGCAGATGAGGCGTTGGTGGCTGTTGCGGCTAATTTCTTGAAGCCGGCGGAGGTTTTGGCCGAGGCATATGAAGCGGAAAGCGGGCATGAGATCACCCTCGCCAGTGGGTCGACCGGGCAGCATTATGCGCAAATCGTACACGGAGCGCCCTTTGATGTCTTTCTTGCAGCGGACACTGGACGTCCTGAGTTGTTGGTTGAGGCAGGTTTGGCGGCCATGCAAACCACATACGCAGTAGGTCGACTAGCGTATTTCAGCGCTTCACCCGTTCAAGATCTCGACTGGCTAGAAGCGTTGAGATCCGCTGATCTGATTGCGATCGCAAATCCTGACTTGGCCCCTTACGGGCGCGCCGCGCGTGAGGTTCTTGCGACTTTGGATATCTGGGATGAAACCGTCACAGTGCAGGGTCAGAACGTTGGGCAGGCATTTGCATTGATCGCATCAGGCAGTGTTAGGGGCGGATTGGTTGCAGCGTCGATGGCACGGCCGTTTGACGCTACTGTGATCCCATCCGAGTTACACTCAACTATCCAGCAGTCTGCGGCCCTATTGAAGCGCGGCAATGGCAATCTGGCCGCCGAGGGTTTTCTCGCTTATCTTGGATCGGAACCCGCTTTGAAAGTGATAGAAAGTTTTGGATATGACCGCCCGGATACGACTGAATGAGCGCTGAGTTAGCGCCTCTTTGGTTGAGCCTTCGGCTGGCCTTTTTCACGACGCTCGTGTTGCTGGCATTGGGGACACCTTTGGCGTGGTGGTTATCGATGACCCGGGCCAAAGTGAAGCCTGTGATCGAGGCCGTGACGGCGTTGCCATTGGTGTTGCCGCCCACGGTTCTAGGGTTTTACTTATTGATCTTGTTTTCGCCAAACAGCGCACTGGGAGGGTTCTTTGTTAGTCTGACCGGCCACAGCCTGACTTTCAGTTTCACAGGGCTGGTGTTGGCTTCAGTCATATATTCTTTGCCGTTCATGGTGCAGCCCCTGCAATCCGCGTTTGAAAGCGTTGGGCGCGGCCCACTTGAGGCAGCAGCGTCACTGGGCGCATCGCCACTTGATCGATTTTTCTCGGTCGCTTCGCCATTGGCGTTACGGGGATACATTACCGGATTGGTGCTAAGTTTTGCGCATACATTGGGCGAGTTTGGCGTGGTCCTGATGGTCGGCGGTAATATCCCAGGTCGGACCAAGGTTATCTCAATAGCGATATACGAGAACGTCGAGACGCTTGACTATGCACAAGCCCATTGGCTGAGCGCGATCCTGATGGGCTTTTCTTTTGCAGTGCTTTTACTGGTGTTCACTGTCAATCGCCGTTTCCCAATAAGGGTGATTTGACGTGGGCCTATACGTCGATATTCATCTACCCCGCGACGGGTTTACCTTAGCGGTCAAGCATGACTTCGCTGGCGATGGCGTAACCGCTTTGTTCGGTCCCTCGGGTTGCGGCAAGACTACGTTGCTTAGGGTGATTGCGGGACATGAGTATGACGCCCAAGCATTGGTCGCGTGGGACGGCATTGAGTGGCAGGGAGCGTCAAATTTGGCCCCTCATTTGCGGCAGGTCGGTTATGTGTTCCAAGACGCGCGCCTGTTTGCGCATCTAGATGTAGCCGGCAATCTGGCTTTTGCTGAAAAACGGGCCAAGGCAGGAAACATAAAAAGACAAGACGTGATCTACGGGCTTGGAATTGCGCACCTGTTGAAGCGCGAGGTCGCTGACCTTTCAGGCGGCGAACGACAGCGAGTCTCGATTGCGCGTAGCCTGATTAGCCAGCCCCGTTTGATGTTGATGGATGAGCCTTTGGCTGCACTCGACCATCGCGCAAAGGCTGGAATATTGCCACTGATCCAGTCTCTACCGCGTCGCTTTGGGGTGCCGGTGATTTACGTCACGCATGCATTGGATGAGGTCGCTCAGGTAGCAGATCAAGTGGTGACGATGGAAGAAGGGAGTGTGATCGCGCACGGGCCGGTGGCTGAGATGCTTGAACGCCCAGATATGCAGGGGTTGTCTGGCCGATTTGAAGCTGGGTCAATTCTTGAAGGCGTGATTAGCAGCCACAACACATCACTGCATTTGACCCAAGTCGACGTCGGTGGATTACCCTTCGAGATGCCGCACCTTGATGCGCCCATTGGGACCCACTTGCGCCTGCGGGTCCGTGCTCGGGACGTGACATTGGCGATCAAGCGACCCGAGGGGATCAGTACGCGTAACATTTTGTCTGGCAAGATCGTGCGAATAAGCCCCGAGGAAAACACCGCATTTACTGAAGTACTGGTGGATTTGGGCCCAGCACGCGTTCAGGCGCGGGTGACCCATGCGGCCGTTTTAGATTTGAAACTGGTTGAAGGGAGCGACGTCTTTGCCCTCATCAAGTCGGTTAGCTTTGACCGGCGGGCCCTGCCCGGCGTGAAGCGCGGGTAGCGGTTACCCGACTTGATTAGCCGTCAGCGCGCTGTCATGTCTTGCGCGCATTCGGAGTAAATAATGTTCAGGTCAATCGCTCAATTCACTGCCGTTGTTTGGCTTGTCATTGTCGCCACGATGGCGATGCGCTTCGCGTTCTTTATGGTGTGGCCGTATCTTGCGATCATTTTGCATCAGGATCACGGACTGAACGCCTTTGAAGTTGGCGCATTTTTGGCGACATCAGGTCTGATCGGCAACACGCTCGGCTTTTACACCGGTTACTTGTCAGACAAATTCGGACGCAGCGTGATTATTCTGGGCGGTTTGGTATGTTCGATTTGTGCGTTGATAACTTTGGGATTAAGCGACAGTCTGTTGCCCATCTTGATCGCCTTGGTAGCGCAAAGCGTCTCACGGCATGCGATTGAGGGCACAGGCAAGGCTCTGCTGACCGACGAACTTGAAGATCGCAAACCTAAAGATCTGGCGCTACATGCCCGATACTATGCTTTGAATATTGGCGCTTCGTTCGGGCCTTTAGTCGGTGTTTACTACGGGCTGACCGGCAAACAGACGACCTTTTTGTTAGTGGCCGCAATCACCGGTCTCTATTTGATCGCTGCCATAGTGATCTTCTTTCGGCACACACCCAAAAACGCCCCCAACAAAAGCAACAGTTTTTCGTTCCGCACAGTGCTTCGGACACTTGGCGATGACAAGCGGTTCATGGTGTTTGTCGTCGCGATGTTCTTTGGCCTGATCGCCTATTCACAGCTTGAGGCTGGGGTTGTTCAATACCTACGGGTCGCGATGCATCCAGACGTCATAGCGTTTTACCCGCTCGTTACCCTAACCAACGGAGTAACCGTGTTATTGTTGCAGTTCCCGCTGTTGGCGTTGACTGAACGATTTGAACCCGCGCTGCGATCCATGATTGGCGTCGTCTTAATGTCGATTGCCTTTGCTATGTTGGCCGTCATTCCTATCAGCGAAGAGCTTCTGTTTTTGTTCGCCATCTTCGTTCTCAGTGTTGGTGAGGTTATCCTGTTCCCAACCCTGCAAATCATGATTGATCGGATGGCACCCGAGGATATGAAGGGTAGCTATTTTGGTGCAGCAGCCTTGGCCGGTTTCGGGTTTGCCGTTGGGCCAGTCGTCGGGGGTGCCTTGCTAGAGTACTTCGGCGGTGGAGGGCTTTGGTGGTTTATGGCCGTGCTGATGGGCATCGTCGCTTTGATCTACCGGAAAGCTGGGCGGATGCCCTCGCAGCAATCATAATCTTAGACGCTAGGGCGAGTTAGAATAAAGAGCGCAGCACCCGTCAGGCAGAGGAACTGGATACCCAGAACCAGTGGTTTTAGCCCGATAACTAGGCTGATCACAAACACACCGATCATTGTGCCTACTGAGAGCAATTTGATTTTTGGGGCGATGGCGCCGTTCTGACGCCAATCTTGAATGATCGGGCCAAAGGTCGCGTGGTTCAACAACACTGCCTCAAATCGGGCAGAACTTTTGGAAAAGAAAAACGCAGCAAGGATCATCAACGGTGTTGTGGGTAGAACGGGCAGGAAAATCCCGATGATGCCCAATGCGACGGACAGAAATCCGAGGATCAACCAAAGAGGTCTAAGGATGCGTGAGGGGCGATTGGACATGCGCCCCTCATAGCCCGAGCGGATGCTGAGTGCCAAGCGTGTCGGTTCTGTCACACGTTCAAAGGGTCTGGAATTACAGACTACCAAAATGTCGCAGGCGGTGTAAAAGACCCTCAGCCGCAACACAAAACAGGGGGGGCGTTACATGAACTATCAAAATATCGCTCTTCGTGAATATGCGGCAACGGGCCCAGTTTGGGCCCTTGCTTGCAACGCCCCGCAAGCGTGGTCCGTCGCCCTAGCCGGCTAACAGACCCCTCACCGCACCAATTGGTGCAAATCTAAATGACAGTATCTATTCGGTGACCTTTAGGGGTCCTTTCGTCGATCTGTCTTTATTCAACATTTCCAAATTAGAGGCCCGTTCGTACTGCGAATGGGAGAGATCATGATCCTTACGAATCCATTCGTTGAACACCAAACCCCACGCTACGACGTGGAAACCATGTTGCGCCGTCACGGCTTTATGTCAGTGCTTTTGGCCATGAGCGCTGCTGTCGTCACTGGCAGCCATCGTCAATTGCCAGATGTCACTCATATGACTGCTCACATGAGACAAGACGTCGGCCTAGAAGCGACCCGCCCAAGCTGGCACCCGCCGGACCTAACGCGGTAATTCAAAGCGGGGGGCAGGTCCGCCTTGCCCCCTTGCCCGTTCAATGGCTTGGGCGTATAGCCCCGCCATGCTTGACGATCTTGATGATATCCACCCGCTCTTTCATGGCGCGCCCTCGACAACGGAGTTTAAGAAGCTCCGCAAAAGGATCGTTCGCCAGACACGCGAAGCGGTCGAACAATACGGCATGATAGAACGCGGCGCCAAGTGGCTGGTTTGTCTGTCCGGCGGTAAGGATAGCTATACATTGCTTGCCGTTCTGCATGAGTTGCAATGGCGCGGCATGCTACCGGTCGAGATTTTGGCCTGTAACCTCGATCAAGGGCAACCGAATTTTCCTGCAACCGTGTTGCCGGATTTCCTTAAGAAAATGAAAGTTCCCAACCGGATTGAGTATCAAGACACCTATTCGATTGTAAAAGACAAGGTTCCAGCCGGTCGTACTTACTGTGCGCTCTGTTCACGTTTGCGTCGCGGAAATCTTTACCGGATTGCGCGTGAAGAAGGGTGCTCTGCTGTCGTTTTGGGGCATCACCGCGACGATATTCTTGAGACATTTTTCATGAACCTTTTTCACGGTGGTCGTGTGGCGACGATGCCACCGAAATTGGTGAATGAAGAGGGAGATTTGTTCGTTTACCGCCCACTGGCGCATGTTGCCGAAGAAGATTGTGAAAAATTTGCACGATCTATGAATTATCCGATCATTCCATGCGATCTTTGTGGGTCTCAGGATGGATTGCAGCGCCAACAGGTCAAGCAAATCCTTGATACTTGGGAGAAAAACAGCCCAGGTCGCCGGCAGGTAATGTTTAAAGCGATGACCAATATTCGTCCGTCACATATGCTTGATTCAAAACTGTTCGATTTCGCTGGGCTAAGTTTATCTGATTTGTCGGAAGAAATCGAAGGCATTCCCAAGCTGCGTTAACAGGCTGATCATAATTGGCGACCTAGAATGATCATGTTTTGTTCTCATCGACAGGTCACCAATGCAACGCTTCATTTTGCCCGCCTCACTTCGTCAATTCACAAAGTTCCCTCAAATAGCAGCCTTTGTTCCGGCTATGGCGTTGGGGGCATATTGGCTGGCCGGCGAAACCGCGTTATTGGCAGTCGCGTTGGGCGTCCCTCTGCTACTTTTCGTTCTCGGACCACCTGGCGCATCGCGGGTGTCTCTTGAGCCTGATACGCCGTTGCAGGGTGCAACTGAAAAGCTAAGTAGAATTCAAACGGAATGTTTATCGTTTGGCCGAAATTCCGCATGTTTCGTGTTGGCGGTCGATGAACACGATACGCTTATCTCGCGTTATGGGGCAGTTGGTGTCGATGGCGTGATGGGGCAAATACCACAGAGATTATTGTCACGTTTGCGAACCGGTGATCGCGTTTTCCGCATTACCGATAATCGTTTTGCAGTTGTATTAGAGCCATCTATTCGATGCGATTTAGAATCCTCAATCCAATTGTCAGGTCGTCTGCAAGAAGCTATCGAAGCGCCAATGCATTTGGATGAAGCGGCCGTTTACTTAAGCGCGTCTTGCGGGTTCTGCTTAACATCGAAAAGCCCAGAGGCGACGGGCCAAAGCTTGCTTCAAGCCGCTCAAGTCGCGCTCGAAGAGGCTCGTGCCCAAGGCGGTGGATCAATTCGCGCCTACACCGACGCGATGCGGACCCGACAATTGGCGCATGGAGAAATAGCAAAGGACGTAGAGCGCGCACTGGAAAGCGGTCAAATTCGCGCATGGTTTCAGCCACAGGTTTCTTCCGACACAGGTGAAATCTCTGGATTCGAAGCACTTGCCCGATGGGAGCATCCGGATCGTGGCATGATGCCTCCGTCGGATTTTCTTTCTGTAATCGAAAAAACGGGACTAATGCCGCGATTTGCTGAAGTTATGCTGCATGAGGCACTCCACGCGTTAAAAACCTGGGATCAGGCAGGCATTAATGTGCCAACGGTTGGCATCAATCTTTCCCAGACCGAATTGAGCGATCCAAAATTTCCGGACAAAGTAAAATGGGCTCTGGATCGTTTTGACGTCCCAGCGGGTCGGCTTTGCGTTGAAATTCTTGAGGACGTCGTCGCACCTGGTGCCAGTGACGTAGTTACACGCAATCTTGCCAGCCTCTCGCGAATGGGATGCAAAATTGACCTTGATGATTTTGGCACGGGCCAAACATCAATCACTGCTATTCGTCGCTTGTCGATACAAAGATTAAAAATTGATCGAAGCTTCATCACTCGACTACACGAAGACAAAGAACAGCAAAAAATGGTTGAAGCAATTTTGACTATGGCCGAGCGTCTTGGGCTTGAAACCGTCGCCGAAGGTGTCGAAACAGTTGGAGAATACGCCCGAGCCTCGCAACTTGGCTGCACACATATCCAAGGTTTCGTTATCTCACGTCCGCTTCCGTTAGAAAAAACTTCGAACTGGATTGCGCATTATCGCTCTCGTTTGGCCAGAACACCCGAAATTCGCCGCAATGCAGGCTGAACAAGGACCATTCCGCCCAGAAAGTTGAAAACCGCTTGACCTTTTCATAGTTGACCTGTTGAACCACGCAGAAATCAGTCGATAGGTAGCGGTCCCAATGGACAATCAGAATAAGAACCTCATTCTTGCAACGGCACTAAGTTTTGCTGTCATTTTAGTATGGTTTTTGCTGTTCCCCCCGCCGGAGGACACAACCACAGCTGCCAACCCAACGACCGCATCTGAAATTGCTGCTGGATCGACCTCAACAGACGTTTCGCTTCCAGGAATTGATGTTGAAACAGGCGCAGTGGCAACACCGACTGAAAGCGTAGCGGTTGTTGAAACTCCGCGCATACCAGTAGAAACCGCACGCATTGAGGGTTCCATTTCGCTTATCGGCGGTCGCATCGACGATTTGCGCTTGAAAGACTACCGTGAAACGCTGGATGCAGATGCAGACATCGTGACCTTTCTTTCACCGATGGGCAGTGAAAACGCATATTATGCGCTTTACGGTTGGGCCGCAGCAAATGGATTTAATGCGGACCAAGTGCCTGGACCCGATACGCCCTGGTCGGTCGAAAATGGTACAATATTGACTGCCGACACCGAAATTGTCTTGCGTTGGGACAATGGCAATGGGCAAATCTTCCGCCGGACAATTTCGGTCGATGAGGATTTTCTGTTTTCGATTGGACAAAGCGTCGAGAACAACAGTAGCACCGACATCACTTTGCGTCCCTACGGGCTGATCCGGCGCCACGGTGAACCTGCTGACCTCAAGAATTTCTTCATTTTGCATGAAGGCCTTGTCCGGATGTCCGATGGCGAGTTGCAAGAAGTCAAATACGGTAAGATGGAAGACTTTGACTTTGATGAGCGTGAAGGCACCACAGCCGATCGCATCGATGTGGCCGAAAAGGGTTGGATCGGCTTTACTGATCATTTTTGGATGACAACCTTGGTTCCTGATCAAACCAAAGGCTTCCGCTCAGTTGCAAAATATTTTGCAAGTCATGAGATCTTCCAGACCGAGGCTGTCGGTCTTGCGGTTACAATCTCTGCCGGTCAGAGTTCTGAGGTCAACTCACAACTTTTCGCAGGTGCAAAAGAATGGGATGCTATCAAGAAATATGAGTCCGGTGGCATTGAAGGGTTCCTCGATAGCATCGACTGGGGTTGGTTCTTCTTCCTCACAAAACCAATTTTTGCCGTTTTGCATTGGCTGAATGGAACCTTTATTGGCATGGGCATCGCCGGATCAATGGGCTGGGCGATTATTGCTCTGACTTTGCTCATCAAGGCAATCTTGTTCCCGCTGGCGTATAAATCATATGCTTCAATGGCAAAAATGCGTGAACTCCAGCCACAAATGGCCGAACTCAAAGAAAAGGCCGGAGACGATCGTCAAAAGCAGCAGCAGTTGACTATGGAGCTATACAAAAAGGAAAAGGTTAATCCAGCCTCGGGTTGTCTGCCGATCCTTCTACAAATTCCGATCTTCTTTTCGCTCTACAAAGTGATTTTTGTCACGCTTGAGCTGCGGCACGCCCCTTGGATTGGCTGGATCAAAGATTTGTCCGCGCCTGACCCAACATCGATCTTAAACCTGTTTGGCCTATTGCCAAATGCGACACCTGAACCTGGCTCGATCTTCTTTATTCTTAGCCTCGGCGTTTTACCGATCCTTCTAGGCATATCGATGTGGATCCAACAAAAGCTGAACCCTGCCCCAACAGACCCTACGCAACAGATGATATTTGCGTGGATGCCGTGGGTCTTTATGTTCATGCTTGGTAGTTTTGCGAGTGGCCTGGTCGTGTACTGGATTGCCAACAACACAATCACCTTTACGCAGCAATATTTGATTATGCGCAGCCATGGCTACAAACCTGACGTGTTTGGCAACATCCTTAAGGGCTTTAAGAAAAAGACTAAGACGGATAAAAAATAGTGGGTGAGGTCGCTGAAATTTGGCGTCACCCGATAAAATCTCACGGACGAGAAAAAATCGACCGTGTAGATTTGCAAACCGGCGCGACCATGCCTTGGGACCGTGTTTGGGCTGTCGCACATGCAAACGCCAAGACTGACGGCGCCACGTGGGCACCTTGCGCAAACTTCGCGCGCGGCTCACAGCGTCCCGGGCTTATGGGAACGCATGCCAAGGTCGACGAAGCGACGGGCCGCGTTACGCTATCTCATAAAGATATGCCTGAACTATCGCTGAATCCTGACACTGAAGGTCATAAGCTGATTGAGTGGTCGAACAAACTCGCACCTAAAGACCTGCCCAAAGCCACCAGGGTCATACGGGTTCCCGGTCGTGGTTCGACGGATACCGACTATCCATCCATATCTATCGGAAATCTCGCGACCCATCGCGCTATTGAGCAAAAATTGGGTCACGAACTTTCGCATTTACGTTGGCGCATCAATTTTTGGATTGAAGGACTCTCCGCTTGGGAAGAATTTGATCTTGTCGGCAAGACACTGAAAATCGGCGGTGCTGAGATTTCGATCCGCGAACGTATCGTGCGATGTAAGGCGACGATGGCGAACACCGATACAGGCGTGCGCGATGTGGATACATTGGCGGCTTTGCGCCAGTGGGATCATCAGGATATGGGTGTGTACGGATTCGTTTCAAAAGGCGGAATGATTTCGAACGCAGACTCAGTTGAGGTTATTTGATCATGGAACTCGCATTTAATATCGCAGAAGAACCAGACCACGCGTCATCTGAAAAGGGTCGTCTTTTATTCGCGGGCGAGACTGACTTTCTAAAGGGCGTCGTCGCAATGAGTGGCCTGCCACCTGCTGACCGTATGGAGGTTTGCTTTGCTGGCCGCTCTAACGTTGGGAAATCGACGCTTATTAACGCACTAACCGGCCGCAAAGGTCTAGCGCGCGCGTCCAACACCCCTGGTCGAACGCAAGAGATCAACTTTTTCACTGCTGGTGAGAGCCACTATTTAGTCGACTTGCCGGGCTATGGTTTCGCAAATGCACCGCTGGCGGTCGTTGAAAAATGGCAACGGCTTCTCAAGCAATATCTGTCGGGTCGCCAATCTTTGCGACGGGTTTTTGTCTTGATCGATGCGCGCCATGGTGTGAAATCGGTGGACGAAGAAATCATGAGCCTTCTAGATAGCTCAGCCGTTACTTTTCAGGCGGTCCTAACCAAAACCGACAAGGTTAAGGAAAAGGATCGCGAAAAAATTATGGAACAGGTGCGTGAAAAACTATCCAATCACCCAGCAGCGTTTCCGGAAATGATCCTTACATCCAGTGAAAAGGGTGACGGCATTTCCACGCTGCGCACCATCATCGCCACGTTGGTATAATCGCCGCTTTCTTTCCTCGGTAGGGAAGGTCAGGTCGGCGGTCATGAATCGTCTTGCGCGTTGGCGCGCCTTTTAGGATAACCCTCGGTAAGCCCTCGAGGATCCAACATGAAGAAGCAAACTATGAACCGCGACTGGATCGCCACCGCACGTACGCTTTCCGAAGCCCTGCCTTACCTTCAACGCTACGACAATTCGATAGTTGTCATTAAGCTGGGCGGTCACGCGATGGGCAGCGACGAAGGCATGGAGATGTTTGCCCGAGACGTCGTTTTGATGCAGATGGTCGGCGTAAATCCTGTGGTCGTTCACGGGGGCGGGCCGATGATTAACGCCATGCTCAAAAAACTCGACATTCAAAGTGAGTTTGTGAATGGCAAGCGTGTGACCGACGAAGCCACGGTCGAAGTGGTTGAGATGGTTCTATCGGGACGGGTCAATAAGCGCATCGTTCAAGCCATCAACGCGCAAGGCGGCAAAGCCGTCGGACTGTCTGGCAAAGACGCCAATTTGGTGTTTTGTGAGCAGACAGACCCGGACCTCGGGTTTGTTGGTACGCCCAATGACGTCGATCCAACCGTTCTTGAAAACTTGTTTGAAAGCAACACGATACCGGTGATTGCGCCGCTGGGATCCGGCCGCGATGGCGAGACGTTTAACATCAACGGCGACACAATGGCCGGCGCGATTGCCGGCGCTTTGAATGCCGATCGATTGTTGCTGCTGACTGACGTTGCTGGCGTGAAAAATGCCAAGGGTGACGTGTTAACGGAACTCAGCGCCGGCCAGATTAAGGACATGATCGCGGATGGCACAATCGCCGGCGGCATGATCCCTAAAACCGAAACTGCGCTTGATGCGCTGGAACAGGGTGTGCGCGCTGTTGTAATTCTGGATGGGCGAGTACCGAATGCGTGCCTGCTTGAAATTTATACTGAGCACGGTGCAGGATCGATGATCCGCGGTTAAATCAGGCTTGTTTTGAGGCCTGCGCCGAATTACATTCCGCCCATGGAATATGAATCCACCCTGCGTCTAGGCGTCTTTTTCGGTTTGTTCATTGTGTTCGCAATCGCCGAAGCACTACTTCCGCGCCGCGTTCGCACGCAGGGCCGCCTGCGCCGATGGTCTACGCATTGGATCATCAGCTTCCTAAACACTGGCACTCTTCAGATCGTCGCACTGGTGCTGCCCTTGTTGGCAATCGGCGCCGCTATTGATGCGGCGTCTCAGAACATTGGCCTGTTCAACCGGCTCGCTTGGCCAATCTCGATTGAGATCGTGTTGGCCGTTTTGATTTTTGATCTAGCAGTCTGGGCGCAGCATTTGGTCACCCACAAAATACCTTTGTTGTGGCGGTTCCACCGTATGCATCATGCGGACCGCGATTCCGACGTGACCACCGCCATCCGGTTTCATCCGGTTGAGATCGCCTTTTCGATGCTGTTGAAAATCGGGCTGGTCTATCTAATCGGGCCTGCGGCAGTTGCGATTTTGATTTTTGAGATATTGTTGAATGGCACTGCTATGTTCAACCACTCAAACCTGAAGCTTCCTTTAGGACTGGATCGAGTTGTGCGGATGCTTCTTGTAACCCCTGATATGCACCGGGTACACCATTCTGATAAACGGCTGGAACACGACAGCAATTACGGCTTTGCGCTTTCGATTTGGGACCGTATCTTCGGGACGTATATCGCACAGCCGGAAAAGGGGCATGAAGACATGACGATTGGTCTTAAGTGGCAAGACGACAACCCAAGCAAGCTTGGCTGGTCACTTTTATTACCCTTCCGCCGCAAGTGAGTTACGACAGGATTGAAGCGGCCGCTAGCGCTGCAGGACTTACCATCGTTGGCGCGTTTCATCCGGAGAGCGGCGGCACATTGGTACTGCTTGGCCCTAATGAGCCCGCCTTTTGGGAAGCGTTCAAAACTTCTCGGGAATACACCGACGGTCAAGATGATCCGTTGGATCGTTGGTCAAAACGGATGATTGACCCTATCGCCATCCAATTCGCCGCCGACGCCGTCTACCCATCTGACGGACCACCCTACCCTGCGTTCCTTCAATGGGCGATTGACAGCGGGCGATGTTGGTCGTCGCCCGTTCATTTACTTGTGCATGACAAAGCCGGCTTGTTCCTATCGTTTAGAGGCGCATTGCGGCTTTCTGAGCACATTGAAATACCGCAGACCACAGGCCGAAGCCCATGTAGCCATTGCTCAGGACCGTGTATCACTGCCTGCCCTGTTGGTGCCTTTGCTTCCGGTCAGTACGACGTAAAAGCTTGCAAAACACACATCGAAACATCGGCGGGAAATGATTGTTATCAAGGCTGTAAAGTGAGACTTGCTTGCCCTGTTAGCCAAGCTTATGGCAGGCTTACCGAGCAATCTGAATTTCATATGAAGGCCTTTCATCCAAAATGACCAAACGCTTGATCTTAATGCGCCATGCGAAATCCGACTGGTCTCATGACCTTGATGACCATGAGCGCCCTCTAAACAAGCGTGGTCGACAATCGGTTTATGCTCTGCGGGATTGGTTGGGGCTAAACGACTACCGCCCGGATCAAGTTCTGTGCTCGTCAGCTGAACGCACGCATGAAACGCATTTCCGTTTGGATTTGAAGGCCGAGACAACTTACTTGCGCGAATTGTATTTGGCAGATGCCGCCACGCTGTTGGCAGTGCTGAAAAAGGCGACAGGTGATTGCGTTCTTTTGGTCGCTCACAATCCGGGGATCGCTTGGTTTGCATCTCAGGCGGTGTCGACGCCGCCGGACCATTCGAGGTTTGAAGATTACCCCACAGGGGCCACCTTGGTTGTCGACTTTGAAGTTGATGACTGGGAAGACGTTCGTCTGGGCTCAGGCACGGTTAAAGACTTTGTAGTCCCACGTGATTTGACTGACTCATAGAAAAAGGGTGCGCAATGAATGCGCACCCTTTTTTTGCTTACCGACTGTTTTAGTGGCCTAGGATCTGGCTGAGGAACAGCTTGGTCCGTTCGTTTTGTGGATTGTTGAAGAACTCTTCTGGTTCGTTCTGTTCCACAATTTGACCCGCATCCATAAAGATCACTCGGTTCGCCACTTGACGGGCAAAGCCCATCTCGTGGGTCACACAGATCATGGTCATGCCTTCTTCGGCAAGTTCGACCATCGTATCGAGAACCTCTTTAATCATCTCAGGATCGAGAGCTGAAGTAGGTTCGTCAAACAGCATGATGCGCGGCTTCATGCAAAGCGAGCGGGCAATCGCCACACGCTGTTGCTGGCCACCCGAAAGCTGACCGGGGTACTTGTTGGCCTGCTCAGGGATTTTCACTTTCTCAAGGAAATGCATCGCGATTTCCTCAGCTTCTTTCTTAGGGGTCTTGCGAACCCAGATCGGTGCCAGCGTGCAGTTTTCCAAAATAGTCAGGTGTGGGAACAGGTTGAAGTGCTGGAACACCATGCCAACTTCTGACCGGATCGTGTCGATGTTTTTGATGTCTGACGACAGCAATGTACCATCCACAGTGATCGAGCCCTGCTGGTGCTCTTCCAGAGCGTTGACGCAACGGATCAAGGTAGATTTCCCTGAACCCGATGGGCCAGCCACAACGATCCGCTCTCCGCGATAGACTGTTAGGTCAATGTCGCGCAAAACGTGGAACGAACCGTACCACTTGTTCATGTTTTCGATTTGGATTGCTACCTCATCCGAGACAGCCAGTTTTTGAGCTTGTTCAGTCATTGGTCCAAGCCTTTCTTATCGATGATCGGTACGGAGCTGTTGCTCTAACCATTGTGAGTATTTCGAGATCGAGAAACAAACGACGAAGAACAACAGAACCGCAAAGCCCCAGAGTTCCCAATAGACGCCGTTCCATTCTGTCGAAGCGAGGATTGGTCCACGGATCATGCCGACTAGGTCGAACATTGAGATAACCGAAACCAGCGTGGTGTCCTTGAAAAGACCCACCGCCACATTCACGATACCCGGGATTGAAATCTTCAACGCCTGAGGCAAAATGATCAGCCGCATTGCTTGGGCATAGTCTAGACCCAAGCTGTCAGCCGCCTCGTATTGGCCCTTCGGAAGCGCCGCTAAGCCGCCCCTTATCACCTCGGCGATATAAGCCGAAGAGAACATGGTGATCATGATGATCACCCGAAGGATCAAGTCGAAGTTTGAACCCGGTGGCAGGAAGTAACCCAGAACAACGTTTGCTACGAAAAGCAATGTGATCAGCGGCACGCCACGGATAAATTCGATGAAGAGAACACAGATCCATTTGATGATCAGCATGTCAGACTGGCGGCCAAGCGCCAAAGCAATGCCAATTGGCAAGGACAGAGACACACAAACGACACCCAAGATCAGGTTCAGCATAAAGCCACCTAGATCACGCGAAGGCACCTGCTCGAGTGCAATGAAGCCGCTCATCGAGGACGAAAGGAACCCACCGAGCCAGATCACGACAGAAGCTGCTACGATGCCGCCCAGGGCGCCCATTGCAAAGCTGTTGTGCTCAAGACGCTTGAATGCCTCGTAACCGGCAACTGCGCCAACCAATACAACGATCGGGGTCAGAATAGTGCCGCCCCAAATCAGCCAGAAGCCCAAGAATGGGAACAAGCCAGTGAAGTATAGCAATTTACGTGGAAGCTTCTGGAACAGCACCGGCGAAATGGCGACAAGCACCAAAACGAAGGCCAATATCAAACGCCAATATTGGTCTGATGGATATTTGAACCCGAACAGCAGTTGGTGCCACCGCTCGGTCAAGACCGAGAAGCAACCGCCAGTCGCGCCATCAAGAACGTCACGACATTCGCGCAGCGAAGATGTCGTCCACACACCGCCCATTAGCCAAGGCAAAAAGCCTTGAAGCAGTTGGAATATCACATAAAGCGATATCAGCGTGAGGATTGAGTTGAACACGTTCGAAAACAGGTTCTCGCGCAGCCATTTGATCGCACCGGTTTCCGCTGCAGGCGGAGGTGATTCCGGTAGCATATCCGTGCGAACAAAAGCGATGTTGTCAGTTCTGCTCATATCACCGCTCCTTCAATTTCATGCTGTTGTTATAGACGTTCATAATCGCTGAAATCGAAAGTGAGATTGTCAGGTAGAATGCCATTAAAAGCAGGACGGTTTCGATTGCGCGACCAGTTTGGTTCAGCGTGATGCCGCCCAAAGTGCCGGTCAAATCCATATAGCCAACGGCGATCGCCAGTGACGAGTTCTTGGTTAGGTTCAAGAAGTGCGAAATCAGCGGTGGGATGATGACGCGCAATGCTTGTGGAAGCACCACGAGGTTCATAATCCGGTTCGGGCGTAAGCCAAGCGAAGCCGCTGCCTCGGATTGTCCTGATGACACGGAAAGAATGCCCGCCCGCACGTTTTCTGCGATGAACGCCGCCGTATAGATAGACAAAGCGAACCAAAGCGAAATCAGCGAAGCACGCATATATATGCCGCCTTGGAAGTTGAAGCCTTTCAAAGCAGGATACTCGAGTGAGATCGGTTGACCCATGACGAAGAACACTAAGATCGAGGGAATCAGAAGAATTCCGATGCTCGGCCAGAAAGTAGGCAGCATTTGCCCACGTTCGAACAGTGCCTTTTTAGCGTATCGACGATAGTAAAACATTCCAGCGATCGACAAGATAAAGGCAACCACGACCACCATAGAACCGTCGTTGAAAATTGGTGCCGGCGAATAGAAGCCACGCCCAGTAAAGGCAAAACTATCTGCGACCATCGACGCAGTCGCATTCGCGCCGCGGAAGTCTCTCGGCTGTGGCAGCACCGATGTGAACACCGCCATGATAATCAGGATCCAGATCAGAACTGGTACGTTGCGGAAAATCTCAACGTAAACCGACATCAGCTTGGAAACGATCCAGTTGTTGCTTAGACGCAAAACGCCAACGACAACCCCGATGATCGTAGCTGTGATACAACCCAAGAAAGCAACCAAAAGCGTGTTCAGAACACCGACCAGCGACGCGCGCCAGTGTGTGCTTTGGTTGTCGTATTCTATGAGGCGCTGGTTGATATCGTATCCGGCAGGATCGCCTAGAAATTTGTACGAAATATTCAGACCAGCAGACTGCAAGTTTTTGACAAGGTTGTATCCTAGGTAGGAAAACGCGCCGATCAGCAAAAGCAGTGCTATGAATTGAAAGGTGTAGGCCCGGTAGCGCTTATCGTTGATAAGCATGGATAACCGGAACGACTCCGAAGGTACGTCGGAAAACGTCGCCATATTTTATCCCCTGAAGGTTTCATCTGCGTTATCGGTTGACGGTTTTCCCGTTCTTAACCCGCGACGAAAAATTTCTAATTCCATAGAAATAAGGGCGCGGTTTGAACCGCGCCCTTATCAATTGTCGTTCTTAACGGAACGGAGGCGTGTAAAGTAGTCCGCCATCAGTCCACTGTGCGTTCAGACCACGCTCAACACCGATTGCAGTGTCTGGGCCGATGTTCGCATCGAAGACTTCACCGTAGTTGCCGCCAACCGCGATTGCGCGCTTAGCCCACTCTGCGTCAAGACCAAGCATTTCGCCAAGAGTACCTTCGGCACCAAGCAGACGCTTGATTTCTTGGTTCTTGGTTTCGCCAGCGATGCTGTCGAGGTTGCCTAGGTTAACACCCAGCTCTTCAGCAGCGATCAGAGCGTTCAGAGTCCAGCGGACGATGTCGCCCCAGCCGTTGTCACCGTGGCGAACAAGCGGACCGAGTGGCTCTTTCGAGATGATCTCAGGCAGAACAACGTGGTCTTCTGGGTTTTCGAATGCAGCACGTGTTGCAAGCAGTCCAGAAGCGTCAGTTGTATAAACGTCGCAAGCACCTTCGAGATACAGAGGCTGTGCTTCTGCGTTTGTCTCGATTGGAACTGGCTCATAGCTGATGCCGTTAGCTGAGAAGAAGTCAGCAAGGTTAAGCTCTGTTGTTGTACCGGTTTGGATACATACTGTTGCGCCATCAAGCTCAGAAGCAGATGTCACACCCAGATCAGCAGGAACCATGAAACCTTGACCGTCGTAGTAGTTAACGCCAGCAAATTCAAACTTCAGGTCAACATCACGTGAGAATGTCCACGTAGTGTTACGTGCCAGCATGTCGATTTCGCCAGAAGCAAGCGCTGTGAAGCGTGTCTTACCAGTGGTTGGAACGAACTCAACAGCCGAGCTGTCGCCAAGAACAGCAGCTGCAACCGCGCGGCAAACCGCAACGTCAAAGCCCTGCCATTCGCCATTTGCGTCTGGGGCAGCAAAGCCCACAAGACCGGTGGTCACACCACAGTTCAAAGAGCCGCGCGCTTTAACATCGTCAAGCGTGCCAGCTGAAGCCATGCCAGCAGCAAGGCCAGTGACTGCGAGTGCACCTAAAAGTACAGATTTTTTCATTTTTACCTCTTCCTGATGTTCCGCTTGGCCTGAGTA
Organism: Paracoccaceae bacterium; assembly: GCA_029244725.1. Taxonomy (GTDB): domain Bacteria; phylum Pseudomonadota; class Alphaproteobacteria; order Rhodobacterales; family Rhodobacteraceae; genus JASMHC01. The sequence goes on from JAQWQJ010000128.1 coordinate 25,390, forward strand.
AACCAAGCAGAAATTTGTCCCCCAAAGGGGCAAACTTTTTAAAACTGTTGGGTAGTTTCCCGAGCAGTGAACCATGATGGGCGCAATCTCCACAATTCGTCAAGGGTCGTATCTCGTTGTTTCCGTATGGAAAACATACGTTTCTGACGCAGGATTTTTCGTTTCCCATAGGAAACATTGCCCGTTTCGGCCCTATTTTGTTAGTCCAAACAATTTGACGGCGTGAAGAAACTCGTTTTTTTTCTTTGCTTCAACTTCCATGGCTTCGTCGTCTTCACCCCATTGCTCGGCTTGCCACCGCTCGTCAACGCGTGATTTCTCCCAAAGTGCCTCAGGTGATTCGAATCGTTTGGCCGCTGCGAGGCCGATGATTAGGGACCCTGACATGCCGACAAGATCATGTATGGCCGTTAATTCAAAGGCATCAAACGCATGAACGAAACGACGCAAATTTACGACGGCCCTTGGGTCTTGGGGGGCGTGAATTACACCTGTACGCGGCTTCAGCCTCGCGTTGAAAGTTTTGTCCGCCCAGTCAAGTAGTGGATCCCATGCCTCGGCTTGTCTGAGGCACAATTCGCGGGGGCTGTCGGCGCGATAGCACAACAGATCACTATCGCCATAGTCAGCGATCATGTCCGCAACTTCTTCGTGTTGAATGGTCACCTTGTCGATAGCTGCATTCGCGGACCGTGTGAACGGCATGGTGATCGGTTTGACCGTTTCGTCTTGCGCGTCCCACTCTGCTGCAATCTCGCGTGCCAAATCCATGGTCGGGACGATAAGAGCAGCCTTCGCGGGGGTTTTTACGGGCCGACCGTCAAGCTGAACCGTAAATCCACCCTCAACAGCTATTGCGTTCGCGTCTTTCCAAAACTTCTTTGCGGTCCATCCAGCCATCAATTCGTCCCCCAATGAGAATTTAGGTAGTCAGGCAGATCACGCATGCTGCTTAACATATGATCAGCCGAACCAAGTTTGTCCGACGTATGATAACCCCACTCGACGCCTATAGCGTGATATCCCGCTGCTTTAGCCATATCCATATCAAAGCTGGTATCGCCTATCATCACCGCCTGCGCTGCCTCAACCCCGGTTTCTTGCAACGCTGTGAGTAGCATTGATGGGTGCGGCTTTGATGGGTGGTTATCGGCCGTTTGGTGGGTCACAAAATACTTACCAATGTTATGGCTTTGATAGGCATGATCCAAGCCTCGTCGTGCTTTTCCTGTCGCTACGCCCATCAGCAAAAAATCGTCTTGTGACAAGTTATCAAGGGTCTCTCGAACACGATTGTATAGTGGCGATGCACCCTCTCCGCCTGTTTCTGCGCGCAGAGAAATAAAGCACTTCTTGTAGAGTGCAGCACATTCCGTAACTTCTGAATCCGACAATTCTGGCATCAATGTTGCGGCAGCTTTTTCAAGCGAAAGGCCGACAATCGACAACACTTTGGCCTTAGGAAGCGCTGGCAATCCCATAAGGGAAAACGCGCGCTGCATAGCCTCGTTTATAAGGTCCTGACTGTCGATCAGCGTGCCGTCCATGTCGAACATGACCAGCCTGAGTGTTCGGTTCATTGAAGCGTCTCAAAAGGGTCTTTGGCTGCCAAGTCCTCGGTCCAGCCAAGTGTGTCCCACGATCGCTCCATATGCTCAGGCAGAGGCGCTGTGACGGTCAATTCTTTGCCAGTAAATGGATGTTCAAAAGTCATCGAACGAGCATGGAGATGCAATTTGCGCGAGATATCCCCGCCCATTTGTGCGCCCCAGCCATCGCCAAGGTTTTCTTGCCCAGAACCACCGTATTTGCCATCTCCGATGATCGGGTGGCCAATCTCAGCCATATGCGCGCGAAGCTGGTGCGTCCTGCCGGTGATCGGTTCCATCGCAACCCACGCGGCGCGACTGGCGACGCGGTAAAGCGTGGCGTAAAGCGTATGCGCCCGTTTAGCACCATCGGTGCGATCAACTTCGCGTGGGTGAACGCAGTGCATCTTCTCGCCCTCGCCGGATTTGCCGTGGCCCGCCGCTTTGATCAGACCGTAACGGATCTCACCCAAATAGGGTGTTGGCACGCCAGCAACCAGCGCCCAATAAATCTTGCGGGTCTCTCGATGGCGCATCGCAGCCGTCAATTTTTGTGCAGCCTCGCGCGATCTAGCAAGCAGCAAAACACCTGACGTATCCTTGTCCAGCCGGTGCACAAGCCGAGGTTTTTCTTCATAGCCAAAACAAAGCGCTTCGCTCATCCCGTCGATATGGCGGGTTTGCTTGCTACCACCTTGGGTCGGCAATCCGGGCGTTTTGTTCAGTGCGATAATATGATCGTCTTTGTAGATCACCATCGACTGCATCAATTTCGTATCAGCATTATTGATGCTTAGCTTGGGCCTTGTTTCGATTTGCCCTGGTTCCGGCAACGGCGGAATGCGAACTGATTGACCGGTCTCAAGCCGCGTCGAAGCTTTGACTCTGCCGCCATCAACACGCAATTCACCCTTGCGACACATCTTTTCAATGCGCCCCTGCGCAACATGCGGGAACATGCGTTTTAGCCAGCGATCCAAGCGCTGATCAGTGTCACCTGGACCAATGGTTATGTTTTGAACTCGGCTCATGCGCTGAGGCCCCTTGCAATAGCAATACCAGCGACCAACGCCGCAATAGACATAACGACCGAGGCCGTTACATAGACAATGGCGAGCGATGTCTCGCCACGCTCATAGAGATTATAGGCGTCCAGAGAAAACGCCGAAAACGTGGTGAAACCACCAAGAAAACCGGTCATCAACAGCGGCGACATCTTAGCATTTTGCCCCAAAAGAACAAAAGCCATGCCCATCGCTAGCGACCCGATAATGTTCACCGTCAGCGTTCCAAACGGAAATCCAACCCCAAAAAATCGCACCACTGCTTGGCCCGTCATATAACGAGCGACGGCGCCAAACGCGCCTCCGAGAGCAACTGAAATCACTGGGGTCATCATGGGCGTTCTGTTTCAGTGTGGTTGGGCGTTGTCAAGGTAAGCCGCGGGTTAGAGGGTGCTACAACCGCTCAATCATCGATGTATTATCAGCCAGATACACGCAAAATCCGGTATCAAAATTGAAGAGTCACGAATTTCGTTTTGATCGCAGTTTGGCGAAGTAACCGACACGCTTCTTCAGTTCACGTTCAAATCCGCGCTCTACTGGTTGATACAGCACAGGATGCTTCATGCCTTCAGGAAAGTAGCTTTGCCCAGAAAAACCATCTTGCGCATCGTGGTCGTAGGCGTAGCCATCCCCGTAGCCTTGATCTTTCATCATTGAGGTAGGCGCATTGAGGATATGCTTTGGAGGCGGCTGCGATCCCGTTTTACGGGCCGAGTTGCGAGCAGCTTTATAAGCGACGTAAATGGCATTCGATTTTGGTGCGAGGGCCAGGTAGACGACTGCCTGAGCGAGCGCCAATTCTCCCTCGGGGCTTCCAAGACGTTCATAGGTTTCCCATGCATGGAGGCACTGCGTCTGCGCATTTGGATCAGCAAGCCCGATATCTTCGACCGCCATGCGTGTTATGCGACGGGCAAGAAAACGGGGATCTTCCCCGCCCTCCAACATACGGGCGAACCAGTAGAGCGCTGCATCAGGGTCCGACCCACGGACCGATTTGTGAAGCGCCGAGATCAAATTGTAATGCTCGTCGCCAGATTTGTCGTACTTTGCCGCGCGACGCATTAGGCGCGAGGTCAGGGCATCGACGTCGAGTTTCTTATCGACCTTCCATGCGGCAACCTGTTCGATCAGGTTCAAAAGCGCCCTGCCGTCCCCGTCTGCCATCTCAAGAAGTGCCTCACGGGCAAGACCGTCCAAGGGCAGCGTTCGCTCTAGTTCTTGCTCGGCGCGCTGCGCCATCAACTCTAGATACGCAAGATCGAGACGCTCAAGAACCAGAACCTGCGAGCGACTTAGAAGCGCAGCATTGAGTTCAAACGATGGGTTTTCCGTCGTGGCACCGACAAGAAGGATCGTGCCGTCCTCCATGTGGGGCAAAAACCCATCCTGCTGTGCTCTATTGAAGCGATGGATTTCGTCAACGAACAGCAAGGTCCCCTGACCGTTTGATCGGCGGTGCTTGGCGGCCTCAAATACTTTGCGAAGCTCTGGAACACCTGTAAAAATCGCGCTTATTTGGACAAAGTGTAAATCCGTTTCGTCTGCAAGCAGCCGCGCTATCGTGGTTTTTCCAACACCCGGAGGACCCCAAAAAACCAACGATGACAGGCTGCCAGACGCCAACATTACACCCAACGGGGCCTCAGGGCCCAGTACTTGCGCTTGCCCAATGACGTCCGCCAATTTTCGCGGCCGCAGCCGATCAGCCAAAGGGCGAGGTGCGTTGTTTTTTACGGGAGAGGAGTCAAATAGGTCGGCCATGCACGAACCTTAAACGCTTTCACCCGAGCCGAAAAGATCAGTCCACAAGGACGAGCCGTTTTGCCTTTGAGCGCTTCATTATAAATTCCGCCAATCTTCGCAGTCCGATCCCAGTGCGAATTTCAAACTCTTCATAGCGGAAATTGCGGCCACGGATTCCCATTTTCGCGAAATCGGATTTCAGGGCTTCTCGCATCGCTCTTGGACCACAGAACGACACGACCAAACCAGAAGTCTTTGCGCCCGTTTGGCCAAGGATTACCTCGGCGTCTGCGCGGCCCTTTTCGGCTGAAATATGGACGCTTAGGGTCAAGTTTGGCTTCACTTTGGCTAGAACTTCAAGTTCATCCAGGTGCGGTGCGTGTGTGCGAGACTTGGCGCAGTAAACCAAGTCCACATGCGCGTCGCCTTCTTTTAGGTCCTGAGCCCTTGCAAGGAATGGTGTGATGCCAATTCCCGCCGCGATCCACAGTTGAGGCTTGGACGGCTTGTAGCGCTCAAAATGCCCAAAGGGGCCTTCTATATGAGCGTTCATCCCAACCGTAATTTTCTGTTTCAGATCATTTGTGTAGTCACCGATTGGCGCGATACTCATCCGTATCCGCCCATCCTCGCGTGGGGCACTTGAGATGGAAAATGGATGCGATTCTTGACCTGCAAAGCTGACAAAAGCGAACTGACCGGCATTATGCCGAAGTTTTCTGCCTGTTGGCGCGAATGATACAGCGGTAGCCGCGCCCGAATTTTCAATACTGGCAACTTTGTACGCATGCGCAGGGCGTAAGGATGCGGGCAAAAGCCGCCAAGTGAACGCAACAAGCCCGAGAACACAAAAAGCTGATACATACAGCCCCAATGGATCGCCATTCTGAAACGGCTTCAAGATAAACAGGTAGTGCAACGAACCGGCGACGAAAAATCCACCCATAATGCGATGGGTCCATTTCCACAGGTGGTACGGAATGAATGTGGCAATCGTGATGACCACTAGGATAAGCAATCCATAAAGACTGAGTTCACCAAGCGTTTCGGCAAGTTCCTCAAGCATATTTTGCCGCCCTAGGCCTTCCATATCTGCATCTACAGTGTCGTGAATTAGCAGGAAAACCATCGAGGATATGCCGAGCCATTTATGCAGAATATAGCTTCGATCCAAGCCACCAAATACCCATTCAACAAAGAACGCGCGGGTTGCGATCAGTTGGACGATGCTCATACAAATCAGTGCTTGAATGCCCATGTATTGACTAAACAACGCAATAGTATCGTGGCCTTTGGCAATTTCAGGAAACCAAATGAATGGGAAACCCATTGCCACCAAAATCAATAGGATACCAAAGATACGCATGAAAAAGCCTGTCTAAAAGAGTTCTGTTCGCTTGCACCTTTTCCAGTGTTTTGCCTGAGTGTGTCAATCAACACTGCGTTTAAATTGGCGGTTTAAACTAGGGTTTATGGCAATTTATCGTGCAAACGAAAAAAGGCCCCGCCAAATGGCAGGGCCTTTCTAATTACTCCGTTGTTAAGCGGGCGAATTACTCTTCGCTTGCGGCTTCTTCGGCTGCAACGCGTGCTTTGTCAGCAGCGCCTTTCGCGTCTACGTCGCGGTCAACCAGTTCGATGATGGCCATAGGAGCCATGTCACCATAACGGAAGCCAGCTTTAAGAACGCGGGTGTAACCACCGCTACGCTCTGCATAACGTGGGCCGAGAACTTCGAATAGTTTTGCAACGTCTTTGTCTTGCTTTAGCTGAGCTGCTGCTTGACGACGTGCGTGTAGATCGCCGCGTTTGCCGAGTGTGATCAGTCTTTCAATCGTGCGCTTTAGCTCTTTTGCTTTTGGCAGAGTTGTCTTGATCTGCTCGTGCTCGATCAGTGAACCGGACATGTTCGAAAGCAGCGCTTTGCGGTGCTCGTGTGTACGGTTTAGGCGGCGGTAACCTTTTGCGTGACGCATGTGTCTTACTCCTTAGTGCCTTCTACAGGCTGTTTTGCTTTGTCTGGCTGGCGATGCGGGTCACCAACTCTCCTTGAGGCGTTTGCCTATGTTTTCCCCGCCATGTGCGGGCATTGTTTGGCGGGCGCGAACGCCCGCCGAAATCTTTAGAACTGGTCTTCGAACTTCTTAGCCAGATCTTCGATGTTGTCCGGTGGCCAATCTTCGACGTCCATACCAAGGTGCAGACCCATGCCCGAGAGAACTTCTTTGATCTCGTTCAGGGATTTGCGGCCGAAGTTTGGTGTGCGAAGCATTTCGGCTTCGGTCTTCTGGATCAGATCGCCGATATAAACGATGTTGTCGTTCTTCAGGCAGTTTGCCGAACGAACAGACAATTCCAGCTCGTCCACTTTCTTCAGAAGAAGTGGGTTGAACTCAAGTCCGTCGTCTTCGTCCTGACGACCAGCAGCTTCAGGCTCGTCGAAGTTGACGAAGATTCCAAGCTGATCCTGAAGAATACGCGCTGCGAAAGCAACTGCATCATCAGGCGTGATCGATCCGTCAGTTTCGACCTTCATAGTCAGTTTATCATAGTCCAGAACCTGACCTTCACGGGTCGGTTGAACATCATACGATACTTTACGAACCGGCGAATAGATCGCATCGATCGGAATAAGACCGATTGGCGCGTCTTCCGGACGGTTTTTGTCAGCCGCTACATAGCCTTTGCCTGTGTTAACAGTCAGCTCCATGTATAGGTCTGCACCGTCGTCGAGGTGGCAAATCACATGCTCACGGTTCAGGATTTCAATGCCCGCGCTTTCAGCGATGTCACCAGCAGTTACGATGCCAGGGCCTTTGGCCGAGATCGAAACGCGCTTTGGTCCTTCGACTTCCATGCGAACTGCAACGCCTTTGAGGTTCAAGATGATGTCGGTGACATCTTCGCGAACACCGTCAACTGACGAAAACTCGTGCAGTACGTTGTCAATTTGTACGCTTGTGATCGCTGCGCCTTGAAGCGAGCTCATTAGTACCCGACGTAGGGCGTTGCCCATAGTCAGACCAAAGCCGCGCTCAAGCGGTTCAGCGATTACGGTTGCCTGACGCGACGGGTCGTGGCCCGGCTTAACGTCAAGCTGAGTTGGCTTGATCAATTCTGCCCAATTTTTGTGGATCATACGTCCCTCCATACTTGTCTTTGCCCCATGTCCAAAGGCCAAAGACGCCCGAGGTTAAAATGACGGATTGGGGCCGCGTGATTAACACGGCCCCAGAAGAAAATTCGCTTATACGCGGCGACGCTTTGGAGGGCGGCAACCGTTGTGGGCCATTGGTGTAACGTCACGGATTGATGTGATGTTGAAACCAATCGCAGCCAATGCGCGAAGAGCTGATTCACGACCAGAACCTGGACCTTGAACTTCGACCTCAAGGGTCTTCATTCCGTGATCCTGTGCTTTTTTGCCTGCGTCTTCAGCAGCCATCTGAGCAGCATAAGGTGTCGATTTACGCGAACCTTTGAAACCCATTGTACCAGCAGACGACCAAGCGATCGCGTTGCCCTGTACGTCAGAGATCAAGATTTTTGTGTTGTTGAAGGTCGAGTTAACATGCGCAACGCCAGTTGCGATGTTCTTTGAGACCTTTTTCTTGCCTGTACGGCGAGTATCACGTGCCATGTCTCAAGCCCCCTTATTTCTTCTTACCAGCAATGGCGCGTGCAGGGCCCTTGCGAGTACGAGCATTCGTGCTGGTCCGCTGACCACGCACAGGAAGACCACGACGGTGGCGCAGGCCACGGTAGCAACCAAGATCCATCAAACGCTTGATGTTCATCTGAACTTCACGGCGCAGGTCACCTTCAACGGTGTACGTCGCGTCGATATGTTCACGAATTGCGAGAACTTCAGCATCGCTCAGCTCGTTTACACGGCGAGATGCGTCAATTTTCAGAGATTCACAGATTTCTTCAGCCGATGTTTGGCCAATGCCTGTGATGTAAGTCAGGGCGATCGGGACCCGCTTATGGGTCGGGATGTTTACGCCGGAAATACGTGCCACGTATATCTTTCCTTTTCGTTGCGGTTCCGTAGTACCAGAACCTTTTTTCACAACGGAGGCCCGGGGCAAAACGCCAACGGGCCACAGCTGTTCGAGGTAATCGCATCATCATCGGGGGCGACCCGACTCAGAATGCCGATTCTTGAATGAGTGGTCTCGCTAAGGGGTATTTACGTACCCGTCAAGACCCTTCGGTTACTTATCAAGGATATCAGACATCGCCGTCTTGATTTCAGCCATATCACCCAACCCATTCACCGAGTTGAGATTACCCTTTGCATGGTAATAACCGATCAGCGGAGAAGTCTGCTTGTAATAGGCCATCAGACGGATTTTGAGGCTATCTTCATTATCATCGGCGCGGCGTTTGAACTCTGCCAACTCACCGCAAGATGTGCACTTGCCATCGGCAGGAACAGGCTTGGTATTGTCGTTATAGACCTCACCACAATTACCACATGTCGAACGGGCTGTGATTCGAGCGACCAGCGCCTCGTCATCAACTTGCATTTCGATCACTGAATCCAGTGCTTCACCGCAATCGTTTAACAGTTCACCCAACGCGTCAGCCTGTGCAAGCGTGCGCGGGAAACCATCAAAGATAAAACCCCCGCCCTTTTCACCCTCAAGCTTTTCACGGATCAAGCCAATAACGATTTCGTCTGTGACCAATTCTCCACGCGCCATAACGCCTGCGACGACTTTGCCCATTTCGGTGCCGCTGTCTTTGGCTTCGCGAAGCATGTCACCAGTCGATAGTTGCGTCATGCCACGCTCTTCAACCAAGAAACGCGCCTGCGTGCCTTTTCCAGCACCGGGTGGTCCAAGCAGAATGATATTCATGGATTAACGACGTCCTGTGTTGCGCTTACCACGCTTCTTGGTACCCGAGCGGCCGCGCAGCTGAGATTTCTCAATCAGGCCTTCGTACTGGTGTGCAAGAAGATGGCTTTGAACCTGCTGGATAGTATCCATGGTCACCGAAACGATAATCAAAACTGACGTACCACCAAAATAGAACGGGATCGCCAATTGACTACGCGCGATTTCCGGCAGCAAACAGATTACCGCTAGATAGATCGAACCAAGTGCGAGCACACGGTTCACGACGTATTCGAGGTACTCAGCGGTCTTTTTACCTGGGCGGATGCCGGGAACAAAACCGTTCTGGTTTTTAAGATTGTCCGCAACATCTTCGACCTTGAACGATACGTTGAACGTATAAAAGTAGGCGAAGAAAATGATCATCCCGCCAAAGAATGCAAGGTAAAGCGGCTGGCCGGGTCCGAAGTACGCCAGAATGGTCGACATCACGGGACCAGTGTTGCCACCGCTGAACGTCGCCAGAGTCGTCGGCAACAACAACAGCGAGCTAGCGAAAATCGCTGGGATAACACCCGCTGGGTTTACCTTGACCGGTAGGTGGCTTGACTGACCATCATAGATCTTCATGCCAACTTGACGACGAGGGTACTGAATGTGAATTTTGCGCAGAGCGCGCTCCATGAACACAACGAAGCCTATGGTCACAACGACCATCAAGATCACACCGATGATCACTGCAGGGCTGATAGCGCCTGAGCGGCCTTGGCTTAGAAACTGCGCCAAAGCAGCTGGAATTTCAGCGATGATGCCAACAAAGATGATCAGTGAGATACCATTACCGATACCACGGCTTGTTATCTGCTCGCCCAACCACATCAGGAACATAGTACCGCCGACTAGCGTAATGACGCAGGCAACACGGAAAAACATGCCAGGATCGGTCACCAATTCACCCGCTTCCAGGCTAGATGCCAGAGCCCATGCTTGGAATATCGCCAAGGCGACCGTGCCGTAACGGGTCAACTGGTTGATTTTCTTTTGACCCTGCTGGCCCTCTTTCTTCATCTGCTCAAGCTTTGGAACCATAGAGGTCATCAACTGAACAATAATTGAAGCCGAGATATACGGCATAATTCCCAGAGCAAAGATGCCCATTCGGCCGATCGCACCGCCCGAGAACATGTTTAGAACGCCACCGAGACCGGTTGCCGCTTCCTCCATGAATTCGCGAAGGGCCTGACCGTCGATACCGGGAACTGGGATATATGTGCCCAGACGGTAGACGATCAAAAGACCGAGAGTGAAAAGAATGCGATTACGCAAATCGGTCGCCTTACCCAAGGCGGACCAGCTTGTATTCGCTGCCATTTGCTCTGCTGCAGATACCATTCGTACGGGTCTCTTTCAATGACAGCGCCGCCTGAGCGGTTTCCCGGCTCAGGCGGCGCTTTGGAAAACTTAAAAGCTATGTAAGCGGCGAAATGGCCGCCTACAACTCTTATTCGGCGGTTTTTGCCGAAGTGACCGAAAGTGAGCCGCCTGCTTTTTCAACAACTTCCACTGCTGATTTAGAAGCGCCAGTCACCTGGAGGTCTACTTTCGTCGAGAAATCACCCTTTGCAAGGATGCGAACACCGTCCAACTTGCGGCGAACCAGCCCCGAAGCGATCATTGCATCTTCGGTGATCGGTGCAGAAGCGTCGATTTTCTTCTCGTCGATAAATTTCTGTAAAAGGCCGAGGTTTACAACGGCGAATGCTTTGCGGTTCGGCTTGTTAAAGCCACGCTTTGGCAAACGCTGGTACAATGGCATCTGACCGCCTTCGTAGCCGTTGATAGCTACACCCGAACGGGATTTCTGACCTTTGATACCACGGCCACCCATTTTACCTTTGCCCGAACCTGGGCCACGGCCAACACGCGTGCGCGACTTTGTTGCGCCCGGGTTATCACGGAGTTCATTTAGTTTCATATCGCTTCTCCTTTGCCGGATGTGACCCTGAAGCGAAAACAGGTCAACCACGGCGTTTCTTGGTTTTTGATTCTATGACGCAAACCGCCACCGGGCGCGTATAGTGGGATTGCATCAGGGGATCAAGTCTCGTTCTGGGCATCGAACTTGCATGACAACCGCTTGTGATCAGCCGAAACATTGGATCAATATATTTGCTTCGAGCTGTAGGGACTGAAGTCTTGTCCCACGGCTAGCGGACACTCAGGGCAAAGGCTAAAGCCCTTTTGTGTAATCTCGTGGCACTGGACTTGCGTCGTTTTCAATTTGGGCTTCTTCATCCCGACGGTGGACCGAATAAGAGTCAGCTAAAATTTTATGGTGATTTTCCTTATGGGGCTTCTAGCGCCTCAGTTAGGTCCAGCAATTTTCGGGTTGATTGCAAACGCGCATGGGTCGCTGCATTTATACGATTACAGTAACAACCCTTTATTCCGCTGGACTCGAACTAAACTTCTTCAATCAGTCGTCATTCGTCTAGCAATAATGAAAAGCGTCTGCAAAATCTCCATCAAATTGCCCGAAAATGAGCATATGTTCGACAACCGACTGGTGTTTATCCCTAGGCAATCAATTCCAAAACCCGAGGCACAGTATGAGTTATCATGTTTCCAGTCGTCGATTTTTTGGCGGTCTTTTCGCGCTAGATACAATTCTTATCATTTTAAGCGCAGCTTGGGGATTCGCATTTCTCAAAGAATTAATCGCAATCCGGCCTGACTTTTGGAACATTGATCGCGATTGGTCTGCAGGAGAAGTCCTAAACTATATCAAATGGTTGATCTTAGCCTTTGTTTTTTTGAGTGCATACCTAAGAAACAAGGCAGTCATGATGCTGTCGCTATTCCTTGTCGTACTGATCCTGCTTGCCGATGACAGTTTGCAGTTACATGAAACTCTGGGCCCAAATGTGGTTCACGCAATAGGTCTTCAGCACACTTTAGGTGAAAAAGCCTATACTTTTGGTTCCATGGTCATATGGGGTGGCTTGGGCGTAGTAGTTCTGGCGATAACTTTATTCGGTTGGCGGACAGCAACGGTTGAGTTACGCAGACAACTTTATCCAGTCTTTGCTTTCTTCTTCGCCATCATTTTTTGTGCGGTAGGGATTGATGCCATTCATGAACTGTTTGACTTCCCAAAGGTTATCAAAGGCCTGCTTGGTATCTTAGAAGATGGCGGAGAGATGTTGTTTCTAACTGCGATGACTCGCCATGTTTGGATCAAGTTCCGGTCGACCTAGAACCATATAAAGGGTTCTAGATGACACTCAGAGTTATTTTGAGTTTTGAAGATACTCAAACCAGCAAGGCATTTCGGCGTTGTAGAAAGACTTAATGCGAGCGGTAAATGTGTTGAAAAGAGCCATGACTGTCCCCTTTAAGGTGCAATTTCAGATTAGCGCCTTGGTAGCCCCCACCCTGAACGACGAGTAGAGGGTAAATCTGCATGCCCGACTTGCGTTCCCGTCATGGGTGCAACTAATGCATAGGGCCTTTTTTGGACAAGGAGCAAATTTGTCCTTGCCTTAAAGTATACTTGAAGAACTAGAACGTAGTCAGACACAACCCCACTAAGGAATGACCTGATGTTTTCAGTTTTTAGAAACCAAAAGAAATACAAGACCAATGATAAGTACGGCGACACCACCATATACGCCGTGAGTGATCACTCTAGGCGTTTTCATATCGACCAAAATATGCATCGCCCCGTATTTGGGATGATCTCAGTTTTCAGGTGAAGTGTAATTTCGCTATCGACAAACAAAAACGCCCCAACCGCAAGGCTGGGGCGTTCTTAAATTTCTTCAGTCGGTTGGGTTAATCACCCACCAAACTTAAAACTAGTCGCGCTCTTCGATGATTTGAACCATGTGGGGGATCTTTGCGATCATGCCACGCACGGATGGAGTATCTTCCAGCTCGCGGGTTTTGTTCATCTTGTTCAGGCCAAGACCGATCAGGGTCTGACGCTGTTTTTCAGGGCGGCGGATCGGTGAGCCGATCTGTTTTACTACGATGGTTTTAGCCATGTATCCGTCTCCTTACGCTTCTGCTGCTTCAGTTGCAGGGGCTTCGTCCTTGCGGAGAATGTCTGCAACTTTTTTACCACGACGCTGTGCAACGTGACGTGGGCTCGACTCTTTGTTGAGACCGTCAATTGTTGCGCGGATCATGTTGTATGGGTTCTGCGAACCGATCGACTTTGCGACAACGTCCTGGACGCCGAGCATTTCGAATACAGCACGCATTGGACCACCTGCGATGATACCAGTACCCTGTGGGGCAGTACGCATAACAACTTTGCCTGCGCCGTGACGTCCTGCGACGTCGTGGTGCAATGTGCGGCCTTCTTTCAAAGGTACACGAACCATTTGACGTTTCGCTTGCTCGGTCGCTTTGCGGATCGCCTCAGGTACTTCTTTCGCTTTACCTTTGCCGAAGCCAACGCGGCCTTTTTGGTCGCCAACAACTACAAGAGCTGCGAAACCAAAGCGCTTACCACCTTTTACAGTTTTCGATACGCGGTTGATTGCAACCAAGCGATCAGCAAATTCGGGTGCCTCATCGCGATCGCGGCGGTTACCGCGACGGTTTTCACGTTCTGCCATTAGGCATTCCTTTTCAAATGTGGCACGCAATGGCGCCTATTGTTTTCAATCCTAGTGGGCCAAACTGACCCCTGGATCATCGGGGGGACGCGAACGTCCCCCGCAGTGATTTAGATCTTCAATCCACCTTCGCGCGCGGCCTCGGCTAGTGCCTTGACCTTGCCATGGAACAAGAAGCCGCCACGGTCGAAGTATGCTTCTTCGATGCCTGCCTTTTTCGCACGCTCGGCAATTGCCGCGCCCACTTTGGCTGCTGCTTCCACATTGTTCTTGCCGACAACACCGAGATCTTTCTCGTATGTTGAAGCTGCGGCTAGGGTAACGCCATTCACATCGTCGATCAGCTGAGCGCTGATGTTCTTGTTTGAACGGTGTACCGAAAGACGCATCTTGCCGGCGTTGACCTTGCGAAGTTTGTTCCGGACGCGCTGGCGGCGCTTGAGGAACAGTGTCCGTTTGCTGTTTGCCATCTGTCTGGTCCTTACTTCTTCTTACCTTCCTTGCGGAAGATAAATTCATCTTTGTAGCGAATACCCTTGCCTTTATAAGGCTCTGGTTTACGCCATTCGCGGATTTCCGCTGCGACTTGACCAACTTGCTGCTGATCAATGCCTTCGACGAAAATTACAGTCTGCTTCGGAGCGGTGATAGTGACACCTTCAGGAGCAGTGTAGTTAACGTCGTGCGACAGGCCGAGGTTCAGTTTCAGGACATTGCCCTGCATCTGAGCACGGTAACCAACACCTTGGATCTCAAGCTCTTTCTTGAAGCCGGTGGTAACACCGGTAACAAGGTTCGCAACCTGAGTGCGGCTAGTGCCCCACTGCTGGCGTGCGCGCTTTGATTTTCCACGTGGCGTGATCGTTACGGAATTGTCTTCAACCGTGATGCTAACATCATCGGAAGCGGTGAAGTTACGGACGCCTTTCGGGCCTTTTACTTCAACGGTCTGCCCCGATACGGATGCGGATACACCCGTGGGAAGCTCGACAGGTTTTTTACCAATACGAGACATTCAGACCTCCTTAGAAGACGGTGCAAATCACTTCGCCGCCGATATTTTGGCTGCGAGCGTTTGCATCCGACATCACACCTTTTGAGGTGGAGACAATCGACACACCTAGACCCTGACGGACCTGTGGGATGTCATTAACACTTACGTAAACGCGACGGCCAGGCTTTGAAACCCGCTTCACTTCGCGAATGACAGGAGTGCCATCGAAATATTTGAGACTGATTTCGAGGGTCGGGTGACCCGCTGCATCAGTACCGCCTTCATAACCGCGGATGTAGCCTTCGTCCTGAAGAACATCCAGAACCCAGCCGCGAAGCTTAGATGCTGGTGTCGACACAGTCGATTTGCCACGAAGTTGCGAGTTACGGATACGGGTGAGCATATCACCGATAGGATCGTTCATATCTGCTCCTCCTTACCAGCTTGACTTGACCAGACCAGGCGCCATGCCGGTCGAGCCCAGTTCGCGCAACGCAATACGGCTGACCTTAAGCTTACGGTAGTAAGCATGAGGACGACCAGTGAGCTGGCAACGGTTGTGGATACGTGTAGCCGAGCTATTGCGCGGCAGTTTTGCAAGCTTCAGGCGGGCGGTAAAACGCTCTTCCATCGGCAGGCTTTCGTCGTTCGCGATCTCTTTAAGAGCGGCGCGTTTGGTTGCATATTTTGCCACCAATGCTGCGCGTTTCTTTTCGCGTTCGATCATTGCTTTTTTAGCCATGTCTAATTCCTTCCCGAGACTTACGCGTTGAAAGGCATGTTGAAGTGCTTCAACAGGCTCTTTGCTTCCGCGTCAGTTTTCGCGTTGGTTGTGATCACGATGTCCATGCCCCAGTTTTCGTCAACTTTATCAAAGTCGATTTCTGGGAAGACGATGTGTTCCTTGAGGCCGGTAGCAAAGTTGCCACGACCGTCGAAGCTCGGCTTAACACCGCGGAAGTCACGAATACGTGGCATCGCTACAGTGATCAGACGATCAAGGAATTCAAACATACGGTCGCCGCGAAGTGTCACTTTGGCGCCCATAGGCATGCCTTCGCGAACACGGAAACCAGCGATCGAATTCTTGGCGATAGTCATAACAGCGTGTTGGCCAGCGATCGTTGAAAGATCTTCAACGGCCGACTTAGCTTTTTTGCTGTCTTTAACTGCCGCACGACCACAGCCAATGTTCAGAACAATTTTGTCCAAACGTGGGATCTGCATGTCGTTTGCATAACCGAATTCTTCCTTCATGGCGCCACGGATAGTATCCTTGTAGGCGGCCTTAAGGCGTGGGGTGTAGTCTGCTGAATCAAGCATCAATCACGTCCCCTGTGGTTTTCGCAACGCGAACCTTCTTGCCGTCTTCAACTTTGAAGCCGACGCGGGTTGCTTTGCCGTTTGCATCGAGAAGAGCAAGGTTCGACAGCTGAATTGGCATAGCCTTAGGAAGGCGGCCGCCTTGTGCTGTCTGGCTCTGGCGTGTGTGACGGATGGCCATGTTCAGACCATCTACAACAGCTTTGCCAGCTTTAGGGTCGATCGAAGAAATAGTTCCTTCTTTGCCCTTATCCTTGCCAGTTAGAATGACGACTTTATCGCCAGAACGGAGTTTAGCAGCCATGTTATAGCACCTCCGGAGCAAGCGAAATAATCTTCATGAAGTTCTTCGCACGAAGCTCACGAACAACTGGGCCAAAAATACGTGTGCCAACAGGCTCACCGGCGTTGTTCAAGATTACTGCAGCGTTGCGATCGAAGCGTACGGCAGTGCCGTCGTCGCGACGAACTTCTTTGGCGGTGCGAACGACGACGGCCTTACGGACGTCCCCTTTTTTAACGCGACCGCGTGGGATGGCTTCCTTAACCGAGACGACGATAACGTCGCCTACGGATGCGTACTTACGCTTGGAGCCACCCAGAACCTTGATGCACTGAACTCGGCGAGCGCCAGAGTTGTCAGCAACATCCAGGTTTGTTTGCATCTGGATCATGTGGTTTCTCCCGACCTATGGGGGGCCGATGCGTGGCCAGGTCCCCAGGGTTTCGTTAACTGTTGGCTTTACCCGCTTACGCGACCAAAACTTCCCAGCGTTTCGTCTTCGACTTCGGTGCACATTCGACAATGCGAACAAGATCACCGACGTTGAATTGGTTGTTCTCATCGTGAGCCCGGTATTTCTTGGACTTACGGATGGTTTTCTGAAGAACAGGGTGCTTGAAGCGACGCTCAACCGAAACAGTTACAGTTTGATTGTTTGCGTTGCTTGTGACGACGCCGTTCAGAATACGTTTAGGCATAACTCAAGCTCCTCTTATTCAGCTGCTGCTGCAGCTTTTTCGTTCAGGATAGTTTTCACACGGGCCGCACCACGGCGAACCTCACGCATGCGCGCTGTGTTTTCCATCTGACCGGTTGCTTGTTGAAAGCGGAGGTTGAATGCCTCTTTCTTCAGATTGACCAGCTCTTCACGAAGCTGATCAGGCGTTTTTTCACGCAGATCGTTGGCGTTCATCGCCTATTCCTTTCTCAAAACACCAGAGAGCCCCTGACTGTTAATACAGGGTGACCCGAAACCTGGTGGATCAATGACAATAACCCGAATCTCGTCACCGAGAATCCGTGGATGAGGCTCTATAGGTGAGCCCCCCTTTGGCCGCAAGGCTTTTATTCAAGAATACTTGGCTGTAGCTACTGCAGTTAGCGCTTACGCAGAACCGCTTTTCGCCCACCAAAGACCTGCCAAGGGAACCGAATTTGAACACCACATTATCTGACACCCCCTTGGCCGATCTGTCCTTAGATGAAGGCAGCCGCCCATCGGCCCCCAAAATCCCAAACCTTACAGACGCGCAAAAGGGAGCGGGAAGACATTTAAAGGCAATCCATCGCCATCATTTGCGTGAGGTTTCGCGTGCCAGAAGCGTTCTTCAGCATATTGAGCAAGGTGACCAAGATCCCTCAACGCTTATCGAAGCGTTAAAAGGGATGGACTTGTTCGACAATATGCGCGTCTTTGGCAATCTTTGTGGGCGAGAGTGTCAAATGCTGAACTTTCATCATGATGCCGAAGAACAGCAGGTGTTCCCTGCCCTCGAGCAAGCAGGACCCGCGGGACTTTTCAATGTCGTCGCCAAACTGCGGGCTGAACACTTGGTGGTTCATGAACTGATTGGTCGACTGGAAACCGCCGCTGCGGACCTAGTTCAAGAACCGTCCGAGGCCCAATTGCAGAATACACGTCAGGTATTCGATATTCTCGAAAACGTTGTCCGTTCACATTTCAGCTATGAAGAAACCGAGATCGGCGATGCCATCGGTGTCTATTTCGGCAGATTTTAATCAGTCAGTCGATCAACCGCTCAGCGCTGTCCAAGACGGTTTGCATGCGCGCCAGTAGCTTTTCCATGTCAAAATGTGAAATGTCGGGCAGCTCATGCAAAACCTCACTCGCAATCTCTTGCGTCTCTTGCATTACCTGCTTGCTGTAGGCACTAAATTCGCCCTCGGGATGATCTTTCAACCATTCTTGATAGTCGCCATATTCGAAAAAGGCCGCTGCCCCCAAACCCACTAAGGGGACCGCAGTAGCGACACTTTTCAAACGGGCTTTTGCCTTCTCTTTAGATTTCGCTTTGGCAACGGCGCTGCGCTCTTCAAGCTCAGACTTTGCCTCGGTTGTAGCCACTGCCGTAGTCACAGCCGCTGCGCGCCACAATGGTTGCACGATGAAGTTCAGCGCGCCCAAGGCGACATTCGCCAGAACACTCACAATCAGGATTATCCCGATGTTCAGACGTGCGAATGCCAAGATGGACCGCATTATTCCCATTTATAGTTGAAGCTAATGCTGACCCGTTCTTCTTCGGCTTGGTTCAGCATCACTTCGTGTCGCAACCAGCTTTCCCACAACAACACGTCACCGACCTGCGGCTTGGCGTAGTAGAACGCCTTTAGGTCTTGGCGGGCTTCTTTCTTGCGTGGAGGGGCCGCCATCATGCGGCTTAGCCTAGGGTCTTCCAACTTTAACGAAGACGCACCGTCGGGCATTGTTACATAGGTTGTTCCCGAAATAACGGAATGCGGGTGAATATGGTTTGAGTGCATACCACCGGGGGGTAGGATGTTGATCCAAATATCCTCAAGCGTCACGCTTTTTTCGCCCAAGTCCCAATCCAGCTCTTCGATAAATCCTGCGACGTGCTTATCCAACGCCTCGACCAGATCGGCAAAGGCAGGAAAACGCCAAGGCAAGTCTGTCAGCGAAGCATAGCTCGTATAACCGGGGTAGCCGTTTTCTTCGCACCAATCTTGCCCTGCTTCATCATCTTCGGCGATGGACCAACAAGAGGCTTCCAATTCAGATGGATCGACCGTCGGGCCATGCTCGGATAGATTGGCGCGATATAGGCGTGTGACAAACAGGGATTTGATTTCTGACATGATCTGTCTCGTGAAATTGTTTGAAGTTGCTTTCCAATACGCCGTTCCGACGCCTTGGGAAAGACCAATGGTGTTTGCAAAGCGCTGCCCTACGCCAGAGATCAACGCCGTCTAGCGCTTGCCCTTTCCATTCTGGTCATGCAGCCTAAACCCATAGCAAGGGAAATTAAAATGACGCTGAAAAGTCTTGGGCTGGCTACCGATATCATGGTTCTCGGGGATCGAAGCTATCTTGAAGAGCGCGAGGATAGATATGTTCTGCGCACTCCAGAAGAACCGGATTTTTGGTTTGGCAATATGATCATCTACCGAGAAGACGTCATTGAGCCTGCCAAACAAATAGAAACTTTTAAGGCCGAGTTTCCTGATGCAAAGCACACGACGATTGGCTGGGATGTCCCGAACATGGAGGGCGGTGATCGGCTAGCATACTTTAGCAACTTAGGGTTCAAAACCGACCAATGTGATGTGTTGGTCTTAAGCGGGACCTTGGCGCCAGCTGGGTCAACAAGCAACTTTACGATCCGTCCGCTATCCACTGACGAGGACTGGGAAAAAGCCACCGATCTTCAGGGAATTATTGGGGTCGAGACTGGCAACAACGCTGACGGTTATTACGACTACATTAAAACCCGTATGATCGCCTGTCGCAGGTTAACTGAGGAAGGGCGCGGAGTTTGGCTTGGCGCTTTTTCAGGTGACGAATTGGCAGGAGACCTTGGCATCTACGCAAACAAAGACATTGCCCGCTTCCAAGCGGTCGAGACCCGCCCTTCCTACCGGCGTCAGGGTGTCTGTGCAGCCCTTGTCACGGCTGGCGTGCAATGGGCGCAATCCCGCTTTCCAAACACAAAAACAGTCATAGTCGCTGACGAAGACAGCGCGGCGGGTCGCATTTATCGGCGTTGTGGATTTGAGATGAAAGAGCAACTACTGGCTGTTTATCGCGGACCGGAGAACGCTGAGAGTTAGCGAAATCGAGTGTCAGCACTTCAAAACTTGTTTTAACGCCGTCACCAACTCGCCGTGTACCTTGATGCTAAAGGGTTCAGCCTCAGGCCAGGAATATTTCATTATAGCAGGCAACCCCCGCTTATCATCGGGCTCGTCTAAAAATCTTGGAATGATATGGGTGTGCAACGCCGGCTCGGTGTTGCACAAAGTTTCGTAATTGATCCGGTAGAAATTGGTGACCTCTAGTAACGCGTCGCCAACTCTCAAAACGTCGAGCGAATACTGCACCCGTTCAGCCTCGGACAAATCGGTGATTGACGAGATCACTGGATCAGCGAGGAAAACACAATAGCCCCACACTGGCTGCACATCGCCGATCACCACCCAACCAGAAGACATTTTAGTGATCAGGTAGGGATTTTCACCAACACGCGAGAGTTCGACACGTTCGGAAATTAGGTTTGCCATGTTGGATGCTCCTCTACTGCACCAATTTTAAAACCGCTTCCGACAAAACAAAAACCCCCGCTGGCTTGCACCAACGGGGGTTTTCATTTCTTTGCTCAGGTCAAAGACCCGAGAAAATTACCAATCTTCGCGAACGATGACGCGAGTTTTGACTGGTAGTTTCATAGCAGCAAGACGCAGTGCCTCGCGTGCAACATCGTCATTGACGCCGTCAATTTCGAACATCACACGACCCGGCTTGACCTTGGCAACCCAACGGTCAATCGAACCTTTACCTTTACCCATACGAACTTCGATCGGCTTTGCAGTAACCGGTACGTCTGGGAAGATACGGATCCACACACGGCCTTGACGTTTCATGTGACGCGTCATGGCACGACGTGCAGCTTCGATCTGGCGGGCAGTCACACGCTCGGGTGTGGTTGCCTTAAGGCCGTAGCTACCGAAGTTGAGATCAGAGCCGCCTTTGGCTTCGCCCTTGATCCGGCCCTTCATCATCTTGCGGAATTTAGTACGCTTTGGTTGAAGCATTTCTCATTCCTCCTTAGCGACGACCGCCAGCACCACGAGGGGCTGGGCCGTCTTGGACTTCTTGCATACGACGATCGCGTGCCTGAGGGTCGTGCTCCATGATTTCACCTTTGAAGATCCAAACTTTGATCCCGATGATTCCATAAGCAGTCATAGCCTCAACTTGGCTGTGATCGATATCTGCGCGAAGAGTGTGCAAAGGCACGCGGCCTTCACGGTACCATTCAGTCCGAGCAATCTCAGCACCGCCGAGACGGCCAGCAACGTTTACGCGGATGCCTTCGGCGCCCATACGCATAGCGTTCTGAACCGCACGCTTCATAGCGCGACGGAATGAAACACGACGTTCCAACTGCTGAGCGATCGACTCGCCAACCAACTGAGCGTCAAGCTCTGGCTTGCGAACTTCTACGATGTTCAGGTGCAATTCGCTGTCAGTCATCGAGGCAAGCTTTTTGCGCAGAGTTTCGATGTCTGCACCTTTCTTACCAATGATAACGCCAGGACGTGCTGTGTGGATAGTTACACGGCACTTCTTGTGAGGGCGTTCAATAATGATACGCGCAACACCAGCTTGTTTGCATTCTTCCTTGATGAACTCGCGAAGCTTGATGTCTTCAAGAAGAAGATCACCATAGTCTTTGCTGTCAGCATACCAACGGCTGTCCCATGTGCGGTTGATCTGAACGCGCATACCGATCGGGTTTGTTTTGTTACCCATTATGCTTGCTCCTCAACTTGACGGACAGTGATTGTGAGTTCCGAAAACGGCTTCATGATCTTGCCAAAACGGCCACGTGCCCGAGGACGACCACGTTTCATAACCATGTTTTTACCAACAAAGGCTTCTGAAACGATCAGCTCGTCCACATCCAGGTTGTGGTTGTTTTCAGCGTTTGCAATAGCCGACTGAAGGCACTTCTTCACGTCGTCCGCGATCCGCTTTTTCGAGAAAGTCAGGTCTGTAAGAGCCTTTTCAACTTTCTTGCCACGGATCATTTGCGCAACCAAATTCAGCTTCTGCGGGCTTGTACGAAGCATGCGCACTTTGGCCATTGCTTCATTGTCTGCCACGCGGCGGGGATTTTTATCCTTGCTCATGACTTACTTCCGCTTCGATTTCTTGTCTGCAGCGTGACCGTAATAGGTACGAGTTGGTGAATACTCACCGAACTTCTGACCGATCATGTCTTCCGAGACGTTGACTGGGATATGTTTCTGACCGTTATAAACGCCAAACGTCAGGCCTACGAACTGAGGCAAGATAGTTGAGCGACGCGACCAGATTTTGATGACATCATTGCGGCCAGATTCACGAGCAGCTTCGGCTTTCTTAAGCACGTAAGCGTCGACAAATGGGCCTTTCCAAACAGAGCGTGACATAGATTACCGCCCTTTCTTCTTAGCGTGACGCGAGCGAATGATAAGCTTTTGCGACGCTTTGTTTTTGTTGCGTGTACGCGCACCTTTTGTTGGTTTGCCCCAAGGGGTAACCGGGTGACGTCCACCAGAGGTCCGGCCTTCACCACCACCATGTGGGTGATCGATCGGGTTCATAACAACACCACGAACACTTGGACGGATGCCTTTATGGCGCATACGACCAGCTTTACCGTAGTTTTGGTTGCTGTTGTCAGGGTTTGACACCGCGCCAACTGTTGCCATGCATTCCTGACGGACCAAGCGAAGTTCGCCCGAAGACAGACGGATCTGAGCGTAGCCACCGTCACGACCAACGAACTGGGCATATGTACCCGCAGCACGTGCGATTTGACCGCCCTTGCCAGCTTTTAGTTCGATGTTGTGAATGATGGTACCGATCGGCATGCCTGAGAACGGCATAGCGTTACCTGGCTTAATGTCAGCTTTCGCCGACGCGATGACAGTGTCACCAATAGCCAGACGCTGTGGAGCAAGGATATATGCCTGCTCACCGTCTTCATACTTGACCAGTGCGATGAATGCAGTCCGGTTCGGGTCGTATTCGATCCGTTCTACGGTTGCTGCAACATCAAATTTGTTACGTTTGAAATCAACAATACGATAGAGACGCTTTGCGCCTCCGCCACGACGACGCGAGGTGATCCGTCCGGTGTTGTTCCGGCCGCCCGATTTGGTCAAACCCTCAGTGAGAGATTTGACTGGACGTCCTTTCCAAAGCTCCGAACGGTCGATCAGTACCAGCCCGCGCTGGCCCGGCGTCGTAGGTTTGTACGACTTGAGTGCCATGCTTTCTGTCTTCCGTTTGCTTGGCGGACCGCAAATGCGGCCCTATGTGAAGGGCCCTGATTGAACAGGTCCCCGAATAAAATCACAGGCCCCCGGACGAATCCGAGGCCATGCGATCCGCGCGATATAGCTGGAGTCGCTGGTGGGAGCAAGGGGGATGTTCGCAAGTTTGCTGTAGATCGGCAGGTGTATCCAGCGCCCTATCACTTATCACTTCCTCACGGCGTTTCAAACGGGCATGCTAAGCGTCCAATAGGGAATAAAGGCAATGCCCATGCTTTGCATCGACGAAATAATGGCGCTCGATTTGTTGACCTTGAACGACCACACCTCAGGTCACCCTCGCCCGCTTGATCCGATCAATCATTTCACGGCATTGGACGAGGTTTTCAATATCTCCAGCCACGCCGAAGTCAGGCGCAATGGATTGTTAGTGGCTTATGTTCAGCTACGTCCGCAAAGCCCTTTGGTTTGGTTCGTTGGCGGTGCAGGTGTTCATCCGGACTACAGAAACCCCTCAGTATTCCGAGAGCTTCTCAAAGCTTTCTCAGAATTGATTACATCCGAAAATATTAGCCACCTGAAAAGCAACGTCTTCAAGGCCAACACTGCTTCAATACGACTGCACAAACATTTGGGTTTTCAAATCACGCGCGAAAGCAAAATTGGCTATGAATTCTCTTTGGACGACACCGCTGGATTGAGCCAATTGACGCAAGTTCATTTCCTATAATGCCTTAGGTAAATTTTAGCCGATTCATTTTGAAAAATTGGCGCCAGCACTTTTCTCTATGCTTCCCGCCTGACCTCTGGCAGCTTTCAATTCGATAGAAAGGGCAGGACCATGGAAATCAAACCACTGACTGGCGGCCTTGGCGCCGAGATTATTGGGGCTGACCTTACGGACGACAGCAGTTTCGCCGACATCCAGCAAGCTTTTGCGGACCATTCTGTGATTGTAATCCGCAATCAAGAATTCTCACCCGATGAACACTTACAATTCGCGCGGCGCTTTGGTGAGATTAATGTGAACCGGTTCTTCACTCCGCTACAGTCGCATCCTGAAATTGCCATCGTGTTCAAAGACACCGACCAGAAAGAGGCCGTTGGTGAAGGCTGGCACACCGATCATTCTTACGACAAAATCCCTGCTATGGGCTCGATCCTCCATGCAATCGAAACACCCAACGTAGGTGGCGACACATTATTCGTTTCAATGTCTTTGGCTTTTGACGCTTTGTCACCGACGATGCAAAAATTCCTTAAATCTCTCTCTGCCTGGCACAGCTCACGCCACGTTTTCGGCGCAGAAACCCTCAGCAGCGAAGCCGCTGAGACCGGCCGTTTGTCCAACCAAGACGCCGCCACGCAAGATGCATGCCATCCACTTGTGATCCGCCATCCGCTATCAGGCAAAAGTTGTCTTTTTGTGAACCCCGTCTTCACAACTCACGTCGAAGGGCTTTCCTCGACCGAGTCCGATGCCCTATTGCAAATGCTCTACACCCATATCCAACAACCCGAATTCCAATGCCGCGTCCGCTGGCAAGCCGGTGACGACACCTGGGACAACCGCGCGACTTGGCACAAGGCGATCAACGACTACCACGGCCATCGTCGCTTGATGCACCGCGTCACAGTTGAGGGTTGCGCTGTCGACCCAGCCCACTAAATGTCAGCGGATGGACATGCTCTCATATACACTTCTGGCGTTCTGCCTGCTTGAGGGGCTCAACATTCTGATCCTCTATTTCGCACCACAGTCAAACAAAGGAAATGGCATGGGGGCGTTCAATGCATATGAACGGGCCAAGTCGAATTCCGAAGTCTTTCCGCTTATTACGTATCTCGTAAATTGGGTGGCAGGCACCAAGCTGATTTTCGTTCTATTACTGATAGGCATAGCTTTCACCGGAGGCACGATAGTCAAGCTGGTCAGCATCGCCGCATTGATTGTGTCAATCTCAACCTTCTACTGGCGGCTCTACCCAGCGATCCGACTGATGGATCAACAAGACAGCATCACGCCCAAAGGCTATTCTCGAACGCTTGGGATGATGATCGGCGCTTTTCTTTTGACGTTCACAATCGTGTTTTTGATCGCCGTATTTAACCTACCCAAACAGATGTGATCCACTAAAAGTTCACAAACTATCCATTGTTCTGCTAGCCTATCCCCAAACGGGAGGTCGCAATGAAACAGCTTTTTGGAATTTTAACCGCAATTCTTCTGACGCACACGGTTCACGCGGCCGAGGTCGGCGATAACGGTCTTCACCTGCAACCGTTCTTCGCAGACACCTTTCTTGAGATGGGCGAAGACCTTGCCGAAGCCGCTGCCGAAGGCAAAGACCTTATGGTTCTGTTTGAACAAAACGGCTGCCCCTATTGTGCTGAGATGCACGCAGTGAACTTTGAGCGCGAAGAGATCGTCAGCTATCTCGAGGAGAACTTTATGGTCATCCAGATCGACATGTGGGGCTCTCGTGAGGTGACGGATTTCGATGGCGAGGCATTGGAGGAACGAGCGCTTGCCCGCAAATGGTTCGTGAACTTCACGCCGACCACTCTGTTCTTTGCGCTGGATGACGCGAACACCCCGCCAGAGAGTATGCGGGACGCCTTAGTCTTCATGCTTCCGGGGTATTTCAAGCCATTCCATCATCTCAGCAGTCTCGAATATGTGGCAACCGATGGTTACATCGAGCAACCGAATTTCCAGCGCTGGCTGCAGGCCAAAGCGGATCACATGCGCGAAAATGGTGAAGAGGTCGATCTGTGGAACTAGTTGCCAATATTCTCTGACAGCTGCCAAGTGTCGTTTAAACCCGCCAATAATTCTTGTACTCTTGTTGGCGACAAAGCGACAGTCAAGCTTTCTGGGTCCACGTAAAACGCGTCCAGCGCGTGATTAGTTGCAAACGTCATATCATTCGAAACGACGCTATAGACGCCCGGAACCATATCCTTGGTTAGCGCACCCCGTACTTCCATATGCCTGCAAGGCAAGCCCTCACAGAAATGATTGAAGAACTGCACGACGTGGCCGGGGCTGAAAATCTCGGTTAGATTGAAATTTGGATCACTTGAGGTGCGATACCCTAACGGCCACAATGCCTCGCCGTGGATTGCCACAATATCCGTCGCGGATGTCACGCACCGCATTTGTTGCTCAAGACTCAGATCCTCAGCGTACAGCGTCTTGTAGCCACAGCTCTCAAGCAACGAGCGTATTTCGTCACCGTTTTGGATAGTGCGCGAGCTTCTACGGTCCAAAAATATCTTGTCTGCGAGGTGTTCAGAATTGCGCATCACATGAGTTTCGATTTGGTGCAAACGGTCATGAAGGAATGACTGGACCAAAACATTGGATAGTACGCTGTCACCAACCTCAAATGTTACTTGCGGCGCGATCACAACGCTATTCGTTTCGAGTATTTTCAGTCCCATCGCCTCAAAGAAGCTTTTTAGCTTAGGATTCCAGTTTTCATTCGTAATGAAGATAGGCTCAGGCATATCGCGTGCATTCGTTTCCGCCACAACTTGGCACGCAATTGGAAAGCACATGTTCATAGCGCTTGACCAATTGCCGAGATTATACGGCCGGAGGTCAAACGCGAAAGCATTGTCGGGAGTACGCGTAGCGGACTTTACGATATTCAAAAGCTTTTGCTTTTTCCCTTGGAACGATTGAGTTGCTGTTGGCTGTATTCTTGCTTTCATTACAGCGGTTGCAGTCTCTCGCTTTCGCGCGGGAATTATGGAGACTTCAAAATCTGGGACGATGCGGTCTGCGATGTAGCTGCGAGGCCCCAATACTACCCGAGGGAGGCCAAGATCACCCGCATGTTCATACTCAACTTCGAAGTCCGCGATTCTATTCTTCATCGAAAATTTGAGCCTATTAGCGGTTTTATGTCTATTGCCCAGTGAACAGAAAACCGCGCGGGAATGCGGGCACAGGTATAGATCCTGCTAACCATCAAAAGCTGTAGCGCTTACTTCTTATCGCGCGCGGCCTTCTCTTCTTTGGTCAGCGTTTGGTTCCAAACGTTTTTGCTTAGCCCCAGCTCGGGCCGCGCAGGTTTGGTTTTGCCTTGCTTGACCTTACCGCCTTTGTTCAGGAACTCCTGAATAAGCGCATCATCGGTGTTTTCTTTTTGAACATGTTTCATAGTGGAGAGGCTAACGGGTGTGAGGGGGAATGCCAATGGGTGGTGGTCTACCTAGGGTGGGTTTGCAACCCACCATCCCGAGCGTCGAGCCAATGGTGGGTTACAAACCCACCCTACAGATTCGAACAATCACACCGTTAGGGATGTCCCCGTAGGGCGGGCTTCAGCCGGCCAAGCGCCAGTGCCGACCCGTGGAGTGGGATCGGAGGGCCGTCGGTCGGGTGGTTTATCTCTCAAAGCCAACGCAAGTTGTGTTCAATCTATTACGTTGCAAAAGCGCCGCTCCATGGGGCGGGTCGGCGCTGGCGCGGCGGCCAAAGGCCGCTATTCGCTTTTTCACAAGTTTTATAGCTTTCTACCGCGACGCCGGTTACGACCAATACGAACCCTAAGACCCTGAGAGTGTAGCTCGGTTTGCATTAGAACTGCAAAGCGTTGTTCCCATCCTGGCGTGTGAACAATTCGGTCAAAGCCACTTGTTGAAGTTCGCAGAAGTTCACTGCGTGGCCTCTTGGACAATTCCTCCCAGTTCTCATAGAGAACATACAGAGCATTTCCATACTTAAGGTTCTCAAAGACAACTAAGTCCTCAGCAAATTTGGCCCCACATAATGATCGTCGCCACCAAGCCCTTTCAGATATTCAGTTGGTTCAAATTGCTCGAACAATTCCAGTCGTTCGGTTATCACGTCTTCAGGAATGGCTCCCGAACCACCAGAAAATGCTCTAACTACTTCGTCTAGATCACCGGGCGGAAAAAGCTCCCAGCTTATCTCACTCGTGAATACAAACTCTGGGTTATTTGCAGACGCAACGCCTGAAACTCCAGTGTTTTCTTGAAGCAAGTTTAGTGCAAAAAGTAAGTCCTCCTCGAAGCTAGGACTTGCTATCTGGAATGCCTCATCAATTGAGAAAACGATTCCAAGATTTCCACTTCCAAGCCTTTCCTGAATAAGCACATTGATGGTAAATAAGTAAGGTAGGTACGCATCTCTTTCATAAACGTCTCTTGGTATCGCCGCTGTGGTCCAACCGTTTCGCGCTGCGTCACGATAAATCGGTATGTCTTGATAGAAATACTTTGTAATCTTGGGCAGATCTTTTCGGACAACACTCCAACCTTCGCTGTTCCTCTTTGAAGCAGTCCCAATTCCGGGGTCTGGTAAGACGTCCCATGATGTTCCGATTTCAATGGAACCTAAATCCAGCCCCAAATGAGAATATACTCCGCTCTCAAGTTCCCCCTCTGAAAGAGACTTACCGGCGATAATTTTTGCGTTATCGGAATCTAGCTTGGTTATCTCGGTTCGAACTTTTGCCGGAATTTTGCGAAAACTTTTCTTCCATTTCATAATGAAAATGCCTTTCAGAAACATGCATAAGCATAAATAGTATTGATTAACTTCTCCTTAAAGTAGTGCCGCGCATTACAAAAAACCCCCACGCCTCACAGCGCAGGGGTTTCTCAATTTCTAAACCGTAGGTCAGGCTTCAGCCCGACTCACAATCAAAGACCAGTGGTCACGTCGATTGTGTTGCCCTCTTCGAGAGTCACATAGGCTTTTTTCACGTCTTTACGACGGCCGAGGCCACCCTTGAAACGCTTTACTTTACCTTTGGTGATGGTTGTGTTAACCGCCTTCACCTTCACACCAAAGAGAGCCTCTACAGCGTCTTTGATCTGTGGTTTGTTGCTGTCGATAGCGACCTCAAAGACGACCGCACCGTTTTCCGACGCCATGGTCGTTTTCTCGGTGATGATCGGCTTGCGGATCACATCATACTGTTGTGCGTTGGCGCTCATTTCAGGCGTGCCTCCAATGCTTCGACACCTGCTTTGGTGATCACGAGAGTGTCACGCTTGAGGATGTCATAGACGTTTGCGCCCATCGTTGGCAGGATATCCAAACCAGTGATGTTGCGAGCTGCCTGCGCGAAACCTTCGTTCACGTCAGAACCGTCGATGATGAGCGCGCGTTTCCAACCAAGTTTTGCAACCTGCTTAGCAAGAGCCGAAGTCTTACCTTCAGTCGCCACGGAATCGATCACGACCAATTCGCCAGCTTTCGCTTTAGCGGACAGGGCATGCTTGAGTCCAAGCTTGCGGAACTTCTTGGTTAGGTCGTGGCCGTGCGAACGCACTACTGGACCTTTGTAAACACCACCACCGCGGAAGATCGGTGCCGAGCGAGCGCCGTGGCGTGCGCCACCGGTGCCTTTTTGGCGATAGATCTTCTTGGTCGAGTAGTTCACTTCCGAGCGCGTCTTAACCTTGTGGGTGCCAGCTTGCGCGTTGTTACGCTGCCAACGGACCACACGGTGCAGAATGTCTGCGCGTGGCTCAAGACCGAACAGAGCCTCGTCGAGATCGACGGAACCGGCTTTGCCGCCGTCTAGGTTGATCACGTCAAGTTTCATGCTTCGCCTCCTTCTACAGGTGCTTCAGCTGCAACGTCTGCGGTTTTGATACCAGCAGGCAGTGGCAGATCAGCAGGGGCTGCTTTCTTCACGGCGTCTTTGATGGTGACCCATCCGCCTTTGGAACCAGGTACGGCGCCTTTGATGAACACGAGACCACGGTCTGCATCGGTACGAACAACTTGAAGGTTCTGAGTGGTGACTTTCGCCGCACCCATGTGACCTGCCATTTTCTTACCTTTGAAAACCTTGCCCGGATCCTGACACTGGCCAGTTGAACCGTGCGAACGGTGGCTGATCGAGACACCGTGTGTCGCGCGCAAACCGCCGAAGTTGTGGCGTTTCATAGCACCGGCAAAACCTTTACCGATCGAAGTGCCCGATACGTCAACGAACTGGCCGTCGAGGTAGTGGGTTGCTGCAATTTCTGCACCAACTTCAATCAGGTTTTCCTCAGCGACGCGGAATTCCACGATCTTACGCTTAGGTTCTACCTTGGCTGCGGCGAAATGGCCGCGCATAGCTTTCGAGGTGCGTTTTGCTTTAGCAGTGCCGGCACCAAGCTGAACAGCTGTGTAGCCATCCTTCTCGGCGGTGCGCTGTGCAACGACCTGTAGGCTGTCGAGTTGAAGAACGGTGACAGGGATCTGTTTTCCGTCTTCCATGAAAAGCCGGGTCATGCCGACTTTCTTCGCGATTACTCCAGAGCGCATCTGTTTATGCCCCCTATACCTTGATCTCGACGTCCACGCCGGCCGCGAGGTCGAGCTTCATCAGCGCGTCCACGGTCTGCGGGGTCGGATCAACGATGTCGAGCATACGCTTGTGCGTACGGATCTCGAACTGATCGCGGGATTTCTTGTTTACGTGAGGACCACGGAGAACCGTGAACTTCTCGATTTTATTCGGAAGCGGGATCGGACCACGAACAGTGGCGCCGGTGCGCTTGGCAGTGTTAACGATTTCCTGAGTGCTGGCGTCCAGAACGCGGTAATCGAATGCCTTGAGCCGAATACGGATATTTTGGCTTTGCATTACTACAGCCTTATATTGGCATCTAAGTTGAGAGGAAGATCAGCGACCACCGCAAACCCTCGTCGAACTCAAACGGCGGGAATCACCCCGCCGATATCCTCTCGTAAGAGAACTCGTGCGATATAGAGGGGGATGGGGGGTGTGGCAAGGGGGAAAGTTAAGCCTTGCTGACCAAAAGCTTTTGCGCTTTCTTTCAATATTTTTTTGATGTTCATGGAAAATTACTGAATTGCACCAACGTAAAGATTGCGGACGCTTAACTCTATCGGTCGTCCAGGGAAAGAAGGCGCAAATGGCGAAGGCTTCCCTTTTTCCGCATAGTCAGATCCAAATCCGCTAAAATTTGGTCCAAGTGCCCACAATATGTCTGCGTTAGGCCTTTGCGTATCAGGGTGGCACTGCAGTTTATAATCCGAAGCACAATTCGGCGGAATAACTGTTTGCGCTCCTTGGCGTTCCAAAATGATCTGATCATTGCAGCGCGCTACCAAATAGCCATCTTTTCCTTTGCTCCAATTGATTTGCAATGAGAACGTGCTCCATTTTCCGTAGTCTTCTTTCGTTATGCAGGTCGCTTGCTCGAAAGTTACACCGCGAACGTTATCTAGAAGTATCTCGTAAACGTGATTTTTTATTCCTTTGATGCGCTTCCACTCAGCGATTAGGAGGCGAGACTTCGATGGGTACCACCAATCCCCTTCATAGGGAAAATCCACCGGGATGAAAAATTCAAAGTAATATTCCATTTCCGAACCGACACTAACGTGCCTTGGGGCCTGGATTTGAGACCTCATTCGGCCGCCATTGCAATCGCTTTCGCCCCGACCGTCGCCATAAAGAGTGTCGCTACATTGGCCAGACGCCAATCTAAAATTAACTACCCCTTCGTCAAAGCTGGGATCGCTACCATTCAGCCATACTTCTTTAAAAGTCATAGTTTGATCTGGCCGAACCACAATTCGCACAAAGTCAGTCTTGGATCGAATGGCTTCACACCAAATGGCTGCCGTTTCGTTAGTGAGTTGTGGAAGCGTAAGCTCTGCATCAATCGAAAATGAGTCGGCCGCTCCAATGGTCTTTCTTCCAAGCAAGCCATCAGCAGGACCTGGTCGGTATCCTTTTGCGGACAACTCGGTTTGAACACACTTTACTTGATCTGAGGCGAAAGCCGGTTGGATTATCAGAAATACAAAGGATGCGGCCAAGCACAAAAGCCCAAACACTGACTTGATTGCCAATTTAGGTCCCGCCTACATCAAGTACGAATTTCTCTCGTGATCAGCGATCACTATGGAAATTATGCAACTCGAGATCAAGTATTTCGTAGTAAAGCTATTATGAACTTTCGCTACAACGTGGGTTAAAGGCCCACCCTACCTCGCGCCATGCCGTAGGGCGGTCTTCAGCCCGCCATTGCACTTTCCCAAAGCAAAAGGGCCGCTCGATTGAGCGGCCCTTTCATAATTTCGATGTGGTCTAGATCAAGCGTGGATCTGGGATACAACGCCTGAACCAACGGTACGGCCGCCTTCGCGGATCGCGAAGCGGAGGCCTTGCTCCATC
>JAQWQJ010000130.1 GCA_029244725.1 Paracoccaceae bacterium
GGTGTTCCAAAGGCCCAATTTGGACTATATTTGAAGGAATGTGAGTGGCGTTTTAACAACAGTGACCCGTCAGTGCAATTATCACAGCTAAGACAATGGGTTAAGAAGTATTTGAACTAGTTATCTGGGTCAGCCCCAAATGTATTTTACCCATTAATGAACAAAACAGAGTCGGTGCCAAATAGGTCGGGCGGGCGATTTGTATTGCCGACCCTTTGGTGGGAATCTCTATCCATCAATTCCTTCAGTCGGCCGCATCCAAATATAAGGCAACCATTAAAGACACGGCTAACTTCAATCGCCGTGCCAACCCTCTATCCAATCAACACCCGCGCCACCACGTCATGGTCCAGCCACAGTACCGGCCCATCCGGATCACTTGCTGAGCCGAAGATCAACTGACCGGTCGCGTCAAGCACGTGCGAACTCAGAACATCGCTGACCAGTGCTTTGCGGTCTTTGTGCATCGCCACAATGTCCTGAGACGTTCCGACGGTCATGTCAACTTGCTCGGCGCTGTTGGCTTTGGGCCAGCCTGTGAACTCGTAGAAGGGCTGCATTGCGGGATTTTGTTGATAGTCGCCGACGGTTTTCAGGACTTGTTCGATAGAAGTATCGTCTTTCAGCATGCTCTGGCATTGCGCCCAAAGATCATCGACAAATTCGCCACCGCCTTCTTTGCGCAATGCTTCAAGTAACGGCAAAAGCGATAGCTCGATACCGGCGAAAACGTCAGATGAATTGGTGCGGATTTCAGGGCAGTTAAAGACGGTCGCTTTCACGCCTTTGTCCCATGCGTCCTGCGCAAAACCCTCAAGGCGCATTTTGGCGTAGCCTTGGGTGTAGCTGGTGTAGGTCTGCCACTTGTATTCTCCGCCGATTAGCACGCGTGTACCGTGGTAGCCGTAAGCGGTGTAGCGGACCTGATTGCCACCGGCCTCAATGCGTTCGCGCAATGCACTGCTGAGGTCTAGCAAATGGCCGAATGTGATTGCTGTCACTTCGTCGAAATTCTGCAGGATCAGTTTGCCCAGATCGGCGTCAAGTAAAGATTGTGAGGACATATGGCGTGCGCCACGGCCTTTGTAGATGCGGTTGGCGATGGCAAGGAACGCCTTGGCCCGCGGGATGCCGCCCGCCATAGTGTGGGCAAAAAATACATTGCGGCCTTCTGGGATCATGCCATCCAACTGCTCCATCACTTGACCAAGCGACTGTGTGAAACGGGCGGTTCCAACCTCGCGGCAGCGGTCAACCTGATCCCAGTCCAGTTTGAACTCTTGCCAGTTGTCCAGCGTCATTCCTGACAACATCTCGGTCGGATTTTGGCCGCCCTCAGGCGCGTCCATATCAAAGCCTGCCATTAAGGGAATGTTGATGATATTGCCGCCGAGATTATCCTCGGCAGCGGCATGCTCTTCGCTTGTAAGAGCTCGCAATGCGCCTGTGTCGTCACGTCGACCAACAGTAATGCCGATAACGTCCATGCCAGCGGCCTTGGCGGCATCAATCAGGCCAGTCGCGTAGCCACGTCCGAAAAGTTCACCGAAAAGAACAAAGATATCGCCCTTCCCAAACACGGTGTTTTCAGGGATCGAGGTTAAAGGAATTGAGTGCTGCATTGCTGTCGTCATGGTGCTTATCCCTTGAACTTGCTCATGATCATCGAGCCGTTTGTGCCGCCAAAACCGAAGCTGTTGGTCATCACGCTATCGAGACCTGCGTTTTCAACCAATTCGGTTGCGATTTCTTCCGGGTTGATCGCTGGGTCGAGGGTCTCGACGTTGATCGACGGGGCGATGAAATCGTTGTCGAGCATAAGAAGGCAATAGATTGCTTCCTGCGCGCCAGTTGCGCCTTGGCTGTGGCCGGTCATTGACTTGGTCGAACTGATCGGAGGTGTCGAGCCCATGCCGAACACGCGACGAACCGCTTCGACTTCGCCGACATCGCCCACAGGGGTCGAGGTGCCGTGTGCGTTGATGTAGCCTACTTTGCGATCTTCGGGCAGGCCGTCCAGCGCAATGCGCATGGCGCGTTCACCGCCTTCACCTGACGGGGCAACCATGTCGTGGCCGTCAGAGGTTGC
The DNA here is from genome assembly GCA_029244725.1 of Paracoccaceae bacterium. Taxonomy (GTDB): domain Bacteria; phylum Pseudomonadota; class Alphaproteobacteria; order Rhodobacterales; family Rhodobacteraceae; genus JASMHC01. The sequence goes on from JAQWQJ010000130.1 coordinate 2,090, forward strand.
ACCGTAGCCAGTGACTTCTGCGTAGATTTTCGCACCGCGCGCTTGGGCGTGCTCAAGGCTTTCCAGCACAAGGATACCGCCGCCGCCGCCGATGACGAACCCGTCTCGGTCAGCGTCAAACGCACGCGAGGCTTTCTCGGGCGTGTCGTTATACTTTGAGGACATCGCGCCCATCGCGTCGAACAGGCAGGACAGGGTCCAGTCAAGCTCCTCGCCGCCGCCTGCGAACATGACGTCTTGCTTGCCCATCATGATCTGCTCGGCTGCGTTGCCGATGCAGTGCAGCGATGTCGAACAGGCCGAGGTGATCGAATAGTTGATGCCTTTGATCTTGAACGCCGTCGCGAGGTTGGCCGAGATCGTTGAGCTCATGCATTTTGGCACTGCGAAAGGCCCGATACGCTTGGTTGCGCCCGTTTTCAGCACGGTTTGGTGCGCGGTCAGCATGGCGCTGGTCGACGGCCCGCCAGAGCCAGCGATCAGACCGGTGCGGTAGTTCACTACGTCGTCTTCACTTAGGCCAGCATCGGCAATCGCCTGTGTCATCGCGATATGCGCATAGGCCGCGCCGGGGCCCATAAAGCGCAAGGTGCGTTTGTCTACATGTTCCTTAATGTCGATATTCGGCATGCCAGAGATTTGGCTGCGAAAGCCATGCTCGACCATATCTGCGTTGGCAGTGATGCCCGATTTGCCTGCCTTGAGCGAGGCCAAAACCTCGTCCGCGTTATTCCCGATGGCCGAGACAATTCCCAGACCAGTAACGACGACACGGTTCATGTGACGCTCCCTCTTATTTGCTTGGGTCTATGTAAGGTGAGGGGGGCAGGGAGGGCAAGAGGGGAGGGGGTGTCAATTCAGTTGCAAATATATAGGTGCTCAGCGGGCGACTGACTGTGACGGCTATATCTTATAGAGACATATCGCCCTTCATCGACGGCTTTGCGAAACTGTGTTCCTAATGCTTTTCTTTGGCCTGATCTTTCGATGTAGTTCTCGAAACCGTATTTACCTCCGAACAACGTCCGCAGGCTGAATTCAGTTCCGTTTGCAAGCCGGTTAGTTCGTTCTAGGATTTCGCGTTCGTGTTCGTCCAGAAGTGTCATGAGAATTACTCGATGTTGGGGAACGTTGTCCGCGGTAGTAAAAATTGCTGAACGAGATCCGAAAGATAATGGTGCTCGTTTTCAAGAGTTGCTCGAGTGATTTCGCAGCAAGTTAATGCTTCTTCGTCCGAAAAATTGGTCGATAGGTAAGTTTTCACTTCTTCTTCGGTCATGGTAGTCGATATGATGATTGGGTTTGCAAACTTAGTGAAACCTGAGCATTTCCATGTTAATTCCGAAGCGTTTTCTTTGAACTGTTTCCAATCTTTGTTGCTTGGGCCGCCAGACAGCGACGCCACGATCAATCTCATTGGCATGGCGTACTCCTTTAACATGTGAATAACTACAAAAATCTACCAATAGATGATTATGATGTCCATCTCTATAAGCAGTGTAAAGCGTCGCGTAGGGTAGGCTTCCACCGCACTAAACCGACGCGTGCACAATTGTATGGTTAAAAGCCAAACCTAAGGGTTGCCCAGATTTTGCAGTCCTTGTGAACGAGAAGAGTACACTACATTAGATTGAATCGATTTAGAGAAACTCCCATATTTGAATTGTTTGATCGAAAGGAGATAAAATGGCGAAGACCAAATTTTATGAACGAATTAAAGGCCCAATGGATAATTATGAAGATTGGTACTATTGGGAGCGGAAAGACGATGGTTCAGTAATGATCACTCATGAATGGAGCCATGTCACACCGCGTTTGAAATCAAATTCTGGCTCAAATTCCTATAACTTTGAAGAGTTTATGGCCAGTAGTGACGTCCATAGTGGAGCAAAATCAGCGTTGCAGGATGCTAGTATAGAAGGTTAGCTGCCGTTTCCCTAGTAGTTCCGCCCGTGCCACGCACGGGCAGCCCCCGACCGCCCCCATGGGCGGGGGCTTCTCCCCCACCCGCGGTCAGGGGCAGCCCACTGTGGGGATGTCAGGTCTCGGCCACATCGGTAAGGTGGGTTTTTAACCCACCGCTCCTGTAGCCCTTGCCTTGGTGGGTTATAAACCCACCCTACGGGGGTCTGCACGTTTCCGAGTGCCAGCGCCCCAGACCCCAATTACCGCCCCTTCAACGCCAACATCTCTTTCGTCAAAAAGTCCACGAAGCGGCGGACTCGGATGGTTTTCTGTAGGTCTGAGTGCAGCAAAATCCAGAGCCACGGGCCTTCGGTCAGTTCCGTTCCGGGGATGCGGGATAGGTTTGGGTTTGCGGCTTCGAACATGGTTGGCATGTGGGACATGCCGCAGTGGGCGTTTAGCAGGCTCGCGCGCATTTGACCGTCCGACGTTTTGTGGCGCTCGTCTGCCTTTGGGAATGCGACGGTGGCGCTCCAATTCGGGTTCGTAGCGCCAATCCAGCTGAGGCCTTCACCGTCAGGACCTGCGTTCGGAACATGCTTGGCAATGTATTCGTTACTTGCGTAAATTCCGAGCTTGAGCTGGAACAATTTGCGCGCGATCACATCTTCGGACACAGACATAGCGGCGCGTAACGAGACGTCGGTTTTGTCGTCATTGATCGATTCAATCTCGGCGGTCAGTTGGATTTCGATGTCGATCTCGGGGTATTTCTGGTGAAACTTCCCGATGATGGGCGCGATGATGTCGTATGCGAACGTCGGTGACAGCGAAAAGCGCAGCGATCCGCTTGCTACTTTGTCCAAGCCTTCGACGCGCCGACGGGCCGCGATGACGGATTTCTCGGCCTCTTCAACGATGGGTAGAAGGGCCTCGCCGTAGGCCGTTAGGGCGAAGCCACGTTTTGATCGATGGAACAGGCGCGCGCCATAGCTGGCCTCAAGCGCTTGGATGTTGCGGTTTACGGTGCCGTAGCTGGTGTTGGTTTGATGCGCCGCAGATCGCAGGCTGCCAGCCCGTACTACAGCTAGGAAAAAGGGTAATAGTTCCCAGTCGAATGCTCTCATGTGACCTCGTGATCCAAATACGTAACAAGATGTTACTCTATGTTATGTTTTTGGTGCAATCGAAGTTTGCTACAGATTGGGCAGAAAACTGGAAAGCTCGGCATGTGGCCTTGCGTGTTCCGTCATCAAAAGGAAATTGTGATGAAAAGATATCACCCGATTATCGTCGCTGCACATTGGGTTGCAGCAATCATGATCTTGGTCGCCTTGTTCATAGGTGGTCCATCTCTTACGGAACTTGAAAGCACGGATCCGTTGAAAAAGACAGCTCTCGGCGGGCATATGATTTGGGGGCTGGTGATCGGCTTCCTGATGCTCGTGCGATTCGTAATGCGAAAAACGACGAAGAACCCGCCCCCAGCTGACGCTGGAAGTGATATGCTGAACAAAGGCGCAAGAAGCGCGCATATCGCGCTTTACGTCTTGGTATTCGCGATGGTTGGAAGTGGCTTGGGTATAGCCTTTTCTGCGGACTTGTTTGCCGTTTCATTCGGCGATGGAAGTACGCCGATGCCAGCGACGTTTGAAGGCATTCCGCCCCGCGTTGCGCATGGCATTATCGCATGGCTGATTACCATCTTAGTCGCGATGCATGTCATTGCTTGGGCCTATCATCAGTTCGTCCGCAAAGACGGCCTGTTCAGCCGGATGTGGTTTGGTCGCCGGTCAGATTAATCTGGCGCATCTTGGAAAAATGGAATGGGCGCCCTTTGTTGGCGCCTTTTCTAAATCCGCATCCGTGGGACGTCATTCGGATCAAGCTTAAGTTCTAACAATGCGGGCACTTTCACGCCGTCCAATTTGATTAGCGCTGCGTCCAGTTCCTCCATCGACGTAACTTGAATACCCACTCCGCCCAGCGATGTTGCAACCTCGGCGAAGGAGGGCCATTCAAAGGTCGTTAGGCTGGGGTCCATTTTGCGGTCTAGGAACTGGATGTGTTCCGCCCCGTAGGCACTGTCGTTGGCCACAATAACAGTCAGGTTCAGGCCAAGACGGACGGCTGTATTGAACTCATTGATCCCACCCATCATGAAGCCTCCGTCGCCAGTGAACATGACCACAGGGCGATTGGGGTCTGCCACGCCTGCGCCGATGGCTTCTTGTAGGCCTTGGCCGATTGCACCGAAGTTTGCGGTGACGACAAAGCTTTTGGGATCAGGGGCCGATATGCGACACCAGACTTCGGTCATGAAACGGCCGCCGTCAGTGACAAGAATGCGATCTTTGGGGAACGCTTGTTCTAACCGTTCCAGCGATTGAACGTAGTTGATGCAATCAGCTGCAGTTTTGTTGGCCCCAATTGGGTGGCTGGTCAGCGTTTTTGGGTCTAGTTCTTTGGTGAAGCCGCTCGGCGCGATCTCGGCCTCGTTCAGCCACCAAAGAATAGTGTCTGCTGTCAGTCCCGCGTCGGCGATCAGCGCGGCGTCGGGATGAAGACTTCCACCGATAGCCGTCGGTTCCACGTCAATTTGGATGACACGTTTATTGCGCATCAGTTTTCCTTGATCGGTCGTAAAATTGTGCAGGGCAGATCCAAAGCAAACGATACAGTCGGATTTCGCGATGATGTCATAGGCTGCAGGCGTCGAAAGCGTACCAAAGATGTCCATATTGTATGGATGATCGTTAAAAAGCCCCTTGGCCTTTAGGGTGGTTGCAAGGGGGGCCTCAAGCCGGTCGGCAAGCTTCACGAGGCTGTCTTTGGCGCCAACAGCACCGCCGCCTGCAAGGATCAACGGGCGCCGAGCAGATGCGATCATGCCGATCGCTTCATCGAGGATATTGCCTTCGGCGACGCCACCGGGCGCGGTAAAGACATCTAGCACCATTGGTGTATGCGAAACTTCTTGCCACATAAAATCGGCAGGCATGTTCAGAACAATCGGGCGACGCTCAACCTGAGCGCGGTAATAGGCCCGCGCGACGTCTTTCGTAATAGTTCCATCGGTACGCAATTGCTCAAATCCGGCACCAGTTGCCTTGACCATTTCGCGCTGGTCGATGCTTTGCAGGTGGTTTGAGTTGCTGACGGGCGTGTCACCCGCCAAAATAACAATTGGTGTGTGGCTGCGAACAGCCTCCGTCAGGGCAGTTGCACAGTTTGTCAGCGCGGGTCCGTGCGTCACAGTGGCCGTGCCAACGTTGCCTGAGACATGGCTGTATGCCAGAGCCATTAACACCGAACTGCCTTCGTGGGCTGCCGGAACAAAGCGACCGTTGTTTTCCCGAACGAAGCTATCGACGATGAACAGGTTTGCGTCGCCCATCAGACCGAACATCGTTGTCACGCCATGCTCAGCGACGGCGCGGGCGATGGATTGATAGGCGTATATGGGATTGGTCATAATGCTAGCTCCGGTGCGTTTGAGTGAACACTACAAGGTCTATGGTGCGGGAAGTGCGCGAATGTTGTTGAATGTGGGGATTGTACACGTAATTTGCGCAAATCTAGCCAATATTATACGCAAATCCTGCACAAGACGGAAATAGGCAGAGAAATTGTCGCGTTTAGCGCCGAAACGCTTCTGCGAGTTTTCACTTAATACAGGCAATTCCAACGTGCGAATTTTGGAGCATGAAATTCCCCAACTCTGAATTGGCGGACCTTGTAGGAACGATAGCGTAATAGTTTGAAAGTTCCGATATAACGTCGAAGTCGTTCATGATTGAGTATGGATACCACCAGCCGTCATCTTCGGAATATCCCTGCTTTTTGAAGCCTTGCTTCACGTAGCTGAACGTCGACAAAAGCCAACGGAATACAGCGCAAGTCGAAGCTTGCGCGCGAAGGTCGAACCAAACGAGAAGTTGTTGTGATCGCTGATCAGAACGCCATGCTTGCTGACCCGAAAACATTCGCGGATCACGGCCTTGGGGTCTGCAACGTGGTGCAACACGCCTGTGATTGTAACAAGGTCGAAGCTGTCGTCCTCAAATGGAAGCGCGTCTCCGTAACCATCGACAAATCTCGCTGAGGGCACTTTTTGCGCGGCGACCTCTCGCATTTTATTTGACGGTTCCATGCCCGTTAACGCGACCGCTTGTCCGTCTACGTTGAATGTTCTGTCAAACCAGCTGATCGCCCGTCCTGTCCCGGATCCAACATCCAAAACTGATGTCACGTGTGGGAAATGCCGTGGGACGATAAGTTCCAGTGCCTCCATGTGACCGGTTTCATGTTGGTCGCCATGCAGCTCGTCGTACTTGGCCGCAGTTTCATCGTAATACTGTGTGGTGTTATCGACCTTGGGCATAGGATCTCCGTCGCGGGGCGTCAGAGTGACTATGCCAGAGTTTCGCAAGCGACCAAGCAAGTCGAGATTATCGCAGGTCGGATTGGGTGGGGACCTATCGCCCCCAAACCCTTTTAGCTCTCGCTTAATGCGACCTTCATGCCGGTGACCTGATAGATCACTTCACCGTCAGCTTCGACGATGCCATCTGCAACGCCCATCGTTAGGCGGCGCGTTGAAATCGCTTTGGTGAAGTTGATTTTGTAGGTCAACATTTTGCGATCAGGGCGAACCATGCCGGTCAGTTTGACTTCGCCGACGCCTAGCGCGTAACCGCGACCTTGCCAACCGCGCCAACCTAGGTTGAAACCTGTCAATTGCCATAGGCCATCAAGACCGAGACATCCGGGCATAATCGGGTTACCGGGGAAGTGGCAGTCAAAAAACCAAAGGTCGGGCGTGATGTCGAATTCGGCGATTATATGACCCTTGCCATGCTCACCACCGTCACCAGATATGTCTGTGATCCGGTCCATCATCAGCATCGGAGGCGCAGGAAGCTGCGCATTGCCGGGGCCGAAAAGTTCGCCGCGCGAGCATTTTAAAAGGTCTTCCTTATCGAAGCTGGTGGGAAAGTCGGCCATGCAGGCGCGCTCCTTATATATGATGATTAGCGTTGTCTTCGTTTAACATTCTGGTTGAATGGCTGGCAAGGGCGGCTCTTGACCGGACGGAAAGAGACGCTTAACGAATTTCAATTGATAATAATACGCAACTGGACTTATATTTAGCCACAGACAACTGGTGTTGGATCTTATGACACAACAAGCAAATGCAATTGGCACCAAATGGCTGACCGCTGGCGGTCTGCGCCCAACGCGGCAACGTGTGGTGTTGGCGTCTTTGCTGGTCGGCGATGGTCAGGATCGGCATGTAACGGCCGAAAGCTTGTTTGCGTCCGTCAAAACGCAAGGCGAGCAAGTCTCGTTGGCGACCGTTTACAACACGCTCAAAGCGTTTTGCGATGCAGGTTTGATGCAAGAAGTTACTGTGGACGGCGCACGAAGCTATTTTGACACGAACACCAGCGACCACCCGCACTTCTATTGGGAAGACGACGCGTTTTTGACGGATGCGCCGCAAGACCAACTTGAGATTGCACGTTTGCCTGATCTTCCGGAAGGCGCAGAATTGACGGCCGTGAACGTCGTGCTGCGTTTGCGCAAGTCACAAGACTAGGACTTTACTATGAAAGCTATCGGCTATTCGGCGTTCGGGGCAGCCTCGAACGTTCTCAGTGTTCTCGACATTCCAACACCAACGCCCGCTGAGGGCGAGGTTTTGGTGCGCGTGACCTATTCGGGTGTAAATCCGTCGGATGTGAAAGCGCGATCGGGAAGCCGGCCGGGTGTGACCAAGCCAGCGTTTCCTGTCATCGTTCCGCATTCCGATGGGGCAGGGGTGATTGAGGCGGTAGGAGCAGGTGTAGATCCGTCCCGTGTCGGCAACCGCGTTTGGATTTGGAACGGCCAATGGCAACGTGCGTTTGGCACATGTGCCGAATACATCGCGCTGCCCTCAGTGCAGGCAGTTAATTTGCCGGACAACGTTTCAGAGCAAATTGGCGCGGTCCTTGGGATTCCCGCTTTGACAGCGGTTCATACCGTGCTCGGCGCAGGCCCAGTCGCGGGCAAAACTGTATTGGTTAGCGGAGGCGCTGGGATGGTGGGCCACTTGGCGGTGCAAATCGCTAAAGCCTCAGGCGCGCGGGTCATTGCGACTGCTTCTGCGGCGAAAGCTGAACTCGTTATCGCAAGCGGTGCTGATAGCGTTTTGGATTATCGCGCCGAGGACCTGACCGTTCAAATTCTAGCAGCCAATGATGGTGAGCTGATCGACCACGCGGTTGAGGTCGAATTTGGCCAAAACGCCGATATGTTGGCCGATGTGATGGCACCAAACAGTCGGATCGCCTCATATGGGTCAGCCCAAGCGATGCGGCCCGAGATTCCGTTTTATCCGATGATGTTTAAAGCGATCACGCTGGAAATGGCGTTGATCTACATTCTGACCGATGCCCAGAGGCAACTCGCCATCGCAAATCTGACGTCTCTTTTGCAGCAGGGTGCAATTAGCCCTCGGATTGACCCGGCCTATGCGTTCGACGACGTTGCAAAGGCCCACGAAGCGGTTGAAGGCAACACGCGCGACGGCGCCGTTTTGGTTAAGACCGGCTAGCGCAAAAGCCCTAAAGATAATCACGGTGGTATTTTTCCCCTAATATGGCCAATACCTCTATGCTTGCCCTCATGGGGAGATGAATATGAAAATTGAATTAGGGACGCGATTGAGGTTGCCTTCAATACTGGCCGTAGCTGTAGTTTTCTTGGTGCCCGGTCAGGCGTTAGCGAGCGACGAATGTGACCTGAAAGTCATAGCGGACAAAGTGAAGACGATCGCCATCCTTCGGCAGGTTGAGAATTCGCTAAATGTTCTAGCCTTAGCGCAAGTTGATGCGATTGTTGACATTGCCACTGGCGTGCACACTTTGGAATTGTACAATACTGACGCCTTTTTCGGGCCTTTGGGTGGATTGCGCAAGTTAACTGACAAGAATGAAACGTTCCTAAATGGTCTTGATAAGTCCATTCGTCGTTTGGATATTTTTGACGGTATCGAAAGCAGATACACTGATATTCGGGAAAGCACCGCGCAGATTGTTACGGCGGGATACGATGTTTTAAGAAGGCTTGAAGCGGACGACACACGTGCAGCGACTCAAATTTACGCAAGTAGAACCGTCGTGGCGCTAAACGATGCTAGAGCAGACACCTATTCTACTATGGCTGAATTTGAACGAAGCATTTCATTGGCAGCTTTGAGGTGCCGGTGAGAACTCACCAGCTATCGCTAGAACCACTGCCCCGGTTCCATCAGACCCAAATCCATCAACTGGCGCGAATGCCAGTCGAACTTGACCGAGTTGTGCCATTTGAAACTGTGGATATCAAAGCTTGATCCCGGGTTGCGTTTTAGGGCCTTGGCAGCGCGGAATGAAATAATCGCTGAACTTAGGTTGTTGTGCCACGGGCAGGCGTAGGTGTTGTATTCCTCGTCGCTGAATTCAAAGCCGGGTCGCATTTCCAGGCCGGGTTTCGAAAGAAACAGCGACACGCGATCAATTTTTCGGCGTGCAACGGGAATATGCTCCTCAAATCTCCAATGTAGACCTCCGTAGAAATCCAACTGGCGTTCTTTGGGATGCGAATGGTTTTCCAGATCGCTTCGTGCGAGGGCAAAATACCCTGTGCGATCCATATAGGCGTCGTCGATATTGACCCCGTTGCGATCTTTTTGCAGATCACCGGCATAAACGTCGATCACATAGGTCAGCATTGCCTCGCGGCGCTCTTCAGCGTGGAATGCCAACATTTCCGCGATATTTCGGGTCTCGCTAAAGGGATGAAACAGGAATTCTGCGTTGTAGCAATAATACATCCACTGGCCGTGTGTCAGTGGGATCAGTTGGTTCACAATCTCGGCCAATGGCAGGCTAGATAGCTTGGCGTCAAAATCGACGCGGTGACAGGCGGTCTCGACGTCGTTGGGCAATTTGAAGCTGGCAGGGACAAATGCGATGACAGATTTGAAGCCTGCGCTGATGTGATGGCGGATCGTTGTGTCGACCTCAATCTTGTCTTCGACGATAATCAACGCGATCGGTCCCTTGGACAGGACCGGCTCACCGTTCTTCTTTAGATCTGCTAAACTGGTAAATCGCATAGCTGCTCGTATGGCCTTAAATGGCTTTGGTGACAAAATTGGATATTTCGGGTGTCATTGCAAGCAGTGGCGACTGCAGATAGAAGCCGCAATCGACAGCGAGACAGGATTTCTTCAATGGCCGACATGAAAAAGCTATATATCAAGACTTATGGATGTCAGATGAACGTCTATGACTCAGAACGTATGGTCGAGGCACTGGGCGGTCAGGGCTACGAAGAGGTCGATACGCCGGATCAAGCAGATATGATTCTGCTAAACACCTGCCATATCCGCGAGAAAGCAGCCGAAAAGGTTTATTCTGAACTAGGCCGCTTCAAGACCTTAAAAGCCGAAAATCCAGACTTAAAAATCGGGGTCGCAGGCTGCGTTGCACAGGCTGAGGGTCAAGAGATTATCCGCCGTCAGCCGCTGGTTGATTTGGTGGTTGGCCCACAAAGCTATCACCGTCTGGCCGAGATGGAGGAGATTATCCGCAAGGGCAAGCGTGCCCTCGACACGGATTTTCCCGAAGAAGATAAGTTTGAAAAGCTAAAAGCGCGCCCAAAAGCCAAGCGTGGCCCAACTGCATTTCTGACCGTCCAAGAAGGCTGTGATAAGTTCTGCGCGTTCTGCGTTGTTCCTTATACACGTGGGGCCGAGGTTTCGCGTCCAGTGTCTCAGGTTCTTACCGAGGCCCGCGATCTGGTTGAACGTGGCGTACGTGAGATTACGTTGCTTGGGCAGAATGTGAATGCTTATCACGGTGAAGGCGACGGCGGTGCTTGGTCATTGGCGCAGTTGATCTGGGCGTTGAACGATGTCGATGGGTTAGAGCGTATCCGCTTCACAACTTCGCATCCCAATGACATGACCGACGATCTGATTGCCGCACATGGTGAATGTGAAAAGCTGATGCCTTATCTTCATCTGCCGGTGCAATCGGGCAGCGACAAGATTTTGAAGCGCATGAACCGCAGTCATACGGCCGAAAGCTACCTGCGATTGATTGAGCGTTTTCGCGAGGCACGGCCTGACATTCTTATCAGTGGTGACTTTATTGTGGGTTTCCCAGAGGAAACTGAGGCGGATTTCAATGACACAATGTCGTTGATTGAAGAAGTGAAATATGGCCAAGCCTATTCTTTCAAATATTCAACCCGCCCGGGCACCCCAGCAGCTGAACGTGCGCTTGTTGATGACCAAGAAGCGACCGAGCGTTTGTACCGGTTACAGGCCCTGATTGCACAGCAGCAAAAAGACATTCAAGACGCCATGGTGGGGCAAAATGTCAAAGTATTGTTCGAAAAACCGGGCCGCGAACCAGGGCAGATGGTGGGCAAGTCTGCCCATCTTCATGCGGTGCATGTGACAGCCGACGGGATCGAATTGGGTGACATAAAAGAGATTCGCATTGTCGAAAGTAGACGGAATTCACTGGCTGGCACCGTGATCTAATGCCTACGAAGGCCGACATTTTTTTGACAAACTTTCGCCATTGTCTCTGATCTGAACATAGTCTTTCCACATCATCGTCCATTGTGCCCTTAACTGACACAATATGTAGTGGAAAGAGCTTTCAATTTGGGGCTGACCCAGATAACTAGTTCAAATACTTCTTAACCCATTGTCTTAGCTGTGATAATTGCACTGACGGGTCACTGTTGTTAAAACGCCACTCACATTCCTTCAAATATAGTCCAAATTGGGCCTTTGGAACACC
>JAQWQJ010000108.1 GCA_029244725.1 Paracoccaceae bacterium
GGATACCAGTCGTTTCGCGGCGCCAATGAGATGTTTTGCTGCGATATGCTTATCACGGGAGCGATCGACCGAGGATGCAAACGGCGGGTTCATCACGACAACGCTGGGGGCTGTTGTTGATGTCAGCAGATCATCGATATGCTCGGCATCATGTCCGCTCGCCTGCGCGTCAAACATCACATCAAGCAGCCGTTGGCGAAACGGGTCTACTTCGTTGAGCATGAGCTTGGCCCCTGCCCGCTTGGCAAAGCCCGCCAGCGAGCCTGTTCCCGCAGAGGGTTCCAGCACAGTCTCGCCTTTGCGGATCGCTGCCGCGCGCACGGCGAGGGCTGCGTAAGGCAGCGGGGTCGAGAACTGTTGCAGCCGTATCTGTTGCTCGGACCGACGGGTTTCGGTCAAAAGCCGCGTTGCGAGGTTTTTTGCGTCACCAAGTGGGTCTGACCCGCTGGCGTCCGTTAGGATCGCTTGAACAGCAGCGGCCTGCATCATGTCGTAGGCCATACGCCAGCTCCATGCTCCGCTGGCATCACTGCCCCCAAAGGTGTCGCGCATGATCTTTGAGAGAGAGGAGCTGCGCAGAGGACCGCGCGCGATCTCGGCGGCGAATAGCGATAGAGCTGATTTAAGCTGCGCATTGGATGGTGCGTGATTGGGGTGCGTCGAGTTGGGATGGGCCATGATTTCTGTCCTTTGTGATCCGGTTTGAGGTTCACAGGACAAAAAGCCCCCTTTCCCTTTCGGAAACGGGAGCAAGCGGCAAAGGCTAGGTTCGTTTGGACAACTTTAATGTCCCAGAGGCGCGAAGCTGTTGCACCCCGCGCAAAATCGCATCTGTGAACGCGGGACTGAAAGAACCACGAGGTGAGCGATCCTCAATCGTGTACGAGGCTTCAAGTACATCAGCGTTTAATTCATCCAGAATAACCCAGAGAGACAGATGGCTATCAAGCCGCGCCCGACGGGATTCTGTCTCCGGTATTTCCAACGCTACTCGGCCTTGTTCCGGCGTCTTGCTGGTGATCGGAGCAATGAACATGAGGTGATGGCCAGCGTCGTTGGTCACGACAATGACCACGCAGCTTGGTCGTTTCTTACGGCCTTCGGTCTCGCCACCATCCGCCTGCCACTTCCAGAGGTAATGATAATCGAAAACCTGACCTGCGGCAGGAAAGTCAGCGGTCACGGAAGTGCTCCTCGATACCCTTGTCTAGCAGTTTGCCTAAATCTTCGGGCATATCCGTAACATCCATCGCTATCTGCGTGTCCCGCCCAGTCGTAAGGGCTTCAAAACGCTCCATCGACATGACAACGAAGCGTGGTTTACGGTGCTTCGTGATGGCGACTGGAGAGACAGCGGCCGCCTCGAAAAGGTCGCCAGTATTACGGGTTAGATCGCCTGCTGCGAATTGTTTCATCTCAATACTCCACTGATTTTCTGTATAATCAAGAATATACAGATATTCTGGATATTCTGCAAGGGGCCTTCCATTCGAGATCAGGCACGGCGCTTCTTATCAATCAGCGCCTGAGCGTCTTGCATTACCTGAGCCTGCGGTGTTGTCGGCTTTGAGTCGTCCAATGCTTCCTGCACTTTGGAACGGAACCATGCGTCATAGGCGTCTGGATCTGCGGTCAGTCCCGCTGGCAACCCGCCCTCTGCGGCCACGCGCGTCAAAAGGATGCGTACGGCATCCGAGAGCGTCAGGCCGACGCCCGAGAGCGCATCCGAGGCCTGCGCTTTAAGCTGATCATCAACACGGACATGGATCATAGATGTTTGAGCGGGCATATGAATCTCCTTTGGTTGTTGTTGTATCTCAAATGAGATACGCAATCAAGATAGTGGAAAGTTCCACTCTAAGAGCTTCGCCCCGCAAAAAACTCCGCCAACACCGCACTGCCCTCAGCTATTTCGCGACTGATGAGGGTCGATCCTGCCAGTGACGCCTTTGAGAGCCGCACAAGGCTACCGGTTTCCTCAATGCGGTAGCACCGCCGCTGCTGCCGCCCGCGCCTGTAATGGGTTGCGGTGACGACCTGACAGGTACTGCCGTCGCTGAGCGTCACAGCGGTAGCGAGCTTGATCTTATCACCCTCTGCGTAGTCAGGGATCGCGGCCCAGTCCCGACACCGCTGACGCCAGGCGTGGGCATAGCTGTCGGGGTCTTTCAACTCGGACAGCAGATTGAGGATGCTCAGCGGCGCGCGGGATTCGCAAGGACCAGCGCTTTCCTCCATATCTTTGTAGCCCCAGCACCCGTCGTCGTAGCGCGTCAGAAACACAGCACCGAATGTAAATGACCCATCATCGTCGATCATGTAGGATCGGTCTTCTAAAGACGTACCATCGAGGCCTTCTACCTTTGCTGCCGCATACCACGTCGAGCCAACCTTACTGACTTTGACCAGTGTCGTGCGGCGCGCATCTGTCTCGAAGGTGCAGAGGCGTGTGATTTCTGCCTTCTCATCGGCGTAGGTCTGAACCCGCCGATCCGTGTAAAACAACCAGCCCATTATGCTGCCCTCCGGTCTTCGAGCTCAATGAGCGCATCGAGGGGCACGCGGTATGGCTGCATGGCATCGAAGTCCTCGCAATTGCCGCAGTTTTGAACGATGGCAAAGGTGTCGCAGGCGTCCTTCAGGACAACTCGGAATGTGCCACCAAGACCCGAGGGCACCTCGTAGGTTCCGCCAATCAGGAAGTCTGAGGCGCGGCGCACAAAGACGCGGATGGAATGCCCATCGGTGGCCAGTCGAATGGCCCCCTGCCCGCGATCAATGAGTGTTTCCACGTCATCCAGAATGTCCGTGTAAAACTGCCCAGTCAGATCGCGGAATGCCATTTGACGTTGCGCCATCCAATCGCTGTCCCGAAACGGGTTGATGCCGTTTGCGAAGGCAAAGCTGGGATCGGACTGCTCGGTGGTGACAATACGGGTGGTAGAGCCGTCAATACCGTTGGAGCGCAGATGCACCCCGTTCCCAACGATGAGGATCAGGGCGGGCCTGTCGACTGGCCCGTTCCAATTGGGCAGGAAGGTTGAACAAGAGCGCGCGTGCGCGATTTGCGCCGCGACAGCGGACGCGGAGAACTTGAGAATAGCCATGGGGATGTCTTTCTTGGTGTTGTAAGGGAATGTCAGGATCTGACCCGCGCCTGATGTTTCCAAGCGCGGGTCGCCCCCTGGATCAGGCGGCTTTCGCCTGAACGGTCTCGGCTTGAGCGGCGTCTTCCTGCGCATCGACAGCCAAGCTGGTGCCACCGGTCGTTTGCATCAATGGCGGGCACCACGCCGCAACGGCAGCGTGTTGTGCTTCCGTGAGGGTCGCAAAGGGCTCGGCGAAGAGCTTGTCGCAGAATGCAACGATCTCCTTCTTGCTCATGGAGGCCAGTGTCACTGCCTCCTGCGCGAGGCCGAGCTCTTCACCTAGGATTTTGAGCAGCCATGCCTTTTTGAACCGGTTGAACAGCGCTGCGTTCGGCGTCCAATGCGCGCGCACGTCAGGCATGACTTCGATCTCGAAGTCATGCATTAGGCTGTCGCTCTGAACGCTGCGGGCAAAGCACGATTGCGTGGTGCTGGCCGTGGCATAGGCGACCAGTTTGGCCTTTTCGCCCGCCGCCAGCGCGCGAAACGCCGCAAACTGATCCGCTGGAGACTTCGCTTCATCCGCCCAAGACAGATCAAGCGCGTCATGCGCTTCGGCGACCTGTTCCAGCGACGTGCCATCGATCTCATCCATCTTGGCATGGCTGCGATATTCCTTGCGGGCTTCGACCTTGACGGCGTGAGTTGCGCTCATTCCGCCAAGCACGTCCGTGACCAGCTTGAACAATGTCAGATCAAGCGTGGCCTCTGGATGCAGGGTCATCGCCGCCCCGAGTGCCATTGCGCGTTCGGTCTTGAGGTCTTGGGTCAAAGAGGCGGGATAAACGATTGCATCTGGGCCCTGCCCTTCTGCTTCGCCAGATGTGCCGCCGATGCTGGTTGTCTGCGTTGTCGCCTCAGGCTTGTCCTCTGGCCGTACCAAGCCGACATGCAGCGTAATCTTGCCGTTTGACCAGGATGCGATGACGCCACCCTGCGCAAGGTCTTCAGAGCTGTAGGCCTCCTGCAGATCCCGCGCCTCTTCTTCGAGCGCATCCACGCGGTCGTAGAGGGCGTTATAGGCATCAGTCTCGAGAGTCTCATCCTCCATTTCGAGTTGGAGTTTCTCCAGCTCCTCGGTGATCGCATCCACGCGCTTTTGACCAGCGGCATCGGGCTCGATCGGGCCGGGATAGACGCGACCATATTCTGCCATCGTTGCATAATCGTAGCGCACCAACGCCTCGGCCCATGCAAACCCCATTTGGGCCCGTGCCTCTTCGGCGGCGGCGGTGAGTTTTTCGACCATGATGGCCTCGACCAGTGCGATGTCTTCCAGCACCGAATGCTCTTCGAGGAGATCGGCCGCGATGGGACCACCCTGCGCCTCATAGTCCTCGCGCACGAAGGCCCCGATATCGTCACTGACCTGCACACCGCGGGTCTTGAGCGCCTGACGCACCGTATAGGCCTGCACGTAGCTGTCATCGCTCGTCAGCGCCCCATACACCTCAAGCTGCACGGCCTGGCTTGGATGGTCCGCAAAGGCCTTCATCGTATCGAGCGTGATAGACTTGGCGCGGGCCGCCGCGCGGATATCGGGATGGATCAAACCATAGCGCAAGCGACCCTTCACGGCGGAGACTGTGGTGCCGAACGTCTTGGCAATCGTCTCAGGTGACTGCCCATCGACTTCCATCATACGCGCAAACGCCTCGAACTCGTCGATAGCGTTCATCGGAGCTTGGGTGATGTTCTCGGCCAGCGATAGGGCCGTGGTCACATCGCAGTTATCTGGCACCAAGCGGCATTCGATCTTGGTTTTGTTGGTGAAGCCCTTGGCGGTCTTGTCGGCAACCAACTCGTTCAAGGCAGCGCGTCGTCGACCACCTGCCAATACGCCGAACTTGCCATCAATCTTTTGAACAAGCAGCGGTTGGATGATGCCCAGGACGCCGATGCTGGCCGTGAGGTGGGCGATCGCCTCGGACTCGTAGGTTTCAGGCGAGTTGCTGCGCACGTTGGCTGGATGAGATGTGAGATCGCCAATGGCGACGAAAACGGATTTGAGAGCATATGTCATGTGATGTCCTTTTGAGAAGTTGCGCCGCGCCGAACATTCGGAACGGCCTGACCAATCCCCGGGTTTGAGGATCACATGACAAAAGGCTCGCTTTCCCTTTGGAGGGGTCAGCGGGCCTTCAGATTGTGGGTGGGTCCCTGCCCTACCAGTCAGATGCCATCATGATGGTCAACACGCGCATGGTGGTTGCAGGGTCGTCAGGGGTCTCAGCGCCGTAGCGGAAATCCGAGTCAGCTTCGTAGAGATCGATTTTCCAGAAGATTTTCTCGCCGCGAATGTCCACCGCACCGAAGTCGTGCCAACCTTCCGGGTCATTCTCCGGCTCAAAGACATCGAACTCACCCACAGCTTGCACGGCCTCAAGGGCTAAGCCATCTTCTGCCATGGCCAGTGAACTTGTGAGGTGCATCCGACCCTGAATGGGCTGCGAAGGGGTTTCACCAAGGCAGGCGAATTTGCGGAAGGCATCGTTATGCGCGGCAATCACAACGATGTCGGGGCTATCTGTTGTCGAAGCTTGGGAAGTGGTCATGGGTCTGTCCTTTCGAGGAAATTGAAAACACAAAACCCAAAGCTTGCTTTCACTCTTTGAAAACCCCGCCTGCGACAGGACCAAACCTCTCATGCCGCCTGATCGGTGGCCCCTGCCCTGCCCGCCTCCGACCTTGCGATCAGATAATCGCAGGCTTTCTGCGCGTCCGCCGCGTGTTTGAAGATAGCGGTCTTGTCCGAGCGCAGAACGCGCAGCCAGTGATACAGATACGACGCGTTCAGCTCGAGCGTATGCGCGGTAAACCCAAGCTCCTGCCCCAAAAAGCAGGACGTCAACTCGGCCACGATCTCTTCGCGGGAATAGGCTGTATTGCCAAACCGGCTGAGACCGTAATCCCGGTTTAGGCGATGGGGCGCCTTGGTGGCATGAGCGAGCTCGTGCGCCCAGACCCCGTAAAAGTTCAATGGGTTCTTGAAGCGCTCGATACTTGGCATGAACACTTTGTCGACGGGCGGATTGTAGCGTGCCTCGGTTCCCCCAAAAATTGTCGTAACATCGATGGCATCAAAGAACGTCTGCATATGCGGGATTGGCGCGGACGGCGGATGATCAGGGACCGGACAGGCATCCGGGTAGAAACCATCCGGCAAACCCTCGATCTGATCTGCATTGAACACGCGGTATGACTTCTGGAAACGAAATACGCGCGCTTCTTCGGTATCGCCATCATTGGTGTCTTGCTCATCATCTGAATAGGTTCGACTCTGGCCATAATAAACAACAACAGACGATCGTTCGCCCTTCCGGATTTTTGCTCCTAGAGTATTCGCCTGCGGCACGGTCATCCAGAACGGAGAGGTATATCCTGCCATCACCGTGCGCATGGTGAGCAGGAAGTTGTTCACTCCCTGATAGGGCTCACTGTTGTGGCGCAAGGGACGCGCGCTGCCGCCAGCGGTCCACTGTTTGCGCCAAGGGAGAACACCACGTTCGATGATGCGGATCAGTTCATTGGTGATGGCGTCAGGTGCGTCGAATTTTGACGTGCGGGAACGGGCCATGACTGGCCTCCTTTCGGTTGAGATTGATTTGGAAGGTTGGGTTAGGTTGCGCGACCTGCGCGCGGATCGTTGACGATACGAGCGCCGAGGCGTTCGGCAGCGTCGATATATGTCAGGAGCGATACGCGGCTTGAGGCCGTCCAAGGTTCCGAATTAATCTGGCCGTCCATTGTGACCCTCGGCAGGTTTGCCAAGGTGATGATGTCTCGGACGGGGCGGCAGTCGATCAGCGGCGTTCCAAGCCGGACGGCCAAGCTGGCGAGCGGGAAGCGTTCAACGGGGGCATAGAGCGAGACTGTTGTCAGCCCGAGGTGAAGAATGGTCACTCCCCCACCGCTGCTGACATAAGCGTTGGGGTTGTTGATCGCAGTCCGAAGGTAGCCAAGGTCACGTAGGATCGTTTGGCGTTCCAGCCGATGCGCCGCATCAAGGTCACCAGTTCTTCTAAGCTCTCGATGTCGCCACCACGAGCGCGCCTCGGCGCGCAGCACGCGTAATACTTCGGTTTGCATGGGAGGTTCCTTGTCAGGACAGACAGGCCGGAAACCGACCCGGACCCGCCAGGAACACCCACAAGGGTTCCATCAGACAGTCCCTAAACAAGAAGGAAACTTTTACTTTTCGGCAGCGCCAGATCCGAACCGAATTGACCTTACCCAAAACAGCTGCGGGGCATTTACGATGAGATCTTTGACGTGGCCATTGAAGTATCGAGCATCGCGAACTGGTAGAAATCAGTTCAGATTGAATGACGCTATCTTAATGAAGGTCAGCGAGGTGATTTTGGACCTCCCCTAGGGCTATTCACCGTCTATCTCATTGATAAATATATATTTATCGCTATTTGAGCAATCTATTCAGGACATTTTGGATGGCAATAAGCGAGTAGATACCAACGATCACCATTCAAGAGCATGAATAGAGAAGGGCATACAATTTTAGCAACAAAACTCCTTATCCATCTTACGGTTACCCGACCTAGACAATCGACAGCGGTAGCACCAACTGGAAGCCTTGCATTTTCTCTTTGCAATATACGTCCGGGGATACACCTGCCTTTTTAAAGCATGGCTGCGCGCGACCAGTATCATGGTTTTTGTTGCTGTGTACGAAGATGACCAAGATTGTACGTACTGTCTCCGCTCATTGAAGGAAGTGTTTAAGTTTCTAGCTAACGACATCAGCGAAACATGGGAGCTCCAATAATGTTGGAATGATGCTTACACGCGGAGTGATGTTTCGTCGAAGTGCGGTCAGAGCGTTCACTCATGATCTCAGACTGAGTTATGGAAATACGCATTCTCGTTGTGCTGAAAATATTCATGGCTGCCCTCAAACTTTTCACCGCCATGCGATTTGGTCCATTCGCCAATGGTGCGTATGACTTTCAACGAATGGCCGGAACCAAAGGGTAAGTAAATCGTCATTTTCGTTGTTCTTTCAAAGTGTCCACCGCGGTGGACGTTATGCATTTACAGTATCTGCTTTTGATAACCTATCGAGCAAGACAGTTGGGTTGAACTGCTGAACTCTTTTGCCAAGTGTTATGCTATGAAAATAGGCTCCGAAGTCTCTGATCTGGCTCCCTAGCTGAAGTATGATGAAGATGGCACATGATGCCTTCTCTGAGCCTACGGCCGTCTTTGCTTTGTCGAAAGTGTTTGAGTGAATGCCCATCATCGGTGCAAGGGTGCGTGCATGGTTTTCGATGTCTAGCCAGCAATGGAGCCTGTTCGTTGAGAACGATATTGCCTGATCACATATCGAGATAAGTTTCTGAATTGTTGGTGGCTCGTTGGCTTGATTGTCTTCTAAATCTTTTTGTTCTTTTATAGACCTAGAATGGTGCCGGACAATTTGTCCGTCATTGGCGGGCAGTTTGATCGTTTCTGGAGCGTCCACCGCGGTGGACAAATCGATATATTCGGCGTCAACGTCGGTCAATAGATTGCGATATTCTGCAATCGTTAGCTTTCTCCGGAGTCTTTTACGAACTTCGGAAAGCAAGCTGTTTCTGGGATCGCATTCTTCCAAGCGGGCCAGTTTTGTCAGTATCTGTTTACGGAGGAAAATACGATCTCGACGGTTGTTTTCCATTTCCTGAGCGACGGATAACAGCTCGCTGGCGCGTTCCAATAACGGAGTAAGAGAAAGACCATAACTGATGGAATGACCATCTGATGATCTGACACGGTAGCGTTTCCGGTTTGGACTGTCGTGGCGCTTCATAAAGCCGAGTTCGACAAAGCGGTCGATATGTCTGCGGAGTGTCCTTTCATCGATACCTCCGACGCGCCGGCAAATCTCGTTGTTGGAGGCGAACACGGTATCACCGTGACCTGGCCTGAGGAAACTCAGCATAGCTTGAAGTGTTTGGACGTGGCCGGGGCGTAGTTCAAACATGCTACGCGAGTCTCTGAGGGCCCTGAAGATTGCCCAGATATCAGTCTCATGAGGTGTTTGCGAACCTGACGCTGGAACAGCGGGGGTGCTTTTGATTGAGAGTTTTGTGAATGCCATGATTTATGAACGACGACCGTTTGGCCCACAACTTCCCCGTCTTGTCTCGCGTTTTGAAGCACGACAAGGCAATAAAAAGACGTCCACCGAATCGGTGACTCTTGACCGTTGTATTGGAGGTTGCTACATCAAAGGTGCAAAACTACTGATGAGGGCTCTCCGAGGGAAACTTTGGGGGGCTCTTTTCTTTCTGGTCTTCGTATTTCTCCTCTGCTCGTGTTTCTAATTTTGACTGGGATCAGGATCCCGAGTCTCTCTCACTCTGCCACTGGTCGAAAAGCTGCAGAAGCGTTGCCTCTGCACGATCTTCTAGCCACTGGCCGAATTCCGGGTTGTCCTTGCGGGCGATTTTGATAGCAATCGCTTTGCCATCAACTGCAAGCGTCGCTAGAGGACTGCCGTTCTCATCTTTTACGACGGTCGTCAGGCCCTTAGGGGCTAGCCTCACAGCGGGTTTTATCTTTTTAGCGCAGGCAGCGTACACCGCTTGAAACTTCTCTGAGCTTGGTGTCTCG
The DNA here is from genome assembly GCA_029244725.1 of Paracoccaceae bacterium. Classification (GTDB taxonomy): domain Bacteria; phylum Pseudomonadota; class Alphaproteobacteria; order Rhodobacterales; family Rhodobacteraceae; genus JASMHC01. Next base: position 9,762 of record JAQWQJ010000108.1, read on the forward strand.
ATGGGCAGTTCGCCAAGCGTTTCCTTTGCGATATCAATAAGTTGTACTCGCTTGGCAAGAGCGGCCAACTCCCCCCACTGTCGCCTGCCAACACCATGAGCAGGTCCGATCATTCGTACAAGCTCTTCAGGTAATTGCTCAATGACTACGCGATGGTTCGATACGCCTTGTCGCGTCAGCCCCAACGCGTCCTGGATAATGCTGGGTTTGTATCCGGCCTCGTGCATCTCTTTGATAAAAAGAGATTTTTCGATAAAGGAAGGGTCGAGCCGAAGGTTGTTCTCTTGGCCTTGTGCGATCAATGAGGCATCGTCGTCCAGCGTACGGACAATTGCCTTCACTGATCCGCCTATTTTTCGAATTGCCGCAAGTCTACGTCGACCATAAACGATGCGGTAGCGATCATGCTGGTCCGAGGGACGGACCATGATTGGTACCTGCTGACCATGCTTTCGTATGCTCTCGGCGAGTTCGTCAATGCTGCTGTCTTCCAAAATCAATCGGTCGCGCAGTCCGTCCATATCGATCTGATCAGGCTCTATGTCGCGAATAGAATTGGCTGTGATCTCGCGGAGGGAGTCACGAAGCCCACCGACAGAACCGGGTAGCTTTGTAGATCTCGCCGGGGCAGGAGAGGGGGATGCGACTTTGTTGTCATCTGCTGGGGGTTGGTTGAAAATGTTGCGTGCCATTAGCGGCGCCCCCATGCCAGCTGAATTGTCTGCTCAAGCTCATCGGCAACGCTGTCTATACTGGATAGCGCACGATCAATTGTTTTGCGAATGAACTGACCGGGGTCCACTTCATAGACAGTCTGTTGGGTCATTCCTGCATCTGATACTGCAGTCGACTTTAACATCGGTTCTGTCATGACTTGCCCAGCAAGAATTGACCTCAAATATCCGGCCATTTGGGTTTGGGGTCCGTCGGAGGGCTCATACCGCGTGATAAGGAACTTGACGAAATCCCAAGTGACTTTTCGTCCAATAGCTTCTTCGACGGCCTTGATAGTCTCTGACGCGAGTTTGAGGAACTGACTCATGGATGCAATGTCAAGCATACCTGGGACAACAGTGACGAGCAGGCCAGTCGATGCGGCTAAGGCTGTCAAAGTGAGAAATCCCAATTGCGGAGGGCAATCGATTAATACGATGTCGTAGTCTGCTTCCACTTCTTCTAGGGCTGCAGAAAGGCGTTCTGCAAAAATTGGTTGTACTCGCCGAGCGAGTGCGTTCGCTGTTTCGGTTTCGTACTCAGAAAGCATTAGACCCGCTGGAACCATGTCTAGCTTGTGGAAATAAGTCTTCTGAATGACTTGGCTGAGGGGGATCTGATCTTCATAACGCAAAGCGTCGTATATCGTGCCGCCTTCAGCAAATTCGAGCTCTGGCCGAAAGCCAAAAAACGTTGTTAGACTAGCTTGTGGATCCAGATCTAGTACGAGCACGCGGTAGCCGCGTAAGGCATAGCGCTGTGCAAGATGGATTGTAGCGGTTGTCTTGGACGATCCACCTTTGAAATTTACGACTGATATTACCTGTAGGCGGTCGCCTTTGCGGCGGCCGGGCAGGTAAGAATCGGCATTTTTGCCAGTTCGAGCTAAGATATTTCGCAGGTCATCGACCTCTTCGGCCGTATAGAACCTGTGACCGCGACCATCAGTGAAGACTTCCGGAAAGCTACCGTCTTTATGGCGATTACGCAGATTGGATGTGCTGACGCGAAGCAAACCAGCAACTTCGGTTGAGCTGAAGCGCCTGAGGAATTTTCGCTCTTCGGGCTCGAAAGCTATCTTCATCTGCCGGTCAAGAGACTCAGCAAGATTGTCTGCAAAGGCTCCGATATCAGAAGAACCTATACCTTGTGCATAACCTGTGTTTTGTTCATTCATCTACTGCCGCCTGTCATGGCCTTTATTAAGGCTCTTCGCTCTTCTGACGACCCAAGGTGCGTCTGACGCGCTTTGTCGTCAAAATGGGAATGCCATGAATGAGTGAGTCTGGCAAGAAAAATCTATATGTAGTGCAATAGTTATCCACAGCACCAATCAGGTCCGCGCATGGGGATGGCTACAATATACTGATAAATATGTATATTTCTATTTTTAGCTCGAGTTTCTCGTGGAAAACGCAACTCTTCAGATTGGCGACGGTTGGGACTAGTGATTTTTTTCTTCAGCTATGATTCTTCGATATTTTTGTATGACGAATGTCAAATTGTTGTCGGAAATATCCCTTAACGGGTGTCAACGGTACTTGACGATGAGACCAAATTCTAACTTTCGTGCACTTCAAGTGCGAGAAGGTTAGAATTTTCTCGCTGGATCGTAAAAAAACGTCCATGAAGTTGGATTGACCAAATGATACACGAGAGCACACCTATTGCGCAAAAGGAGGCTCCTAATGCACAAATGGTGTGGCCTCCAATAGTCGAATGGTGGGTTCCCAAATTCGAACCAAATCTTTCATTTTGAGCGGCTAGTTCCTAGCTAAAGCCCTGCCGCCTTGGTCAGGTTCACGCGGAACCGATCCCGTCGACGTTGATATCGGCGGGTCATCTCTGCGGAAGCGTGGCCCAGTTGTTTTTGGACGTAGCGTTCGTCGACTTCGGCGGAGCTGGCGAGGCCCGCCCGCAGGGAATGCCCAGAGAACAGGGCGAGGCGTTCCTTTTCTGGCAGCTCGCTTCGGAGTCCAGCGTCCAACACGGTTTGCTTGATCAGGCGCGCAACGTGCTTATCGCTTAGCCGTGCCTTAAGCGCATTCTTTCCATCCCGTGTAGCGCGGACAAACACTGGGCCGAAATCGATCTTGGCGAAGTGTAGCCATTGTTCGAGTGCGTGCACCGGGCAAGTTTGGCTAGACGATCCGCGGCCGATCTCGACCTCACGCCAGCCGGTCTTGGTGTTCAGCGTGAGCAGAGCGCCATCCTCGAGGATCTCGATCCAGCCACCACTGTCGGGTGTGTCGTCCTTACCAACGTCAAGGCTGACGATTTCGGAGCGGCGCAGACCACCCGCGTACCCCAGAAGTAGGATCGCCCGGTCGCGCAACCCTCGCAGATCAAAGGGTAGGGTGGCCACCATGGCCAGGATGTCTTCCGGTAGGATCGCCTCTTTCTGCACCGGGGGGCGCGCATGCTTACGTTTTATTCCGGCCAGTACCGTGGCTATGTGTCGGTTCTTGCGATCGAGGGTGAAACCGCGCTGCGTGAGATTCCAGGCGAGGCCAGAAAGCCGACGCTCGATGGTGGACACCGATAGGGCAGGGACCCCGTTCGTTGGCGCCGCAAGATCGGCAAGATAAAGGCCGATCATCTCTGGAGACGGCGGCGTCGACTCCGCACCTTTCATCCGGCACCAGCGCGTAAAATGCGCCCAGTCTTTCGCATAGGCCTTCAGCGTGTTCTCCGAGGCTGCTTGTTCTGCGTAGTCTCGCGCGGTCTCAAACAGCCGATCGAGCGTGCCGGAACCAGCCACAAGGTCCGGAAGGCTGAGAGACTCAGAACCGCGCCCGCCGTGCGGGTCTCCCTCGTCGTCCTCGTTGGGCGAGGATGCGTTTGCTGGCTCTGAGCTCGATTTCTCGGTGTTCTTAAACATATCGCTGCGTATATTTCGTTACGTCCGATAATGCAAACTTATTGGACATAAAGAAGAGCTGTAAGGTGGGGCGGTTTGGGTAGTATCTACTGGAGTTAAGCGCCGTGAGAGATTAGTGTTCCAACATGACCGATCAGCCTGCTGCACTCTCGGACGACTTGAATACTCTACCCAAGCTTCCCGCCTGGGTCACCTCCGGACGTGCAGAAACCCCTGAAACTGTGGCATTTCGGTCCGGGGCAGCCCTGACGGTGCTAGATGCTCTGGTTTCCGATCCGGCCCAAGGTGTGCCTCTTAAACTGCTCGCAAACCAGCTTGCACTACACGCGGCCACGACGACGTCGAAACTCGAAGGACGGCTGGCCCGAGAGGCTGATATCCGCGACGCCTACTATCTGACACCAACGGGTGAGGCGCGGGGTCCGGACGGGGATCTGCTGGCGTTTTGGCGGGATGCGGCGCGGCTCAAACTGTCGGGGCGAGATTGGCACGGTTCAATCCAAAGTTTGGTTGGCGCGGCATTTGCCGATGATGTCATGAGGTTGATAGCGGCTGGTGCGACCCGCGCAAAATCCCATGGGCCACTGGCGGGCTGTGTTGCCGTGATGCGCGCGGTTCTAGAGCTGGATGACCGGGCGGAACGGACCGCGTGTCTGCTCTCAGATATCGTGTTGGCACGGGCATTGAACTGGACGTCGGTGCTGCCGGTCACAGCACAACATCTCACAAAAACGATGTTGCGCGATCTGGTCGCGGACGGGCAGGGGGCGGACCTGACAGTTCAAGCGCGCCTGTTGACCTCCATCGAAGGCACGATCCGTTTGGCGCGCGATCTTGCGACCCGAGCAGCTGCGCTCCGAGCTGTCACTCCAAAGCTCCGCGCGAAAGGGTCGAAGGCCGCGGCCGACCTGTTCCTGTCTGAGGATGCGATTGGTCCTTCAATGATGCTGTCACCGACAATTCAGGGCACGACGATCCCGATGACCGATCGCGCGGCCCGACGTTTCTGTGATCGGCTTGTCGAATTGGGCGTCGCGCGTGAGCTGACCGGACGACCGACCTTCCGGCTGTATGGGATTGTGCGATGACCCACACCGCCATGACCTCCGATGTCAAACGAAAGACCTCAAAACCGAAGGAGGCGGGACGCGAAGGTGTCTTTGACCGAGAGCTGGAGGACCTGCCGCAAGAGCTACGTTGGCGGGAATGGATGGGGCGGATCGAAGCGGTGCTCTTTGCCAGTGCCACGCCGGTTGGTCGTGACGACTTGGCGCGCGTGGTGGGGGAGGGGGCCTCGGTAGAGATGCTGATTGAGGATATTCAGGCGGAGCTGGAAGGACGTTCCTATGAAATTTCCGAGGCGTCCGGCGGCTGGATGTTCCGGACCAAGACGCAGTTTGCGGACGCGATAAGAGCGGCGGCAGATCTTGGCGACCAGACTTTGGCCTTTACAGAGATGGAGATGGGCGTGCTCTGTGCCATTGCCTATCACCAGCCGATTGACCGGGTAGGACTAAAGGACATTTTTGGCAAAGATGTCAGTCGTGATCTGCTGGCGCGGCTCCGGTTTAAGGATCTGATCGCCAGCGGTCCGAGAGCGCCCCGGCCTGGTGCGCCGCATACCTTTGTGACGACTGCGGCGTTTTTATCGACGTTTGATCTGCAGACTCTGCGGGACTTACCAGAGTTAGATTTGGCTGTCGGAAATGCAAGTGAGGAGCTCAAGGCAACGCAAATCTGAGGCTTTTCACTTTCAATCAGTCGGAGGTGGAAGCAGACTTTACGTGTAAATGTACAGCAGAGTTTACGTGTGTTTGCACATCTTTGAGTTATAGGATTGACTTCTATAGCTCAAAGATGGTCAACATTTGAGTTATAGAAAGGGTCTCTATAACTCATGGCATGGAACTGGCAGATACTTGGTTGGCCGGAATTTCGGTATGACGCGGCAACACTAGCACCGTTTGAGCAGCGTTTCTTGCTGTCGTCAGGTGAAATCCTGGGTGCCGTTCACCATGTCAGCCTGTCTGAGCGCGATCAACTGCGCATCGACTTGCTGAGCGATGAAGCCATGCAAACCAGCGCCATCGAAGGCGAGATGCTTGATCGCCAAAGCGTGCAGTCTTCGCTGCGACGCCAGCTTGGATTGTCGCCTGACAGCTATCCAACCAAGCCCAGAGAGCAGGGCATCGCCGAAATGATGGTTGATGTCTATTCGACCTATGCTGATCCCCTGACGCATGAGACCCTGTTCCGATGGCATAGTATGCTGTTGTCCCATGATCGGCGGTTGGAAAGCGTTGGGGCCTATCGGCAGCATGAAGACGCCATGCAAATTGTGTCGGGCCGCGTGGATCGGCCCACAGTGCATTTCGAGGCGCCTCCCTCCAAGCAAGTTCCAGAAGAGATGGATCGGTATGTGAATTGGTTCAGTAGGACTGCGCCAGATGCAGAAGAACCCTTGCCTGCCTTGACGCGCGCTGGCCTCAGCCATCTTTATTTTGAGAGTATCCATCCATTTGAGGACGGTAATGGGCGTTTGGGGCGGGCGCTCGCGGAAAAGTCTCTAGCGCAAAACATGGGCCAACCCAGTCTGATCGCGCTCGCTTACTCGATAGAACGGGAGCGGAAGGCATACTACGATCAACTTGAGCGGCACCAGCAGACGCTGGATGTGACGCCGTGGTTGGAATGGTTCGCGGAGACTGTTCTGACCGCACAACAGGTCACTCTGGATCGGGTTGGGTTCTTCATCGCGAAGGCGCGTTTCTATGACCAGTACCGCGATCAATTGAACGCCCGGCAGGCTAAGGCGATCGAACGGATGTTCCGGGAAGGGCCTGATGGGTTCAAAGGTGGCTTGAGTGCTGAGAACTACATTTCGATTACCGGGACGTCGCGCGCGACAGCGACTCGTGATCTGCAGGACATGGTTGAGATGGGCGCACTCACTCGCACAGGTGAGCTGCGGTACACGCGCTACAGGCTAAATTTAGAAGAAATGACAGCGTAACAAGGGGGCGGATTGCGGACTTTTAATGCGCTGTAGTTTGCGGTCTGCTTTGCGGACGAAACGGACAGTCGTAGTTTTTTGGCAATGGCCGCTTTTCTATAACACACATCCAACAAACACCGCCAAGGTTTCCAAGAAACTGCTGAACGTAACAAATTATTTGACTCATTATGACATCGGTGTCATGATATCGGTGTCATTTTCTGCGGAGTGCGCACTATTGCGTCTGCATTGAAGTTTGGGAGGGCTCTCACTTGGCGACGATTTATGATGTTGCACGCACGTCGGGCGTTTCCCCCAAGACAGTCAGTCGCGTCATCAATGGCGACCAAGCCGTCAAGAAAGCCACACGAGACAAGGTTGAAACCGCGATCAGCGCGTTGGGTTATGTGCCCTCCACGGCTGCGCGGGCGATGCGGTCAAACAAATCCGGACTGGTCGGGTTGATCACGGGGGCGATCTCGCTCTCTCCGAACCGTACTGAAAATTCCGGCTTGCCCGATTTGTTCATTGTGCAGGGTATTCAGAAAGCAATGGAGGCCAGCGGCAAGACACTTCTGATCGCCGACACGGGCGGCAAGATGGACCGCGTCCCGCAACTGATACGCACCTTCGAAGAACACCGCGTCGAGGGATTGATCTACGTCGCGGACCATCACCGCAAAGTGGAATTGCCGTCCGTTTCTGCAGCAACCAAACTTGTACTGGCCAATTGCTATGATGATCGCGGCACACCAGCGGTGCTGCCTGATGACTATCGCGGGCAATTCAATCTGGTGAAGGCGCTGATTGCAAAGGGCCACCGCCGGATCGCCTATCTGACCCTCAGCCCCCGACTAGAGGCAACGATCCACCGCAAAAAGGGCTATCAAGACGCGCTTGCACAAGCAGGCATTGCGCAAGCGCCCGAACTGCTGATCCCCGCGGATTTGGACATTCCGGATCACGATGCAGAAGAACAGCTGTTGTGGGATGCGCTGGATCGGTTGTTGTCTTTGCCCGATGTCCCGACGGCAATTTGTTTCGGCAATGACCGCATGGCGATGCGCGCCTACGGCATTTTGCGCAGTCGTGGAGTGTCGCTGCCCGATGATGTGTCAGTGGCAGGCTATGACAATCATAAAATGATCACTCAGACCCTGTATCCCACGCTGATGTCCGCTGAACTGCCATATGCCGCCATCGGCATTCGGGCGACGGAAATGTTGCTGGACATGATCAATGGCACATTGACGGCGCAGACCAACCCCATGCTGGTCAGCGGCCCCGTTACCCCCGGAAATTCTGTTCGGGATATTCCAACTTCAATCACCAAAATATCGTCAATAGGGAGGACGACCAAATGAAACTGAAGACAACACTTGCAGCCGCGCTGCTGGGTTCAACCGGCTTTGCCGGAATGGCCATGGCGCAAACGGAACTGACCATGTGGTATCATGGCGGCGGCAACGAGGTGGAAAGCAACATCCTCGACGGCATCGTGTCCGAATTTAATGCGGCGCAAACCGACTGGATGGTGACCGTCGAGAGCTTCCCGCAAGGCAGCTATAACGACTCTGTCGTGGCAGCCGCGCTTGCAGGCAACCTGCCTTGTATCCTCGACGTCGACGGCCCCGTGATGCCGAACTGGGCATGGGCCGGCTACATGCAGGCGCTGCCAATTTCCGAAGCCGCGCTTGAAGGCCACCTCGATGCCACCATCGGACGCTATAACGGCGAGGTCTACTCAGTCGGTCTTTGGGACGCTGCTGTAGCGATGTACACGCGCCAATCTACGCTTGACGCGCTTGGCGTGCGCACCCCGTCCCTCGATGAGCCATGGAGCCTTGAAGAGTTCAACGCAGCCCTTGCCGCGGCCAAAGCCTCCGGTGATTTTGAATATGCGTTTGATGTCGGCATGGCGTGGACGGGCGAGTGGTACCCTTATGCCTTCTCACCCTTCTTGCAGTCTTTTGGCGGCGACATCGTTGATCGCTCCACATACCTCACAGCTGAGGGTGCGTTGAACGGGGATGCGGCACTGGCATTTGGCGAATGGTGGCAGTCGCTGTTCACCGAAGGCTATGCACCGGGCACCAGCCAAGACCCTGCTGACCGTGATGGCGGCTTCGTCGAAGGCAAATACGCCTTTTCGTGGAACGGTAACTGGGCCGGCAAGGTCGCGCTCGAAAGCGGGATTGATGATCTGTTGTTCCTGCCAGCGCCTGATTTTGGCAATGGGTCGACCATCGGGGCTGCATCTTGGCAGTATGGCGTATCCGGCACGTGGGAGCACCCAGAAGGTGCCGCGGCCTTTGTAGAGCACGCCCTGCAGGACAACTACCTTGCCGCCTTCTCTGACGGCATCGGCCTGATCCCGTCGACCGCAGAAGCGGCAGCCATGTCGCAGGACTACAACGAAGGTGGCGCACTGGAAGTGTTCTTTGAGTTGTCCAACCAGCAGGCGCTCGTGCGGCCCGTAACCCCAGGCTACGTAGTTGCCGCGAAGGTGTTTGAAAAGGCACTGGCCGACATCGCCAACGGTGCTGACGTCGCTGACACGCTGGATGCCGCGGTCGACGAGATCGACAGTGACATCGAAAGCAACGGCGGCTACGGCCACTAAGACCTTTGATCGGGGCCTGCGCATGCGGGCCCCGCATACACCCGCATAAGGCTGATAACGATGGCATCCAAACTGACAACATCCAACCGCGCGGGCTGGGGCTTTGCTCTGCCGGGCTTTGGGCTGCTTGCGCTGTTTATTGTGGTGCCCTTCTTCTTTGCCTTTTTCCTGTCGCTGACAAATCAGCGGCTGATTTCGCCCAACCCGACTGAATATGTGGGGCTCGAAAACTACCGTGACCTGCTGTCGATTAGCGTGCTGACAATCGAACCCGAACGGGATGATGCGGGAATCATTATACGCGATGCGAATGGGCAACCCGAGTACCCCCGCGTGCGCAGCTTCACCCGCAACAACCCCGATTTCCCTCAATATGACGGTATGCGCGAATGGTTCCGATGGCACAGCGGGGACAACGCCAAGGTGGTTGTGGCCACGGATGTCGTGTTCTGGAAATCCCTGCGCAACACGCTGATGTTCGTTTTGGTCGTGGCACCCGTGCAGGGGGCGCTGGCCTTGGGGCTCGCCCTGCTAATCAACCAGCGCCTGCGCGGGATCAACATTTACCGCGCGATATACTTCATGCCCGTGGTGGTCTCTATCGTTGTTGTCTCCCTCTTATGGCGATTCCTTTATGCCGAAGAAGGATTGCTCAACAATATCCTGCAAACCCTCAGTTTCGGGATGTTCGAAGGTCGCGATTGGCTTGGTGATCCAGACACCGCACTCGGTGCGATCAAAGCCATGTCGATCTGGCAGGCTGTCGGGTTTCACATGGTGATCTGGCTTTCAGGGCTACAAACGATTTCGCCAACACTTTATGAGGCATCCTCGATAGAGGGGGCCAGCAAATGGCAGACGTTCCGCTATGTCACATGGCCAGGGCTGCGCAATACGGCTGTGCTGGTCCTGATCGTCATCACAATGCAGGCCTTCGCGCTGTTCGCCCAGATCGATGTGATGACCAACGGTGGCCCGCTTGACAGCACCACAACGGTCGTCTTCCAAGCGGTTGAACGGGGCTACGGCAAGCAGGACATTTCGGGCGGCTCGACGATCTCGGTGATCCTGTTCCTGATCGTTCTCAGCATCAGCCTGATCCAACGCTACCTCACGCGGGAGAGATAGATATGGCGGCCATTTCATCTGACAATCGCGGCCTGCGCCTTGTAATGCGCTACACCGTGCTGACCCTGATCGCGATCATCTTTGTCTTTCCGCTGGTCTTTATGGTCATGTCCAGCTTCAAGCCGGACCTGCAATTGCTGCGCGACACATCCAGCATCCGCGCCTTTCTGCCCGTGGGCGATATCAGCCTGAATAACTACTTCGATGCGTTTGATCGCGCGCCTGTTGGGTTGTTTGTGTTCAACTCGGTGCTGGTGACCGGGCTGACCGTATTGTTTTCCCTGTTTCTCTGTTCAATGGCCGCGTTTTCCTTTGCATTCCTCGAATGGAAGGGCCGCAACATCCTGCTGTCCATCGTCATTGCCACCCTGATCGTCCCGTTCGAAACCATCGCAATCCCACTGCTGCTTATGGTCTCCAAACTGCCATGGATCGGGTTTGAAGGGTTCAGCGTCGGCTGGCTCAATACCTACCGCGTGCAAATCATCCCGTGGATCGCAGACGGGCTGACGATCTTTTTGTTTGTGCAATACTTCAAAGACCTGCCGCGCGATCTGATCGAAGCGTCCCGCGTCGAAGGGGCCAGCTGGTGGCAGATTTATACGAAAGTCGTCATGCCCCTGTCCGGTCCGGTTTTGGCAACCGCAGCGATCCTTAAGTTCCTTGTAATGTATAACCAATATCTTTGGCCGCTGATCGTGGTGCAGGAAGAAACCTATCGCCCCGTTATGGTCGGCCTTGGCTACTTCTTCCAGCTCAACACCGCATGGGGCGAGATTATGGCCTACCTCACAATCATCACTGTGCCTGTTTTGGCATTCTATCTTGTCTTGCAACGCGCCTTTATCGCGTCGATTGCCTCAACCGGTGTGAAAGGCTGAACGCATGGTTCTCGCACTCAAAGATCATTTTGTCTGGGATAGCTGGTACGTAAAGGACGGCGACGTTTGGCACGGCTATTTCCTCAAGGCGCCGCGTTCAATCGGTGACCCCGAGCTGCGCCATTTTAACGTCAGCTATGGCCACGCGACCAGTACGGACCTTGTGAATTGGGACCATCTGGGCGAATGTTTTCAGCCCTCACAGGATGGTTGGGACAATTACACAACCTGGACCGGCTCAGTCGTCCGTGGCGATGATGACCTTTGGCATTTGTATTATACCGGCACGCGAAAAGGCGAACACGGGATGCCGCAACGCCTTGGTCATGCGACATCCACGGACCTGCACAACTGGGACCGAGTGGGTGACGGATTTATCCTCGATATTGAAGGGCCCAATGCCCACCACTATGAGGCCGCCTTTGCCGAAGGTGTGTGGCACGACCGCGCCATGCGTGACCCTTGGGTGATGCGCGACCCTGACGGTGACGGCTGGTTGATGTATTTCACCGCCCGCGCATCCGGCATCGCAGAGGCAAACGCCGCCGGCTGTATCGGCTTTGCAACCTCGCCAGACGGGTATGATTGGACCCTAGAAGCACCCTTGTTCACTGGTGGCTATGGCCAGCTTGAAGTGCCGCAGGTCTTTGAAAAGAACGGCACATGGTATTGTCTGTTCTGCTGCAATGCGGATCATTTGTCACATGAGCAGGCCAAAATTGCCCCAGCCGTCACAGGCAATCACTACCTGATCGGTGACAGCCCGCGCGGACCATGGCGGATCGCGCCGGGATTCCTGGATGGGGATATGCCCTGCCGCCGTTACGCTGCGCGCATCGTTGATACGGACGACGGTTTCGTCATCTTGGGCTTTGCGGACAGACCCGATGGCGTCAATTTCGTCGGTCAGATCACAGATCCAGAACCGGTCGACATCACACCTGACGGCCTTTTGGAAGTCAGTACAAAACTCAAAGCGGTGGAATAACCCATGGCACAAGTAAAACTTCGCGATATCCGCAAGAGTTATGGCAAGGTCGAGGTCATCAAAGGCGTCGATATTGACGTTGATGATGGCGAATTTGTTGTCTTTGTCGGCCCATCAGGCTGTGGGAAATCAACACTTTTGCGCATGATTGCAGGGCTAGAAGATATCACCGCAGGCACCTTGGAAATTGACGGCATTCGGATGAACGATCTGGAACCCTCCAAACGCGGTATTGCCATGGTGTTTCAGTCCTACGCCATCTTCCCCCACATGACCGTGCGTGAAAACGTGGCTTTCGGGCTGACCATCAACAAGGCGGGCAAAGCCGAGAAGGCTGAAAAGGTCGCCGAGGCCGCGCGCATCTTGCAAATGGAACATCTGCTGGATCGCCGTCCGTCCGAGTTGTCAGGTGGCCAGCGTCAGCGCGTCGCCATTGGCCGCGCCATTGTACGCGACCCCAAGGTGTTCCTGTTCGACGAACCCCTCTCGAACCTCGACGCGGCCCTGCGCATGGATATGCGCATGGAAATCGGCAAGCTGCACCAGGATCTTGGCGCGTCGATGATCTACGTCACCCACGATCAGGTCGAAGCCATGACACTCGCCGACAAAATCGTCGTGCTCAAGGACGGGATGGTCATGCAGGCCGGTGCTCCGATGGAACTGTATCACGAGCCGGACAACCTGTTTGTCGCCGGTTTCCTTGGGTCGCCATCCATGAATTTTTTGGAGGTCACGGTGGACGCGGTGAACGCAGACAACGTCACGGTTCACAACACTGCGCTGGACCCTATCGACGTGCCCCACAAGGGCCGCAGCTTTACCGTCGGGCAAACCGCAACACTCGGCATCCGTCCGCAATATCTGCACCCTTCAGATCAGGCCTCTGGCAAACTCCACGGCAAGGTCATCCTGACCGAACGTCTTGGCAGTGAAACTGTGATCGACGTCAGCCTCGCCGAAGGAGCCAAGCTGATTGCAGCTTTGGCCGAGGACACCATATTGGCACCGGGCACCGCTGCACATTTCGAATTTGATCCCAACCAAGCGCATATCTTTCCTGAAACGAGATGAGCAAACCCGTCCTCATCCTTGATCCCGATTGGCGTAGTATGGATGAGCTGTTCTCAGAGGCGGTGCGATCTGAACTCTTTGAATTTTATGATGTGATCTGGGGGCAGGATGGCCCGATACCTCAAGACAGTCTGGACGCCGCTTTGCCACATGCGGAGGTCCTGATTTCGGCCAGACCGCGGGTCACGGCACAGACGCTAGCGCAGGCCCCGCAGCTGCGGACAATCATCGAAGTCTCTGGCGCATTTCCGGATACGAACGACTATAACGCTTGCTTTGACGCGGGGGGCGAAATCCTGAGCTGCGCGCCGGGGTTTCGCTAATCCGTCGTCGAGATGGGCTTGGCCATGGCCCTTGCAGGTGCACGTGGCCTGGTCGATCAACACGAAGCCTTTCGGCGCGGGGACGAACATTGGCTTGCCGACCGCCCCAATACCGATTTTTCGCTCTATGGGGCAGATGTTGGGTTTGTTGGCTTTGGTCAGATTGCGCAGGAACTGACCCGCTTGATGGGGCCATTCCAGCCTCGCTGTCGGGCCTTTGACCCATGGCTGCCGGCGTCGGTCGCTGAGGCACATGGGGTAGAGCTTGCGCCGTTGGAGAACGTGCTGAGGCAATCGCGATGTCTGTTCGTTGCTGCAGCGCCGACCTCGGAAAACTATCATCTGCTGAATGCCGAGCGCCTCGCACTTCTGAAATCAAATGCTTTGCTGATCGTGCTTAGCCGCGCGCATCTGGTTGATTTTACGGCATTGGATGCGGGGTTAGCCTCGGGCCGCATTCGCGCCTGCATCGACGTCTTTCCGGCTGAACCCGTCGCGAAAGATGCTGCGATACGACAGGCGCACTCCGCGATCCTGTCACCCCACCGCGCTGCGGCTGTGGACAAGGGCCGCCAACTGATCGGTGACATGATCCTGAATGATCTCAAGGCTATTGCGAGCGATGTCCCCGCGCGCATGTTGTCACGGGCCAACCAAGACACAATCGCGGCCCTTACGGGCGTGGGTGACGCAAAGTCAGTCACGGACATGGCGCAGAACCGCTAAGGTGATGTCCATTCGAGCGTCGGCACTTATCCCATGATTGGGAGTTGGCGCGATTTTACTGTCGTGCACGCAGTGAATGACAACCACGCAGGCTAGGGTTGTCGTTTGCCCGACTGGCGTTGGCTGTCTCTTGTAAGGGTTTTCGCCGGTATCGAGTTTAACATTTTCGAATAGCAGACTTTCGCTACCTCGCAGCAATGTGGAAATTGGGGCTCTTTCGAGCCATTCGCCGCACTTTGATCGAACGACTGATGTTGCGGAAATCATGATATCCGCACCGCCATGGATTTGTCAGAAGATGGGCAAGTCGCCGTAGGTTAATTAACAAACCTTACGAACCGTCAGTAATCGACCCGCTCGAAACCATAGTTGCCAACATAGTCTCGCCATTCCACGAACACCGCTCTGGCGAAGAGGGAACATCCATGACTGGTGCGTCCGAATGCCGTTGGAATGGCGCTCCTGTTGGATCGATGCCAACTGAAACTTCCTTGTGTGTCATAAGTTCCGATCCGGACACTGGCATATCGATCGCAATCCCCGTCGTCTCGGTCGTCATCAATCAGGACATCATAAACGCGGATTGAGCGTACAAAGTTGAATTCTGGGCCGCTGATGTCGATGTCAGCGCGGTCTTGGACCAACTGGAGCGCAAATCCTTCCGGAAGCAGGTTTGGCTTTGGTCCGGCAAGATTTAAGACGGCATTTTCAGAAGACAGAGGTTCGATTGCAGGCGACAAAAGCGGTCGCGGGCGATCCTGATTAGTGAACAAAATATCGTAGAAACGACCTCGATTATCCGACGGGGCAACTGGATTATACGATGCGCCCATCGGGCAACGCCAAATCTGCAATGGCGGTTCAACGGGCCAAGGCGTGATCCGGCGGATAAATTCGGCGCGTGCACGGGCACATGGAACTGATGCTGGCCAGCCGCCAGAGAGGCACAACAGTATTGCGCAGTCGATCTGATACGTTTGAGCCTGAACACGATTGGCAAGGACTACGGACGAACCAAAAAGTGCAAGTACGGCGACAATTGAGTATTTTCGAAATTTGCGAAGCATGTGAAGCATCCTATCGAGTAGGGTGTAAGCAGCATGACTCCGTTAGTATATTATTGCAACGCAAAATATATTAATGATGATGTTGCAACCAAGTTGAAATGTCCATCGTTCCGCAAAGTAGAAATGTCCCACTTGGTTTGGCGGAAGCATGGCTGGGCAGGGCGGAGACCTCAGATATCGCAGCGCTGAACAGCCATGCGGGCGTGGTTATTCCGCGGCGTGTGATGAGGCAGCCTCGGCTTGTTTCTTTGCACGTTTAGCCAGCTTTGAGTTCCAGCCGTTGTTGCGTTTGCCGGTGGGTTGATAGCGCGTTGCTTGCTTGCCGGCGCGGCGTTTTTTTGGAGCCGCTTTGTCCTGTTCGGCTTTGATGTGCTCCAGAACCGCGCTGAGATGTTTGTTCTCGGTGATGGCCGCATGAGTGACGCGCTGATCCTTGTCGAAGACGGAATAGGGGATCGACACACCCTTCCAGCGGACCTCAAATCGCCCATCCGGGAAGGCGAATGTATCGACATATTTGCCTGGCAGCCCGCGTGTGATCTCATTCTCGGCCAGGATGATCCGTTGGCGTTCGTAAGAGAACGCAAGTTGCGCACCAACAAGCCGTTCATCCTGGAGCGCGAACACATCTCGCAGTCGATCGGGTTCAATGTTCATCGGCCTGTGCAGGTTGTCAGCGCGGCGCGGGGCCTTTGCAAACTTGGCGTTATAGCGCTCGGTGAAGTCAGGCAAGAACGCATTGGCGGCGTCCATATCCGAGACGTCCGCAAGCCTGAGTTCTTTGACCAAACGGTCTTGTAACGTGCGATTGGCGCGTTCGACGCGGCCTTTGGCCTGCGAGCTGTTTGCACAGAGAATCTCGATGTTTAACGCGTTCAACGCCCGCCCGAACTGGGTTATGCCGTGCCCAGACTTCGCCGACTGATTGGCGACGCGGAATACGGTGTGCTTGTCGGAATAAAAGGCGACAGGCCTCCCGTGCGCCGCAAGGTACAAATCCAGCGCTTCAAAGTAGCTGAACGTGCTCTCAGACGTCACAAACCGCAGTTGCATCAGCGTACTGGTCGCATCATCAATGAACACGAGCAGGGTGCATCGCGGCCCGCGATCTTCAAACCAGTGGTGATCAGACCCGTCGATCTGAATGAGTTCGCCCAGACACTCTCTGCGCAAACGGGGTTGATGGAATGTGCGCCGTTGCTTGCGAGACAGCCAGATCCCGGCGCCCTGCATCCACTTGCGCAGCGTCTCGCGTGAGACCTTCAGGCCGTGATCTTCGGCGAGCTTCTCGGCCGCAAAGGTCGGGCCAAAGTCGCTGTAGTTCTCGCGCACCAGTGTCACCGCAAACTCTCGTACCGCAGGATCAATCCGGTTGTTCGACCGGCGGCCGCGCGCTTTGTGGCGGATCGCCGCGGGGCCATCGATCTGGAAATCCTTCAGCAACCTCTGAACTTGTCGTCGGCTCAATCCCAACACATTGGCCGCTGTCACAGCCGTCATCGCGCCTCGGGTCACTTGGCTCAGTACTTCAATCCGGTTCAGCTCGCGCTCGCTCATGATTATCAATCCCACGGCCACACTCCAATCCTGCTTGATCAACAGGGAAGTGTGACACTTCTACTTTGCAGATGTGGGACATTCTAACTTTGCGGGATGAACTCGCGCTGAAGTGCAAATTCTGTATTTTCAGTCTATCCCGTTGATGGCTGTCCTTCTATCAGTTTTGCCCGAAACACCTCTGCGGGCGTTTTATACCCCAGACACTTGCGCGGCGTCGCATTGAGGCGGTCGCTGATCGATCTAAGATATTCATCTGTGAACGCAGTAGGATCGGACTTGCGAGGGAGGTAGCGGCGCAAACGGTTGTTGGTGTTTTCGACCGTTCCTTTTTGCCACGGTGAACGTGGATCGCAGAACCATGGATCTGCGCCAATACCGTCTTTCATATGCTGCCAGGCACTGAACTCCGTGCCCCGATCAAATGTGATCGATTGGCGCGCATATGCAGGCAGAGCAGACAGGCCGTTAATGAGGCCATCCATGATAGGTTTGGATTGTCTGTCAGGGTTCTTCAGAACGACCGCATAGCGCGTGACACGTTCCACCAAAGAGGTGACGTTGGCCTTGCCAAATTCCTTGCGGAACATGACCAAATCACACTCCCAATGGCCAAACTGGTTGCGGTCTGCGATGTCTTTGGGACGATGGGCAATGGCCAATTCATCAAGGAACTGGCTTCCATGCTGTTTGCGCATGCCACGTGGCCTGCGGTTGCGTCGGTGTCGCGGTAGGTGCTGATAGAACTTCTCCGCACGACCGTCTTTTGAGTACGCATATCGGTAGATCGTCTCGTGACTGACCCGCATTGGATGACGCTCTAATCGCATCCGGCCAGCGATCTGTTCAGGCGACCATCCCACATCAAAACCACTGCGCACAGCAGCCATGATTTCTGGGTGCAGAATCAGTTTGCGATGGATGGCGCGGCGGCCGTCATACAGATCTTGCGCATTCAACGCATGATAGCCGTTCAGTTCAGGCTGATCATCAAAGCGCACCGAGTTCCGCTTGATCTCGCGATAGATTGTCGAGGTATCGCGACACAACCGATCAGCGATCTCTGACACAGGCGTCTTCGCATATCTCCAGTTGGCAATCTTACGTCGTTCATCCAAGCTCAGGTGAGGGTAACAGCGGCTCATAATTTAACTCCATGCAATTCAGTACCTTGGTACAAAATTTGCACTTCGTTTGTGAATTCACCCGGGCACAGATGACAAACGCATAATCAATCTTATGTTAAATGGATTGATTCTAGGTAGTGAGGGTGTCGGACGTCAGCGCCTATGGGACCAAATAGCGGTATTTGCTAAGAGAGGGTTTGTAGCTCATCGTAACCACCGAGGAGTGGACGATGAG
>JAQWQJ010000110.1 GCA_029244725.1 Paracoccaceae bacterium
CTGCTCACTTGCGCGAAGTCTATTGCTTAGGAAGCTGGGACAGCTGCGTTGTCTCTTACGCGGAATAGGTTGATCTTTTTGCGGTCTTCGTTGGGGTGCAGTCCGAATTCGGCGATGTAGTTTTGGATCATCGGTGGCGCGGTTGAGTAGCCCACTGCGATGGCGATCTCGGTCATGTTGGCATTGGTATAGAGCGCCATTTGGCGCGCGGCTTTCATGCGCATGGATCGATAGTATTGATGCGGGCTTTGGCCGGTCGACTTTTTGAACATCCGCTCCAGATGCCGCGGAGATGCCCCCACGATGCTGGCCACATCAACCACTTTAACCGGATCTTCAATATGACTTGCAAAGATGTCGACAGATTTTCTGACGGTGGTCGGCAACATGTCGTTCGTGCTTTCGGACATGACAGTGGGCACGCGCTGCGTGGTGTCTTTGCCGCGCACCATTGGGTGCTGGAACCAACACGCAACTTCGGTTGAGATTTCGGCCCCGAGCCTGTCTTCAATCATGTGCAACGACAGATCAAACGCTGCAGAAGCGCCAGACACAGTCGTGCGCCGCCCGTCCTGCGCAAGCACTGCATCGGTGGAATGGGTGTCGGGGAACTCGGCCTCGAACGCTGCTTTGTAGCACCAATGGATCGACGCTTTATGCCCGTCCAGCAATCCCGCACGGGCCAATGGAAAAACACCTGCACTGACAGCGCCCAGCGTGGCCCCGTGGCGGGCCAGTTTGCGGATCACACCGTTTGAGACCGTGGGGTTGGCAAATCGGCTTGTCGGGGCGCTGAGCAGGAACAACAGATCAATTGCCTCAACCGTTTCTAACCGCTGGTCGGGATCAAAATAAACGCCCGCACTAGATTGCACGCGATCGCCGGTCTCGGACACGATTTCCCAGCTGAACGCGGTTTCTTCGGCTATCTCATTGGCCGCGCGCAGAGGTTCGATCATCGACGTCAGGCAGGACATCGGAAAGCCTGGGAAAATCAGAAAACCTAGCCGAATTATCTTATCGTTGCTGCGCATATGTTTCACTTCAGGAAAGTTTATTGAAGCCTATGCGCAATGGACGGGATGCGCAAACCTAGTTGCTCTTGCGGGAAATATGGTAAAATGTACCCAAAAAGATGAAAGAGACCAATGTCCGTAAGCCTTCTGCAGCAGAACCCTCATCGATTACGCGAAAACCGGGAAAAAGTTCTTGAGGTCGCGATTGGTCGCGAAATTCGGGCGTTTCGCAAGAGCCAAAATATCACCGTCTCTGAATTATCCGACAAGACAGGCCTGTCGATTGGCATGCTTTCCAAAATCGAAAACGGCAACACGTCGCCTTCGTTAACCACCCTGCAGACCCTTGCTGACGCGCTTAATGTTTCGATGACATCGTTCTTTCGGGGCTTTGAGGAAGACCGCATCGCGGTGCACACCAAATCTGGCGAAGGCGTTCAGCTTGAACGCGAAGGCACCCGCGCCAATCACCAGTACAACCTTCTTGGACACATCGGCGCAAACTCAAGCCAAGTGATCGTTGAGCCCTATTTGATCACCCTGTCAGAAGAATCCGACATTTTCCCAACCTTCCAGCACGCCGGCATTGAGACGATCTACATGCTAGAAGGCGTCGTCGATTACCGACACGGCAACGAAATCTACACCCTAGAACCCGGCGACACCCTGTTCTTCGACGCAGATTCCCCACACGGTCCAGAAGTCCTAAAACAACTCCCCGCAAGATACCTCTCTATCATTAGCTATCCGCAGAAAAATTAAAGGCCGCCTCTAAGCGAAGCGACCTTAAGTGGGGTAACTTATTTCTGAAGCGGAGGTTCAGTTTCGATGTCTGGCCAGATGCCGTCTGAGGTCGGAAGCCCATCGTCGAACTTGCTAAGGAAATCTAGCATCAGCGGTTTGTTGTCGATGAACCCTTTGTAGGTCGCCAATTCATCCGGAATATCACGCACGACACGGTGAAGGCGACGCCCCCATTTTGGAACGGTCGCAATATCCTCAAACGACGCCAGATAGCAGCGGATTGGAAACACCAGCGCATTTGATCTCGGCAGGCGCCATAGTGTCTGCAATTCGACCCTAAGGTGTTGTTTAGAACCAATAGTTTCGGGCGTTATCTCAGTTTTCTGGATGCCCCACTCGGCATAGTTTTCTGGGCTGGTGTCTAGCAGCGGGTTGACCGTCATCGTCCAATTTAGACGACGCGCGGGCGCGCCAAGCTGTATGTTCATCAGGAACTTCAATGCACGTTTAAATACGCCCAATTCAGCGGCAAGCGGGACCGGGGCGTGCCATTGGAAGAAATTCATTCCGATGTCAAAATCAAGACTCCAATCAGCTTGCGTGGTCACGATGCCAGCATCTGCCCAAAGATTGTCCTCGCGTTGATCAAGCAGGACATGGTCGCCTTGGGTTTGGCGGCCGATGTATTCAAGCGGGCCGTATGGTAACGTCGTTTCATCAAGGAATGTAAACGTATCGTCGATACCCAAAGGCTTGTTGATCCATCTCCACTTATTACCGTCTTTATGAAGCTCAAACAAATCGGGATAATCTTTGGACTTGTTTTCCATAACAAGTTCAAGAAAATCCCAGCCTGCCAAAGTCATATGCGGCAAAGATTGCGAACGTAGTGGGTCTTGTGCCAAGACTTCGGCGCGGTCACGCATTTCAGAGACATAGTGTTCGTCGACATCAAAACCCATTTCGTACACTGAGCCCGGTCGGCTAGTCACATGAGGTTCGAGATTGACCGAATACATGTAACTGTCTTCGTGGAATGGGAACGGGAACCGAGCAAGAGCCTCTTTCGAGTTCTTGAACGTATAATCGTCTTTGAAGGTTTCGTCGTTGAATTGAATTGTCATAGCATTTCTCCCCGCTGATTAGCGATCCAGAACCAGTGTCTTGCCTTCAAAGCGGCTGACACATGGCATGATTTTATCGCCACAGGCGCGTTCTTCGTCTTCAAGCCAATGATCGTGGTGTTTAATGTCGCCGTCATGCTCAATCACACGGGTTTCACATTGGCCACATGCACCGCCACGACAGAGATAAGGCGCATCCACCCCTGCCCGCTCGATAGCTTCCAACAGGCTTTCATGTTCACCCACATCTACGGTGACGTTCGATTTGGCTAGCGTTGCTGAAAACGGCTTGCCTGACTGTGGCGCAAGAAACTCTTCAAAGTGAATTGAGCTTTCTGGCCATCCAAGCGATTCAGCTGTGCTGCGCACCCAATTGATCATTCCCTTAGGTCCACACACGTAAACATGTGTTCCAAGAGGTTGACCGCTAAGCAAATGTTCAAGCTCAATTTGCTGATCTTGATCGTCATAGTAAATATGTACGTTGTTTGGATGCTGATCCGTTAGATCATCCACGTATGACCCGAGCGATTTAGTGCGAACCGAATAATGAAGCTCAAAGTTGCCACTCATAAGGCTCATCTGTTTGATCTGTGCAATAAATGGCGTGATGCCAATGCCACCGGCAATAAGCAGCTGCTTGCGTGCACGCAAATCCAACGAGAACAAGTTGACGGGATAGCTAAGAACCATCTCGTCGCCGACGTTGACCTGGTCGTGCATGAACATTGAGCCGCCACGACCCTCGGAATCTCGACGAATAGATACTTCGTAAAATTCAGGTGTCAGCGGATTAGACATCAGCGAGTAAGGATTTAGGCGGGTCATATCTCCATCCTTCATCTCAATCACTGTATGAGCTCCGCCAGAAAACGCAGGAAAGCTGCCACCATCAGTTCGTTTAAACTGGAAACGAGTGACCAGATCATTCAGCACGACTTTTTCTGAAACTGTTACAGCTATTTTTTCAGCACCAGCACTCATTTGTATAACTCCACTGCGTCGGGGACATTTCCGTGATCTTCGGCGTCTACTCGAACGCCTTGAAAGACACCCAAACGCTCGGAGTAATGGTCGCGGACAAAAAGATTGAGCCCGCAATGCGAACAAACGTAAGGATCAGTAATCACGTCTTCGGTGATACCTTTGCAGTGAACGCATTGCATTCTGCGACTAAGAGAACCGCGGTGTTCTAGCTGAATCGAGTCCAGAGAAGCGCCGGCTGCCATGGCTGCCGTGCGTGTCTCAGACATCAAGCCTTCGGTGCCAGACAGGTAAATTTGTATCCCCATATGTGCATTCGCTAAGACATGATTAATTCGCGACATAGCTGCCGGATACGTTGGACCGACATAAAGCTGCGAAGCGTTCAATGCCTCCAACTGCTTCACGTACTTATCGCCACAGTCTTTAGGGATGTAGATAATATGAGAGGTTGCCATCACACTTTGGTTAGAACCGGCAAAATCAAGAATGGCCGCGGCACCTTCTGCGTCAGCGATAAACAGGTGAGAATGCCCTGGGCGCGCCTCGAATGTTCCGTACACAGGGCGGCTAACAATACTTGATGGAAATTCAAAATTAGACATCTATTTTCCCGAACGGTTATTTGGCGAAAGGACCAACGCCCTTTCGCCCGTTATTGAATTAACCTTTCGCGGCGCGAATGGACTTGTCCTTGTCATAAAACGGCATCTCTTCTGCCGTTGCTGCCAATTCAGTTCCATTTGGTTGGCGAATAGTCAGTTTGGTTCCAGCTTTCGCTGCACTCGGTGCAAGTCGTGCAATCGCAACACTGTAACCGTTCAATTCAGAAGACAAGCCATAGGTTATGACGCCGACATCTTCGCCGTCGCACAAGACGCGCGCGAACATTTCCATCTGCTCCATGCTGTCCGAAAGCTGAACGCCGTAGATCTTAAAGCGTTCCTTCCCTTTGGATGCATAATGGTTCTCTGAGCCGATAAAGCCCTCTTTGCCAGGGGACACTGTGAAATCCAGGCCCAACTCCCAAAGGGTATCACCGCATGTTTCGTCTTCGAATGGGAAGGTTTCTGAATTGTCGCCCGGATAGAACAACAGATAGCTTTCAATGCGAAGCATATCGAGAGTGCTGAACTGCGTTGGACGTACGCCCTTGTCTTTGCCAGCCTCAAGAATGCTGTCCCAAACATGGGTCGCATCTTTGCCACGGCAAAAGATTTCATAGCCGCGCTCACCTGTGTAACCAGTGCGCGAAATCATGACATCGCGACCAAATAGGCGTGTCTGCATTAAGCCGAAATAGGCCAATTCGCGTATTGCAGGAATTTCTGCGGCGAGTAAATCAACAGCAACCGGACCTTGAAGCGACATGTCGTGAAGGTCGTCGTCAAAGATCATAGAACAGTTTTTACCGGCTGCCACTGACGCCAATTGTTCCATACCTGTGCCAGTACCATGTACGACCATCCATGAATTCACCGCGATGTGATAGATAATGCAGTCATCAACGAACTTGCCTTCGCTGTTAAGGATCGACGCGTAGGTCGAGCGACCAGGTGCGATCTTCTCAACGTTTCGCGTGGTAACACGGTCGATGACGTAAGCCGCATCCGCGCCGGATAGATGCACTTTCTTCAGTCCAGACACATCCATAAGACCAGCTTTGGTTCGGATCGCTTCATAATCTGCTTTGGCGCGCTCAGGCGTTTGGTCGTAGAACCAAGCGGTTCCCATGCCATTCCAATCCTCAAGTTCGCCGCCGATTTCCGCATGACGGTGTGCCAGTGCAGACGTTCTCCACAAAATTGCCATTAGTCTCTCTCCCATTCACGATATTCTTCTAATGCATTGACTATGATTGCAGTCAATTGCATTGACTATGATTGCAGTCAATAAATCAACACTGTCAGAGAACTTTTTTTCCTGTCAGGCAAATATTTTCCATCAAATTACTTGCCGAAATAAATTGGGGCCACACGAATGCGGCCCCAAAGATAGTTTCTAAGATGTTAACTTAGTCGAAACGCTTTGCTTTCTCAGTCTCTGAGCGCTGACCTACAACGAGGACCAGCACACAGATTACCATCGCAGCGAAGGTAAAGAAGCCGGGCATAGACGTGCCCCAAAGCTGGAACATTGCGCCATCGACGACGTCCCAAGATGCTTGTTCATATGGAAACATTTGATTCTCCTTTTCCTATGTTATTCAGCTGCGTTCGGTGCATTGGCGCCCCACTCAGGATAACCCTCAGCTGGTACTTTCACTGCGTCCATACCTGCGATCTCTGCGCCTTCACGGACACGTAGCATGCCAAACATCTTCAAGATGTAGGACACGACATATCCAGGTACAAAACCACAAAGGAAGAACACGACAGCACCGATAATTTGACCAATCAGTGAGATCGTTGGTGCATCACCAGCCGCGCCTTGAAGTGCAGGGAAACCAGAGCCCCAAACACCCAGCATGATCACGCCGTAAAGACCGATCGTACCGTGCACGGTGACCGCACCAACAGCATCGTCGATGCCACGCTTTTCAAGCCAATCAGCACAAAACTTAAGGATGAGACCAGCGGAAAATGCGATGATGAACGTCAAAGCTGGGAAGTAGATATCCAAACCAGAGGCGGTGGAGATAATACCCGCAAGCGCACCAGACATCATCCAGAACGGATCACGCGTGATAACCCATGCGCCGATGATACCACCTGCAACTGCCATCAAAATGTTGAAAGCGAGGGCAGACAGTGTGATCGGTGTTCCGTAGATCGTCGAAGGCTTGTCAGCAAACCAGCTCCAACCTTCACCAGGAACAATCACACAAGCCATCAGGAAGCCAAAGAAGCCTACGATGATTAGCATTAGTCCAGTTACGGTCAAAGGCATGTTGTGACCTGCAATGTGATTTGCAGTGCCATCAGCGTTGAACTTGCCGATACGTGGTCCAAGGTTGATCAGGACACCAAGTGCGAAGAAGCCCGCAACCGCGTGTACCAGACCAGCAGCGCCAAAGTCGTGAACGCCCCACTGAGTGACCATCCAACCATCTGCGTGCCATCCCCAAGCCGCCGCGACGACCCAAGCAAATGAGCCTAGTACGACTGCAAGAATGATAAAGCCTACCGTCTGGATGCGTTCGATTACGGCACCAGACATGATTGATGCTGTCGTAGCTGCGAACAATGCAAACGCGCCAAAGAATACACCGGACGCTTGGTCAGCAATATTTGGACCCATGTATTGGGCTGAATCGCCCCAACCGAGTGCAATAGCATTCGCGTATTCGATGCCCGAAATGCCCGCTGGGCCCGGATCACCTGGAAAACCTGTTGGGAAACCCCAATAGACCCACCAACCAAAGAAGTAGAAGGTCGGGATCATAAATGCGAATGCAAGGATGTTTTTAACACCCGAGCTTAGGACGTTCTTAAGACGGGATGCGCCCATCTCATACGCCAAAAATCCGGCATGAATGATGATCATGAGCGGAATTGTTAGATAGTAGAATGTTTCGGCAAACATCGTGTTCGTGACGGCTGCACCACCGGCAGCTGCCTCAAGCTCTGCGATTTTTGCCGCCAGCTCTGCTAATTGTTCTTCCACGGTATTAACCCCCTGTTAGAAGCACTTGGACATTAGGCAAACAATTCGTTTGATCGCCTTAAGCGCAAAAGAAGCATGGAATAGTCATATTTCCTGGTCTTTTTTGCCTATGGTGAAAATTAGTTTCCTAGGAGTTGTTGGGTTGATTGATTGGTGTTAGCGTTAGATTCGATTATTGCCCTGATGTTGGGCTGATATTTTAGGGAATTTACTATGTGTGGAATTGTGGGGTTATTCCTCAAGGACAAGTCTCTTGAGCCTCGTTTGGGGGATATGTTGACGGATATGTTGATCACGATGACGGATCGTGGTCCTGACAGTGCTGGCATTGCGATTTATAGTGAAGAAAAAAGTGGTAAGACGAAGTTGACGGTTCAGTCTGACACGCCTGAGGCGTCGTATGACGGTCTTCAGGGGGCGCTGTCTAAGGCGCTTGCTTGTGAGGTATCGATTGAGATTGAAAGCACGCATGCGGTGCTGGAAATCCCGCTGGGTGTGACGGCGCGATGTCGGGCTGTTTTGGCGGAGATTGCGCCGGAAGTTCGCTTGATGAGTCGCGGTGACAGGCTTGAGATTTACAAAGAGGTTGGCCTGCCCCGGGATGTGGCGGCGCGCTTTAAAGTAGAAAAGATGTCGGGCAGCCATGGAATCGGTCACACGCGGATGGCGACTGAATCTGCGGTAACGACGATGGGCGCGCATCCGTTTAACACCGGTGATGACCAGTGTTTGGTACACAATGGTTCGCTGTCTAACCACAATTCACTGCGCCGTAAGCTGCGTCGTGAGGGCATTCATATTGAGACTGAGAACGACACGGAAGTTGGGGCTGCGTATCTGACATGGCAGATGCAGAATGGCGCGACTTTGGGTGAGGCGCTTCAAAGCTCTCTGGATGATCTTGATGGGTTCTTTACCTTTGTGGTTGGCACGAAGGACGGGTTTGGTGTTGTGCGTGATCCGATTGCTTGCAAGCCGGCGGTTATGGCGGAAACGGACCAGTATGTTGCGTTTGGGTCTGAGTACCGCGCGTTGGTGAACCTGCCTGGCATTGAGGATGCACGTGTTTGGGAACCTGAGCCTGCGACCGTTTACTTCTGGAACCACACTTCAGACGAAACCACTTCGGAAAAGGCCGCCTGATAATGCAAAACGTTGATTTACAAGAAATTGGCCTGCGCGATTTGAACGCGATGCTGCATGAGCAGTCCAGCGACACGAACCAAACGGCATGGGAGATTGATAATCCCAAAGGTGCGCATGCGATTGCGTGTGGGCTGGATGCGCCGATTGAGGTCACTGTGAAGGGCTCGACGGGCTATTATTGTGCGGGCATGAACAAGCAGGCGACTGTGAACATCAAGGGCTCGGCTGGTCCGGGTGTTGCTGAGAACATGATGAGCGGCAAGGTCGTCATCGAGGGGGATGCCAGTCAATATGCTGGTGCAACGGGTCATGGCGGCCTGTTGGTCATCAAGGGCAATGCGTCTTCGCGCTGTGGCATCTCGATGAAGGGTATCAACATCGTTGTGCACGGCAACATTGGCCATATGTCCGCGTTTATGGCGCAGTCGGGCAATCTGGTTGTGTGCGGTGATGCGGGCGACGCGTTGGGCGACAGCTGTTATGAGGCGCGCCTGTTTGTGCGTGGTGAGGTTAAAAGCCTTGGGGCTGATTGCGAAAAGAAAGAGATGCGCCCTGAGCATATCGAGATTCTGACAGAGCTATTGGCGGAAGCAGGGTGCGACGCCAATCCGGAAGAGTTCACCCGCTACGGCTCGGCCCGTAATCTCTATAACTTTGATGTTGATAACGCGGCTGCGTATTAAGGGATCCTGACCATGAAAACACACGACGCAAAAGGTATTCCGCACACGACGCCTCGCCAGTCTGCGACCTTTACCAACGACATCAACAGCGACATTCGTCGTGCGGCTGCGACGGGTATCTATGATATCCGTGGGGGTGGTGCGAAACGCAAAGTGCCAAGCTTTGACGATCTGCTGTTCATGGGGGCTTCGATCTCTCGCTACCCGCTTGAGGGCTACCGCGAGAAATGTGACACCAGCGTTACCATCGGCACACGCTTTGCCAAGAACCCGATTGAGCTGGATATTCCGATCACAATCGCGGGCATGAGCTTTGGCGCGTTGTCAGGTCCCGCAAAAGAGGCCTTGGGGCGTGGCGCGGACGCAGCTGGAACGTCGACAACCACCGGTGACGGGGGCATGACGCCAGAAGAGCGCGGACATTCCTCAAAGCTGGTCTATCAGTATCTTCCGTCTCGGTATGGCATGAACCCGGACGATCTGCGCAAAGCGGATGCGATTGAGGTTGTTGTTGGTCAGGGCGCCAAGCCCGGAGGCGGCGGCATGTTGCTGGGCCAAAAAATCAGCGACCGTGTTGCAGAGATGCGCAACCTGCCAAAGGGCATCGATCAGCGTTCGGCGTGTCGTCACCCTGATTGGACGGGTCCGGATGATCTTGAAATCAAGATCCTTGAGCTGCGTGAAATCACCGGTTGGAAAGTACCGATCTACATCAAAGTTGCGGGGGCCCGCCCCTATTATGACACCACTTTGGCTGTCAAAGCGGGCGCGGACGCGATTGTGCTTGATGGCATGCAAGGCGGCACGGCCGCGACGCAGGATGTGTTTATCGAACATGTTGGCCAACCAACACTCGCGATCATTCGTCCTGCGGTCAAAGCGCTCCAGGATCTGGGCATGCACCGCAAGGTTCAGCTGATTTTGTCGGGTGGTATCCGTTCGGGGGCTGACGTGGCCAAGGCTATGGCGCTTGGTGCGGATGCAGTTGCAATTGGCACAGCGGCCTTGATTGCGCTTGGCGACAATGACCCGAAATGGGAAGCTGAGTATAATGCGCTTGGCAGCACGACGGGGGCATATGACGATTGGCACGAAGGCCAAGACCCTGCCGGTATCACCACGCAGGATCCAGAGTTGATGAAACGCTTTGATCCAATAGAAGGTGGGCGCCGTCTGCGCAATTATCTCAAGGTGATGACGCTTGAGGCGCAAACCATCGCGCGGGCTTGCGGCAAGAACCACCTGCACAATCTTGAGCCCGAAGATCTGGTGGCCCTGACGATGGAAGCGGCGGCTATGGCCAAAGTTCCATTGGCGGGCACCGACTGGTATCCGGGCAAACCCGGATCAGGGTATTAATAAATCAAGGCGTGGCCCGCGAACGGCCACGCCTTTTTAACACAAAAAACGACAGGGAAAAAAATGGCGACAGATTTAGCAAAATTCGCTGAAGACAACGGCGTAAAGTACTTCATGATATCCTTCACTGATCTCTTTGGAGGTCAGCGCGCGAAACTGGTTCCGGCAAGAGCGATTGCAGACATGCAAGAAGACGGCGCTGGATTTGCGGGTTTTGCGACGTGGTTGGATCTCACCCCTGCGCATCCTGATATGTTGGCTGTTCCTGATCCTGAGGCGGTGATTATTCTGCCTTGGAACAAGGAAATCGCTTGGGTTCCAGGCAATTGCGTCATGGAGGGCAAGCCCGTTGAGCAAGCGCCGCGCAATGTTTTGCGCCGTCTGATTGCGGAAGCTGCCGAAGAAGGCATGCATGTTAAAACCGGCATCGAGGCCGAGTTCTTTTTGCTGACACCCGCCGGCGATCAAATCTCGGATCCGTTCGATACGGCTGAAAAGCCATGCTACGACCAGCAGGCCTTTATGCGTCGTCTCGATGTCATCCGCGAGATCAGCGACTACATGCTGGAACTTGGCTGGGGCGCGTATCAGAACGATCACGAAGACGCCAATGGCCAGTGGGAAATGAACTGGGACTTTGACGATGCTTTGGCCACGGCCGACAAGCACAGCTTCTTTAAGTTCATGACCAAAACCGTCGCTGAAAAGCACGGCTATCGCGCGACCTTCATGCCAAAGCCGATCGAAGGTTTGACGGGCAATGGATGTCACGCGCATATCTCGGTCTGGGATGCCCCAGGTGCGGCCTCAAAAGTGAACGTCTTTGCCGGTTCTGGCGATGGACCGACCGGCGAGGTTGGCCTTTCTGAGCGCGGCAAGCACTTCTTGGGCGGTATCATGAAGCATGCCTCTGCTTTGGCGGCGATCACCAACCCGACAGTCAACAGCTACAAGCGTATCAACGCGCCCCGCACCAGCTCTGGCGCAACATGGGCCCCCAACACCGTCACATGGACAGGCAACAACCGCACCCACATGGTGCGCGTCCCCGGCCCCGGCCGCTTTGAGTTGCGTCTTCCAGATGGCGCTGTGAACCCATACCTTCTTCAAGCTATCATCATCGCCGCAGGCCTATCGGGCATCCGCACAAAAGCGGACCCCGGTAAACGCCACGATATCGACATGTACGCCGACGGTCATAAAGTCCGAGGCGCCCCAAAATTACCCCTCAACATGCTCGACGCCATGCGCGAATACGACAAAGACAAAACACTCAAAACAGCAATGGGCGAAGAATTCTCAGCCGCATACCTCAAAATGAAAATGCAAGAATGGAACGCATTCACGTCCCACTTCTCAAAATGGGAAAAAGATAACACTATGGATATCTAAAGTGTGGG
>JAQWQJ010000051.1 GCA_029244725.1 Paracoccaceae bacterium
TTTCGCGGTTGATCCCTATTTTTGGTAAATGACAACATGTTCTCCCTTCAAATACTTCAAGACTTCACCTGAAATCATCCGATTGGCAGTGATGTATTACAATGGCTTTGTCAGAGTAAACTTGCTTGAAGCGGGCAGGGCTAATTTGTAACCATGCCGAATGACAAAACACTCCCCATTTTGCTACATAAAACCTGGCCCGGGGTTCCTAGACTATCTTGCTTGGGTCTGTGGACTGGGGATCAAGAGCCACGGTCCACGGATAGTAAAGCACCCACCCACTTCCGCCTTCACTGTCACCTGTGCACAGCTGGCGTTGGATGGTTTTGCTCGGGCTGTGGTCCGTGGCTCAACGGCAGGGGGTTACGGTGCCCAATCGCTACAGCTAAGCCGAAGGGTGCAGGACCATGGACCCCGGATCATGGGTCCCGTGCTTTGGAGGCTGGCCCTTTAGTGTTAGCGGCGTAGATTCATCTGGAATTAGTTTTGTTTGGTAACTGCATCTCTATTCACGCACCAATTTCAAGCTAAACCGTACCGCTGCTCTCGCCGAGTGGCGTCAATTATTGAGCGCATAGATTTAGGCTGCGCTAGCAATCTGATGCGAGAGTTCGCATTCGTCTGACAGCACCATCAAAAGAGCTCATGAACTAAGTCGCTCGCGGTATTTACGCTTGTTGCTGGCGTTTCGGTACCGCTTTTTTAGCTGCTTGATCACTAAAAATGCCTTAACGCAACGAAAGACGCCGTGGTGTGTCAGTCGCAAACATCACGAGGCTGATTTGTCAGTCTCATGCAGGTTTCCACTTACACAGTCTAAACTCCTTGGGTTCACGGCCTAGGCACGAATGCCGTAGGGCGGGTTGTTGTGAAACCAGTCCGCTAAGGCTTTGGACAAAATGGCTTCCGGCGCATCGCTTCCTAAACCTGATTTAGTTATGGCACGCCAAGTGATCCCTAACCCGTCTGGCGTGGCGCGAACTGGAACCAGCTTGCCTGATTGAAACTGCGGATGGATAGCCCAATGGCTCAAGATGGAGATACCAAAGCCCGCTTTCACAAGCTCGCAGATTGCTTCAACAGAGCCAATGTTTTCTTCGCGTGCAGGCAGCACATTTTCCGGTGTCCAGATGCGATCGGTCTCGTAACCGGGCTGTCGTACAAGTGAGTATGTCAAAAACGGATCGTTCAGAAAGTCGTTGCCATTGACATATTTCCTTTTTGCGAGCGCATGGCCTAACGGCACAACTGCAACCAGTTCATCTTCGAAGAGGTCAACCGCATCCAACTGTCCCGGCAATACTGAGTCAGGCGAGATCACCAGATCAATCTGGCCCTTGAAAAATGTGTCGAAGGGGCTCTGAGCGCCCTCCGTTTCTATCTCAATCTCAATGCCCGGATGTGTCTTGCGAAACCACGGCAAGAAATTTGGCAACCAGTGGAAAGCAGCATAGACCGCGACAGACAGCCGGACCACATGCCGGATCCCTTCGCTTGAAGAGATCGCGACGCGCTCGGATTGCTCGATATCCTCCAAAATACGCTCTGCGGTCTGGGTCAGAATGCGCCCCGCCTGCGTTGGCCGCAGGTTGCGCCCCTGCTTTTCATAAAGCTGCACACCCAGTCGCCTTTCCGCCTCGCTAAGGCGGTGGGTCAATGCAGAGGGTGTAATGAGCAGCGAACGCGCAGCCTCAGCCATTGATGAACAGCGCGCAACAGAGACCAGCATCTCAAAATGTCGAAGAGAGAGGTAGCGCGACATAATTGAATCCATTTCAATTTTTCGTTGAGTATTTTGAAATTGTTTAAAGCAACAGTCAAGCGTTACCTTCCCTGAAACGACACAGCTCCAGAAAAGTAGGGATTCGGTATGGCCTTGAATAACAAACGAGATGCAGCAATCGAAACGATGCCGCGCGATGGCATGAACATCATCGACACAGATCGGTATCCACTGGATCAGCCCGACTCTGACGTGCTGCTAGAGATGATCGCACAGGCGCGCGCGGGGCTGGAAATGGACGGCTGTGCACGGCTGTCCGGCTTCATCCGGCCAGCAGCCCATGCCGCGCTCGCGTTTGAGACCACCGCCCTTTCACCGCTCGCCTTGTACAGCAGTGAAGAGTATACTCCTTATGGGTCTGGCCCAGATGACAGTTTTCCGACAGATCACCCTCGTGGCCGTGCCCACCGCACCACCAGCGGCAGCGTGACCCGCGACCTGATCCCGACGGATGGCTTGATCCAACAAATCTACAGCAACCCGCATCTGATTGCATTCATCGCCGCCTGCCTGTCAGCGGAAGAAATCTATCAGTTCGCCGATCCGATGCGTGGGTTGATCATCAATTCGATGGATGAAGGAAACGTGCTGGGATGGCATTTTGATGCCAATGAATTCATCGTTAGTCTGATGACACGCCGCGCAGACGAGGGCGGGATGTTTGAGTATTGCCCGGGTATTCGCGCGCCCGGAAATGAAAA
>JAQWQJ010000081.1 GCA_029244725.1 Paracoccaceae bacterium
GTGTTCCAAAGGCCCAATTTGGACTATATTTGAAGGAATGTGAGTGGCGTTTTAACAACAGTGACCCGTCAGTGCAATTATCACAGCTAAGACAATGGGTTAAGAAGTATTTGAACTAGTTATCTGGGTCAGCCCCTAAAATGATTGTCACACAACAATTTTCTCTCACTGCCTTTTGAGCCAAAAATCCCCGTCATCAATTGCGAAAAGCTCTCTTAGAAAAGAGATCTCAAAACAGGCTACGCCGGATTAATCGCGTGATGAGATCTGCTTCTAAGGGAGCCTTTAGCACGGACCCAAACATAGCAAACGAATTCTCGTCATCCAATTGAGCGCATTATCAATACTCCGGCCCATGCAGAAAAACCGGTAAGGACGCCACCCCAAATGGTGTCGACGAAAACTTGTTCAAGTGACCAATCTCGCAAGGTTGCATAGTTAGTAAGTTCATAGGTTCCGTAAGCCATCAGCCCAAGAATTGCACCGCTTGTTAAGGCCGAAAGAAGATCCCCCGACCGCATCGCCGGCAAAGAGACAAACCACAAAATACCAGCAACATACGCTAGGTAGAAAACAATGGCTGGAGCTGTGCGAAATGGATCAGCGAACAAATGATCAATGTGGCGATCAAAAACTGGTTTAACCAAAAAACGCAGTCCAACCACATCTGATGCGAGGAACACAAAAACAGTTACAACGTAGAGAATGAGGATATTCATGTGCAGAATTCTTTCATGTGTGAGCGATTGGCACAAAGCCATAAAGCGTTGAGTTAATTTGGGATCGAAAAGGGTGTTGCGGCTCGATTGACTTGACCAGACAGAATAGGTGACTTTTCATCGCGTCAGCCTTTGCGTGAGTGGCAGCGAAATCCAATAGGGTGCAATCCGCAATAGCTTTAATGGTAGTGTTAGGCGCTTAGGGAAGTGGATTTCAAATTTGCGCGTCAGCAACCCTTTCAAGATCGCCTGCGCTGCCATTTCAGTTGTAACCAATCCCGGCATTCGAAATCTGTTTCGCTGGGTTAGCCGTGTGTCAACAAAGCCCGGGCTTACTAAACGTACATCTACCTGCCCGGCTAACTCGGATCGTAAAGACTCTGCCAAGTTAATAACGCCGGCCTTAGTAGCCGAATAAATTTGGCCTTGTGGCAAGCCAATGTAACCTGCGACTGATCCACAAAAAGCCAGCTGCCCGTCTTTAATTAATAGTAAAGGCGCGACTTGGGCCACGTGAAAGCTACCTGTCAAATTTGTTGTTACGATCTTGGCAGCCATAACTGGATCAAGCTCTTCAACTTTTCCAGGATCATACAGCGCTGCAAAATGCAGAACCCTTGAAAGGGGCCCGATTTCGGCAATTTTCGCTGTAACTTCATCGACGCTTGATCGCGTTCCAATATCCAGCGGCAAAACAACATGTTCCGGCCCAAGTTCGGTTGCCAATGACTGCAGTTTTTCTGTGGATCTGGCCGAAAGAATAAGCCGCGCTCCAAGCTTTGCCCACGCTCTAGCAACGGCTGCGCCGATTCCATCGCTGGCCCCTATAATCCAAATCAACTCAGGCTCAGGCATGTGTAATCTCCACCTGAACCACATCAGTTTGGCCAACCGAGAATGAGGCCGCGCAAATTCCTAAATAGAACTGCCAATTACGCAAAAAGCCCTCACCATATCCAAGGTTCCTGATGCGGTCAGCCTGCTGCAGCATGCGATCGCTCCAATTTGAGCACGTCCGAGCGTAATCTTGACCAAATGCGTGGCTATTGGTGACAACCAAACCGGCCTGTTTTGCTTGGTTGGATATCACTGAATCTGAAAGCAACATGCCCCCAGGAAATGTGTAGTGTCGGATATAGTCCGAGCTACGCCTGTACGTTTCGAAGTAATCGTCCGGTACGGTTATCGCCTGAATAACGGCACGCCCGTTTTCGGCAAGCCGTGACTTCAAGGTGGCGAAGTAAGTTGGCCAATAGTCTTGACCAACCGCTTCGATCATTTCGATTGAAACAATGCTGTCAAATGTTCCACTGCTAGCGCGGTAATCCTGCAATAGAATATCTGCACGCCCATCAAGACGAGCGTCGGCATACCCCTTTTGACTCGGCGAGATCGTCAGACCCGTTACATGGCGACCATTTTCGGCCGCTCGTTCGGCAAATCCACCCCAACCACAGCCTATTTCGAGAATTCTTTCTGCGGATCCTATCTGGTTCAGAACCCGATCATACTTCCGGTTCTGCCCCCTGCCCAAGTCATCATCCCCCGGAGCAAACATCGCCGACGAATATGTCATGCTTTCGTCCAACCAAAGTTGGTAGAATTCATTGCCAACGTCATAGTGTGAACGGATATTTCGCACAGCTCCCTTGCGAGAGTTGGTACGCATAAGCCGGTTTACGACACGAAATTTTAATCTCTGCCAAAAACTTGCGTACGCATAACCGCTAAATCTCTCGAGATTGTTGAGGGCAACGATCGTTAATTGCTCGATCGAGTGCGTGTCCCAAAGCCCCGCAACATATGTTTCTCCCAAACCGATATCGCCACGCGAGGCGATTGACGTTACGACTGACCAGTCGTTTATGCGCATTTCTGCAACCGGATTTCCATTTCCAAAATTGAAAACTTCACCTTCCGGCGTGCGCAATATCAAGCTTCCGTTTTGTATTTGTTCGCAAGTGTCTAGAAAATCTTGCTTCACGCGTTTCGTTAGAAAAAGCATTAGGAAACCTCTGTCTTTGGGGGGGCTGGGCGGCTACGATATTGCGCGCCCTTGAGTTTCAACCGCAAAGCCTGCCAATAGATCAGAGCAACTGTACGCATGGCGCCGAGCGGTCGGCGTAAGGTAGATTTAATCAGCGCCATATTGGTCAAAGTCGCCCGAGGTCCTGCCAGAGTGGCAACCAAACCTTCTTCCATGTTTTGATGAAAGATGCGGATTGCGATCCGATCAGGTCGAATGTCAAAGCTAAACGCGTACTTTCCGGCCACTTCCTGAAAAGGAGAAACATGCAACGCTTTAGGAGCTGTGATGCGCGTGTTATGGCTGATTGGCGCAAATTCGGCACTGCTGCAAAGGTAAGAATGCCTGTCGCCAAATGGCGTGGAGACCTCGGCTATAGCAGCCACAAGCACGTCTTCCTCCATCACAAGCCAAAAGCTGACGGGGTTAAATGTATAGCCCAAGAAACTAGGCTGAGTTAGCAGCAAAACCTTCAGATTTTGACCCTCTAAGCCATGTTCTGCCAGTACCGCACGCGCCCAGCTTGCTCCATGCCCTTTCTTAAGCGGACCACCGTGATCGCGATCGTAGACACTAAAAAGATTAAAGCGGTTGCGTGAAAACAAAATGGGGCCAGTGTTAGGTGCCTCCGGGTCGATCAATACAAAATCGACAGTGTAACTAAATGCGTTTTTGATCGCACCTCGACGGGTATGCGTCGTTACACCCGCAATATGTTCAGGAACATGCATCACGCGAATTGCCGTTCGATTAAGCGAGTTACACGCGCAGCACTGGCAAACCCATCTTCATGGAACCCGTGACGTGTGTAAGCTCCGGCGAACCACGTATTATTGTGGCCTTGTATGCTCGCCAATTTTTTTTGAGCATCAAGAGCGCGGCCGTCAAACACCGGGTGGCGAAAGGTTTTTGTGTCATAAACCAAATGGTCTGGCACGGGCTCTGACGGGTTCAGAGTAACGAACAACGGGTCGTTTTCAGGGATGTTCTGCAATCGGTTCATCCAGTAAGAAACACCGATGCTAGGCTCAGGTTTTGTAGTGTCGGCTTTGTAGACCCAGCTAGACCAAACCGAACGGCGCTTGGGCATTTGGTTCGTGTCTCGGTGCAGAACCATGTTGTTGTCTTGAAATCGAATTGCCGAAAGTGCCTCGGTTTCAGGCGCTGTCGGCTTTTCAAGAAGCCGCAGAGCTTGGTCAGAATGACACGCAAAAATAACGTGATCAAAGGGCTCTTGTGGTCCAGCGGACGAGTGAACTTCGCTTTGCTGCCCGTTCCGAGTGACAGAGTGCACCTCGGATGAAGTTCGGATCGCGACACCACGGCCAAGCAAACAATGTTTCAAACGTCGAACGTATTCAATACTACCTCCATCAACAGTCCACCATTGATGTTGACCGGACGAGCTTAGTAGTGCGTGGTTCCGAAAAAACTGCACCAAGGCTCTCGCAGGGAAGCTGCGAATTTCTGCTGGCGGTGTCGACCAGATCGCCCCGCACAACGGCAATAAATAGTAGCGCTGAAACCAGTCACCCAGCTTCAAATCAGCCATAAGCTCTCCGATAGTCGCGCTATCGTCTGTGGCTAACGCCTCAGCCTTGGCGTTGAAGCGAACAATATCTCGCAGCATACGAGCAAAACCAGGACGCAAAAGATTTCGTTTTTGAGCTGCTAGTGCCTGAATGTTTCCTAGCCCATATTCTATTTGGCCGTCGTTTATTGACGCCCCAAAGCTCATGTCACTTTTCACGACCGGTACATCGAGATCTTTGAACATTCGCGTCAAATGAGGATAGTTTGCGTAATTGAATACTATGAAGCCGGTATCAACGGGCTGGTCACCGTTTCGTCCAGCCAAAACAGTACGCGCATGTCCACCCAATGTTGGTGCTTCTTCAAACAAAGTCACTGAGTTGTGAGGCGACAACAGATACGCTGAAGCGAGCCCAGATATGCCGCCACCGATAATGGCGATCCGCTGAGGGTGGGTAGAAACGGTATCTAGGGACATTTGAACTCCAACTTGTTTTATGGAGAGATTACGCATCGAAAGAAAAACTAGATCATTATTGATCCGTTTTTTTTGAGGGAACGTAGTAGAGGTATGTTGACAGCTTATCTTGATACCACTCAAATAGACGGACGCGCAGTTTTGGCGCGGCCAAACGGGTATTCCAGCGTGACGCAAACCAACAAAATCTCAGATCAAACCGCTTTTATTATAGCAGTTCGTGACAATCGGGACAGAGCAGCTTTCGCTCAATTGTTCGATCATTTTGCGCCGCGTTTAAAAGGCTTCATGATGCGTTCCGGCGTCGGTTCAGGACAAGCTGAAGAGATCGTTCAGGAAGTCATGTTGACTGTTTGGCGTAAAGCCGAACAGTTCGATCCCAATCGCGCTCAAGTTTCTACTTGGATTTATCAGATTGCTCGAAATCGAAAAATTGATGTTATCCGAAAAGAAAATCGCCCAGTCCCTGAGGAACTTGCCGAAGATCCCGCAAACGAGCCCGACGCAGGTCAAATACTCGCGGTAGAGCAAGAAGCAAGTCAACTTAGACAAGCGTTATCGCGTCTCAAACCAGATCAACGCGAAATGATTGAAAGGGCCTACATGGGCGACCTTTCGCATCAACAAATAAGTGCACAAACTGGTGTTCCACTTGGAACTATCAAATCCCGTATTCGATTGGGTCTTGAGCGTTTGCGCCATGAATTAAAGGAGTTGCGATAAAATGTCCGCAATAACCCATCACACACCAGACTCGCTGATTGCCGCCTATGCATCTGGCAACCTATCGCAGCCCTATTCTGTCGTCGTGGCGGCTCACATTTCACTTTGTTTGGAATGCCGAGCTTCCTATGAAGCCCATCAAACTGTTGGTGGCACTTTTTTGGAAACTAGCGAAACGGAGCTCGTTTCCGAAGGATTAAAAGCCGGGCTTCTTGATCTTTTGGATGAGCCATTCGAGGCTCAAAAAACATATCAAAGGTCGGGTGCTTATCCTGGTCCTGTAATGGAAGCGCTAAAAGGAAAACCTCCGCGTTGGAAACGGCTAGGCATGGGCACACGCCAGTCGATTTTATCGTCGGGCCCTGATGGCTCTGTTCGGTTGTTGTACATTCCACCAGGTCAGGCTGTTCCTGATCATAGCCACAATGGACTAGAGCTAACTCTGGTACTTCAAGGCAGCTTCCATGACGAAACAGGTCGATTTGAAGTCGGCGACATTGAGATTGCTGATCAATCATTGGAACACACACCGATCGCTGGAATGGGTGCCCCATGTATCTGCCTTGCTGCTACTGACACGCCACTGCGTTTCGCTTCGCTTATTCCGCGATTATTGCAACCGATACTTCGAATATGAAGGAAGCGGTTTATAAGTTCGTTCGACCACAGCGGCGTCATGTCATCTCGCAGAGTATCGAAGTACTTTTCTGATATATTGTGGCGAGTAAACTTCGACGAATATCCTGCCAACCGGGAAAATTGGCGTCGTAATGGAGGGAATACAGCCCAAATCGCCCTCCACTTCCCTGTAATCTGGCATTTTTTCCCTGTTAGTCACAATTATTTCTCTGGTAATTTTCTAAGGGAATTTGCTCGATGAGCCATGTTTTATAACTGGCTGCATCTTCATACGCTCAGTATTCGGCGAATTCGATGATTTTTCCCTGTATTTTTCCTGTTAACATTAAGTTTCAGGGGCAGACTGGCTAGCTTGAGACTTTGCATACAACCAGAAAGTCCTGTTCTGTTCACCGCCATTTCCTTAACTCAACAGTACCGCGTATTTTCCGCCAGTTAGAGGGTATGTTTTGGTATCCAGACCAATAGTTTGGTGCTGAGACTCGCAGTTCCGAGCAATATCAGACGGCGATCCACAAACGTCTCAGTGCATGTCCAAACTAAATTTTTCGTGCATCATTTGAAGAGTGGTTGCTGTAAATGAGTCGAGCTTCAGCCTAGAAGTGCCTGTTGTTCTTCCCAAAGAAGTGGTAATTTATCCAGACGCTCTAATTTGGTCGAAGTTATTTCCGGTGACTGACGACCATCAAGAATGGCCCCGATCAATTCCGGTGCCAGGTAAGCAAGTTGTAGCGATCGCGAGACGTCAGCGATGTTAGTGTAGTCGTTCGTTGCAATCTTCGAAAGGTTCGTTGAAGCATCACGTGTATAGGTTCGTAGGCGACGACGCGCATCAAACAGAGTTTTGATGAGATTGGGATCGGGGTTGGAAGCGTCTCCAACGGCACCTTTTAGGAATAGATTGAGTTCGCCGCCAAGGCGGGCCAGTTGGATCGCGGCGCTGACCTCAAACGCATTGTCACATTAACTCAATTAAGGACTGAACGCTCATTTAGACGGGTTATCAGGTCTCGCAAGCAATCATCGAAGTCAAGAATTTTAAAATATTGGGACTCTCGATTATTCGACTTAGACACGCTTGTTTAACAATGCCTATTTATTCATACCTGCTTCGTGTTTTATCGTTATATGGATGGCCCAATAGGATATAAAATTGATGAAAATTCGCAAACTTGGCAACAGTGGACCAATTGTTAGTGCCGTTGGCTATGGTGCTATGTCGTTCACCAATTTTTATGGCCCTGCCACTGATGAAGGATCGACGGCTATTCTTGATGAATGCGCTGAGATGGGAATTACGCATATTGATACGTCCGATGCCTACGGCATGGGTCGATCTGAAACTGTCATCGGGCAGTGGCTAAGGCGCAGAGGCGGCAACAAGCCATTTCAAATTGCCACTAAGGTTGGCATAACGGCCAACCCAGAACAGCGCTTCAACAACGACCCCGATCACATGCGCTCATCGCTTGAAGGCAGCCTTACTCGTCTTGGTGTCGAGGCTGTGGACCTATACTATGTTCATCGTCGCGATCCGCGTTTCGAGATTGAAGACGTTGCTGAAACCATGGCCAGCTTTGTAAAGGAAGGTAAGGTCAAGGCCGTTGGTTGGTCTGAGATCGCTCCGTCATCCGTAAAGCGTGCTCATGCGGTTCATCCTGTTGCAGCCGTGCAGTCCGAATACTCGTTATCGACCCGATTGCCCGAGCTCGGCTTGATCCAAGTTTGTGAAGAAATTGGAGCGTCGCTTGTCGCATTTTCGCCTGTCGGCAGAGGACTGCTAACTGATCGTCCACATCAAGCCGAGACCGTTTCGAAGTTATCATTCCTCAAAGGAAATCCGCGTTTCATTGAACCGAATCTCAGCGCTAATTTGGTCTATAATGCCAAATTTCGTTCGCTAGCTTCAGACTTGGGCGTTCCGTCGGCTTCGCTGGCCATTGCCTGGATTTTGCAGCGAAGTGAACATGTTCACGCAATTCCGGGTACGCGTAGTATCGATCACTTACGTGAATTGGCCAAAGGCGGGGATCTGAATTTGTCACAGGAAACTATTGATAGGATTGATAAAATCCTGCCTGTCGGTTGGGCACACGGTGATCGGTATTCAACCGCCCAATGGGCGGGCCCTGAATGCTATTGTTGATATGAAGGTCCAGTGCTCGCCTGCTCTAGGTCCTCAACTTCCAGTCTCAAAAAGGCAATCCGACGTAGTTTTCAGCCAATGACGTAAGGGCCGCTTCGGATGAGAACAGGTACTCCATATCTGTTTTCTGGAGCTTTTTATCATACTCGATGCTGTCGGGAAAATTATGCAAAAGCGTGGTCATCCACCAGCTAAATCTCTGAGCTTTCCAAATCCGTGCCAACGCCGTTTCACTATACTTTTCAAGCCCGGTATCGTCGCCATCATTATAATGATTGAGCAGAGCGTGATAGAGATAGTAAATGTCGCTAGCCGCCGAATTTAGTCCACGCGCACCGGTTGGGGGAAATATGTGGGCAGCGTCACCTGCAAGGAAGAGATTGCCATAACGCATAGGCTCGGCGACGAAACTGCGCAATGGCGCGATGCTTTTCTCAATCGAAGGACCCGTTTCCAACACATCAGCGATTTCATCTGGCAGCCGCTGTTTAAGCTCTTCCCAAAACGCATCATCCGACCAATCTTTTACGTCGTCAGTCAAAGGTACCTGAAGGTAATACCGGCTTAAGGTTTGGCTGCGAAGTGAGCACAACGCGAAACCGCGTTCACTTTTAGCATAGATCAACTCTGGCGACACTGGCTTGGTGTGGCTTAAAACACCCAACCAACCAAACGGATATACCTTTTCGAATTCGCGTAAAACATTGCTTGGAATGGACTTTCGACTGACACCATGGAATCCATCCGCGCCAATAATATAGTCACAATCGATGCGGATTATGTCATCCCCGCTCCGGTAAGTTATATGGGGTGTTTTGGACTTAAGATCGTGAAGCTTAACGTCATCAACGTTGTGAATGACCTTTCCGTTCCTTTTAGCGCGTGCCTCATAAAGATCACGTGTCAGCTCGGTCTGCCCATAAACGACAACTGATTTGCCATTTGTATGGCTCGCAAGATCAACACGATGTTTAATGCCATTTTCAGCGATATAAAAACCGTCGTGGATCTCGCCTTCCGCATCCATCCTCTCACCACATTCAGCTTCACGCATCAATTTGGCAAAGCCTTGCTCAAGGACACCAGCCCGAATACGACCAAGAACGTACTCTTTGCTGTGCTTTTCTAAAACGATATTGTCGATACCCTTCAAATCAAGAAGTTGACTGAGCATCAGTCCGGACGGTCCTCCACCTACAATACCGACTTTGGTTTTCAAGTTCATGGTACCCTCTTTCTCAATGATCCTCACACTTATGTCGAAGTTTATATCGTTGGGTAATGGATAAACCTGCCAATAATTGGTACAAATCCGGTAATCCTCCCATTTTTAATGGGGTCCAGCCGTAGAATTCACGCGGCTGTTTTCAGTTTCATAGCGGGTGTGATGCCGCCGATGCCCATGTTGGGTCGTTCATTGTTGTAAGTCCAGAGCCATTCTGTTGCTTGGTCTTG
>JAQWQJ010000095.1 GCA_029244725.1 Paracoccaceae bacterium
CACATAAACTGGCCGCAGTTCGAGCCGTGGTTCCGGCAACAAAATGCTCGACCAGGCGACCCTGTTTATACTTACTTAAGCGACTCTTCCGCATGCTTCCCATGATAACACCTTTTTCGCGTTATCTGGGTCAGCCCCATAGAGATTTCACCTTAATCTCCCTCAATCACAACAGCAGTTCCAGAAGCCATCATCATCATCATGCTAATACTCCCGATTGTAACCGTCGATAAATCCAGATCAACCGCCACCACGGCATTTGCACCAACTTCATGCGCTTTGGCTTTTAGCTTTTGAGTGCTTTTAACCTTCAAGTCATCCAGCTGTTTCTCTAGCTCGTTGGCGCGACCTTTGACTGGGTTCATGAAGCCCACGAACATATCCCTAAAGTTATTTATCTCAAAAGCAGCTTGGGCCGAGATCACGTCAATTCTTTTGGTGATTTTGAGATTTGGTACAGCTTCGGTAGTGATTGTGATGGAGTTTATGAGGGCTTGAGCAGCATCAGATTGCTCTATCTCAAATTGGCGATTTATTTCTGCCTTTTCCATGCGCTCTGCGTCTTCAGGCGTAATCGAACTTAGAAACGCACAATTTGTGCATAAGCCGCCAACACCAGTGTCCAGAAAGCCTAGCTTCTTCCCACAATCCTTACACTCAGCCATCACAGTTACTCTCCTGTGCATGAACGGCTGATGAATCTAGCGAGAGTGTAAGTGCTAGTGTGGCTATGGCCCGTTTAATCATTCTTCAATCCTTACGGCAGTTCCAGACGCCACCAGCATCACCATGGAACCTGCATTTGAGAGTTCAACATAATCAAGGTCAACACCAACGACAGCATTAGCACCGACCTCGTAGGCTTCTTTCTTGAGTTCGTAGAGAGCAGTCTTACGAGAATCCCTCATAGTTTTCTGAACCGCCTCAGAACGACCACCAACGATGTCTCTTACGCCAGCAAACAGGTCTTTGAAGATGTTCATGCCAAAGGCACATTCAGCGGAAACTATCTCAATGCGTTTTGTGATATTTAGGTTAGGTGCTGTTTCGGTTGTCAGAAGGATTGCTTCTACTGCCTGTCTCTTTTCTGCGCTGTTGGTTCGATTTTTAAAATCAGTTCCTGACTGGCTCTTTGCATACCGCAAGCCGCACTCTTCACACATTCCCCCGCTAGCGTTACTGAAAAAGCCAATCTTCTCATTGCAATTTGTACAATTTGCCATAGCGATATTCTCGCTCCATTGGTGATCCTTATTGCTCAGGACATGTTCACAAAGCCAAAGCCATCTTGCAAGTACGGAATACTACCAGTCAGATAAGATCCTGCGCACTGATCTATCTCAATAGAAGAGCTGCAACTGACAACGCATTACCAGAGCCACAGAGAGCCTCTCTAGAGGGCCTTTGTGAGGATGAACTCAGGCTCTGGCAGGGTTCGGCTATTTAGGGCCTGAGGGGCCTCCTACGATACCTTTGAACAACCCATCTGTACCTTTGATCAGTTGATGGAAAAAAGTTTTTGGATACTCTTATCTGTAAGGGCGGAAATACCACTTCGCTCTCTAAGCGTAACGAGTACTCGCTTACTTGGAGGGGTTGACCTGCGAATGAATCAGCGACGGTTCGATACGTAGGAAATCCCTCCATTCTTATCGTCCACTAGTGTTTGGCATGATCGACCGTTGCCGCCAGTGATCCAAAGACTGCAAGACAGCGTAGAAGATGCATGGTTGGTAACCGCTCTGAGGGCGTTTCCTGCTTCTACCTCCCCCCCCGTACTGCAAGGGGACGCCCTCAAGTCTTTCAATGAGATAAGAAAAACTCCGTGGGCCTCTCAAGATTTTAGCGGGTGGATTCCCTTTCAGCAGATTTTTCGATGTGAATCCGAGATCAGAATCACCCTTGGGTGCAGCGTATGTGGCAAACGTGTGTGGTAAGCGTGTGTGGTAAGGCATTCGACGCTAACGACAAAACCCCTTTTTTATATGATCTATATGGTCATACGGGGGTGATGGCGGAGGAGGTGGGATTCGAACCCACGGAGGGCGTTAACCCTCGTCGGTTTTCAAGACCGGTGCATTCAACCACTCTGCCACTCCTCCGACGTGGAGTGAGTTAGCGGTTATTGTTTGATTCTTAAAGTAGAAGATTTAGGTTTTGTGCAGAAATAGTTGGCGAAATGGTGCCAATTCGAATTTGCACCAAGCGGATGCTTCCCTTGTTCATTGCGCATGGTTAAACTGCGCCTGAATAGGGTGTCGGAAAAAAGCGACGCAAAGCAGACAAAACAGGGCAGGGTATGGTTATTCAGGTTTATAAATCTGCTGGGATGGCAGTATTGGGGGCAACGTTTTTCTTGTCCGCTTGCGAAGATCCCCAACAGTTGACGACATTTCTTCAG
This sequence comes from Paracoccaceae bacterium, assembly GCA_029244725.1. Lineage (GTDB taxonomy): Bacteria > Pseudomonadota > Alphaproteobacteria > Rhodobacterales > Rhodobacteraceae > JASMHC01. The sequence continues at coordinate 2,402 of JAQWQJ010000095.1, forward strand.
CCATCGGGCACTCCTCAAGAAACGACGGTGACGGTGATTGAGCAGGAAGTTGAAGCCCCTGAGGTTTTTTACGCGCTTGAGACCGGACTTTGGGACGGGCGACCATCCCTAGGCGGTATCTGGGTTGCGCATCCAGATACATTGGATCCTGAACAGGTTATCATCCGCAACACTGCCAATGGTAAATTCGTTATCGGATCATTGTTTATCCGTGAGCGCGCGGTACCTGGGCCAAGGCTGCAAGTATCCTCGGACGCGGCCGTTGCACTGGAAATGGTCGCGGGCCAGCCGATCGAACTGAGCGTGACTGCGTTGTGTAAGCGTGAGCTAGAATTAGCACCTGCCACGAATCCCGAACCTACGACTACACCGGTTCCTGACCTAACCGAACTGGTCGCGGAAGCGATTGAGGAGCCGGGCCAAGCTGGCTCTCAAGCACCGGAAACGCGCCCGATTGAGCAACCAATTGCCCTTGTTGCAACACCAGAGCCAGAGCCCATTGCGCCGGCCCAAGTATCGACGCTTAAGAAACCCTATATCCAAATCGGTATTTTTGGTGTCGAGGCCAATGCCCGCAATACTGCTACGGCGATGCGCACAGACGGCATTGTTCCGACGGTCAAAGAATACAAAGCACAGGACAAAACCTTTTGGCGCGTTCTTGTAGGACCAGCTGCGAATGAAACAGAACGGCGGGCGCTACTTAGTAAAGTACGCGAGAAAGGGTTCGCGGATGCGTATTTCGTTTCTGGCTAAATTACTGACGTGCATGCTTTTGGTTTTTCCAATCGCAGCCAATGCGCTGCAATTGAATGCGCGCGCGGCCATCGTTGTTGATTTTGAAACTGGCACGGTTTTGCTAGAGCGGAATGCCGACACGCCACTTCCTCCGGCCTCGATGTCGAAGTTGATGACGTTGTTGGTTGCGTTTGAAGCCTTGGAAGAAGGCCGCCTGACACTAAGCCAAAAGCTACCGGTTTCAAAACAAGCAATGAGTTATGGTGGCTCAACGATGTTTTTGGACACCACTGATCGCGTAGCCGTCGAAGACCTTATCCGCGGGATCATAGTGCTATCGGGGAACGACGCCTGTGTCGTTATCGCAGAGGCGCTGTCACCTGATGGAACCGAGGAAGGCTTTGCGCGGTTTATGACTGAACGCGCGCGACAGATCGGTATGAAAAACTCGACTTTTGCGAATTCCAACGGCTGGCCAGCTGCTGGGCATCGGATGAGTGTGCGTGATTTGGCGACGTTGACCGAAAGATTGATCAATAAATTCCCGCAGTATTATTCTTTGTTTTCCGAAAAAGAATTCGGGTTTGATGGCCGCGCGCCCGCGAACTCACGTAACCGAAACCCTCTTTTGGGATTGGGGATCGGGGCGGATGGTTTGAAAACCGGCCATACCCAAGAAGCGGGATATGGGCTGGTTGGTAGTGCGGTTCAAGGTGATCGTCGCGTGATCTTTGTTCTGTCTGGAATGACATCGACTACTGAACGCGCCACCGAATCCGAAAAGGTCGTGAATTGGTCTTTCCGCCAGTTCGTAGAGCGTAAGGTGGCTGATGAAGGCACCGTACTCGCGCAGGCCGATGTTTGGATGGGCAGCGCTGCAAGCGTTGGTTTGACGGCTGCCCAGGATATTCGGGTTCTTTTGCCGATCCCTCTTCCCGATCAACTAAATGCACGGGTTGAATACAGTGGCCCAGTTCAAGCACCGATCAAGAAGGGGCAAGAACTTGGGACGCTTGTGATTGCGCGCGAAGGCATTGAGGATTCTCGAACTCCGCTCGTTGCTGACAGGGATGTTGGTATGGCTGGATTTATTCCGCGTCTGCGTACCTCGGCTGAGGTTTTGTTGCGCAGCTTGAACGAAGGCGCAGCCCCACAGTGAGCGGAACATTTATAAGTTTCGAAGGCATCGACGGGTCCGGAAAGTCGACGCAGGCACGCTTGTTGTCAGAGTGGTTGATCGGCGCTGGACGTCAGGTTGTTTTGACGCGTGAACCTGGTGGTTCGCCGGGTGCAGAGCAAATCCGCCAGATGGTACTTGAAGGCGAGGCTGATCGTTGGTCGGCTGAGACTGAACTTCTGTTGTTCACCGCTGCCCGTCGTGATCATCTTGAGCGCACAATTCGACCAGCGTTAGCGCGTGGTGAAGTTGTGATCTCAGACCGGTTCGCGGATTCATCGCGGATTTACCAAGGCTTAGGCCGTGCCGCGCTCGGAAATATGGTGGATGATCTTCATGCGCTGGTAATTGGCCAAGAGCCTGATCTAACCGTTCTCGTGGATATGGATCCCGATGTTGGACTTGGACGTGCGCTTGGTCGTCAAGGCGGTGAAGAACGGTTTGAGGGTTTTGGCGTGGATATGCAGCGCCGTATGCGCCAGGGCTTTCTTGACCTCGCGGCACAAAACCCGGATCGCATCGTGGTTATCGACGGAAACCGCGCGATAGATGAAGTTCAAACCAGCATTCAAGCAATTGTGCAGGACCGCTTGCGATGAGCGACGGCCAACTGCCTGAACCTGACCGTATCGAGGGCGCGCTCCACCCTTCAGAAACAGAACGCTTGTTGGGGCAAGACAACGCCGAGACGAAGTTCCTTGAAGCGTATAATCAGGGACGATTGCATCACGCCTGGCTGATTACCGGTCCCAAAGGCGTGGGCAAGGCTACGTTATCATGGCGTATCGCGCGTTTTTTGCTGGCGACCTCCGTTGAAGAAAGCGGTGGATTGTTTGGCGATGCACCTGTCGCACCCGAGACGTTGGACGTTTCGCCAGAACATCCGGTTGTGCGCAGGATGCGGGCTGGATCAGCGGGTGGCTTGTTTGTGCTGCGGCGTGGATATGACGAAAAGACCAAGCGTTTGCGGTCTGTCATCACTGTAGATGAAGTCAGAAAGCTAAAGAACTTTTTCGCGCTTAGTTCCGCGGACGGGGGGCGGCGCGCTGTGATCATTGACGCGGCAGATGAAATGAACACCTCAGCGGCCAATGCTTTGTTGAAGGTGCTCGAAGAGCCACCCGAAAAGACGACCTTACTGCTTGTTTGCCACCAGCCCTCACGCTTGCTGCCTACCGTGCGATCGCGCTGCCGCGAATTGCGTCTACCCAAACTGGGGCTTGAGGATATGTCCCAAGCATTGATGCAAGTTGGGCTGGAGTTATCTGAGGGTAGCCTGGGCCTTGTTGTATTGGCCGAGGGTTCTGTTGGGGATGCGGTGCGCCTTACTAACCTTGACGGCATGAAGATTTACCGCGCAATCCTCGGCATCTTGAAAACCATGCCAAGGTTCGACCGGCAACAGGCGATCCTTTTGGCTGAAATTGCCGTAGGGCGGGGCAGCGAAGAGCGCCGCGCGTTGTTGTTCACGCTTATTGACGTTGTCATGGCGCGTGTCGCGCGTGCTGGTGTTGTAGGCGGCGAAGGGCAGGAAGTGATCGTCGGTGAAAATGAGTTGTTTATGCGTATTTGCCCAGATGTGGCCTCGGCCAGAAGATGGGCCGCCACTGCGCAGGAAATCAGCGAGCGAAACCAGCACGGGTTGGCAGTCAACCTTGACCCTGCCGCGCTCATCCTAGATACCGTTTTCAAGATCCAGCAAACGATTGAAGGCTGATACGTCTTCACAAGGACGACATGAGCACCGACATTCAAATTACCGACAGCCACTGCCATTTGGATTTTCCAGATTTTGACGAAAACCGCGCCGAGATTGTCGCGCGAGCAGAAGCCGCAGGCGTGACCCGTATGGTTACGATTTGCACCAAGCTACGCCAGTTAGATCAGGTGAAGGCGATAGCCGAAGAGTTTCCCTCGGTGTTTTTTGCCGCCGGAACCCACCCGATGAGCGCGGCGGCTGAGCCGCTGGTTTCTGTGGATGAGCTGATTGCGCTGACCAACCATCCCAAGTTCGTGGGTATCGGTGAAACTGGTCTCGACTATCATTACACAGCGGATAGCAAAGCGATCCAGCAAGAAAGCCTTCGCAATCATATCGCCGCTGCGCGTGAAACAGGTTTGCCACTGATCATCCACTCGCGGGATGCAGACGATGATATGGCGCGGATATTGAGTGAAGAGCATAAGAATGGCGCTTATAGCTGCGTGATGCACTGCTTTTCGTCCTCGGCTGAATTGGCAAAAGCGGCGCTTGATCTCGGGTTTTATCTTTCAATGTCGGGCATTGCAGCGTTTCCAAAGTCGCAAGAGCTTCGTGATATCTTCGCAACTGCACAAATTGAGCGGATATTGGTCGAAACCGATGCGCCGTATCTGGCCCCGCCGCCGTTTCGCGGCAAACGCAATGAGCCGTCATATTCGGTCCACACGGCCCAAGTTGGGGCAGGTGTGTTCAATATGGACTGGCCGGATTTTGCGGCGCAAACCCAACAGAACTTTGATAGGTTGTTCTGGAAAGTTGCAGAATATCGGGCCGCCGCTTGATGGGTGAAATCAGGTTTCAAATCCTTGGTTGCGGATCCTCGGGCGGCGTGCCGCGCCTTGGTGGGAACTGGGGGGATTGTGACCCGAACAACCCTAAGAACCGCCGCCAACGTTGTTCGTTGCTTATTGAGCAAGACGGTAACGATGGAACGACCCGTGTTTTGATCGACAGCGGCCCTGACATGCGGGCGCAATTGGTCGACGCAGGCGTCGGAGAACTCGACGGTGTGGTTTACACCCACGCCCACGCGGACCACGTACACGGATTGGATGATCTAAGGCAGATCGTTTTCAATACCCGCAAACGGCTGCAGGTCTGGGCTGATGGGGCGACGCAAGACGCGCTTTTGTCTAGGTTTGGATATGCTTTTGTGCAACCCAAGGGCTCGCCTTATCCGCCAATCTTAGAGATGAACACGATATCCGGTCCGATATCTGTTGAAGGGGCGGGGGGCGTTGTCACCTTAGACCCTATCAAGGTTAATCACGGGTCTATTGATGCACTTGGGTTGCGGGTGAATAACGTGGCTTACATGCCGGATGTGGCCGAGATTTATGCTGACGCTTGGGACAAGCTTGAGGGGCTAGAGTGCTGGATTTTGGACGCGCTCAGACGATCACCGCATCCGACACATGCTCATTTGGAAAAAAGCCTCGAATGGATTGAGCGCGCGGCACCCAAAACAGCCGTACTGACGAATATGCACATTGATTTGGACTACGAAACGATACTGGCCGAAACTCCGGACCACATTCAACCGGCCTTTGACGGAATGGTGTTGCGCTATCCTACCCATCCTTAATGCTTGACCTTATCGAAATCATTCTTCCCGTTTTTCTGGTGGTTGGCTTTGGATATGTCGCGGTCTGGCAACGCCTTGTTTCAGAAGTCACGATAAACGCATTGATGGGATTTGCGCAGAAAATCGCGATCCCGTTTCTATTGTTCCGCGCGATCTCAACGCTTGATCTAGGAGACGGATTTCAACCCGCTCTATTGATTAGTTTTTACACCGGCGCTGTCTTGTGTTTTGCGGCGGGTATTATTGGATCTCGGTTCCTATTCAAGCGCGATTGGGAAGATAGCGTTGCGATAGGTTTTGCCTGCTTGTTTTCTAATTCCGTGTTGCTTGGATTGCCAATCTCAGAGCGTGCATTCGGACCAGATAACCTATCCGCCAACTACGCAATTATCGCGTTTCACGCGCCGGTTTGTTACGGGGTCGGCATTACCACGATGGAGATTATCAAAGCGAAAGGCGCAGGTTTTCGCGTCCTCGTATCAAAGGTCGCCAGCGCGATGTTTAAAAATGCGCTGATACTCGGGATATTGGCTGGCGTTGCTGTGAACGTTAGCACTGTGTCGTTGCCAGTACCTGTTACTGATGCGATTGATTTGATCGTGCGAACCGCGTTGCCAACGGCATTGTTCGGGCTTGGCGGAATTCTCTATCGTTACCGACCTGAGGGTGATTTTCGTATTATCGCAATGGTTTGCTGTATATCCTTAATTCTGCATCCTGTCATCGTTTACACACTCGGCAGCTTTACTGGATTGTCTAAGCCTGCGTTCCGGTCAATGGTTATTACCTCGGCTATGGCGCCAGGCATTAATGCCTACTTGTTCGCTGACATGTACGGTCGCGCACGTCGAGTCGCGGCCTCATCCGTGTTACTTTCGACAGCTCTCTGCGTGATCACAGCTTGGGTTTGGCTTGGGATATTGGGTTAGCCTCTACTGGGCCAACACCTTTTCTAGTTCTGGTGCAAAGCGTTGGTCGTAGTCATCGCCGACGAGTGGACCGATAAACTTAAAGACCACATTGCCTTGTTCATCCAGAATGAACGTTTCGGGCGGAGCAGAGACACCCCAGTCGAATGATGTGCGTCCGGTTGGGTCATAGGCGACCGCTGCGAACGGATTGCCGTCATCGCTTAGATATTTCAATGCGTCTGCAGAACGGTCATTGAAGTTTATGCCGACGATGTGAATGCCTTGATCTGCTAGTTCTAACAGCTTGGGGTGTTCTGCGCGGCACGGTGGGCACCAGCTTGCCCAAAAGTTTACTATTGTGACTTTGTGACCCGTCAGAGACTCTGCGGTCACGCTAGGATAACTACCCAAGGCATCTTCGATCACAGGCGGCGCAGGCTTGCCAATGAAAGTTGAGGGTAGGTCACGCCCACTGCCTGTGAACATGCCAACGTAGAACATGGCAGCAAGAGCCGCAAATATCAGCGGCGGAGCAAGCATTAGCGGGCTAATTTTAGTCATCGGATTTTCGTGTCTTTTCGTATTCTGCAAGCTCGCGCTTCACTTTGGCGGCACGCGCAAGGCTTTGCCAAACCAGTAACGTTAGTATCGCAATCGAAACCGCGTAAGCCGAAAGAACAGGAACCGCATATTTGCCTAGATCCACCATCATTGCATTCTCTCCCGTGCGAGATAGGCACGCAATTGGCGTGCCCTGATTTCTGTTCGGGTCCGCAAAAGGACCAAGGCCAAAAAGATCAATCCAAAGGCAACCATACTGACAAGCAGCGGATGATAGAAAATGTCCGCGACGTTTTCTTCTTTATCGAGAGATAGCGAAGCCCCCTGATGCAGGCCTTGGTTCCAGAAATTGACCGCATAACGTGATAGCATCGCGAATACTGAGCCTACGATGCATAGGATTGAGGCGAGGTCGGCAGCGGTGTCGTCGTTTTCAATGGCGGACCACAGGGCAATGTAGCCGAGATAAAACAGAAACAGGATCAAGAACGACGTTAAGCGCGGATCCCAGACCCACCACGTGCCCCACATTGGTTGACCCCAAATTGCGCCGGTTACCAATGCAATGATCGTCATGGCAACCCCCACAGGGGCGGCGGCTTTGGCGGCAAGCGCGCTAACGTGATGTCGGCGGATCAGCCAAATGAGTGACGCGACCAGCATCATGAACCAAGCATTGATCGCCATCAAAGCTGAGGGGACATGGAGGTAAATGATTTTGACCGTCGCACCTTGGCGATAATCTGCGGGCGTGAAGAAGAAGCCCCAGATCAAGCCGATGACCAACAACACCCCGCCGGATACGGCGACCCAAGGCAGTATGGCGCCCGAAAGCCCCATGAATTTGCGTGGGTTGGCATATTCCCACAGAGATCGACGTGTGCTCATATCGGTTATTCTCCCTGGCGTGTTAGCGCAGATTGATACGTATTACTGCCGAAGATGCGATGGGCAATAGCGCTATTGTCGCAAATGTTATTCCGGCAAGCATAAGAAGCGGGGTCTGTGTGTCCATACCTGCGGCGCCACGTCGGGCAAGTTCCGCCCCGAATATCAGGGTTGGCACATAGAGTGGAAGGACGAGGATCGAAAGCAACAGGCCGCCGCGTTTAAGGCCAACGGTTAGGGCGGCGCCAAAAGTGCCGATGACGGAAAGCGCCGGCGTTCCCAGCAGCAATGACAAAAACAGCCACATGAAACCTTGCGTCGGAAGGCTTAGCAGGATGCCCAACGCAGGCGCAGCGACGACCAAAGGCAATCCGGTTGTCAGCCAATGTGTGAGGGCCTTCATGGACACCACGCCTTCCATCGGTAGGGGTGCAGATGCTAATAGATCAAGGCTTCCGTCCTCAAAATCTAAAGCGAACACACGGTCCAATGATAGAAGGCAAGCAAGCAAGGCCCCAAGCCAGAGTACACCGGGTGCAATTGACGCAAGCAGCTGAGACTGTGGCCCAACGGAAAACGGCACGAGAATGCAAACGATCAGGAAGAAGGCGAGGCCCAAACCAAATCCTCCGCCAGCGCGCACAGCAAGACGCATGTCACGAACAAGCAGAGCGATCATTGGAACGCACCGTCTAATTGTGGAAGCGAGGGCCGTTTGGCTTTGAATGGGGTGACGTCCAAGATATCCGCCGGAATACCCAAATCGATATGCGTGGCAATCAACGCAGAACCGCCGCTTTGCAGATGTGTTTTAATCGTTTCGCCGAAACGCGCCACGGCCTCAACGTCTAGCGAAACGGTGGGTTCGTCTAATACCCAGATTGGGCGTCCCGTCACCAGAAGGCGTGCTAATCCAAGCCTCCGCTTTTGTCCGGCTGAAAGGGCACCAGCCATCCGCGTCAATAGGGGGCCAAGAAAGAAAGCCTCGACCGCTTCGTCTATATTGCCGGTGCCAAAGACACTCGACCAAAACTCAAGATTTTCTCGTACGGTAAGCATTTGCTTAAGCCCGTCCGAGTGGGCGGCATAGGCAACGCTGTCGATATCGTATGTTATCTTGCCATCGGCAATCGGTTGCAGACCCGCCAATGTGCGCAAAAGGGTGGTTTTTCCAGACCCATTTGGACCGCGCAAAACCAGCGCCTGACCAGCAGAAAGCTGAAAATCGATACCTTCGAGGATCAAAATGCCGCCTCGGGAAACGGCCAGATTTTCAACATGCATTGCCATATAACTGCAATATCCGAGCTGAACATATTGCGAAAGCGGAATTTGGTTTTGGGCTAAACTGGAATAAGTGCGGCAGCGACGCGTCGCCCCTCGGCAAGCAGAACGTTGTAGGTTCGGCAGGCCGATGGCGACGTCATTGGTTCGACGCCGATATCTGCTTTTTCAAACGCCATGCGCAGAGGGGCAGGAACCGGCAACATGTTTGCGCCGGTTCCGACCAGCACGATGTCCACTTTGCCTTTTAAAAGATCCACGATGCTGAGGTCATCCAGACCTTCCCACTTAGTCGCGGCGTTCAGCGTCAGACAAACGGGGCCGTGCAGGGCATCACCGCCAATGCGAAAAAACCCTGGGCCATAACCGTCTATCGGCGTGGCACTAGAATAGGAGATTTCGTTCAGTTCCATCAGGCATCAATGTTGGAAAATTGAGTGCCTGCTTTTTTGTCCGATTTGCTCCAATCGCGGGAGACGCCTAAGCGCAAAAGAACTCCAGAGGCGATGAAGATCGAACTGTATGTTCCGACCAAAACGCCCCAAATCATCGCAAAGACAAAGCCACGGATCACGTCGCCACCAAGTACGAACAGCGAAATCAACGCGAGTAGGGTGGTGACAGAGGTCATCACTGTACGGGCCAGAGTTTCGTTAATCGAAAGGTTTAGAACGTCCGCAAGGGCGAGTTTCTTATATTTGCGCAGGTTTTCGCGTACGCGGTCAAACACCACGACCGTGTCGTTCAACGAATAACCAACAATCGTTAAGAGCGCCGCAATGATTGCGAGGTCGAATTTGATCTGAAGGACAGAGAACACGCCTATCGTCAAAAGGACGTCGTGGATCAGGGCTGTGACAGCGCCGACGGCAAACTGCCATTCAAACCTAAGCCAAATGTAGAACAGAACTGCAGCGATAGCGGCCAGAACAGCAAGTGCAGCGCTTTGAATAAGCTCACCCGAGACTTTGGGACCAACAGATTCAACTGAAACAAACTTGATGTCAGGCGAAACCGCTTGAAGGGCAGCGCGAACAGCTTCGACCATTGATGCCTCGGCGGCCTCGGCGTTTTCTTGTGCCTGAATGCGGATCATTGCAACGAATTGATCGTCGTCAAAGGTCGGGTCAAAAACCTCGGTTATTGAAACGTCCCCTAAATCGAGCGCATCTATTGCCGTTCTGTAGGCACCAACGTCAACTTGCTGGGTACTTTCGGTACGGATCGTCGTTCCTCCGCGAAAGTCGATGCCGAAGTTCATGCCAATAACGAAAGCAGAAACGATTGAGGCAACAACTAAAGCTGCCGAGATCGCCATCCACATTTTTGATCGATTGAAAAAGTTCCAAGCGGGGTTCTTAGGGACCAGTCGCAGGCGCATCTTAGACCTCAATCGTTTTTGGGCGGCGGCGTTCAAACCACATGATTACAAGCAGGCGTGTCACAAAGATCGCAGTGAAGACTGAGGTCATGATGCCTAAGCCAAGCGTGATCGAGAAGCCGCGAACAGGGCCAGATCCCATCACGAACAATATAACGGCTGTAATGAACGTCGTGATGTTGGCATCAATAATTGCGCTTAAGGCTTTCTCGTAACCCGTGGAAATCGATTTGGCCGGACCTTTGCCCGAGGCGATTTCTTCACGGATACGCTCAAAAATCAGAACGTTGGCGTCAACGGCCATACCGATCGTCAAAACGATGCCAGCGATGCCAGGTAAGGTCAGCGTCGCACCGATTGCGGACAAAAGCCCAAAGATCAGACCGACGTTGATAATCAAAGCGATGTTGGCGAAGATACCGAACAGACCGTAGCTTGCGCCCATAAAGAACAGGACAGCGACGAAGGCGACGATGCAAGCAATTTTACCGGCTTGAATACTGTCTGCACCTAGCTCTGGTCCGATTGTGCGTTCTTCTAAGAAATCGAGACCCGCCGGCAATGCACCAGCACGCAGCAATACGGCTAGGTTTGTGCTTTCTTCAACCGAGAAACGGCCAGTGATGATGCCGGATCCGCCCGAGATGTGGCTCTGAATAACCGGCGCACTGATAACTTCGCTGTCAAGAACAATGGCGAAGGGGTTTCCGATGTTCTCGGCGGTGTAGTCCCCAAACTTGCGACCACCCGTTGGATTGAAGCGGAAACTGACCGCAGGTCGTCCGTTTTGATCAAAGGATGGCTGTGCATCTACAAGCTCTTCGCCCGTCACGACTGGGCTACGCTCAAGAATGTAGAACAAGCCTTCTTCATCCAGCGAAGGTGTCAATTCGTTGCCTGCACCAGGTTGCGTGGTTTCATCCGACGTGCGCGAGACAACTGGCTGGAAGGTCAACTGAGCGGTTGTACCGATGATGTCTTTCAACTCGGATGCAGATCCCAATCCGGGAACCTGAATAAGGATGCGCTCCGCACCTTGTCGCTGGATTGTAGGTTCGCGTGTGCCGACTTCGTCGATACGTCTGCGAATAATCTCAAGCGCTTGTTGAACAGTTCGATCGTTTGTCGCAGCAATTTCAGCGTCCGAAAGCGTAACAACGACATCTGCGCCTTCTGCGACAACATTTAAGTTTGATGCTCCGGCTGCTGTTACACTGGTCACCGGCTGTGCAAGTGCGCGAACAGCTTCGATTGCAACTGCCATTTGAGAAGGTTCCGAGATGCGAACCCGCAGTTCAGAAACGCCGGTCGTCTGCAGTCGAATAGTGCCAACGGTCGCGCGTTCAGCGCGCAACACATCACGTACTTCAGGCCAAAGTGCGTCGAGCCGTGTTTTGTGAACTTCCTCGACGCGAACTTCGGCCAGCAAGTGTGCGCCGCCGCGAAGATCGAGACCTAAGTTCACAAGATTGGACGGCATCCACGTTGGCCAGGCGGTATACGCAGCGGTTTCGACATCGCTTGCGTAGCCACCCTCAACGGCTATTGCCGCATCATTGTGGCCCTCGACCCTTGTGTAAAAGCCGTTAGGCACCGCAAAGGCCAAGCCAATAGCGACGGCGACCCAGATAGCGATCCGTTTCCAGAGATCGACTTGAAGCATAATATGGTCTCCGCCGCGTGTTTTTAGCTGTCAGCTGGGTCGGTTTTGCTCATGACTTGAGCGATAGTAGAGCGCACGACGCGAACTTTGACGCCTTCAGCCAGTTCAACTTCAACTTCTGAGTCGTCTTTAACTTTGGCGACTTTGCCGATGATGCCACCCTGTGTAACGATCTGATCGCCTCGGCGTAGGCTTTCTACCATTTTCTTGTGTTGCTTCATTTTCTGCTGCTGCGGTCTAATCAGCAGGAAATACATAATGCCGAAAATCAGAATTAGTGGCACAAAGTTCGTGAATGCTTCCATGGTATCCTCGTATATTAACCAGAGAGTTTCTGGAGGGTCGCGCGGAACCTATGTGTGCTTAGATAAAGATGCAAGCGGATGCAGCTTAAGTGCCGATAATTTCAATCAATTTGGCCGGAAATTGAGTTGACAAAAAAACCCTTAGAAAATTTCATCTTTCCCTCTGGACAGTATTCAACCTCTGCAATAGAACGCCTCCACCCACGGCAGAAGCCGGACCCGTGCCCGGGTAGCTCAGGGGTAGAGCAGTGGATTGAAAATCCTCGTGTCGGTGGTTCGATTCCGCCCCCGGGCACCACTTCAAAACGGTTAATATATATTTTACAGACGTTTAACGAATTTTTCGAATGTTGTGTCCACCAAATTGTCCACCATTTGCATTCTGTCTAATTGTCAAAAAATTAAATAGCCCAATGGCTTTTGCGTCGAAGCGTAGGCTTTCATCCAGGCCTTTCAGGTATTTTTCTTCTGACATGTACCTGGGTTTGGATGGAAATGGGACTAATAGCCCCCCATCGACTTGCCCAAACTTCTCTCGATGGCGGATCGCTTTTCTGATCGCCCGGTCGAGAGGGCTCTCTGATTTGCATCGATATCGAAGCTTCGAACAAATGCGACAGACAAACGGATACAATTTCTTGCATCTATGACTGCATTGTGGACAACGAAACCAAGGACGTCTGCCTCCCAAGTTACAGTCTGTCCATGTAACGCCTATTCGAACCTGCTCTGGGTTTTTAATGACGAACCTAGCGCCAGGGACTGGCCTGAAGTCCCGTATATCTATGCTCGGGGTATCGTCCACATACGAAATCCTCTTTATTTTCATAGTTTCGATTGTAACTAATTGAGCGGTTTCGCACAAGCTTGATTACAATCACTTAATTATAAATTGAATTTAATTATTTGAGAACCTTGTAGCAGTCAGATTAAGCAATTCACTATGCTTTACGCCTAATCTTTTGCTTTATAAGCCATCCAGCCAAATGCTGCTGCCGTAATCAGGTCTATCGGTAGCCATATAGCTTTCGTCAAATAGATCGGAAAAATCGGATTAAACAAAATTGAAATGATCGCAAATCCAATCCAAAAAGTGCTTCTTTTACCTATTAGACTATACGCAGCTAAGGCGCTTGAAAGACATACCGCTATCCTCGCGAAGGTATAATAGCCATATGGCAGTGGAAAAATAGCAACCAATGCGATTGCCATTGATGCAATATAAACAAACTTAAGATTTGTCACTTACAGGTTCACACCGAATATTTTTGCGATCGCAGCAACAATCAACATCCCTGCAAATCCAACAATCCCAGCAAAGAAAAGAAAAAACACAATGCCAGCGAAGACCCCAAAACTCTGTCCGACCCAAATCGAAGAGCCAATTGTCGCCCCCCAAATAGCTACAAAGCCAACTACACGAAAGAATCCTTCCACGTGTCCCCTCCACCAATGCAAATTAATAACTTAATCGAATTTCAGGTTATGCCGAACCCAGAAGAAGTTAAAAGTCTTAAGTTTGGCGCTTTTTTGGTTCACCGCCAGGAGTTGACTAAGGAGGGAATTATTGGCCCTTTTTCTGAAACATTTTTCGCGTGGAAATAATTCAGAATACGTTATTCAGTACGCGGTCGAAAATGCTACTTAGTTAGTTGGTTCAGAGAATATATTTGTGTTTCCCACACCCCATTCCTTGGTATCCAGGCTCTTATCGTCAGCTGGTGAGTTTTCGAGCCTGCAGGCTCGAAAACTCGACATTCAGATCACTGAAACACGCGTCGCCGCAAAAGCATTAAACCGCATGACTACGCTTGGAAAAGCGCAGTTCGAACGTGTCATCTGAACACCCGGGAAAGGGCCAGCTTCGCTCCAAGCGTGATCCATGCAACAACGCCGGTCGCTGTAAGTTCATCCCAGACGACTTGTGCCGGTGCGTCGATTTTGATCTCTGTGTAGATAGACTCAGACTTATACCGTCCCAACTCATGTGCTCCTCCATGGTGACACCTTCAAAGGCATGTTGCCCGGTGATCCGCCCTGCGCGATCGGCTGCAAGCAGGATCACCGCGTTGGCAATATCAGTGGGATCGCCAAGCCGTCCCATCGGGGTTTGCGCGATAATCATTCCCAGCATTTGCTCATTGGATTTCACATCTGCCGTGATGTCAGTGTCTGTGAGCCCGGCCGCCACTGTGTTCACTCGGATGCCCATCGGACCAAGCTCGGTGGCGAGCAATCTGGTGGCATGGTCTACAGCTGCCTTTGACGATGCATAGATGGTGCGAATGACTGAAGATCATATCAGTGACAAGCGCCACGGCCTACCAAAACGGATCGGCACGGACAAGTCGCGTTCCTTTGGCGCCGCGAAACAAGCGAATACGCCTGAGAATCTTTTCGTTTTTTGAAAAGGAGCTGCGTGAAGATAGCTTGTTACGCCCACATTTCATGTAGGTTATTGTCATCTATGGGGCCCTATTTCTTTTAACACCAAACACGTGTGCCCATCGTTGGTGGCCCAGTGGAATGCAGTCCATGAACCAGAAGACCATTTAGGGTATGCCGAACGAGAAAAGTTCTGCCAATATGAGGGGGGGGGGAGTGGTGCGTTTGAAAGACAAGACTCCGATTGCTACCTGGGCCGCATGTAGCATCGGTTCACTGCTTTGAAATATATCACCGACGAAGGCGCCCAAAGGATCGTCATGGATCTGATACAGGGAAAATATCGCGCGATTGGTCATGCGCGCGAGATACTAAGGGAAGCAATATGGTTACTAACCCAACAAATAAAAAATGGTTGGATCTGACGGTTGAGGAAACATTGGAACCTGATTTGAAAATATGCGACCCGCACCACCACCTTTGGGATTTTCGCACCGCTCATGTTGCCCACAAATACCTGATTGATGAGATCCTTTTGGACATGAATGCAGGCCACAACGTTGTTTCGACAGTGTTTGTGGAAGGTGGTTCAATGTACAGGGCCACAGGTCCGAACGAAATGAAACCTGTAGGCGAAACGGAATATGCCAATGGGATCGCCGCGATGTGCGCTTCTGGACTATATGGCAATGCACAGGTTTGCGCAGGTATTGTCGGTGCTGCGGACCTGACGCTTGGCGATGCGGTCAAACCCGTGCTGGAGGCTCATCTGAAGGCCGGCGGTGGGCGATTTCGCGGAATCCGGCACCAGCTGAATTGGGATGCTAGCGACCTGATACCGACCGGGCGCACAAATCCGGGCATGTACACCAGCCAGGATGCAAATTTCCGCGAGGGTTTTGCCAGTCTTTCCCAATACGGTCTGAGCTTTGATGCCTGGTGTTATCACCCCCAACTGCCGCAGATGATCGAACTGGCCCAGGCCTTTCCCGACACCGTGATTATCCTAAATCATATTGGTGGCCCATTGGGGGCAGGGCCTTATGCCGGCAAGCGAAAAGAGATTTTTCCAGTCTGGAAACAGGCGATTTCCGACCTGGCTGCCTGTCCGAATGTTGTCGTGAAACTTGGTGGCCTGAATTTGGATTTAAATGGGTTTGGCTGGCACCTGAACGAGCGCCCGCCATCCAGTGAAATTCTTATGCAAACGACGCGACGCTATTATGAACACGCCATCGAACAATTCGGCGTTAAGCGATGCATGTTTGAATCTGACTTTCCCCCCGACATGGTGGCCTGCAGCTACAACGTTTTATGGAATTCATTTAAGCGCCTGACTGCAGATTATAGCAGTTCGGAGAAGGCGGATTTGTACCATGACACGGCTAGCCGGATATACAAGCTGGATTGAATGGCAAAATTGATCAATGGCGATCGCAAGTGTGGCATCTGGCAGAATGAACCAAACTAGGAGAAAACAGCATGAAACACCCAGCTTGCGCGCTTGTCACAGGGGCTGCGTCTGGCATTGGCCGGGCGATCGCCATCAAGTTTTCCCGTGAAGGCTGGTCAGTTCTGGGCGTGGATCTGAATGCAGACGCGCTTGAAGAGACAGGGCAGCTTACATCAGGATATTCCGGCGCCTTCGAAGGTTTGGCGGTCGACATCACGGACAAAACAGCCCCGGATCAGGCCGTGGCGGCCGCAATCGAGAATTTTGGACGGTTGGACTGTCTGGTGAACAACGCCGGCATCGGTTTCGCCAAAAGCGCCGGGGACACTACGGACGAAGAATGGGACCGGTTCATTGCGGTAAACCAGACATCCGTGTTCCGGATGTCGCGCGAGGCGCTGAAAGTGCTGCCGGAAAACACAGGCAGTATCGTTAATATCGCATCCATCGCGGCTGTGGTCGGTCTGTCGGAGTCATTTTCCTATGTCACGACGAAAACAGCAGTGGTTGGGATGACGCGTCAACTGGCCACCGATTACGGACCACGCGGGATCAGGGTTAATGCCATCGCGCCGGGTCAGATCGAAACCCCGCTTACAGCAGAACGGATTGCCGGAAATCCGCGTTTTGTGGCGTTCAACGTCGATCCGATTCCGTTCCCTCGCCTTGGGCATGTCGATGACATAGCCAATGCTGTTTATTTCCTGAGCTCTGATCAGGCTTCATATATCAATGGCCACACTCTGGTTGTCGACGGCGGTTGGACCGCAACCAACTTTTCGCGCAGGGGTTACGAAATGTGACGCGCCAAACGGCGACAGGCAGATAAAGCGCGGGCGATCAGTGTTACAGGTCGGTGGTGATTAGGCCGGGTCAGGTGCACCAACCTTGAGGCGAAACAGCTGAAATGCTTATCGCAAATGGGCAGTCATCGGTCGTTTTGACCAGGGCTGGTAGGTGACCAATCCAGTTTTTGGAATCCTGTGACCAAATGATCGATGAATAATCTTGTCTTCACCGACAAGTGCCGCTTGCTATGATAAACCGCGTAAATTCCAGTGTCGAAATCGGTCGCCGTCGCGTCATACTCGTCAAGCACACCTTGCAGGCGCCCATTTGCCAATTTGTTCTGGATCGACCAACTGGGAAGCAGTGCAACGCCAACACCGGCCAAAGCGGCAAAGCGCAACGTCTCGGCATTGTTGGTGTGAAGGTTACCTGTCGGACGCATTTCAATTGGCGCGCTGTCTGGGCCTCGAAACCGCCAGATCGAAGGTAAGCCGTCGGAAATGTAGGTCAAGCAATTATGCCCGGAAAGATCACTAGGCGAGGTCGGTGCCGGGTTATGGGCCCAATAATCCGGACTTGCGCAGATGACCCTTGGGTTGTCCCCGATCCGCCGCACGATCAGCGAAGAATCCGACAGGTTTCCGGTGCGAACGGCGACATCGATTGTATTTTCGATAAGATCCAGATCTGAATCGATGAACCTGAGTTCTACTTTCAGGTCAGGGTAGCGTGTCAGAAACTCGGGCATCAATGGTGCGATATGTTGCGTGCCAAGCGAGATACGTGATTGTACCCGCAACGTGCCATAAGGCCGGTCGTTGAGTTGCGTGACCTCTCCACGCATCTCCTCCAGATCCTGAAGCAGGCGTTCGGCGCGTTGCAAATAGACTTGTCCTGCTTCGGTTAACGATAGCTTTCGGCTGGTTCGGTTAAGAAGACGTACGCCCAGATCATCCTCGAGCGCAGTGATATGTCGCGAAACGCTTGCTGGCGACAAGCCAAACATGCGGCCTGCACCTGACATACTACCCATCTGATTCGTGTGAAGAAACAGACGCATTGCTTTGATGTTATCCATACTATCTTTGCGCTACCTGAAAACATATGGCTCAAAATGAGACCATATCGTCGAAATACCATATAGGTTAAACCGTTCAAATACCACCAAGCCTGATCCTTCATCCGGGTATCGGGTTACTTTGGTGCGGTGGTATGAATTTGACCGGTAATCAAGTGGGCCATCGTCATGCAATGTAGGGTGATGATGTTCCCGCCTGTCAAAGACGAGGCAAAAGATGCGTTTGAAAAATAAGGTGGCAATAATTACCGGTGCCGCATCTGGTATGGGGGCCGCGACCGCGAAAGTCTTTGCCAATGAAGGTGCGAAAGTGATCGTCACGGACATAGCCACACAGGAAGCTGCCGCGCTGGCCGAGGAAATCGTCGCGGCTGGTGGTGAGGCCGGTTTCCTGAAGCTGGATGTCGCAAACGAGGCTGATTGGGCGCGAGCGGTTGGCGAGACGAATTCGGTTTATGGCCAGATCGATATATTGATCAACAATGCAGGTATCAGCGGCAGTCACCCGGACAGGTTGAACATCGGCATCTGGGATGAACAGATGAACATCTATGCCAGGGGGGCGTTTCTGGGCACGCAGGTGGTTATCCCGATCATGCAGAGGGCAGGGGTCCGCGTGGTCGATACTGAAACCGGCAGTGACCAGCCGCCGGGTGTGCCGGGCGAATTGTGGGTTCGCGGGTATAGCGTGATGTCGAGGTATTACAAAAAGCCGGACGAGACAGTGGCCAGTTTAGACCAGGATGGGTGGTTCTATGCCGGCGATATGGGGAATGGATCGACGACGGCTATTTGCGTTTTTTGGGCCGTTTCAAAGATATGCTAAAGGTCGGCGGCGAAAACGTCGATCCGATGGAGGCAGAGGGCCTGTTACTGTCTCATCCGGAAATATCCCAAGTGGCGGTTGTCGGCTATCCAGACGAGAAATTGTCCGAGGTCGCGGTCGCTTTTGTTCAAACTGTACTGGGCAGCGATCTCACTGAAGACGGGGTTATAATGTTTTGCCGGGGTAACGTTGCCAGCTTTAAAATTCCCCGTCACGTGATATTCGTCGACGATTTTCCGATGACTGCATCAGGCAAGATCCGCAAAGTCGAACTAAGGAAAAAAGCATTGCGAATTTTGTCGACGTGATCTGGGCAGAACGTTCTGCACCCCAACTAGCCGAACTTTTCTTTGCGTATTATGCAAAGCTACCATTCGATAGGAGCCTATTATATTCATATTTCGTACGAGTTATTGAGTGCTCATCAAAATCCCGGGTCGCAGGTTTTTCGCGAATCCAGCGCTTGGCCGGGAAGTGTCGAAGCAGAAAGCATCGAAATTGAAAATCGAGAAGGACAGAAAGTGCGTTTAAAAAACAAGGTCGCGATTATTACCGGTGCCGCGTCTGGCTTAGGGGCAGCGACAGCAAAGATGTTCGGCGAACAAGGTGCTAAAGTGATCGTCACGGACCGTGACGCGGACGAGGGTACCGCGGTGGCTGAGGAGATTGTTGCTGCCGGTGGCGAGGCGCTTTTCCTGAAACTGGATGTCACAAGTGAGGATGACTGGGCAAATGCCGTTGCCAAGATTGTGTCGGCCTATGGCACGATCGATATATTGGTCAACAACGCCGGTGTCAGTGGCAGCCACCCGGATAAGCTGAACACGGACACCTGGGATGTGCAGATGGAGGTTTGTGCCAGAGGTCCGTTCCTGGGTATGCGGGTCGTCATCCCGATAATGCAGAAGGCCGGGATAGGCTCTATCGTGAACGTATCTTCGGTCTCGGGTCTTGTTGGTCTGCCCTGGATTCATATGGGGTATAACGCCGCTAAAGGGGCTGTGCGTATGGCAACAAAGGCCGCCGCGGTCCACTACACATCGGAAGGTATCCGTACGAATTCAGTCCATCCGGGCATGATGCCGGCCATGAAAACCGCGATGCTGAGCGGCGATCCGGAAGCACGCAAGGAAAGAATTGCCCGCGTGCCGATCCAGCGTGTGGCCCGGTGCGAGGAAGTCGCCTATGCGATCCTGTTCCTGGCCAGTGACGAAGCCTCCTATATCTCGGGGGTTGAATTGCCCGTGGATGGTGGCTGGACTTGCCAGTGACGCAAGAATCCGGTGGGCGAAAGCCTGCCGATAAACAATAAGGGGAGTGGGCGCAATGGTCTCTCGACGTGACGCCAAAGAATGGGGAAAGACGCATCTGAAGGGGGTGTTTTCCAGCCCCTCGGCGCCTTTCACCGCTGATTTTGCGCTGGATACGGCTGGTATCGTCAAAAATGTCGAACGGGTGGTTGCCAATGGCGCCAGCGGTGTGGGGTCCGGTTTTCTTGACGCCTTTGGCCTGACCATCGTGCAGCGAAAGCAGATGATGGATCTGGTTGCAGAGACAACGGGCAACCGTGCGATGTGCACATTCTACACCTCTGATCATAGTGTGGCCGAAACGATTGATCTTAGCCTTCACGCCAAGGCGATTGGGGCAGAAGCGGTCATTCTTTGGGTTCCCTATGAATGGGCGTCCTCGCAGGAGCTGATGCACGACTATATCGAATATGTCGCTGAAAATGTGGACATGCCGATCATTGTGTTCAACACCCCGCATTCGGGCATGACGATGACGCATGAAACAATGGCGCGCATTGCGAAAATTCCAAATGTCTGCGGTTTCAAGAACGCGATTAAAGACCCCCAGCATACAATCCGCGCGATGGAGATGTTTGGTGACGAGGTCGTCTTGTCCTACCCGTTTGAGGATCACCTGCTGGAGATGACTGTCGAGCATGGTCAGCAAGCGCTGATAGGATCGACCAGCGTCTATCTGATGCAAAGTCCCGAACGGCAGCCGATTGTCGATTACCTGCGGCTTGCCGGGCAGGGCGACATAGTGGGTGCCACCCGCATCCGCGACGAACTGGAACCGCTGCGCAAAGTCTGGGCCAGCATCTATGAGGTGTTGTGGGATGAGAAAAAGGCCGTGCATCCCGTGGGTCTGGTGAAATACTGGATGGATATTTTGGGCATGGCCGGTGGGCCACTGGGGCCACCGATGCAACAACCCGACCAAACCACCAAGGCGGCGTTCCGCGAACGTCTGGATGCGGCGGGTTGGGAACAGCTGCTGTTTCTCAGCCGCTTCCGGCAGGATTGAGTTAATGGGTAGAATTTTATGGCTGTCCTGACAGGCAAGACGGTTATCGTGACCGGTGCAGCCGGTGGTATCGGCCGCGCCATTGCGCAAGAAGCCGGGCGCGCGGGTGCGCGGCTGGCGCTGGTTGATGCCGATGCGGCGCGTCTGGGCGAGACGGTGAAGGCGATACAATCCGATGGCGCAGAGGTTCTGCCCTGGGTAGTGGATATGACTGACCGTGTATTGTGGCAAAAGACCATCGACGACATTGCAGCGCATTTCGGTGGGATCGATGTGATGGTGAACAACGCCATGTGGGTCAGATACGAGCCGATGGCCGAGGTGCAGGAGGACGTCTATCGACGTCAGATGGCAATTGGTCTGGACGCGGTTTATTGGGGCATTCAGGCGGTCACGCCACATATGATTGCGCGAGGCGCCGGCAGCGTTGTCAACATGACCTCGCCCGCATCGGTGCACGGCATTCCCAACGGGTCGGTCTATGCTGCGGTCAAGGGCGCGATCTCTGCCCTGACACGCCAGTGCGCGGTGGAGTTGGGGCAAAAGGGCATCCGTGTGAACGCCGTCGCGCCGGGGCCGATACCAACACCGGGCACAATGCGCGTGGTGGATGAAGACGGCTGGAAAAAGCGCCTTGTGCGATCGCCATTAGGCCGTCTGTCCACACCAGAAGGTGTGGCGCGCGTCGTGGTGTTCCTGGCATCGGATGCGGCGGATTGCGTCAATGGCGATGTGGTTTTTGCAGATGGTGGGCGATCCGTCTCTGCGATGTGAATTATTTGACCGGTTATCGAAAGGATCTGATGATGCGAAAGAACGTGGAATTCAAAACACTGGATGGAACGCCGCTTTCCGCGTTTCTCTATACGCCGGACAGCGGCGAAAGCCCGTTTCCCGCAATCGTGCTTAGCCATGGTTTTGGCGCGGTCAAGGAAATGGCGCTGGACCAATTTGCCGATGTCTTCTGCGAGGCGGGTTTTGCTTGCCTTGTCTATGATCATCGCAACACCGGGGCCAGCGGGGGCGCACCGCGCGGTGAAATCGATCCGTGGCAGCAGATTTCCGATATGCGCGATGCGATTACCTATGCGGCAAGCCGCCCAGAAGTAGCCGCAGATCGGATTGGCCTGTGGGGCACCAGCTTTTCGGGCGGTCACAGTCTGGTCGTGGCGGCGACCGATGCGCGGATCAAATGCGTCGTGTCTGTTGTGCCGACAATCAGCGGGCATGAAAATACGATCCGGGCGCTTACCACAGACGGCTATGGTGCGTTTCTGAAAGAGGTCCATGAGGAACGCGCGGCCCGTCAGCGTGGCGAGGAGCCCCGGAGTATTCCAATCTCGAAAGAAGGCGACGAAAGCTTTGAATGGAGCAAGGTTGCAGGCGCCGGTACGACCTATGTCAATGCCTGCACATTGCTGAGCCGGGGCCTGCGCGACACTTATGAACCGGGCAGCTATATCGCGGCTATCTCCCCGACGCCGTTGCTGATGGCGGTGGCAACGCATGACGCGAAATGCCTGACCGACCTGCAGCTAGAGGCCTATTCGGCGGCGCATGAACCCAAACGGCTGGAGATGTTTCCAGGTGGTCATTACGATCCCTATACCAAGCAACTGGCCGCCATCGCGTCGGCGTCGCGCGACTGGTTCGCGAAGTATTTGCAGTAGCTATCTGTTCAATCAGACCCTACGTCATGCATGTGCTCTGGTCTTGGGACAGACCGGGGCACACCCAGCACGCAAAAGAACATTTGGGAAAGACCAGCCTTCTGATGCACCATAGCCAATTTCACCAAAAACGCAGTGAATGCCTTCGACGGCTTGCACTATGTCGGTTCTCCATCAGACAGGTTGGCCATTTGCTCAGCAGCTCGACGCATTGCCGGCAAATAGTGCTCGGGTTGAAAACGGGATGCGGGACTGGTTGTCGAAAGCGATCCTAAGCATTGCCCATTCAAGTCAAGCACCGGAATTGCAATCGCCGATATATCGGGTAAGGTTCTTCCTCCACCACCGATAGAAATTGCTTCCTTCAGGGCTTTTGAAATGCGTTTGGTACTGGGCAGTGTATGTCCGGCCTCGCGAACGCGCTCGGATAAGTTGGTCGGCCCAAAGGCGAGCCAAATGGCACCTGACGCACTGTCTTTATAGGATAGCTCCGCGCCTACTTTCAGATCAGCCCGCAGCATACTTCGCGATTCGGCCCGTTGCGCGATGACAAGCCTGTCCTGTTCGAGCAACACCAGCGATACGGCCTCACTCAGTTCAGCGGCCAGTTCGTCGAGTAGCGGTTGGGTTCGCTCACCAAACCCCGCCTGCTGCATGGCTGCTGCGCCAAAGCGGCAAGCGCGGGTTGAGAGGCGATAGCCGCCATCTGGTAGACGTTCCATCCATCCCGCAATCGTCAATGTATGTAGCCGTTGATAGGTCGTCGCACGCGATTCGCCGGTCAGCCGGGAAAGGTTTGATATGCGGATTGGTGCCTGTTGCTCGGCCGCAACTTCCAGCAGCTGAAAGCATTTAAGCACTGAAGATAAGGGTCTGACCTGCATGTGTTTCCTTCCAAAAGTGTATGTTATAAAAATACATTGACTTCTATAAAAATACAAGAGAAATATTCTCTACCTTTGGGATCGTGGTTTTGTGATCTCGTTGGCTGACAAATAATCGCAGCAGCAGGTGTGATCGAAAGACATTGCCGCAAGGGCTGCTCAAGCGACTTTCAATACTAAACCCGTTCGGGAGGACATTTCGTGAAAACTCAGATAACTCCGCTACCGCTACCGCTCGCGCTTATCGTTGCGGCCACCACGTGGATTGCCGCCGCGCCGGTCGCGGCGCAAGAAAACCTAAACTTCGCCTATGGCACACCTGAGGACTCTGGCGTCGGTCGCGCAGTCGAAGGCTATGTCGACGCGGTTCAGGAACGCTCTGGCGGGGATTTCCAAGTCACCGGTTTTCCAATGACCTTGCTTACCCAAAGCGAAGCTAGCCCCGGCGTGCGCGACGGTTTGGCGGATGCGGGATTGGTCATTACCGCGTACTACCCGACCGAATATAGTACCAACTTGTTTTTGCATGAGTTGAACCCGCTGGTGAATTTGGCTGCTAACCCCAATGGTAAGGAAGCCCTCGCATTCAGCGGCGCGATGTTGGAATACACCTACCTGAAATGCCCGGAATGTATGGCAGAGTTCGAAGCGCAAAATCAGGTGTATACTGGTGGCGGAGTAACGCCGCTTTATAATCTGCTGTGCAACGGTGCCGCGATCACAACGCTTGAGGACCTGAAGGGCAAGCGCCTTCGGGCCGGCGGCGCGGGATTTGTTCGCTTTGCGGAACATTTCGGCGCGCAGGGCGTGAGTTTGCCATTGGCCGAAACCTATGAGGCGCTTGATCAGGGCATCTTGGAATGCGCTATGCTCAGCGCTCCGGAACTCGTTAATTTCAGCCTGCACGAAGTTGTAACGGATGTCACACTCGGTGTGCCAGGTGGCGTTTACGCCGGAATTGCATCGGCAAACGTCAACAAGGACCGGTGGCTTGCCATGACCGCTGAGCAGCGCGAGACATTGCTGTGGGGTGGCACAAAGATGACGACCGGGATCACTTGGGGCTTTTATGCTGACAACGCGGCCGCAATTCAGGATGCCGAGGAACGGGGCATCAAGGTCCACCAGCCGACTGCCGAACTGACCGCCGCGGTGCAGGAATTTGTGGTTGCGGACCTGGAAACAGTGTCCAGCCTGTTTCAGGAAAACTACAACGTCGCACGCGCCGACGAGATTGCGACGGAATTCCGCGCCCTCCTTGAGGACTGGTATGGTCTGGTCGCTGATGTCGAAAGTGAAGAAGAGCTGCACATGCTCTACTGGGATCAGATCGTTTCCAAAATCGATCCTGCGACTTACGGGCAGTAAACGTCTTTGGTTCAACGCCGCGCGGCCTTTCTGCGCGGCGTTGCATCGGTGCGTAATTGGCGTTTGGGGGCTTTGATGCAGACGATTGGTAGAGCAATATCCAAGGTGGTGTCCGGGACAAACGCCGTAGCGTCTGTGCTGGTCGTTGGCCTCGTGTTGCATGTGACACTTGATGTGTTCATGCGCTACGTCGTCGGGGTACCTTTGAATTCCACCATTCTATTCGTCTCGACCTACTACATGATCGCGATTGCGTTCCTGCCGTTGGCGCTTGTGGAAGAAACCGACAGCCACATCGCCGTTGAAATTCTGGCAGAACGGTTTCCCGACAGGGTCCAAACTGTGTTGCTGGTGGTCGCGACAGTTCTGACCGCAATTGTGACCGCCGCACTGGCGGTTAGGACCGGACAGGAAGCGATGACGAAATATAATGCGGGTGCGTTTTCCATCGAACCGAGCGGCAAAGTGATCGTCTGGCCGTCCTATTTCTTCCTACCCATCGGCTTTGGCATGATGTCAGTTGTCGCAGCATGGAAGACCATCGCCATTTTCGCAGGCAAAGACAGCGGTTTTCAGGCCTTTGCCGTTGAAGACCCCTATCTCACCGGAGACCCCAAACCATGACCGAGCTCCAATCTGCAGGCGTCTTTGTCGCCATTTTGTTTGGTATGATCCTGATCCGCATCCCAATTGGGATTGCGATGATCACCGCCTCATTCGGTGGGTTGTGGCTGATGTTCAATTGGAACATTGCCTGGGGTTCGCTTGGGATCGTCCCGTATTCCTTTGCACATAGCTGGGTGCTAAGCTCGATACCGGCTTTCTTGTTCATGGGATTCATCTGTTATCACGCGCGCCTGACCCATGGCCTGTTCAACGCAGCGCAGGTCTGGCTCTCCAGACTGCCAGGCGGCCTGGCGATCGCATCGGTTTTTGGCTGCGCCGGGTTTGCCGCCGTGACCGGGTCGTCCGTCGCCTGTTCTGCCGCGATGGGCAAGATCGCCGTGCCGGAAATGGTGCGCCACCGCTACAATCCGGAACTGGCCACCGGGGCAGTGGCCGCCGCGGGCACCATCGGCGCCCTGATCCCGCCATCGATTTTGATGATCCTATTTGGCATCATTTCGCGCCAATCCGTCGGTAAGCTCTTTCTGGGTGGCGTTGTCGTCGGGTTGATCACGCTTTTCGCCTACATCCTCGTGATTTATGTGCGGGTAAAGTTGAACCCCGGCCTGGCGCCGCCTGTCGAAATCACTGCAACGCGGTCTGAAAAGATCGCGGCGCTGGGTCAGACCTGGCCAGTGCTGATCATCGTGACGGGTGTGTTTGCCGGTCTTTATGGTGGGGCATTTACACCCACCGAAGCTGGTGCAATCGGGGCGATACTGTCGCTTGTGGTCGCAACGCTTTATCGCACTTTGACTTTCAAAGCGCTGCGTATGGCTGCGATCGAGACAATCACTACGACAGCGGCCTTGCTGATCATTGCGATCGGGGCCAGCCTGTTGACGCGGTTTCTGGCCCTGTCGGGGATCGGGGACGTGATCTCCTCAACAATCCTGTCATTTGGGGCATCTCCGCTGATGATCATGACGGGCATTGTTGTTGTCTATCTGTTGCTGGGGATGATGCTGGAACCGGTGGGTGCGATGTTGCTGACCCTGCCCATTGTGCTGCCTCTTGTGGAGGAAACCGGCTATAGCATGCTGTGGTTCGGAGTTGTGCTGGTCAAGCTGCTTGAGATTGGAATGATCACCCCGCCCATGGGAATGAATGTGTTTGTGATCAAAGGGGTCGTCGGCAATATCGCGACGCTGTCAATGATCTTTCGCGGTGTGTTCTGGTTTGTTCTGATCGACCTGGCGATCGTTGCATTGTTGATTTCATTCCCCGACATCGTGCTGTTCCTGCCGAATTTGATTGCGAGGTGAGCGGCCCAAATCGCCAAACCTTCTGGTTTGAAGGCCTTAGTTTCAGATCCCGTTAAAGACCCGAGGCTGGCAGCTTTGATTAACGAGAATCTATCCACTCATATGCGACGACCGCAACAGGAAAACAGGCAAGACATTTCAGACCGGCGCGAGCGCGTTTTGGTGACTGCTCTGAAAGAACATTTGAAGGAACAAAGGTGAGCAATAATGAAGTACGAAACCATTCTTTATCAGGAATCCGGACCGGTCGGAACGATTACGCTTAACCGGCCGGACGATGGCAACATGTTCACCGTTCAGATGTGTCATGAAATCCGGGATTGCATCGAAGCGATGCGCCGCGAAACACGGACACGGGTGCTGGTTATAACCGGTGCTGGCGATCGTTTCTTCTGCATCGGCGGTCGCAAGGACGGCATGGAAGACACCAAACTTTATGCCGGTGTTCTGCCCACGCTTGAAATGTATGAAGCCATCGATCGTCTGCAAAAGCCGGTGATCGCCAGTGTCAACGGATACGCCGTCGGTGGTGGCAACGTCCTTCAGGTGGTCTGCGACATGACCATTGCCAAAGAAAGTGCGGTATTCCGTCAGGTCGGCCCAATGATGGGGTCTTTCGACGCGGGTTATGGCACCTGGTATCTGGAAGATCTCGTTGGCAAGAAAAAGGCCAAGGAGATGTGGTATTGCAATCCAAAGATCAGCGCATCCGAAGCGCTGGAAATCGGGCTTGTTAATCGGGTTGTGCCCGACGATCAGCTTGCCGCAAAAACCCGCGATTTCGCTCTGGAGGTTGCCGAGAGGGGCTCGTTCGCGCTGGCCTCCATCAAAAGCGCCTTCAACGCGCGCCATGGCGGGGTCGGCGGGTTGGCCCGTGTCGCCCATGACCTGTTGTTGCCGCAATATTTAGGGAGCGGTGAATCCCAGGAGCTTCGGGAAGCTTTTGCCGAGAAACGGACGCCAGACGCTGGTCGTTTTGGACAATGAGCAGAAAATGAGACCGTTTCTTACCCTACACCAGCCAAACCTGGCGCGGCGTTACTACGCGTCGGGTCTTTGGCAGGATCAATCGTTTTATGATCTTCTGGCGCTGCACGCTGATACCACCCCCAATGTGCAAGCCCTGAAGGACGGGCGGCAGTCTTTGAGCTGGTCAGAGCTGCGGGATCGGACGGATGCTGTTGCCGCTAAGTTTGACGGGCTGGGATTGGTTGCCGGTGACCTGGTTTCCATTTGGATGTCGAACCGGCTGGAGGCAATTGTGGTTTTCCTCGCCTGCTCTCGGCAGGGGCTGGTTTGCAATCCTTCACTGCACAGGACCTATACGACCCGTGACATCATCACCCTGATGGAACGGCTTGAAGCCCGGGTTTTGATCAGGGAGCCGAATTGGGGTGCCGATGATGCCGATGAAGCCGATGTTGATGGCGATGCCTTGATCGGCGAAGTTGTGTCTTTGAAGGCAGTGCTTGCCCCGGATGCTTTGCCGCGCAGCACAGATACGCCGTTGCCACCGGTTAAAAGTGACCCGGATGCGGTGGGCTATCTGGCCTTTACGTCCGGCACGACGGGGGATCCCAAATGCGTCATGCATTCCGCCAATACACTTCTGTCCAATGCGCGGGACATGGTTGGCGATTGGGGCTTGGATGCCGATACCCGTTTGCTTGTCCTCAGCCCGCTTTCACATCACATCGCATGGGTTGCCGTCGGGCAATGGCTGCTCTCTGGCTGCATGCTGATCACCAACGATGCCCCCCGTGGTGTTGGCGGGTTGGACTGGTTGCTGGAAAATGATCCCACCTATGTCATGGGTGTGCCCACCCATGCGATGGATATCCTCGAGGCGTTCAATGCCCGCAAGCTGACGGCGCTGGGCCGGGTAGAGGTGTTTTATCTGGCGGGCAGCCCGATCCCTCAGGTCGTGGCGGAATCCTTCGTCGAACTGGGGATTAAGCCGCAGAATGTCTATGGCATGACGGAAAACTCCTCGCATCAATTTACCCATCCCGATGACGATCAGGAAACCTGGATCCAAACTTGCGGCCGTGGCGGTCGCGCCTATGAGGTTCAGATCTTTGACGTGCAAGACCAGAACCAAACCGTGCCGGTTGGGCAGATTGGCCAAATCGGTGGTCGTGGTGCGGCGCTTATGCTGGGATATTTTGCCAACCAACAGGCGACGGCGGCGAGTTTCAACGACGATGGCTGGTTCCTGTCCGGCGATCTCGGTTCTTTGGATGCCGATGGCAACCTGCGGATTGAAGGTCGCCTAAAGGATGTCATCATTCGTGGCGGCCACAATATTTACCCGGCCCAGATCGAAGATTACGTGCTTCGGCGCGAAGATATCAAAAAGGCCGCGGCCTTTGGTGTGCCGGATGATCGTTTGGGCGAACGGGTTTGTCTGGCGGTGCAGGGCACACCGGACCCGGAACAGGTACTGAAATTTCTGACCAATCAGGGCCTGTCGGTCTATGACATGCCCGAATATTTCCTGCGGCTTGAGGAATTTCCACTGACGGCCAGCGGCAAGATCCTCAAACGAAATCTGGTTGAAATGGTCCGGCAGGGAACGCTTGTGCCCGACCCCCTGCGCCACAGCCTCAAAAAGGAGAATACCTGATGTCGGTCGATCTGGAATTCAGAGATGGTGCCGCGATCATGACGCTGAATCGTCCCGAAGCATTGAATGCTTTGTCCTTCGCCATTCTTGGTGAAATCAGCCGCGTGTTTGACAAGGCCGCTGCCTCAAAAGCGCGGGTTTTGTTGATCCGGGGGGCTGGCGAGAAGGCATTCTGCGCCGGTGCGGATATCAAGGAGTTGCGGCACAGGGATTTGATGGCGCAGAAACAGGGGGCGGAATTTGGGCAGTCGGTGTTTGCCAGGCTGCCCAGTCTTGGGATGCCGTCGGTTGCGTTGATCAACGGCTATGCCTTTGGTGGCGGGCTGGAGCTTGCTCTGGCCTGCACGTTTCGCCTTGCCGTGGAAAAGGCCAAAATGGGTCTGCCCGAAATCAAGCTTGGGCTAATTCCCGGCTATGGCGGCACCCAGCGCCTGCCCAGAATGATCGGTGAAGCGCGCGCGTTGGAGATGATCATGACCGGTCGAACCATCGACGCGTCAGAGGCATTGCAGATCGGTCTGGTGAACCAGCTATATGATGGCGACCCGATTGACGCGGGGTTGCGTTTTTCCGCCGGTTTCATCGGTTATGGCCTGCCGGCGCTTTCCTTTGCGCATCAGGCGGTCATCCGCGCCGGGGACACAACCCTAAAAGAGGGGCTGCAAATCGAGGCCGATCTGTCGACGTTGGCCTTTCAAACCGCCGACGCCGAGGAAGGCATGGCGGCCTTTGAAGAAAAACGCAAACCGGAGTTTCGCGATGCTTGAGGGGCAGATCATCGTCACGGGTGCCAGCCGTGGAATAGGCGCCGCCATCGCCACGGACCTGGAAAACCGGGGTTACAATGTGGTCGGACTGTCCCGAGGTGGCCAATCCGCCGCCGGGCGGGGCATTGCCTGCGATGTGACCGACGAAAATGCTCTGCGCCAGACGTTCAGTGGAATTGCCGCCGCCGGGTCCATCGTTGGGCTGGTGAACAACGCAGGGCTGCATCTGACCGCGCCTTCGGCCGAACTTTTGACGAAGGACTATGAACAGGTCATGGCGATCAATGCGACATCGGTGATGGCCGCGTCCAGAGAGGTTTATCCATATATGCGCTCTGCGGGGGGCGGTTCGATCATCAATATCGGCTCGTTTTTCGATAAGATGGGCGTATCGGCAAACCTTGCTTATTGCGCGTCCAAGGCGGCGGTGGCGGCCATCACCCGATGTCTGGCCGTCGAATGGTCCAAGGATGACATCCGGGTTCTCAATGTGGCGCCGGGGTATGTTGCCACCGATCTCAACCGGGAATTTCTGTCAAAAGACCGCGTAAAGGCCTATTTGGCCAAACGCATTCCGTCGGGCAAGCCGGGCGAGGCTGGCGATGTCGCGCGCATGGTCGGCGCGATATTTGACGCCGATATTCCATTTTTTACCGGCGAGACAATATACCTCGACGGCGGTCAGGGGATGAACCACTGATGAGTATTTTTGAACAAATGGCGCGGCACCGAAACTGGGCCGAAGACGAACGCATTATTCTCGATCAGGTCGGGCGGGTTTGTAACGACATCATCGCCCCCAACGCCGAACGCTTTGATCGCAGCGGCGAATTTCCCTGGGACAATGTTGCCGCGCTGAATGACCTTGGTCTTAATACGATATTTGTTCCCGAGGAATTCGGCGGTATGCCAACCTCTTACGCGCTTTATCTGGAATGCGTGAAAATGATCTCCGAGGCCTGTGCCTCGACCGGGATCATATATGCCACCAACTTTCATGGCATGAAGCCGATCATTGATTTCGGCACAGCAGAGCAAAAACAACGGCTGTTGCCACGAATTGCGGATGGCGGTTTGGGCGCATTGGCCATCACCGAAACCTCTGCCGGGTCCGACGCTACCGGCATGAAGACCCGTTTCACACCGGACGGCGATGACATCATTGTCGATGGGTCCAAGGTGTTTATCACCAATGGCGATGTTGCCGACCTATACCTGCTGTTCGGGAAATGGTCTGAGATTGACGATGACCGTCGATCCATATCTGTTCTTGCCTTTGAAAAGGGCACCGCTGGGTTTGAGGTCATCCGCAAGGAAGAGAAGATGGGTCACCGGGCCTCTTCCACTGCCGCACTGGCCTTCAATGGCTGCCGGGTCCCCCGCGCCAACCTGATTGGTGCGCCGGGTGATGGTTTGAGCATCCTGTTGGCCTCTCTTAACAAATCCCGACCCAGTGTTGCTGCCCATGCCTTTGGCATCGCGCGCGCCGCCTTTGGGGATATGATCGCCTATACCAACCAACGGGTGCAGTCGCGTCGTGCGGTGATCGATTTTCAGGGCAACCAGTTCATGATTGCTGATTTGGCCAGCGAACTGGCGATGGTGGAAAAATGGATCGATTATGTCGCCGGTCTGGTCGATGGCGGTGCAGATGATTTTGGTCTGGAAGCGTCGATCGCGAAAATGCGGGCCTCTGATCTGGCCATGCGGATGGCAACAGATTGCGTGCAGATGCATGGCGGCTATGGGTATTGCGCCGATTATCGCGCCGAACGCCTGATGCGGGACGCCAAGATCACGCAAATCTGGGAGGGAACCAATCAGGTGCACCGTCAGCTTATTGGCAGGAGTTTCAAGGAAAAATGAGCAAAATCAAAAAAGTGGGCGTCTGTGGCGCCGCCGGGACCATGGGTGCGGGCATCGCAATCGTTGCTGCCAGAGCGGGTTTTGAAACTGTTGCATATGATTTAAGCGCCGATGCTCTCGAAAAGGCCGCAACGCAAACAGCAGGTTTCTTTGACAAGTCAGTTGCGCGTGGGAAAATGTCTGAGGTGGACCGGGATGCTGTACTGGGCAGGTTAACCAGCACCACCGATCTGGAAGACCTTGGTGATTGCGACCTTGTAATTGAAGCGGTGTTTGAGGATCTGGCCACAAAGCAGGGTCTGCTTAAACAGCTTGATGGTATCTGCGGCGAACGCACGATATTTGCGTCCAATACCTCTACCCTGTCGATCACGGAAATCGCCTCTGGCTGTGAACGTCAGGACCGCGTTGTTGGCCTGCATTTCTGCCTGCCCGCCCAGCTGATGAAACTGATCGAGGTGTCGCCCGGCATAAACACGTCGAAAGAAACATTTCACACGGCCTGGGTATGGACGGAAGCCACGGGCCAGATCCCGGTTGAAACTCAGGATAAGCCGGGGTTCATCCTGAATGCGCTTTTGGTGCCTTTTAACAATGATGCCATTCGCGCTGTAGAGGCCGGGGTGGCGGAACCCGGAGATATCGACAAGGCCATCAAATCCGGCCTTGGTTACAAGATGGGACCGCTGGAGCTGATTGATCTTATCGGGCTTGATACACAGATCCGCCTTGGCGAAGCTTTCTATCCCATCACGCTGGATCCGCGCGCTGCCGCCCCGGCTTTGTTGCGGCGCATGGTGGCCGCCGGAGACCTTGGTCGAAAATCTGGGCGCGGCTTCTTCGACTATGGCAACAAGGCAATGTTTGGGGGTTGATGACATGACTTACACAATCGTAAGCAATGGTGACAGCGGCTCATTCCCGACAGGCGATGCCTTTCTAAGCGATGCATCGCAAGATGCAGAGGTGGTGATTTACCTCGCCGGGGCGCCCTTGCACGCCGACGATGGGAAAACCGCGATCCTCGTTGAATTGGGAACAGAGTGTCTGGGCGTTCATACCGGCGAAGGCGGGGGCGAAAACGCCGGAGAAGAAGGGTCAAACATTCTGGGTTTTAACCGGTATCGCAACGGCAGCGATGCGCCTTCCAATCTGATCGAACTGGTGCGCCAACCGCGCAGTTCGCAAACTGCAATAGATGCCGCCAAGGTGTTGTTTGAAACAGCCGGATTCGAGGTGGCCCTGTGTTCCGATCAGACAGGACGTATCATCGACCGTCTGGTCCGGCCGAAATATAACGCGGCGCTTCGTTTTCTGGATGAAGGTCTGGCCAGCGCCAAGGATATGGACCTGACCTGTCGTATGGGGCTTGGCTATCCGGATGGGCCGATAGAACGGGTCTGTCGGGGTGGTCTGGGCCATCATTATGATGTCACCCAGGCGCTTTTTGAGACGAACGGAACCCCCGGTTATGCACCAGCAAGGCGCGCCGTTGTCGCTAAACAAAGGAAAACGCGATGAAACAGGCCCTGGAGAAGGAAATGACAATTCCTGTCATGTCATGCGCCATTGTGGTGTCAAAGACGATTTGTAGGACCGCAGAATATGCCTGAGAAATTGCCGATGGATGATCTGCCGCTGATCCCGGTCGGGCAGGGGTTTCGTTTTCTGGAAGGTGTGCGTGTGGTGGATCTGACAACATCTATCGCTGGTCCCTATGCCACGATGATGCTTGCCGATCTTGGTGCCGAAGTCATCAAAATCGAGCGTCCTGAGGGTGACGATGCACGTTATTGGGGGCCGCCCTTTTTGAACGGTGAATCGCTTTGGTTCGCGTCGGTCAATCGCGGGAAGAAGAGCATCGCGCTGGATCTGACCGATGACGCAGGCCAGGACGCTTTGCGCGCACTGGTTCAATCCGCGGATGTTTTTGTGACCAACCAACCGCCGCGCGTTCAGAAGAAACTGGGGCTTGATTATGAAACACTGTCGTCGATAAAACCCGATATCGTGTTTACATCGATAACCGGTTTTGGCCTTTCGGGCGAACGATCTGATCTGACGTGTTATGATCTTATTGCCGAAGGGTATAGCGGCATAATGGATTTGACTGGAACTGCAGACGAGGCGCCCCAGAAAGTGGGAACGCCCGCCGCAGATATGCTGTCGGGCCAGGATGCCGCGATGGCAACGATTGCCGCCCTGTTCGATCGACAGAAATCCGGAGCGGGGCATCTGGTGGATGTCGCCTTGCTCGATAGCATGACCCGGTTTCTGGCGCCCCGGATTAATTCCTATCTTGGATCTGGAGAGGTGCCGCGACGGTCTGGGGGTACGGATTCTGTCATCGCCGTGTATCAGGCATTTGATACGGCTGATGATCCGATCACGCTGGGTTTGGGAACCAACGCAATATGGCAACGTTTCTGGACTGCGGTCGGCAACCCCGACTTTGCCGGTCAGGAAGGGTTTGCGACAAATGCCGAACGGCGGGTAAACCGCGATGAGATTGTGGCTGTTATTCAAGAACAGTTGCTGAACAAGGATCGTTCGCATTGGCTGAAGATATTCCGCGAGGCCCGTGTCCCTGCCGGTCCGATCAACCGGGTTGATGAGGTTTCCGCTGACGCTGCCCTGCAGGAGCGTGGATTGATATTTGCGCTGCAAGATGGCGACCGCGTGGTGCCTCAGGTTGGCCTGGGGGTTCAGTTTGACGGGAAATTTGCCATTCCACGCAGCGCGCCCCCACATCTTGGTGAACACACAAAAGATATCCTGGCGGCGCTGCAAGCGGAGACAGCCGGGGTTGCGGGTGAGGAAGGCAAGAGTTCATGACCGATCAGAAGACCAATCCCCAGTTTTCACACCGGCCTGCATTGGCAACGATCAACGGTGCCATTGCCCTTAAATCACACGGAGACCACGGATGACGGCACCTCTCAGAGATATCAAAGTGCTCGATTTTTCGACCTTGCTGCCCGGGCCGATGGCGACGCTTTTCCTGGCGGAAGCCGGGGCCGAGGTGATCAAAGTTGAACGCCCGGGACGGGGTGAAGAAATGCGCAGCTACCTGCCTAAATGGGGGGCTGACAGCGCCAATTTCAACCTGCTCAATCGCGGCAAGAAAAGCATTGCCGTCGATTTGAAAGACCCTGAACAGTTGGCCTTGCTGCGGCCTTTGGTTGAAACCGCTGATTTGATTGTCGAACAGTTCAGACCTGGTGTCATGCAGCGGCTGGGTTTGGGGTATCAGGATGTTTTGGCGATCAATTCCGACATCATCTTCTGCTCGATCACCGGGTATGGGCAGGATGGGCCAAAATCAAAGAAAGCCGGGCACGATCTGAATTACATCGGCGACAGCGGCATGCTTGGGCTAAGCTGTGGCACTGTCGAAACGCCGGTGATCCCACCCGCATTGATCGCCGACATTGCCGGGGGAACCTATCCTGCGGTTTTAAACATCCTCCTGGCCTTACGAGAGAGAGATAAAACCGGTGCCCCAAGCCATATCGATATCTCGATGAGCGACAATCTGTTCCCGTTTCTTTATTGGGCAATGGGTGAAGGGCAAGTGAGCGATAAGTGGCCCGGAAACGGTGATGCATTGGTGACGGGTGGCTCGTGCCGCTATCGGCTTTACGCGACGGCGGATGGGAAATTTGTGGCCGCAGCCCCGATTGAAACCAAATTCTGGTTGGCTTTCACCAAAGCGATCAGATTGCCTGAAGCCCTTTGTGACGACAGTCTGGACATGACGGCCACGACCCGCGCAATCGAACAGATCATTTCTGAAAAACCAGCAGCGGAATGGGAACCGATTTTTGATCGCGCTGACTGTTGTTGCACCATCGTGAAGACCGTGAATGAAGCGATGCAGGACACGCATTTCCAGTCTCGTGGTGTTTTCTCGAAACGTATCAGCAATGATCAAGGGTCAGAGCTGACTGCTCTTCCCACGCCGATTTCCCAACAATTCACCAATCAGGCCAGTGCCGCCTCGGCGCCTGTTCTGGGGGCTGACAACGATTTGCTGGGTGAAGACAAAGCGCCTGAACTCACTGAAGAAGAACGCAGATGAAATCAAAAATCGTGCGCGAGCTACCACCAAATGTGATCGTTGGCGTTGTTGGTGCCGGTGCGATGGGCGCAGGTATTGCACAGGTCGCCGCAGCAGCCGGGCATCCGGTTATCCTGTTCGACGCCACCCCGGGGGCTGCTCAGACGGGTCGGGATCGCATCGAAAGCGGGCTGGTCAAGCTTGTTTCGCGCGGAAAAAAAACAGAAGCGGACGTTGCTGATCTGCTGGCGCGTATTACAATTGCCGACAAACTCGAAGATCTTGCCCCTGCTGTTCTGGTGATCGAGGCCATCATCGAGAACCTTGACATTAAACGCAAAGTCTTCGCGGCCTTGGAAGGCATCGTATCTCCCGACGCTCTGCTCTGTACGAACACCTCTTCCATTTCGGTGACGGCAATTGCCGCCGATCTGAATCGGCCTGAACGCTTTTCTGGTATGCATTTTTTCAACCCCGCGCCGGTGATGAAGCTTGTCGAAGTCATCAGCGGCTTGGCGACAGCTCCAGCAGTTAATGACACATTGCTGAACACGGCCCGGAGTTGGGGTAAGATCGCCGTAGCGGCGAAATCCACACCCGGTTTCATCGTGAACCGTGTGGCGCGCCCTTATTATGCTGAGGCGCTTAGGCTGCTAGAAGAACAAGTGGCCTCTGCCGCCACGATTGACGCAATTCTTGTGGGTGGGGGCGGTTTTCGGATGGGCCCCTTCGCGCTAATGGATCTGATTGGCCATGATGTGAATTATGCCGTTACCTGTTCAGTATTTGACGCCTTTTATCAGGATCCGCGCTACCGCCCCGCGCTTGTGCAAAAAGAACTGGTTGATGCGGGCTGGCTGGGCCGCAAGTCAGGGCGGGGGTTTTACGACTACGCGAAAGGTACTGAGGCGTCGAAACCGGAAGTTTTGGATGTGAAGTGCGCGATGGCATTTGACCTGCCGCCTCTGGATGGGCGCTGTTTTGATTTCCAAGGGGTCCAAGTCCGACGGACTGATGGTCGTTGCGCTATTGAATATGACCAAGACGTCATTCTGTACGATCAAACTCTGAACCCTGAAACCGCAACACATATTGCCTTCTCAGTGTCACCTGACGTCCCCCGGAAAACGGTCGATGAATTTGCTGCGGCGCTTTGGAACCAAGGGAAATCCGCGTGCCTTTTGCCAGATTGGCCGGGGCTTGTCCTCATGCGTACAATTGCCATGCTGGCCAACGAAGCATACGAGGCAATTCTACATGGCGTTGCCGAACCCGAAGGTATCGATAACGCCATGCGATACGGTCTGAATTATCCGGTCGGGCCAGTTGCGTGGGCCAACGCAATTGGGCTGCAAACAATCCTTTTTGTGCTGGACAGATTGCACGACCAAACCCGAGATCCCAGATACCGCGCCTCGTTGGGCCTGCGGATGGCCGCCAGGGTTTAGGTAGCATGAGCGAAGTTCTTGGTATTATAGATGGTACCAGCGATATTGGTTCTGCATGCGCTCACCGAATGGGACCGGGTGATCATGGTGATGCCGGTCTGAACATTCTTTTCAAGCGCATGCTGAATCCGATATGGTGATAGATCGCCACCAATACCGGATACCACAACATTTTCCAAAAGTTTCGATTTTGGGATGGTTTCGATTCACACCGATTGTTTACTCACCCTTTCAATGAATTAGGAAATGTCCACACTATATCCTCCTCGGTCTCTTCGTTTTCCACTTGAAACCAGCTGAAAGAACTTCTCATGCGAGATGTCTATATTTGCGACTATATTCGGACACCCATCGGCCGCTATGGCGGAGCGCTATCCGCCGTCCGCCCAGACGATTTGGCGGCCGTTCCCCTCAAGGCTTTGATAAAACGTAATCCCGGGGTTAATTGGGAAAAAGTTGATGAGGTGATTTTTGGGAACGCCAATCAGGCCGGTGAAGACAACCGAAACATTGCACGCATGAGCCTTTTGTTGGCTGGCCTGCCAGAAACGGTACCGGGAACCACGATAAATCGACTTTGTGGATCGGGCATGGACGCGGTGATCACAGGGGCCCGGGCGATCAGGGCTGGAGAAGCTGATCTGATTGTCTCGGGCGGGGTGGAAAGCATGAGCCGGGCCCCGTTTGTCATGCCAAAATCGGCTTCCGCGTTTTCCCGCAACACCGAAATCCACGATACGACGATCGGGTGGCGTTTTGTTAATCCGTTGATGAAAGAGCTTTACGGTGTCGATTCAATGCCGGAAACCGCAGAGAATGTCGCCAAGGTGTTCGACGTTTCGCGCGAAGATCAGGACGCTTTTGCGCTTCGATCACAACACCGCGCTGCGGCTGCTCGTGATCGTCTGTCCCGCGAGATCACGCCCGTTACAATCCCCCAGCGGCGCGGGGAACCCATCGTCGTTAGTCGAGACGAGCACCCGAGGGAAACGACATTCGAAAAGCTTTCCACGTTACCTACACCATTTCGAAAAAACGGGTCCGTGACGGCGGGGAATGCGTCGGGTGTAAACGATGGCGCCGCTGCTTTAATTCTCGCGAGTGGAAATGCCATATCGGAGAATGGCCTGACCCCAATCGCCCGAATTTTAGGTGGAGCAACGGCTGGGGTCGCGCCCCGGATCATGGGATTTGGCCCTGCTCCGGCAACTCAGAAGCTATGTAAACGCCTTGGTTTGAAACCCACGGATTTCGATGTTGTCGAGCTGAACGAGGCGTTTGCGTGCCAGGGGATTGCCGTGTTGCGCGCGCTGGGGATCTCCGAGGACGGCGCACACGTAAATCCAAATGGTGGCGCCATCGCGTTAGGCCACCCGCTTGGCATGTCGGGGGCCCGGATAACCGGCACCGCCGCGCTTGAACTGAAACTGGGCGCGGGTCGGCTTGCCCTGGCTTCGATGTGCATTGGCGTCGGGCAAGGCATCGCCATCGCGTTGGAACGGGTTTGATACTAAGATGAAAAGTGTCGCAACAATCGACCGCGTCAAGTGCCGCTCTCTTGACAATCTTGCCATTTTCAACCCCCCTCGTGCATACAGGGCCTTTTTGTTCTGAATCTGGTGGGTTTCAACCAAGAGGTTTTGGTGTTTGTCCGGCTTTAAAAGATCAACCCTGCAGAACGCCAGAGGCGTTTCTACGTGATGAGCGTTACCCAAACGCTCTTCGGCGATTGGTGGGGTCTGATCCATAGTCAGAGCAGCACGTAAATTTGGGCTGCCTGTTGTAATCGCATTTACGGTGGAAACTGATGGGAAGCTTCCAACAGGGTCCACTTTGGAAACAGCGATCACTGAAGTTGATGACGCAACTGACGGATATACCCCATACTTCATGATCAACTGCGCTCACCCCGACCATTTTGATACGGCCCTTACCGACGGCCCATGGATGAAACGGATAAAAGGTATCATCGCAAATGCGTCTCGGTGCAGCCATACAGAACTCGACGAAGCAGAGGAATTGGATGACGGCAATCCGCGTGAACTTGGATTTCAATTGTCTGAAATCCGCCGAAGGTTTCCGCATATTAGTGTTCTTGGAGGATGCTGTGGTACTGATATGAGGCACATGCAAGAAATCGCAGAGGCATCCACCGTTCATTCTACTTAGCGACACGGTTCGTCGAGCAATGCCAACAAACAGCGGCCATTCGGACAAAATGCAGCGCTAGTTATTATGGGCTCTTTTAGGATCTTCACAGCGTTGTGCACGAATGGCTGCTCTACCACTACCGTCGTCCCAATCTTCCCAGACGCGCGAGCTGAGCTAGCATTTGCGATCCAGTCCCGGTCGATGGATTGCTCCCTGTGGGTGTAGCATTTGCCATCCCCGGCCTTTGAGGCATTTGTTGCACTCCAAACATCTGACGGGTTCTGAGTGCGGCGTATTCTGCCCCACTTGCGCCACCAACGAGATACCGATTGTACGCTTGCTGATTGCCCATCGCCGCGCGCGCAAAGCTGTAGCTTCCGCCTAAGCCACCAGACAAGGCGGGCATCATGATGTTTCCGGAAATCGCCCGCACGATAAACGGCGTTGCGATAATGAAGCCTTTCGCCATCAAAACCATCATAAAAAACGGGATCAGCGCCCCGATGTTTGTTGCCCCTTCGGGATTGCCAAGCTCTCCGATCAGTGCTGACGCGACTCCTGTGATGGTTGCAAAGACGCCTGCCACAACGTTACTTTTGTTGACTGACGGCCCTCAAGAACCACCCAAACTTATTCGTCCAAAGGCGCTAGAGCGCATGTTTGGGGCCGGTACTAGTAACATGCTTCAACAGCCTGACCATTGGCGAATGATTGAGGAAGGTTGGTTTTCGGGGGAAGACCTTTTCGAACTGGCTGTGGAAAAGGATCACGCATTTTATACCTGGCATGCAAATTATAGACCAGAGACGGAAGCCCACGATCTTATTTACGACCTTTTCAGAGATCAGATAGACAATCCCTTTGGTTTGAGACTTCCGAGCCTTGGCCTTGAACTTGCAGAACACCCGAGTACCCCGCGCTATGCAACAGCCAAGCTTGATGGCGAATGGTGTTTACCGAATTTCATGGCTGAAATAGGCGCGCATACGAAGTGGATAGAGATCGACAATGGCATCGCTTCGGAAGTGGTAGGACGATGACCTGCTGTGTACGGAAAGGGACCCTGCCCGCATGGGAACTGTGTAGGTGCGGAAGCTGGGACGTCGAGATGGTCTGGATGCATGCAATAACTGATGGGCACAGATGCAATCGATGTGGACGTGCCTGGAATGCAGAATATGGCATTGAGATAAAACCCTCAGTCTTTCGGTGGGCACATCTACCGGCCACGGGAGCGGCTGATTTCGCGAAGAGGCAAGGTTGGTTATGAAGCTTTGATAGCGGCAAACTTGCCTATATAGTGATGGGTCTAATCCGAGCACTTAAAATAGGCACTTTCAAATCAAAAATATTTCAGGACAAGGACCAAAATATTGAATAATTCTACGAGCTTCAGGTTTTCTCTAGTTTTGGTTTTTACACTATACGGCTTTACGGGCCCCTCGAGCGCACAAGACTTTCCCTCGCTTGATCCCTTAACAATCGCTGTAGAAGGCCTGTCAGCAGGTCAAGGGATCATTGATGAGGCTCCAGAGATAATTGCAAAATTATTTGAAAATGGGCTCGAGGGCGAAGCATTTGAAAGCTCAATGGAGTGCCTCGGCCGACTTCAAACCTTTACAATTACATCGGCTGGATTAGCCAATACATTGCCCTTTTCCCAAGTTTGGACGTATGAGGACGAACGAGGGCCCGTAGCGCGGCTGGATTTGATGATTAATGGATTGCGCTTAAATGGAGAACTTTTCTGCGACAATGCACTCCTAAAGGTCGTTCCGCGTTCATTTTCTTCTGAAAAAAATAAGCCCGAACCTTATTCACCAAC
Source organism: Paracoccaceae bacterium (assembly GCA_029244725.1). GTDB lineage: Bacteria > Pseudomonadota > Alphaproteobacteria > Rhodobacterales > Rhodobacteraceae > JASMHC01. Next base: position 44,100 of record JAQWQJ010000095.1, read on the forward strand.
AACATTTGATGCAGCCTTGGGAGCCTTACTGCTTTTACAGCTTCAAGGTACTTTTGACACACAAGTCGAAGTCGAAGGCCACATAGATAATTCTTCAAGTCAGTCGTCATTAATCACAGATTAGGAGCTTGGAGACCAATTTTCTCACTGTAGGAGTGTATTCAGTGACGGCATTCCGCTGCTACCCAACCAGAATTTTGAATTGTTGAGCGAAGACTACCAAGTATTGGACAGTACGAGTATCTTGGGAAGCCAACCAAGCCTAATTTATTTTGGCTACACGTCGTGCCCGGAAAATTGTGAAATTGACAATAGTCGAAATTCAACCTCGGTTGAACTCCTTGAGAACCTCGGCATCGACATCAGACCAACCTTTATTTCAATAGATCCGATGCGCGATAGCCCCCAAATTTTAAAAAGCTATACGGATTTGTTCCATCCGCGAATGCTAGGTCTCACGGGAACGGAGGATCAAATTAAAGCTGCTAGTTCAGCGTTTTCAGCCTACTACAAAAAACAATGGGGCTGACCCAGATAACTAGTTCAAATACTTCTTAACCCATTGTCTTAGCTGTGATAATTGCACTGACGGGTCACTGTTGTTAAAACGCCACTCACATTCCTTCAAATATAGTCCAAATATAGTCCAAATTGGGCCTTTGGAACACCGTTGAATTTGCGCATATGACGTTTGGCTTGGTTCCAGAAATTCTCAATGCCGTTGATGTGATTATGACGGTCTGCAAAGAGCTTGGAATGGTTGATACGAAAGTGGTG
>JAQWQJ010000096.1 GCA_029244725.1 Paracoccaceae bacterium
CGGTGTTCCAAAGGCCCAATTTGGACTATATTTGAAGGAATGTGAGTGGCGTTTTAACAACAGTGACCCGTCAGTGCAATTATCACAGCTAAGACAATGGGTTAAGAAGTATTTGAACTAGTTATCTGGGTCAGCCCCTTAACCTTTTATTAACAAAATTTAAACTATTGTCGCATGTACCGCCTTGTGCGGCTGTGGTAATTCATTATGATAAACATGCAAATTTGAAATCGCTTTGGGAAAATTATGAACCTTAAAGAGCTGTCAGAAAAACTTGGTCTGTCCCAAACGACGGTTAGTCGTGCTTTGAATGGCTACCCTGAGGTGAACGAAGCAACACGCATGCGCGTCGCCGAATTTGCGCGGCAGCACAATTATAGTCCCAACAAGCGGGCCAAGGGATTGGCGACGGGTCGATCCATGACAATCGGCCATGTCATTCCAACCTCTGCACGCCACGAAATGGTGAACCCCGTTTTCGGGGATTTCGTTGCCGGCGCTTGCGAAGTTTACGGCAAGAACGGCTATGACATGTTGTTTTCTCAGGTGGGAGACGGTGATCAAGAAGACGCATATATAAAGCTGCGTCGCAAAGGGGCAATCGACGGTCTGATAATTCAGGGCCCTAAGGTTGATGACGAACGGATTGGTATCCTCCGAAGGATTGGCTTGCCGTTTATTGTACACGGCCGAGCGTCAGAGGTGACCGAACCGTATTCTTGGGTGGACGTGAACAACATGCATGCGTTCCTTCGTGCGACCGAATTTCTCTGCGATCTCGGACATACGCGGATCGCATTGATTAACGGTCTCGAGGATATGGATTTCGCCCAACGCAGACGCACAGGCTATATCGAAGGGCTGCAGTCAAAAGGAGTCACGCCAGACCCAGCATTGATGCGAAGCGCAGAAATGACCGAGGTTTTTGGCCACCACGAGACACGCGATATGCTTGCGATGGAGAACCCCCCGACGGCAATCCTTGTGTCATCGTTGATTGTGGCTATCGGTGTACGCCGTGCAATCGAAGAGGCAGGTCTAAAGATGGGTCGCGATATTTCGGTCATCACGCATGACGACGATCTATCCTATCTGCGCAACGGGCAGGACGTGCCGATTTTCACCGCGACGCGTTCCAGTGTGCGCGAAGCTGGGCGGATCATCGCCCGCATGCTTATCGATCAAATTCAAGACCCAGATATCGCCCCGCAAAGCCTTCTTTTAGAAGCTGAACTTGTGGTAGGGCGATCCACTGGGCCCGCGCCAAGGACATAGCATGCAATTTAGTCGCTCGGATTTTCCTGAGGAGTTTCTCTTTGGGGTGGCTACGTCATCCTACCAAATCGAAGGCCACAAGTTCGGCGGAGCAGGTGAAACGCATTGGGACACCTTTGCGAGGACGCCTGGCAATGTTGTGCGCAACGAAGATGGCGCCGTCGCATGCGATCACTATCACCGGTACACCGAGGATTTGGATTTGGTCCAAGCAGCCGGTTTTGACGCTTACCGTTTCTCAACCAGTTGGGCGCGGGTCATGCCTGAGGGGCGCGGGCAGGTGAACCAAGAGGGTTTAGATTATTACGACCGCCTGACAGACGCGATGCTTGAGCGCGGGTTAAAGCCTTGTGCGACGCTCTACCATTGGGAGCTACCTTCCGCACTGGCCGATTTGGGTGGCTGGACGAACCGAGATATAGCCTTGTGGTTTGGAGATTTCACCGAAGTCGTCATGGGCCGATTGGGGGATCGAATGCATTCGGTCGCACCGATAAACGAACCTTGGTGTGTCAGCTGGCTATCGCATTTTCTAGGTCAACACGCCCCCGGAAAACGGGATATCCGCGCCACGGCACGCGCAATGCATCATGTTTTGCTAGCGCATGGCACGGCAATACAAACCATGCGCGGTTTGGGTATGAGTAATCTTGGCTGCGTGTTTAACTGTGAGTGGGCCACGCCCACGGATGATACTGACGCTGCGCGTGAAGCGGCAGATCTTTATGACGCTTACTACAACCGCTTCTTTTTGGGGGGCGCGTTCAACAAGGCGTATCCCGAAAATCTAATGCGGGGGTTAGGCCCGCACATGCCGAAAGACTGGCAAGAAGATTTTGGCGTGATCGGTGAAAAGCTCGATTGGTGCGGAATTAACTACTATACACGTTCAGTCATAGCCCCAGCAGGGGGTGGTTGGCCGCATTTGAAGTCAGTTGAGGGGTCGTTGCCCAAAACGCAGATGGACTGGGAGGTTTATCCGCAAGGGCTGACGGATTTCATCATGCGGGCATGGAGGGAATATTCATGCGATGTGCCGATTTATATCACCGAAAACGGCATGGCGAATGCGGATGTCATCATCAATGACGAGGTGAATGATTCTGCGAGAACTCGTTATCTGAATCAACATTTGGCGGCGGTTAAAGCTGCAATTGATCAAGGCGCACCGGTCAAAGGCTATTTCGCTTGGTCTTTGTTGGATAATTATGAGTGGTCCCTTGGGTATGAAAAACGATTTGGTTTGGTTCACGTTGATTTCGAGACGCAAGTGCGAACACCAAAAGACTCGTACCATCGCTTTGCAGCGGCACTGTCGCGTTGAACGGGTTGCTTTCAACTCTCAATAATCTGATCTAGAGTCGCTGCAATTATTGTGTTGTGAGTGATTTAGAATGCTGGGTAACAAAGGCTGTGAATGGGTGCTTGTTCAATTCAAGCCCAACTCTGATGCGATCGCAGTGCGTAATCTTGAACGCCAGAGCATTTCGGTGTTCCTTCCAAAAACCGAGCAGACTCAAAGACGGGGTGGAAAGTTTATCACCACTGTTAAGCCTCTGTTTCCAGGATATCTTTTTGCGCAAGTGGATGGCGGCGGTAACGCGTGGCAAAAAATCAATTCAACCTACGGCGTGTCCCGCATAGTCTCGACGGCAGGTAAGCCAACTAGGGTTCCTGCGGGTCTGGTTGACGCAATTATGCGTCGCTGCACAGATGGGGATATCGTCGAAACCGAAGTCAAATTCTCGGAAGGGGATGAGGTTAAGCTGGCCAGTGGTCCCTTCGCAGAATGGGTCGGGGAAATAGTCGAAATGACTGCAGATCAACGCGCCTGGGTATTGCTAGATTTCATGGGGCGCCAAACCCGAGTCGCATTCGACACGCGAGATTTGCTGGAAATATAACGCAGTACTCAAGGTTTCGCGCAAAATTAATTGGATTCCTTACCTTTGTCGGGCTTGCTTGAATGAAAGTAACCCTATAGATTGCATCTAAAGGTGGGCCCTTAGGGTCGCGTATTGCCGGGTGCTTGGCAAAAATTTGGAGAGCAAAATGAAAAAGATTTTCGCAACAGCAGCAATTACGGCTGCAATGACTATTTCGGCACCAGTGTCGGCGCAGACAACATCACTGGCGGCACTTCTCGCAAACATCACAGCAGCATGTGGCGCAACGGCGACACTGCAAACATGTGATGCGTTGGTTGCTCAGTACATTGCTCAGACAGCTACGCTCCCAGCAGCTCAGCGTGCCTCAGCAATTGGTCAAATCGTTGTAGCAGCGACGTCGGCTCTGCAGTCGAGTGCCGGAACGGATTCAACTGTTGCTACAGAAATCGAACAAATTATCGGATCAGCTACTACGGCGCTTGACGCTGTTGCAGCTTCTGACCCTACCGCTACTGCTGCTGTTAACTCTGCAGTCGCAAACGTTACTGTTGCGGTTTTGGAAGTTGTCGAAGCACGTGATCTTCAAGATGATGCTGGCGCAGCAGTTACTGTTGTAGGTGCATTGGAAGATCTTGCAGATTCTTCGACAGACAACAACCAAGCGAATGCGATTGGCGATATTGCTTCGATCATCGAAGTCGGCGGAAGCATCGCAGACGTTATCGAAGAAATCGAAGTTGTTAGCTCTTACGCTTCACCAGCATAAGTTAACACAATCTGAATTACTGAAAGGCCAGCGTTTCGCTGGCCTTTTGTGTTTCTGCCGCACTAATCTTATAAAAAGGGGGCGGTCTATTGGACCGCCCCTAAAGTCATTCACTGCCAGCTTGATTAGCCCGCAATTAGTCCGAGTTGCTCTAACTTCAAGATGACCTGATGCGCGCAATTATCTACCTCGGCGTTTTCAGTCTCAACGCGAAGCTCTGGGATTTCAGGCGCTTCATACGGATCTGAAATACCCGTGAACTCTTTAATCTTGCCTTCACGTGCCAACCTATAAAGTCCCTTACGGTCGCGGCGCTCACATTCCTCAAGCGAGGTTGCTACGTGGACTTCGACAAATGCACCATAGGATTCAATGTCTTCGCGAACCGCTCGGCGTGTTGATGTGTAGGGCGCAATGGGCGCACAAATGGCGATACCACCATTTTTTGTAATCTCAGAAGCTACGTAGCCAATCCGGCGGATGTTCAAATCGCGATGTTCCTTTGAGAAACCCAGCTCAGACGATAGGTTTTTCCGAACGATATCACCATCAAGCAGCGTTACTGGACGACCGCCTTGCTCCATCAGTTTGGTCATCAATGCGTTAGCGATTGTTGATTTTCCCGAACCAGAGAGGCCAGTGAAGAAAACAGTGAAGCCTTGCTGCGAGCGGGGCGGATAACGACCGCGCAACTGCTCAACGACCTCAGGGAAGCTGAACCATTCAGGGATTTCGAGACCTTCTCGCAGGCGTCGGCGCAATTCCGTGCCCGAGATATTCAGGACTGTGACGTTATCACGATCCTTGATTTCATCAGCGGGTTCGTACTGGGCGCGTTCTTGCACATAGACCATGTGTTTAAAGTCGACCATTTCGATGCCGATTTCCTCTTGGTGTTCGCGGAACAAATCTTGTGCATCATATGGGCCGTAAAAGTCCTCACCAGCTGAGTTTTTGCCGGGACCTGCGTGGTCACGACCGACGATCAGATGGGTGCAACCGTGGTTTTTGCGGATCAAGCCGTGCCAGACAGCCTCACGCGGGCCGGCCATACGCATAGCAAGGTTTAGAAGGCTCATCGAAGTTGTCGATCCTGGATATTTGTCCAGAACCGCTTCGTAACAGCGAACGCGAGTGAAATGGTCCACGTCGCCTGGCTTAGTCATCCCGACAATTGGATGAATTAGCAGGTTCGCCTGTGCTTCCTTCGCAGCGCGGAAGGTCAGTTCTTGGTGTGCACGGTGAAGCGGGTTGCGGGTTTGGAACGCAACAACCTTGCGCCAACCAAGCTTGCGAAACAAAGCGCGCAGCTCATTCGGCGTGTCGCGGCGGGCCTTAAAATCGTAGTGAACTGGCTGTTGAATGCCGGTGATCGGTCCGCCGAGGTAAATCTTGCCTGCTTCATTGTGAAGGTAGTTCACGGCAGGGTGCGCGAGATCATCCGCGCCAAATACCATTTCGGCTTCGCGCGCTTTGTTCGGTTCCCAACGGTCAGTGACGGTCATGGTCGCAAGAATCACACCTTCTTGGTCACGAAGGGCGATGTCTTGGCCTAGCTCGATGCCCGAAGCAAAATCCTCGTTCACGTCCAGCGTAATTGGGATCGGCCAAAGTGCGCCGTCTGCTGTGCGCATGTTTTCAACAACGCCAGTGTAATCCTCTTCGGTCAGAAAACCTTTTAGCGGGTTAAAGCCACCGTTCATCAGCAATTCAAGGTCGCAAATCTGGCGCGGTTTAAGATCCCAACTGGTGAGATCTGCGGCCTCGACTTTTAGCTTTTGGGCTGAGTCATAGGAAACAAAAAGTTCCGGAATGGGTGCAAGATTAGAAAGCATCAAAGGAGTCCTTTTTTTCAATGCAAGAAGACCGCTGGCGGTCCCGGTTAATTCGGCGTGAAGCGCATCATATTCTTGAAGTTTGCGCTTCAAAAAATGGTCGGTGAGGCGCAACTTTGCTGCGGCGCCACGAGAGGTAATTTCGTACTTGAAGCGGGCGCGATTGTCGGGGCCACTGCGGTCATTGACGGTTACAAGGCCGGCGTCAGTCGCCGCGCGAAGTTGTGCGTTTAAGCGGCCAAGACTAATCCCCAATGCCCCAGAAATCGCACGCTGCGAGGCGTCCGGCGCTGTGTCGAGCTGGTGCAGAAGACGAAAAAGTTGGTCGTCTACCGGCAGCGTTTGGGGCGTTTCTGACGTTGTCATTTGCTTCGCATCAGTGTGTGTTCATTAGTGAACACATTGCATAAGTGGCCTCTCAAGAAAATAGAAAACCGATATCTTCGGCGAATTTAATGAGGAATGTGGGCAAAATTGAGGACAATTTCATAAATTGACTACGATTGGTGACGTCATAGAAACAGTTGATAAGTGTCAGTGGGAAAGCGGTGCGCCATCCCGCAACACCTTTGGACCGACCGAATTGTTCCAAGTGAACGAAGTTAAATTGGTAAAATCGGGTCGGCTACGGGAAGGTGTAAGCAATCCGTCAGGGCCCGTTTGGGGCGCTCATTTGGTCAAGAAGCTTTGGTCCACTGCCTATGAAATTAGAACGCCAGAAGCGCCCCGAGATACTTTTGAGCAGCTCGGACAAGCTTACTCTTGTTCGGCGATGAAACGCTCAGCATCAAGTGCGGCCATGCAACCCATTCCGGCAGAGGTTACCGCTTGGCGATATTTATGGTCGGTCAGATCGCCGGCGGCGAATATACCGGGAACCGAGGTTTCAGTGGTGCCAGGTTTGACCTTCACATAGCCACCATGGTGCAGTTCCAGCGTGTCTTTTACCAATTCGGTCGCAGGGGCGTGACCGATAGCAACGAAGACGCCTTTGCATGGAATCTCGGTGATCTCACCGGTTTTTACGTTTTTGGCGCGAACGGCGGTGACGCCCTTTGGATTATTTTCGCCCACAACTTCTTCAAGCTCATGGAACCAAAGAGGCTCGATCTTCGGATTCTTGAGCAGACGGGCTTCGAGGATTTTCTCGGAGCGCAGTTCATCACGACGGTGAATCAACGTTACCTTTGAAGCAAAGTTGGTCAGGAAAAGCGCCTCTTCGACGGCGGTGTTGCCGCCACCGATCACGACGATCTCTTCGCCGCGGTAGAAGAACCCGTCGCAGGTTGCGCAAGCTGATACACCGAAGCCTTTGAAGGCCTCCTCAGACTCTAGTCCCAGCCACTTGGCGCGTGCGCCCGTGGCGAGAATAACCGCGTCTGCGGTATATTCGGTGCCGCTATCGCCTTTGGCAACGAAAGGGCGCTTGGACGTGTCGAGTTCGGTGATGATGTCGCCGATGACTTCACAACCCATGGCCTTGGCGTGGGTTTCCATGTTTATCATCAGGTCTGGACCTTGGATTTCAGAATGACCCGGCCAGTTTTCAACTTCAGTGGTCGTTGTAAGCTGTCCGCCCGGTTCGATGCCTTGAACCAAGATCGGCTCAAGCATCGCGCGACTGGCATAAACACCAGCAGTATATCCTGCTGGACCTGAGCCAATTATCAGCACTTTTGTATGTCTCGATTCGCCCATGATCAGCCTCATTCGTTTCGTGTTCAATCCGATATAGTCCGACAGAGAGATAGGTAAAACCCCCACCGTTCAAACAGAAAAGTTCTGGCGTTTTCGGGGATGATGCAATAATGATATTGCGCGGATACGCAATAATGTTGCGTCAAAGGGGCGCGTTCTGAAACCTACAAGAAACCAGAGGCAAAATATGGCTGGACACAGGCTTGACCCAATCGACCGTAAAATCCTTGCGGAGCTTCAGGCAGACGGTCGAATGACCAATGTTGAGTTGGCGAAACGCGTGGGTATTTCGGCGCCTCCGTGTCTGCGCCGCGTGCGAACATTAGAAGAATCCGGCTTGGTCCGTGGATATCACGCTGATGTAGATAGCCGCGCACTTGGGTTTGAGGTTCAGGTGTTTGCGATGGTTGGGCTTCAAAGCCAAGCTGAGGTCGATCTTTCGGCATTCGAAAGCAAATGCCACGCTTGGCCGTTGGTTCGCGAATGCCACATGTTGAACGGTGAAGTCGATTTCATTTTGAAATGCGTGGCACCCGATCTCAGCACGTTCCAGAACTTCCTAACCGAAGAATTGACGTCAGCTGACAACGTGGTCAGCGTCAAAACATCTTTGGTTATCCGGAACGCCAAGGATCAACCGGGCGTTCCATTTAATGTGTTGGAAGATCGTCTTAGCCGAGAGGCCTAGATTTCTGCAAAATTAAACGACGTGTTTTCGAAAAAGGACGTGAACAACGCCTTTCTGTTCGGGCCCATTTTTTCGACAAATCTGGTGTTTGGCACATAGCTGGCGACAGGAATGCCGTTGGCCAGCACTTCGGCAGGTCGGTCGAGCATAACGTGGAACATCCGAACACTGCTTTGAGGCATCAGTTGGCAAACAGAGTCGCCATCAACGCGATCACCGGCGGCGATGTTTTCATATCCGGCTGAGATAATTGCAGATGGCGCAAGGGTCAGATCACCCATTGGCCGATCAAGACCAAACGTGTCGGCCGTGATACGCACCAGTTTGAAATTTGGCAATTCAGGTTGGTCCATCGTCGGAACACCGATCATAGAGCCGATCCAGACAACGCGCCGCTCCTTACCAGAAGCCGTCGACACGATATCCCCGGGCAACAGGTCGGACGCCTGAATAGGTCCGCCTGGAGCGTAGATTTGCGTCGAGTGTGTAAAAGCTGAAAATGCCTGTTCGAAATCAGGGGTCGCTGGGGCCAAGCGCTCCATTTCCGTGATTCCACCGTCCTCGGAAAGGCAAGCGGCCGCATATTTGCGCATGAGAGGTGCAGATTGCTGCGGCCGCCCGACAGACCTTGATAAATCGCCACGACGGGCGAGCGGAGGGAACTTGGAGACAGAGGCGCGCTCTGTGGATTGGGGCGTATACATGTGGACTTTGTCCTTGGTCACATGCGCTGGCCCCCACGGTCAACGACGTTTCTGATTTGCAATACCTGTTTGGCAAACGGCGAGCGGCCTGTCAAATCGCCGACCTTATTACATACGCGAGGTAATCAATGCCCCGCGGAAGCTGCGGATTGTTCACGCGAACCGCTTACAATATGGCGAATTTGTGGCTTTTGGCCCCAATCCAAAAACGAATCAGCCGGGTGCGCTAAGCGACCCGGCTGTCAGTTGGGGGTGCAAGTAAACTTGCAGGGAAATTAGGCTGAACGTTTCACCGGCTTTTCGGTCTTACGGTTCTCGATCATTTGCTGACGACGAGTTCCGCGCACCCAAGGTAGTTGGGTTTCGTTCTTTTCCGCAGTTTCTACCACTGCGTCGATCCAGCGCTTTTTGTTCGTCATGTCTTTGTTCCTTCTAATCGATGCATCTGCATCAGATTGTTTTGTATTGAGGAACAATTTGTCTTCCGAATGGGGCCAATTCTGGGCGCAAACGGAACAAGTCTGGGGAAAGTTTGGAGTGTTTTTGGGGAAGCCCCCAAGGATCAGAGGCGAATTGAGGAGATCAATCGCCCATAGTCGGCCTCTTTATTATGGGTCGCACGGCGATAGGAAAAGAAGCGTTCTGGGTCAGCATAAGTGCAATGGTGCGTCCATTCAGCCTGGCCAATACCGGATTTGCGTAGTCTGTGCAGGCCGTAGGAGGGCAGGTCAAAATGGGCGTGATCATTGTCGGAAGAGGCGAAAAATCGGTTGTTGCTCCAATCCTCGCTCAGGAAATCTTCGAGAAACTCAGGCCCAACTTCATAGTTAGGCTGGCTGATGGTCGGGCCGATCACGGCAACGATGTTTTCGCGGGCAGCGCCTAAAGCCACCATAGCATCAAGCGTATTCTCAAGCACACCCGCGCGGGCGCCTTTCCAACCGGCATGTGCCGCGCCAATGACGCCAGCTTGCGCGTCGCTGAATAGAACTGGCTGACAATCAGCCGTCAGTATCCCAAGTGCCAAACCTTTTTCCCGCGTCACCAAGGCGTCGCCTTCGATATCGGTCTCAATAGGTTCTGTGACTGTAATCACGTCCGGCGAGTGGGTTTGCCGGATCGTCACCAAAGACGCCATAGGCACGTCCATCGCCTCGGCAACGCGGGTGCGGTTGATCTGAACCATTTGATCTTGATCGCTAGAGGCCAGCCCACAATTCAACCCAGTGAACACACCAGACGAGGCGCCGCCGCGCCGTGTAAAAAAGCCGTGGCGCACGTCGCCCAAAAGTTCACTTGTCAAAATTTCCAGTGTCATACACCGACCCCAGGTGGAGGTTTCGCCCCATGTGGATAGAGCGCCATAACTTTGAACAAAGTTCCCATTTCATCGGGGTGGGTCAAGCGCCGAAATGCACTGATGTGACTTTCTAGCGTTTCACCACTGAGATTCTGGGCCAAAGCCTGCGCGCGCTGCACGATTCCCAAGCGTTCCAGAAAGACACCTTGGGGCGTTACGCGCGAATATGCTGTCGGGCCAGCCATCGCGAGGGCCTCAAAATCGACGTGCGCCGTTAAATCGGCTTGACCGGGTTCTTCAAACGGATCGCTGATTTGATGAGCCTTCACCGCCTGAAACGTGTCGCTCAGCGAATGCCAATCCCCGTAGTCGATAAATAGGGCGCATCCGCCATGGGTCTCAATCAGCTCACTGATGATGCGGGTGATTGCCGTGGCGATCGCGCATGTTTCAACCACATCCCCAAGCTTCGTGTCTTCAAGACGGTTTTCGAGATCAGCAAAGGCCGATTTTTGTGCAAGGCCAAATCCAAGCTGGCCTTGTTCGTCCACATGTACCAAACGCTCACACCAACCGGTATCAGCGCGTTGAAATTGGCGGATGGGCAGTGCGTCAAAGAACTCGTTTGCGACCAACCAAAGTGGGGCGTCTGGAAGCGCGTTAACATCGCTGGCCCACTGCACGTTGATGTCTTTCAGGGTTTCAGCTTGGATACCCTGTAACGTCTCTGACGCCTCAACCAGATATACTTGAGCAGCGTCATGAAACCCCGTTACGCCTTTGGTCGCGCGCAGAATATCGGCCATCAACGTGCCACGACCGGGGCCAACTTCGGCGAGGGTGAAGCGGGCAGGGCTGCCCTGCTCTAACCAGTTTTGCGCCAAAGCCAAACCGACCAATTCGCCGAACATTTGACTGATCTCTGGCGCTGTTATGAAGTCGCCCGACTGACCGAAAGGATCGCGGGTGGCGTAATACCCGTGCTGAGGGTGCAGAAGGCAGGTCCCCATATAATCGGCCAAAGTGATGGGCCCCTCGGCGCGAATGCGGCGGGTCAGCAGGTCTTTTAGATTGCCCGTCACGTCAACGCCCTTGCGCGGACCAAGAAGAACACCCCAATGGCTAACATTGGCAGAGACAGGATTTGTCCCATAGTCAGACCATAGTCGCCAAACTGGATCGCCCAGCCAATCGGGTTATCAAAGGTGACGAATTGAAAGTCAGGTTGGCGGAAGAATTCGACCGTAAAACGGCTGAGCGCGTAGCCAGCGAAGAAGATGCCAGTGATCAAACCAGATCGTTTGAGCGCGTTGAAGCGCTTAACCAAGACAAGCATGATGAGTCCAAGCAGAAGCCCTTCAAGCGTTGCTTCATAAAGCTGCGAGGGATGACGGGCACACACGCCGATAATATCGGGGCAATGTTGAGCGGCTTCACCGGGAAATGCGACGCCCCATTGCGCGTGGGTCGGTCGCCCCCAAAGTTCAGCGTTAATGAAATTGGCTAAGCGTCCGAGAAACAGACCAATCGGCACAACAAACGCCATAGCGTCCGAGATCTGCAGCATCGGCACTTTATAGCGTTTGCAATAAAGGATGCCGGCGACGATTACGCCCAGCAGACCGCCGTGAAAGGCCATGCCACCCTGCCAGATACGCAGAATTTCGACCGGATTAGAAAGATAATAGGCCGGTTGATAAAACAGAACAAAGCCCAGCCTTCCGCCGATAATTGTGCCAACGACGATCCAACCCAGTAAATCCTCGACACGTGCAGGGTCCATCGGGCTGCTGTTTTGCGGCCACATAGCGGGCCGCCGCACCAACATCATGATGATCCGCCATCCGGCTGCCAGCCCAACCAAATAAGCCAACGCATACCAGCGCAGGGCAAAGTCGATCCCAAACAGGGAAATTGTAAAAATCTCAGGCGCGATATTTGGAAATTCGATCATGCGTCTGTCTGCCTCTGGGCTAGGATGAAAGTCAACCTTGAGCCTCATCACAATAACCCCCATATACAAGAGGAAGAAACGCCGGAGGCCACAATGCAAACCCGCAACAAAATTCTCGACGATATCTCTCAGTTGATGACGAACGCGATGGGCGTCGCCCAAGGTGCCAAGGACGAGGCAGAAACCGCCATGAGTTCGATGATGGACCGTTGGCTGGCAGATCGCGACTTTGTGACCCGCGAGGAATTCGACGCCGTTCGCGCAATGGCACAGAAGGCACGCGAAGAAAACGAAGCGCTAAAAGCGCGTCTGGATGCGTTGGAAAACGCCACCAAGTAAGTCCACAATTGGTCAGTAAAATAAGGCGCGTGGTGAATATGTTCCGCGCGCCAAATTTGTTGTTGTTGAGCATGAACTGTTTGGTCAGATCGCGGTCTATTTCGCGACAGATATCCACAGGATATTGCAACCTTTCCGAATATTTTCCTTTACAAGGCACCCTACTTGCGCCCACCATATCTGGTAGAGGCATGGCGATAAACGTCAGCTTCTAGAGCAGGCACCTAGCGCTTGGGGCGCTTCCTGGCCCCAGCGCTACAGAAATGAGAGGTGGCGCCATGGCAATGTCCGAGACGTATCTGGACTCTGACGATCTTCACCCTATCGATATCGTCGAGCACATCGCCGAGCATTATGAATGGGAATTTGATCGCATCGCAGATGACCAAATCGCGATGGCTGTTGAAGGACAGTGGAAATCTTATTCCGTGACCCTTGCTTGGTCGAATTACGACGAAACGCTCAAATTGGTATGTACCTACGAAATGGACCCCCCGTCCGAACGGATGGGTGAACTTTATGAAGCCCTCAAAGAAGTGAACGATCAGTGCTGGGCTGGTGCCTTTACCTATTGGGCAGACCAAAAGCTGATGGTCTATCGTTACGGTTTGGTTCTGGCCGGCGGCGGTACAGCGACCGGCGATCAGATCAATACGCTGATAAATGCTGCCGTTTTATCGGCCGAGCGTTATTACCCAGCGTTCCAGCTTGTTGGATGGGGCAGCAAAACCCCTCAGGAAGCGCTACAAGTCGCCATTGCAGAGGCATACGGACGCGCGTAACACTTCCCCCGAACCAATTTGGGGGAAACATGTCTTTCGATCAAATCAGCAATAATGGGCTCGTCCTTTTGGGATGCGGCAAGATGGGCTCGGCTATGCTTTCTGGCTGGTTAGAGCAGGGGCTAAGCGCATCATCCGTTTGGGTGCAGGATCCGTTTCCTTCGGATTGGGTGAAAGCACAGGGCGTGCACATCAACGAAGGCCTTCCCTCTGCCCCAGCAATCGTTTTGATAGCTGTGAAACCTCAAATGATGTCTGACGCGTTGCCGGTTTTGGCGGCTATGGGGAACGGCGATACGCTGTTTGTTTCCGTTGCCGCGGGCGTGACGATTGCCAATTACGAAGATATTCTTGGCGCGGAAACGCCGATTATACGCGCCATGCCCAACACGCCTGCCGCGGTTAGCAAGGGAATAACTGCCATAATCGGCAATACACATTCCACGGGTGCCCAGCTTGATCTGGCCGAAACATTGTTGGCTGCTGTTGGGCAGGTCGTGCGGCTTGAAAGCGAAAGCCAGATGGATGCCGTGACTGGCGTCAGCGGCTCTGGCCCTGCTTATGTTTTCCACATGATTGAAGCTCTCGCCGCAGCTGGCGAGGCACAAGGGTTGGCCCCAGAACTGGCCATGCAACTTGCCAAAGCCACCGTTGCAGGCGCCGGAGTATTAGCTGAAACCGCCGATGAAACTCCGTCGCAATTGCGTGTGAATGTAACCAGCCCGAACGGAACTACGCAGGCTGGTTTGGAAGTATTAATGAATGATAACAGTGGCTTACGCCCGTTGATGGCCGAAACAGTTAAAGCAGCGAGCGACAGATCAAGGGAGCTATCCAATGGATGAAATCAGCTTTGACGATTTTCTAAAGGTGGATATCCGTGTCGGTCGTGTGACCCGCGCCGAACCTTATCCAGAGGCGCGAAAACCTGCGATCAAGATGTGGATCGATTTTGGTGGTGAGCTTGGCGAAAAGAAAACCTCGGCTCAGGTGACGGCGCATTATACGCCGGACGCTTTGGTTGGGCGGCAAGTTATGGCGGTGGTCAACTTTCCACCTCGTCAGATTGGCAAGTTCATGTCCGAGGTCTTGGTTCTTGGGCTACCAGACGAAGCGGGTGAAATAGTGCTGCTAAGCCCCGATCACGAAGTGCCGGTCGGAGGGCGAATGCATTGAAACGCATATTTATAACCCGCCCGTTGCCGGCGCCGGTTATCGCTGAAGCTGAAAAACATTTTCGCGTTGAGGTCCGAGAAAAAACGACCCCTTTAACGCGCACGGAACGCCGCGCCGCGATGGCATTATACGATGGTATCGTCCCGACGTTGGGCGACAATTTCAACGAGCAGGTTTTGCAAGGCGGGCCTCACCGATGCAAGATTCTGGCGAATTTTGGGGTTGGATATAACCATATCGACGCTGACTTCGCCGCTGAAAACGGCATATGTGTCACCAACACACCGGGCGCTTTGACGGACGCCACGGCTGACATCGCTTTGATGCTGATGCTCATGACGTGCCGCCGCGCGGCCGAGGGCGAACGCATGGTTCGTTCCGGCCAATGGGAGGGTTGGCATCCAACGCAAATGCTTGGTTTACATCTCTCGGGCAAGCGTCTGGGTATCGTCGGCATGGGCCGGATTGGTCAGGCCATCGCCAAACGTGCGCATTTCGGGTTCGGGATGGAAGTTGCCTATTTCAACCGCTCGCCCAAAAAGGTTGATGTTCCTGCGACGCAGCTTAAGTCGTTGAAAACGCTGGCCGCAAATGTCGATGTTCTGGTCATATCCGTTCCCGGCGGCACCAACACAAAGCATCTGATCGATGCAGATATTCTCGCCGTGATGAAATCACATGCCCATCTCGTGAATATCGCTCGTGGGGATGTCGTGGATGAAAACGCCCTAATAACAGCGTTGCAGACCGGTCAAATAGGTGGCGCGGGTTTGGACGTTTATGAAAACGAACCTGATGTTCCGGCGGCTTTGCTGAAACTGAATAACGTGACTTTGTTGCCGCATCTGGGAACGGCTGCTCTCGAAGTTCGAACAGCGATGGGTATGCTGGCGGTTGAGAACCTACGGGCGTTTTTCGAAGGGGAAGGCTTGCCTAATCCGGTGAACTAGTTTTCCGGTTTAGTGATCGCCAACGGCCTCGCGCCAATGACGGCGACACAGGCTGACGTAGGTTTCGTTGCCACCGATTTGCACTTGATCGCCTTCTAGTAGGGCGTTGCCCCGATCGTCTTGGCGGATAACCATTGTGGCCTTTTTTCCACAATGGCAGATGGTTCGGATTTCGCGCATTTCGTCAGCCAAGGCCAATAACGCTGCCGATCCAGGAAAGAGCTCTCCCTGAAAATCGACGCGCAGCCCGTAGCACATAATAGGAACGCCGAGATCATCAACCGCACGGGCCAGTTGCCAGACCTGATCTTTGTCTAAGAACTGCGCTTCATCGATGAACATGCACGCGATTTTGCCCTGCTTAAGGCGTGTGGCAATCTTGGCAAATAGATCTTCGCCATGGGCAAATGTATCTGCTTCTTGGCCGATCCCGATCCGACTGGCGATGCGACCGTCGCCCGCCCGATTGTCGAACTGGGCCGTCAGAAGATAGGTCTCCATTCCACGCTCGCCGTAGTTATGCGACGCCTGCAAAAGCACCGTCGATTTGCCGGCGTTCATGGTGGAGTAATTGAAGTAGAGCTTGGCCATAGGGCGGTTATGGCAAAAGCGTAGAGATTCGAAAAGCATAGGCTGGGTTCAAAACCCACCTTTATCGAAACGGATGTGAAGGTGGGTTATAAACCCACCCTACAATTGTCGTTAACTAGCTGCGGCTTCTTGCAAAGACCTGACTTCGATCTCGCCTTCTTTGCGTGACTTGATCGCCAGCGCTGCTGCATGCGAACCAGCAGCCGTCGTGAAATATGGGATCCTGTCGTAAAGTGCGACCGAGCGAATTTCACGGCTGTCTTCGATGGCCTGAACGCCTTCGGTCGTGTTGAACAGCAGAGAAATTTCACCGTTTTTCAAATTGTCGACGACGTTCGGGCGGCCTTCATAAACTTTGTTGACGATATCAGCGTCGATGCCGTTGTCGCCAAGCCATTTAGCAGTTCCGCGTGTTGCTAGAACATCAAAGCCTTCGTCCACGAGAATTTCCATTGCTTCAACGATCATTGGCGTCTTGTCGCTGTCTTTGATCGACAAGAAGACTTTTCCTTCGGTCGGAAGATCAGTGCCCGCACCGAGTTGCGCTTTTAGGAAGGCGCGCGCAAAGCTTTTGTCTGAACCCATGACCTCGCCTGTTGAGCGCATTTCTGGCCCAAGGATCGTGTCGACTCCAGGGAAACGGGCAAACGGAAGAACGGCCTCTTTCACGGCGAAAGTATCTATTTGTGGATCGATAAGATCGAAGTTCGACAAAGGCTCACCAGCCATGACGCGTGCAGCGATCGACGCAATCGGGCTGTTCACGGCTTTGGCCACAAACGGAACGGTACGAGAAGCACGTGGGTTAACTTCGATTAAGTAGATATCGTCGCCCTTCACTGCGAACTGGACGTTCATCAGGCCGACAACACCAAGCTCAAGTGCCAATGCGGTCGACTGAACCTTCAATTCGTCGATGATGTCTTGCGATAGAGAATATGGTGGTAGTGAACACGCAGAGTCGCCAGAATGCACGCCTGCTTCTTCAATATGTTGCATGATGCCGGAAACATGGACCTGTTTGCCGTCGCAAAGTGCGTCAACATCAAGTTCGGTCGCGCCTGCTAGATAGCTGTCCAGAAGAACTGGGCTATCGCCGGATACCACAACCGCTTCCTTTATGTAACGCTGCAGGTGGGCGTCGTCGCGTACGATTTCCATCGCGCGGCCACCAAGAACGTATGATGGGCGAATGACCAACGGGTAGCCGACCTTTTTCGCGATTTCCATCGCTTCGGCGTCAGAATCGGCGATGCCGTTGTTCGGCTGTTTCAGGCCAAGCTTGTTGACCATTTCCTGGAATCGCTCGCGGTCTTCTGCAAGGTCAATCGCATCAGGTGTAGTGCCAAGGATTGGGATACCGGCTTCTTCCAGCGCATTGGCCAGTTTCAGCGGAGTTTGACCACCGAACTGCACGATCACACCGTGAAGCGTGCCGTTGTCTTGCTCAACCCGCAGGATTTCCATTACGTGCTCATAAGTGAGCGGTTCGAAATAAAGGCGATCCGAGGTGTCATAATCCGTTGAAACGGTTTCTGGGTTACAGTTGACCATAATGGTTTCGTAACCCGCGTCGGTCAGTGCGAAACATGCGTGACAGCAGCAATAGTCAAACTCAATCCCTTGGCCGATCCGGTTTGGACCGCCGCCTAGGATGACGACCTTTTTCTTGTCAGACGGGCGCGCTTCGCATTCTACATCGCCCATTACTGGGGTTTCGTATGTCGAATACATATAAGGTGTTTGCGCTTCGAACTCAGCAGCGCAAGTGTCGATGCGCTTGAACACGGCTGTGACGCCAAGGTTGTGGCGTGCGCGACGAACTTGATCCTCGTCGCGGCCAGTCAGAATGGCCAAACGAGCATCCGTAAAGCCAAGCATTTTCAGGCTGCGCAGGCCTTCTTCAGTGACTGGAAGCCCGTTCTTGCGAACACCTTCTTCAGCGTCAACGATTTCGCGGACACGCTCAAGGAACCAAGGGTCGAACTTTGTTGTGTTGAAGATCTCGTCGTTGGTCAAACCTTCACGCATGGCTTGCGCAATGGTGCGAAGACGGTCAGGCGTTTGTTTGCTGATCGCTTTGATGACCGCTGCCTTGTCTGGCGCGCCTTCAATCTCAATCTCGTCAAACCCGGTCAGGCCACTTTCCATCGAGGTCAGCGCCTTTTGCATCGATTCATGGATTGTGCGGCCGATCGCCATGACTTCGCCAACGGATTTCATAGCAGTGGTCAAATGAGGTTCAGAGCCCGGGAATTTCTCAAAAGCGAATTTCGGGATTTTGGTGACGACATAGTCAATCGTCGGCTCAAACGAGGCTGGAGTAACCTTAGTGATGTCGTTGTCTAGCTCATCAAGTGTGTAGCCGATGGCCAATTTCGCAGCGATTTTCGCAATCGGGAAACCGGTGGCTTTTGACGCCAGCGCAGAAGAGCGCGACACGCGTGGGTTCATTTCGATCACAACCATGCGGCCGTCGTCTGGGTTGACGGCCCACTGAACGTTTGAACCGCCGGTTTCAACACCGATCTCGCGCAAGACCGAGATCGAGTGGTTGCGCATGATTTGGTATTCTTTGTCGGTCAGCGTCAGCGCTGGGGCCACAGTGATCGAGTCACCTGTATGCACACCCATGGGGTCTATGTTTTCAATTGCGCACACGATGATGGCATTGTCCGCTTTGTCGCGAACCACTTCCATCTCAAACTCTTTCCAGCCAAGCAGGCTTTCATCGACCAGAATTTGGTTTACAGGCGACGCGTCCATACCGGTGCGGCAGAAGTGAATGTAATCATCACGGTTATAGGCAACACCGCCGCCCGTTCCGCCAAGTGTAAACGCAGGGCGGATGATCGCTGGCAGTCCAATATCGTCGAGAGCTTCAAGCGCAATTTGAACACCAGCATCAAGATCGTCTTCGCCGGTGTCTTTCTTTGGCGCAGTAACGATGGTCGCGCGCGGGTTTTCAATGCCCAGACGGTCCATCGCCTCGCGGAACAGTTTGCGATCTTCGGCCATTTCGATGGCATCGCGTTTTGCGCCGATCATCTCGACGCCGAATTTATCCAGAACGCCCATTTCCTCAAGCGCAAGCGAGGTATTAAGGCCAGTCTGTCCGCCCATTGTCGGCAGCAACGCATCGGGGCGTTCTTTTTCGATTATGCGGGCGACAACTTCGGGGGTGATGGGTTCAATATAGGTCGCATCTGCCAGCTCGGGATCGGTCATGATCGTTGCTGGGTTTGAGTTCACGAGGATGACGCGGTAACCCTCTTCGCGCAGCGCTTTGCAGGCCTGTGCACCGGAATAATCAAATTCGCAGGCTTGACCGATTACTATTGGCCCCGCACCGATGATCATGATTGAGTTTATATCATTTCTCTTGGGCATAGAGGACCTCGGTAGATGTGGCAGACGTACAAACGCGCAGAGTCGCTAGACTGCGCAAATTGTCGTGGGTTATAGACATCGGCGAATAAGGTGCAAGAGGCATCGCGATGTTATCTCAATGTGACGCATATCGAACTACTCAATAATTTCGAGAAGACTATATCATGGCGGCACAACAAGCAGAGCAGCGCGATGGAACTGAATTTTGATCATGGACCGGACGGTGGCCCTCAGGGGTTTTCTGATCCGATAGACATTCTTACAGCACGCACGCCGCAAGATGTGCCGCGCGTGCTTGAAGCGTTGGATCATGCCGCATCGCAGGGGCTCTGGGTGGCAGGCTATGCCAGCTACGAGCTTGGATATGTTCTAGAGCCTCGATTGACCAACCGCATGCCGACAGAACGGCGTGTGCCATTGATGCGCTTTGGGCTTTACCGCGAACCTGTTGAAAGCACGGCGGCAGCCGAAAGCGGGCAGGCGACCTTGGGTGCGTTCACACCCCGATGGTCGCAAGATCGATATGGGCAAGCTTTCGCAAGGCTTAAAGCCGCGATTGGCGCCGGTGACGTCTATCAGGGCAATTTGACCTTTCCTCTGGACGCTGCCTACACCGGCGATCCGTTGGCGATCTATCAATGTCTGCGCGCCTTTCAACCGGTTGGGCATGGTGTGATGGTTACCCAATCAAACGGGCCGACTATGCTTTGCCGTTCCCCAGAGCGGTTTTTTCAGATCACCAATGACGGTATGATCGTCACCCGCCCGATGAAAGGCACCCAGCCGCGCGCCGATGATCCGCGAGAGGATGCCGAGCGAATTGCGTTCCTGCATGCGGATGAAAAAAACAGGGCAGAGAACCTTATGATCGTTGATCTTTTGCGCAACGACATTAGCCGGGTCTGTCAACCGGGTTCGGTCTGCGTGCCTCAGCTGTTTGAGGTCGAAACCTATGCGACGGTGCATCAAATGGTGTCTCAGGTGCAGGGTCAAATTCTGCCTGACGCGAAATTGTCAGACATCTTTACGGCGCTATTTCCGTGCGGGTCGATCACCGGCGCACCCAAAATTCGCGCTATGGAAATCTTGTCAGAACTAGAGCCTTGGGCCCGCGACATTTATTGCGGAACCATCGGATGGGCCGCACCAGACGGGCGTGCAGATTTTAACGTGGCGATCAGAACCTTGCTGCTAGAGGACGGACAAGCCACACTCAACGTCGGGGGTGGTGTCGTATGGGACAGTACAGCCCCGTCCGAATACGAAGAGGCATTATGGAAAAGCCGGTTCACACACCACTGCCTAACAACGGCTATCTGATTGAGACTTTTGGTTGGCAGCCCAGAAAGGGCGCGATCCGCTGGGGCCTACACCTTGCCCGCTTAAAACGATCAGCGTCAGCGCTGGGTGTTGAGGTCGATCTTACTGCCGTCGCCGCTAGGGTCGAAGATATTCACGCTGACCACGCAATTCGCTGCCGACTGACCATTGGCTTGGATGGGGAAATTGACCTTACATCAGTCCCGATGCCTCAGCCTGCTAGAGTGTGGCGTGTCGCGGTCGCTAGTGAGCGTGTGGATAGTAGCGATCCCTTTTTACGTCATAAAACCAGTCAGCGCGCGCTTTATGACGCCAGCCGAAGTGCGCTCGCCAGTGATCTAGACGAAGTGATTTTTCTAAATGAGCGCGATGAAGTCTGTGAAGGCACGATCACGAACATCCTCGTCAAAAATACAGAAGGTTCGTGGCTGACCCCCCATGTTTCTTGCGGCTGCCTTCCTGGTGTTTATCGCCAGATGTTACTGGATTCTGGTCAGTTATTTGAAGCGGTCGTGACCATAGATGATTTAAAAGCGGCAGCAAACGTACGCCTCTGCAATTCCCTACGCGGCGAGATTAATATGGTTTTAGTGGGTTTGTAATTGGTCTGCGTTGATCACAAATATGTGACTGTTCAGAATCTGCAAATCTTTATTTAAGTATTGACTTAAATAGCAATCAAACACATCCTCATGACAATTCGCAATTGGATGAGACATCGATTTAATGCCCGATCTAACCGCCAGCTTTGCAGCCCTTGCCGATCCTGTTCGGTTTGCGATCGTTGATCGATTGCTGCGCGAAGGTGAATTATCGGCCGGAGAAATTGGCAAGGATTTTAAAATTTCCGGCCCTGCGATTTCTCAACATTTGGCTGTTTTGCACGATACCGGATTGGTCCAGCGACGTCGCATGGCGCAGCGCAGAATGTATTCAGTCGAACCAAAAGGGTTAAGCGCCATCTCGGATTGGATCGCTGAGGCCCGGAAATTTTGGGAGGCCAGCCTCGACCGACTCGAGCAGGCGCTTCAAAACGAAAAGGATTTAAAATGACTGAACTTGTACTTGAGCGTCATCTCAATGCCCCCATCGAGCGCGTGTTTGCTTTTGTGACCCAACCTGAAAACCTAACGAAATGGTGGGGACCTGAAGGGATGACTGTGCCGGAGGGCGATCTGGATTTTACACGCCTAGGGTCCTGGGATTCCGTGATGATGAGTGGCGAAGGTGCACGCTTTAAGGTTAGCGGTGAGGTGACCGAGGTTTTGATACCAAAGCGCGTGGCCTTTACGTGGGCTTGGCATGACGAAGACGACAAGCGAGGGCACGAAAGCAATGTGACGCTTGACCTTGAAGCGTCGGGCGATGGCACCAGCTTTCGACTGACCCACACAAATCTTTCCGATGACGAGTCTGCGAAAAATCACAACATGGGTTGGACATCCTCGCTGCGTAAACTCGAAGCAATGGCCAATTAAGACAATATATTTTCAACCAAGCGTAAGGAGTAACGAAATGCCAAAGTATCTATTTTCATACCACGGTGGTGGTCCGATCGAGACACCTGAACAGGGCGAGCAAATCATGGCTGCATGGGGTGCTTGGATGCAAGGCCTCGGCGAGGCGTTGGTCGACGGTGGCAATCCAACTGGCGCGTCAATGACGATGACCAAAGGCGGCTCTGAAAACGGAGGAGGCGCAAATCCAGTTTCGGGTTATAGTGTCCTTCAAGCGGACTCGATGGAGCACGCTATGGAGCTTGGGAAATCCTGCCCAATGCTAGACGCACAGAATGGCAGTATCGAGATTTCAGAAGCTCTCGACATGTAAACTGCCCAAAAGGGAGGGAAATATGGAAGAAATTACAGGAGATATCAGCTGGCTCGCTGTCATCGTGGGCATGGTTGTATCAATGGGATTTGGATTTTTGATGTTCGACCCAAAGCGCGCCACAGGTAAAATCTGGGCTGAAGGGGTTGGCGTGGGTTTAACCCCACCGGACAAATTTCCGGCTCTAGCTATGGGCATGAACACACTCGGCCTGTTCTGTATGTCGTGGTTTGTTGGTGTCACTGCCAAAAGCGATGCGCTTTTGACCGTAATTCTGGCAACAGTTGCATTCACGCTGTTAAGCGGGGCGCACACTTTGTTCTCGGGATCCAGCAAAGGGGCCGTTGCGGTTTCCGCCAGCTTTTGGTTGGTTTCTCTGCTGTTAATGATCCTTAGCCAAGGTTTATTGGGCTAAATAAAAAATAGTGGTGCCGCCTTTTGTTGGCATCACAATCTGGCTAAATGGCACCAAATGCGATTCATGTGCGCTGCTGCTGCCTTTTTGGTCTAAAACAAACCCCATTCCCTTGACTTTGGCCGCGCGAAAAGGTGTATCGGCCCGACTCCGGATTTTCCCAAAGGGACAAGCACATGCACGCCTATCGCAGCCATACCTGCGCCGCTCTGACCAAAGCGAACGTCGACGAAACAGTACGCCTTTCCGGCTGGGTGCACCGCGTCCGCGATCACGGAGGTATTCTGTTCATTGATTTGCGCGACCATTACGGCGTGACGCAGGTGCTTTGCGATCCCGATAGCCCTGTTTTTGCTGATATGGAAAAAATCCGCAGCGAATGGTGTATCCGCATCGACGGAAACGTCAAAGCGCGTGATCCTGAGCTGGTAAACACCAAGCTACCAACCGGCGAAATCGAAGTGTTCGTGCGCGATCTCGAAGTTCTTGGTGCCTCTGACGAACTGCCGTTGATGGTGTTTGGCGATCAGGAATACCCCGAGGAAACGCGTCTTCGTCACCGTTACCTTGATCTACGCCGCGAGGCGATGCAGGACAACATGAAGCTTCGCTCTGACGTTGTGACGTCCGTCCGCAAGCGCATGTGGGACAAAGAATTCCGCGAGTATCAGACGCCTATCATCACTGCGTCTTCACCAGAAGGCGCACGCGACTTCCTCGTGCCTAGCCGTCTGCACCCAGGAAAATTCTACGCACTTCCGCAGGCCCCTCAGCAGTTCAAACAGCTGATCATGGTGTCTGGCTTTGATAAGTATTTCCAAATCGCACCGTGTTTCCGCGACGAAGACCCGCGCGCTGACCGTTCGCCGACTGACTTTTACCAGCTCGATCTTGAGATGAGCTTTGTGGAACAGCAGGACGTGTTCGACACGATCCAACCGGTTATCCAAGGTATTTTCGAAGAGTTCGGCAAAGGCCGTAACGTCGACAGCGAGTGGCCGCAGATTTCCTACAAGGACGCAGCAAAGTGGTACGGCTCGGACAAGCCTGACTTGCGCAACCCGATCAAGATGCAAGATTGCTCGGAACATTTCCGCGGCTCTGGTTTCGCGATCTTCGCCAAGCTGCTTGAGCAGGAAGGCACCGAAGTCCGCGCCATTCCCGCGCCGACTGGCGGCTCGCGCAAGTTCTGTGACCGTATGAACGCTTTCGCCCAGAAAGAGGGTCTGCCTGGCATGGGCTACATCTTCTGGCGTGAAAAGACGGCCGATGCCGTCGCCCAAGAACTAGGCATCAAAGTCAAAGAAGCCCAAGCCATGTTGAAATCTGGCGAAGTTGAAGGTGGCATGGAAGCCGCTGGACCGCTTGCCAAAAACATTGGGCCAGAACGAACCGAGGCAATCCGTCAGCAACTCGGTCTTGGTGTCGGCGACGCTGCGTTCTTTCTTGGCGGTAAGCCCAAGGCGTTTGAACCTGTCGCTGGTCGTGCCCGTGTTGCCATTGGTGACGCGCTTGGTCTGACCGACAAGAACCGTTTTGCATTCGCTTGGATCGTCGACTTCCCAATCTACGAAAAAGACGAAGAGACCGGCAAAATCGACTTTGAGCATAACCCATTCTCAATGCCTCAGGGTGGGATGGATGCGCTAAACGGCGATCCGCTGGACGTTCTTGGCTATCAGTATGACCTTGCGTGCAACGGTTATGAGTTGGTGTCCGGCGCGATCCGGAACCACAAACCCGAAGTGATGCTGAAAGCGTTCGAACTTGCAGGTTACGGCGAAGACGAAGTTAAAAACCGCTTCGGTGCGTTGTTCAATGCGTTCCATTATGGCGCGCCGCCCCACGGCGGCTGTGCGGCTGGTATCGACCGTATTGTGATGCTGTTGGCAGATGAGGCGAACATTCGCGAAGTTGTTATGTTCCCAATGAACCAACGTGCAGAAGACCTGATGATGAATGCGCCAAGCGATCCTTCGTCGGATCAGCTGATGGAACTTTCCCTGCGGGTCATACCGCAAGACCGATAGGTACTCACACAATATCTAAAAAAGCTCCGGTCCATTCACCGGGGCTTTTTTGTTGCGCGCTGAAAAGACGTTGCTAGGCTCTTTTGAGGAAATGAACAAAGGAATGCCAAATGTCTGACCGCCCGATTGGACCGCTTGTTGAGGGTTGGACCGCGCCATCTGTTCCCGAAAACATCGACCTTCAGGGCACGCATGCGCGGATCGTTCCATTGGCACCAAAATACGCCTCAGATTTGTTTGAAAGCTTCGATGGCAATGATTGGGTTTTTGATTACCTGTTCGAAGATCCTTTTCAGTCAGTCACGGCATATGCGGAATGGATCGCTAAAGTCACACAAAAATCCGATCCGTATTTCGTCGCGATATTGGATGCAGGGGGCGTTGCTATCGGTGCCGCGTCTTTCATGCGGATCACGCCTGCCATGGGTGTGATCGAGGTCGGTAACATCAACATCACGCCGCGTGGTCAACGTTCTACCGCAACGACCGAGGCGATGTTTCTTATGATGCAATGGGCGTTTGAAAACGGCTATCGTCGTTATGAGTGGAAGTGCAACGCGCTTAATGCTCCTTCTCGGCGGGCGGCCCAGCGTTTCGGTTTTAGCTTTGAAGGCGTGTTTCGCAGGCATATGATCGTCAAAGGCCGCAATCGCGACACCGCATGGTTTGCGATCACCGAGGACGAATGGCCCGCCTTGCGTCGGGCGTATGACACATGGCTTTCGTCCGATAATTTCAACTCGACAGGGCGGCAATTGCGATCCCTCAAAGAGCTGACCTCAGACGCTCTTGTGACACGGGATCCGACTGTTCGCACCTAAATCGCAGGTGCATGTTCGATGCGATTCTCAATCAACGCACAGAGGTGTTCTAGCTGATCTCCATCGGCTTTGCTGACCGCCAGTTTTTGTGCAGCCATAGCCAAAACGTCGTCATGGGCTTACTGAGCGATGCCAGCCAAAAACTGGGACGCATAATTGCGTACGTCAGAATTTGGATTACGGCGAAGAAGTTCCGCGACATGGGCCAGGTCATCGCGAAACCCAATAAGGTCAGCGCTGATTTCCGTCTGATTGATCGCCCGCGGCCCACCAGGTTGCTGTTCTTTAGGTAAATGGGCCAAAATGGTCTCTTGGAACGTTGCAAGGCTGTCATGGGGTTTAAGCAGAAATGCATCGGCACCCGCGGCAATCGCAATGGTTTCGGCAAACCCGTCTGCGCTGGTTCCTAAAATCGCAGGTGCGCGGGGCGACATTTCCGCCAGCTCACCGATCAATTCTGCACCAGAGCCGTCAGGCAAGCCCATGTCGATCAATGCCACGCTTGGGCGGTAGATCGCCAGATGTCGACGCGCGGCGGTTAAGCTGTCGGCACGCCGCAATCGAGCACCGCTATGTAGGCACATCAAACGCATCGCCTCGGAAGCGTAGCGGCTATCCTCGACAACCAGAATTGTCAGCCCTAGCAGCGGGCGTTGCGCGGTTGGGGCAGGGGTCATGCCGTATCGGGTCAGTTCATCCATCGCGATCTCCTTTCAATCGAATCTAACTTCTGCCCAATTAGCTAACAGGCCGTTAAAGGGTGCGCTGGACTGTCCAGTTGCGCGGTGCTGCAATGCAGCGCATAAACCCTAGGACGCAATTAAGGGACCCTGCCATGATCGGACGTTTGAACCACGTAGCCATAGCCGTACCGGATCTTGAAGCCGCTGCCGCGCAATATAAAAACGCTCTCGGCGCCAAAGTCGGCGAACCTAAGGACGAGCCTGACCACGGTGTCACTGTGGTCTTTATCGAATTGCCAAATACCAAGATTGAGCTTCTTTACCCACTTGGCGACGACAGCCCGATCAACGGTTTCCTTGAGAAGAACCCCGCAGGTGGCATGCATCATGTGTGTTATGAGGTCGACGACATTATCGCGGCCCGCGATCACCTGAAATCTACTGGCGCGCGCGTCCTTGGATCTGGTGAACCGAAAATCGGGGCGCACGGAAAGCCTGTTTTGTTTCTGCATCCGAAAGACTTTAACGGTTGTCTCGTTGAGCTTGAGCAGGTCTGATCTAGGCAGCTCTTTGGGCAGGTGATACATCTGCCTTACATTAACCCCGCTAGGAGCGCCTAAATGAGTATCGCCTCAGCCATCGTGTTATTCGCCGTCATTTGGTTCATGGTGTTCTTGATGATGTTGCCTCAACGCCTAAAAACGCAAGGCGAAGCGGGGGATGTCGTTCCAGGAACCCACGCCTCGGCGCCTTCCAACCCTGAGATTAAGCGCAAAGTGTTGATTACGACTGCGATCACAGCCGTGCTTTGGGCGCTTGTTGCATACATCATCATATCAGGCACGATTACCGTGCGTGATATGGATTGGTTGGGGCTGCTGGATTAAACATCCATCCCTGCCTAGGAACGCTGTCCAGTCACGCGATGATAGATATGCGTAAACGTCGCGGCGCCAAGAATTGGGATCACCAAATTCAATAACGGAATGGAAAGCGGAATAGCCATGAGCGTTCCAGCGAGCCAAATTTTGCCTGCGTGCTTCGAGCGCAGTTGTTTTGCCTTTTTGATCCCTACACGACGCATTGCCGCCAGCTGAAAATACTCGCGTCCCAATAAATAGCCGTTCAGAGACCAAAAAATCAGGGGCGCAAACAAAGGGAAGAACACGTAAAGGACCAACGCCAATGTGTTGGCGAGGATAATCACCCCCATAAAATTTATCGAATCTTTGATAGCCGTCCAAATGCCAACACCTGACGCGCTGGGCAAATGCGGATAGTGTTTATCTTCGACAGCCTGTGCGACGTCTTCTAGGAAAATGGACGTGATCGCCGAGGCGACGGGGATCATCAAGAATGTGGAAAACAGAACCATCACAAAGAATGAAGACCAACTAAGCAGGTCGTTTAGCCATGTCACTTCGCCGACAAGCGGTAAGATGACCTCTTCGCCAAACATCCAGTTCAGGATCAGTAGGAACGCGGCAAAAGCCGCCACCAGCAAAGCGAACGTTAGGCCGATGCCAAGGTAAAATACCCGACGAAACCTGGGATCCGAGATTTGCGCGACTGCTTTGCTAAAGCTTGAAAAGATCATTCGTTTACCCAACTGGTTATGGCTGCAACATCAGGGCGCGGTCGATCTGAAGGCTCTGATTTTGGTGTGCCTATATGAACGATGCCGACGACGCGCTCATTTTCGTCTAGACCAAAGGCGTCTTTGCGAAAGGTTGCGTCGTGGCTGAACCAACCAGACAGCCAATTCGCCCCCCAGCCAGAGGCGAGGGCAGCATTGGTTAGTGCCATGCAAACTGCGCCTGCCGAGTATACTTGCTCGACGACCGGAATGCTGGCTTCAGTGTCGACCTTTTCGACGACGACTACCGCCAGTTGCGCGTTGTTATAATGCGGCAACGGTTTCGCGATTTCATCGTCTGATCGGTTCTGGCGAACGCCTGCCCTTTTGATTTCTTCAATGATCCGTTCAAACGCTTTGCCTTGCAGAACAACGAACCGCCAAGGCACCAGCTTGCCATGGTCAGGCGAGCGCGCGGCAGCGGTTAGGATCACTTCAAGCTCGGACTTGTCGGGCACAGGGCCAGTCATGGTTTTTGCGGGCACAGACCGACGGGTCAAAAGAAAGTCCAGCGCGGCTTGGTTGCGTACGGGCATTTTAGTCTCAGTTTATAAAATCACTTGCCCCTATGTCAGAGCAGATGGCCAAAATATCAACCACTAACCCATCAGATTTTCGAGGCAATTTCATCAAGCCAAACAGATAGAAACGCGTTGAACGGCTCACTCGGTTGGCGTTTCATGACCACTTCGGCCATCGGATCATCCGCTTGAATAGACGACCCGGCCATTGTTTCAATCACAGCATGCCCGCAGAACGGGACATGTACGTCAGAATATCCACCTTCGTGAACCATCATCAGCCGACCGTCACAAAGGTCCTCGGCAGTTTCCATGATGCGCCGTGTCAATTGTCGGAACGTTTCGGGTGTTGCCATCATCGCGCTTAGCGGATCGAATATGGATGCATCGAACCCGCAGGCAACGATAATTACATCCGGCCGAAATGCCTCAAGCGCTGGGGTTACGAAGCGATCATACGCTTCTAAATAGCCGACATGCCCTGTTCCGCCGGGCAAAGGAATATTGAGATTAAAGCCCTCGCCAGCGCCAATCCCTCGGTCTTCGGCGTCGCCAGAATCAACGGGATAGTTATTTTCCTGATGCAAACTGATCGTAAGCACATCGTCACGATCATAGTAAATCGCCTCGGTTCCGTTGCCGTGGTGCACATCCCAATCCACCACGGCGACCCGCTCGGCCAATCCTTCGGCCAGAGCAGCTTCAATCGCGATCGGGATATTGGCCAATAGACAGAACCCATTCGGCCAGTCTGGCAGACAATGATGCCCCGGAGGGCGGGACAATGAATAGGCGTTGTCAACTTCGCCCTCTAGCACCGAGAACAAAGCGCTGCGTGCCAGTCCTGCAGAAAGGGCCGCGATTTCAAATCCACCGGGGCCGAAAGGCGTTCTCAGGCCCAACTCTCCGCCGCCAGCATCTGACATCTCCTTGAACGAACGCAGGAACTTAGCTGGATGCACCCGCTCTAGCTCTTCCATGGTTGCCATGGGCGCGCTTCGTAAACGCAATTCTCTGGACAGGCCCGTGACATCAATAAGCGATTTCAGGCGGCGTTTGCTCTCAGGGGATTCGGGTAATCCGCCGTATGCCAAAGGTTGCACATGCCCACCAATCCGGTACGTGCCGGCGTATCCTTCGCCTGCATGCCAAAAGCATCTTTCGTCCCAAAAAAATCCTGTCGTCATGAAAGCCCCCGTGTTTCAAGCAGAGTTTGCGAACTCACACACAAATCGCAAGGTTTTCCTTCCTTCAGTCGACGATTACTTTGGCTTCAATTGATAAACCCCTTCGGGCAAATCCAACGCTGCCGACAGATCATTCAACTGGCTAATTGAAAGCGTGACCTTTTGAACCGTGTCAGTTCGCACGTCATATTGTTCGACGGTAATACACTCGGCAAAAGCGTTGATGATGATGTCTTCTTGGAGAGGTTTTTTGCCGTCGTCGACCAAGGTAACAACGGATGAGTCAAATTCGTGTTCGATGCTAAACATACCCCTAGCCTAAGCGGACCGCGGGCATTCGCAAGACCTTGCCGTCTAAAAATTCCAAAAGCACAATTGATCTGCATCAATGCAAAGCCACCTTTCTGTCGGGCAAAGTTGCGGAAACCTCGTAAAGGATCGCAGCAATGGCAGACGATAGTAGATTTACCCGTCACGCGCGCTTGGTTTCGGAAATGGCAGACCGCATCGGCCTCGACCTAGTCGAAGAAATGCAGCGTGCAAATGTCGACAATGAGGACGTTCGAATGATGGTGCATCGTTGCGAAGGCTGCACGGATCCTGAAGCCTGTGAAAAGGTTCTGGCACAGGGTCGTCCGCTTGAAAATCCCCCTGAGTATTGTCGCAATGCCAATGAGTTTTCGCGTCTTAAGCCTTAGGCTTGGCGTTGGATCGGGTGCCTGTTAGGACGAAAACATGGCGCAGATCCCTGAAATCCACCAAATACTTCATGTCCTGACGGATCGCGGTTCGAAATATGCGGTCTCGGGCGGCTCGGTCCGCAGTCGAGCCGACGTTGATTTATTCCTTAAAACGCTCAAGAAGAACAAACGTTTCGCCAAGGCGACCCACAACACATGGGCCGTGATTCATTCAGACGGTGGTCCGCTCAAGGGCGATGACGGCGAAGGTGGCGCCGGAATGGTGATCCTCAATATGTTAGAACACGAAGGCATCAAGGATCATGTCATTGTTGTCTCCCGCTGGTACGGCGGCGTGAAGCTTGGCGGCGACCGTTTCCGCCGTGTGAAAGACAGCGTCGCAGCCTATCTCGAAGAATTTCGCAGTTTGATCTGAGCCAATCGCGCCGCTTGCTATCGAAGCACACTTGTTGGATCATTACTTCCAAAAAAGGGAACTCATGATCTACTTTCTCAAGCGCCTAAAGGACCGCTGCATCTGGAGCTGGGATGGCACCTTGTCGGCTTGGCGCGAAGAGCATTCCTTTCGCACATGGGTCTGGGCCAATCTGATCTCTATGATGGCTGCATTCGTCTTACCGTTGGTGGCCAGTGAACGGGCATTGATTCTTGCTTTAGGCATCCTCGTTCTGGCCGCCGAGTTGATAAACACAGGGATAGAAAACGCCGTCGACCACATCTCAAAGGAACAGCATCCATTGGCTAAGAAGGCTAAAGACGCTGGTAGCGCCGGCGTGGCTGTGACGGCCATCGCGGCGGGCGTTGCTTGGGTCGTGATTATTGTCGGGCTTCTCTGATGTTGGAGGTCGTGCATTTCTTGCACATTGGTGCCGCCACCGTTTTCGTCGGCAGCGTGGTGTTCTTTGACTGGGTAGTCGGCGGCGCCCTGATCCGCGCAACACCAGAGGATCGCCATAAGATCGCCCACGCAATTCGCCCGTTTAGCGGCCCTGTCATCATGGGGTCGCTGGCGATCACACTTTTGGCGGCGGGGATCACGCGATTGTTTCTGTCTGGCGCGATCCAGTCCGCTGGCGACTTGCTCACGGGCTATGGTCTGCGTGCGACAATCGCCCTGATCATCGTTGTCGGGTCCGAGGCCTTTGCCGCCCCTCTTCGCAAACGAATGCGCGCAGCAATCGATACACAGGACAGCAGCGCATTCTATTGCGCCCTTCGCAACCATCGCGCCTTGAACACCAGCGTTCTGGTGATCGTCCTTCTGCTGATGACCTCAATGCGACTTGGACTATAAAATGTTAGCAATGCACAACAAAATGTAAATAGTACTTTACATTACCTCGCGAATCCTTCTATCCACTGTAAAGTACACTTTACATGAAGGGGAATTCATCATGGGTGCAAAACTAGACGCAGTCTTGGCAAAGGGACTGCCTGAGCGGGACAAAAAGAACACCAACCGTGTGAACCTTTGGGCCTTGGGCTGGATGTTCTCACTCATGGCAAACGCCATCCTGACCAAGGTCTATGACCAAGGAATAAGCGCGCTTTGGTTCGCCATTCTCGCCGTCCACATCGTCTGCGGCGTGATGCTGGTTCTGTCCTACCGCCGCTTCCTGTCCGAACTCGACGAGATGGAGCGCAAAGTCCAGCTTGAGGCCTTGGCGCTGGCTGTCGGTTTTTCAATCCTTG
The DNA here is from genome assembly GCA_029244725.1 of Paracoccaceae bacterium. Taxonomy (GTDB): domain Bacteria; phylum Pseudomonadota; class Alphaproteobacteria; order Rhodobacterales; family Rhodobacteraceae; genus JASMHC01. The sequence goes on from JAQWQJ010000096.1 coordinate 32,174, forward strand.
TGTTCTCGACTGGGGGCATCCTCGACAGCGTCGGCATCCTCGGGGCACCTGATGGGGCCGTCATGGTCGCAGTCATGTCGCTGACCTATATGGCGGGGCTGATCGTTGGACGGATACGGCTAGCATGAAGAACCGGCTTAAGGTTCTGCGGGCAGAGCACGATCTGACACAGGCTGATCTGGCCGCGAAGCTAGACGTTTCGCGCCAGACCATTATCGCGGTTGAAAAGGGCAAATTCGACCCGTCCCTATCGCTAGCTTTCAAAGTATCGCGTCTGTTTGAGCAACCGATTGAGGATATCTTTCGAGACGATGCCTAAGCCGATTTGCGCCATGTCATTGAGAAACGCCCCTCCCATACCTATGTTTTCTGTAGAAACGACGGGAGGGGACTATGAAATTTCGCACAATCGCACTGATCGCAGGTGTTGTTCTACTGGCAGGCTGCGCAACCGCACCACTGGCTGTTGAAGGCACGAGGGGCTTTTTCTGGGGCCTCATAGATGGCGCAGTGGCCCCCATCGCGTTCATCCTGTCGCTGTTCTCAAGCAGCATCGGTATCTACGAAGTTCCCAACTCGGGCGGCTGGTACGACTTTGGCTTCCTGCTTGGTCTCACCACATGGGCAGGCGGTGGCTACGCGGCGAAGAAGGGCCGGTAAGCAATGGCGGGCTGAAGCCCGCCCTACATAGAGCGCACATCACCCGTAGGGCGGGCTGCAGCCCGTCAAGTTGGCAGTGGACAATCCTTTAGGATTGCCTGCTTTTGCATCGCTACCAACTCTCCGCGGTATTGCGCGACAGCGTCCGCGGTGTCCGCATTGCCACCTGTCAGAAAGTAAACGGCCGGGGATGTGACTGGAACCAACACGGCTGCCGCTAGCATTGTGTCTCTGGTCGCAAGTCGATCCTGAACGGTTGTGAACCCTTCTAAGTCTTCCTCAACCCGTTTCGCTTCCAATCTCAGCTGGAGGCAAGAGTATCCTGCGTATTGCGAGGCAGGTACGAAGAAAGGGGAAATGCTTACCGAATGCTCAGCGCAACCGGCGATAGCGACCACGGCTAGTGGTAGAAGTCGAAAAATTTTCATTGTTTGTAATAACTTTTGGAAGAAATATATCGCGCATTAAATGTGGTGCGACTGGCAAGTCAACGCATGGAAATCCCTACCACGGGTTCAAATTTATATTGAATAAAGTCAAAAGGATAAGTGCATTCTGAGTGTGTCAGAGCATTGCCCAGAGGTAATAGCGTTACTCGGTTTCCAACCCAACGGTATTGATAATTTTGAACCGGAGTCAGCGCGATCTGGCGATGTTGGGTTGAAAACCCAACTTTCGGATTGATTGATTTCTACTGCTTGGTGTCGCCCTGGGTGATTAATCGATTTCTGCTAGGATACGCGACTGTACCGATCTAAGAGGTAAGAGAGGATCACTTGTATTGACGTTTCTCGGTCACCGCTTCTTGGCTTTTCTGCCAATCGCAATGTCCAAGTGCCGACGCGTGCCAATCTTCGTAGTACAGTGCGTTGTTGGCGCAATCGGAAAATTCCAAGCTGCCGAGACTAAACAATATGTCTATGTTGTTTTTTTCATTTAGGTAGAGGTCATCATCGCCATTTGAAACAACAACGTCGGCGTCTGGCAAATGAATTTGAGTGCCAATGGGCATCATCTCCGGAGCGATATTATAATATTTTGGGGGCTGACCCAGATAACTAGTTCAAATACTTCTTAACCCATTGCCTTAGCTGTGATAATTGCACTGACGGGTCACTGTTGTTAAAACGCCACTCACATTCCTTCAAATATAGTCCAAATTGGGCCTTTGGAACACCGTTGAATTTGCGCATATGACGTTTGGCTTGGTTCCAGAAATTCTCAATGCCGTTGATGTGATTATGACGGTCTGCAAAGAGCTTGGAATGGTTGATACGAAAGTGGTG
>JAQWQJ010000003.1 GCA_029244725.1 Paracoccaceae bacterium
TGTCGCATTTAACTCCGGATTTCAATTGAAGCGGTAAGCTGTAATTCGACCGCCCAGATTTTGTCTTAGCGTTTCACAGGAACACCCGTAGCGGGGGTGTATCACAGCCCTGCGGCCTTTGTTAGATTGACCCGGAACCGATCTCGACGTCTCTGATAGCGGCGGGTCATTTCAGCCGAGGCATGTCCCAATTGCTTCTGAACATAGCGCTCGTCTACTTCTGCAGAAGAAGCGAGCCCGGCGCGTAGGGAATGCCCGGAGAAGAGAGCGAGGCGTTCCTTCTCAGGAAACTCCGCCCGAATGCCAGATTTCAACACGGTTTGCTTAATGAGGCGCGCGACGTGTTTGTCAGACAGGCGGGCCTCCAGAGCGCGTTTTCCATCACGAGATGTACGCACGAAGACCGGCCCAAAATCGATCTTGGCAAAGTGCAGCCATTGCTCAAGCGCATGAACAGGGCAGGTCTGATCTGTGGACCCCCGACCAATCTCGACTTCTCGCCAGCCGGTTTTGGCGTTGAGCGTGAGCAGGGCGCCACCGTCTAAGATCTCGATCCAGCCACCGGAATCTGGTGTGTCGTCCTTGCCGGCGTCCAAGCTCACGATCTCCGATCGACGTAGTCCTCCGGCATATCCCAAAAGCAGAATGGCCCGATCCCGCAGGCCACGCAGATCAAAGGGCAGGGTGGCCACCATCGCCAGAATGTCATCGGGTAGGATGGCTTCTTTCTGCACCGGTGGACGGGCATGTTTGCGTTTGATCCCGGCCAGCACTAAGGCGATGTGCCGATCCCTGCGATCCAGGGTGAACCCCCGTTGTGCATAGTTCCAGGCGAGACCTGAGAGGCGGCGATCTATCGTACTGACGGAAAGGGCAGGGGCCTCACTTGTCGGAGCCGCTAGATCTGTAAGATAAAGACCGATCATCTCGGGAGACGGGGGCAGGAGGTCCGTTCCCTTCAGCCTGCACCAGCGCGCAAAATGCTTCCAGTCGGCGGCATAGGCCTTATTGGTGTTTTCAGCCGTTGATGCCGCAGCATAATCACGGGCGTTCTCGACCAATCGATCAAGTGCACCCGAACCCGCAACGTGAGAGGGTAGGGTGATGGCTTGTGTGGTGGCTACATCTCTCTCGTCGAGCTCGTCACGGTTCGCCGCATCAGAGGACGCTGAGGTCAATATCTCGGGATCTGGGGGCTGTTTCTCGGGTGTTTTGCTCATGTTTGGCAGCTTACCCCCATTATGACCGATAATGCAAACTTATTGGACATAATGCTGAAGAATACACTGGGGCGGTTTTTGCATAATATAGTAGATTAAAGCGCCGCCTAGCATTAGTGTCGGGGCATGAGTTTTGCCCGACATCCTGATCAGACCGCCCAAGTGACACTACCCCGAATGCCGTCCTGGATCACCTCCAAGAAGGTGCAAACCCTTGAAGATGAGGCTTTTTTGTCAGGCGCGGCACTCAGCCATCTGCATGTTTTGCTTGGGCAGGGTGATGTCCCCCACGCCTTGTTACGCAACCGGTTGGCATTGCGTGCATCCGAAGCCTCTATGACGTTTTCTGGGCGACCTGAGAGGGCAGGGGACTTGCGGGACGAGGTTGCCTTGTTGCGTTCAGGGGATCAGGCAGGGCCAGCGGGGCAAGTCTATCAGATGTGGATGCGTGCGGTAGAGCGAAAGGTTTCTGTTCCGGCTTTGCATCGAGCGATACCGAATTTTGCGCCCGAGCACATTGCGGTGTGGCTCGATCCCGAGGACGCGGGGCAGGGTGGTCCTGTCGGACGTGCGGCACTGGTGCTCGAAGCGGTTCTAGCAGATGTGCCGCGATCTGAGGCGGCCGCTTTGGTTGTAGCGGATGCGGCTTTGGCGCAGGCACTCGGGTGGACTCACGTGGTCTCATTGCTGGGGACGGGTTTGGCGCGACGGGATTTGCGCAAGACGGGTGAAGAGCTGCGGCTAGCTTGTCACAAGGCCGTTGTCGCATCAGGGATCGAGACGATACGGATGGGCGCCGACCTTGCGCGGAAAGCCGACCAGCTGAAAGCGGTCGCACCGAAGTTAAGGGCCAAGGGTTCGGAGACAGCGGTTGAGATGTTCCTGTCTCAGGATGCTGTAGCGCCCACGGCGCTGACCTCGCTCAATTCCGACCGCGCAGCGCGGCGGTTTTGCGACCGGTTGGTCGAACTGGGCGTGGCACGGGAACTGACCGGACGTGATACCTTCCGGCTGTATGGGGTGTGAGCATGGCCAGCGAAAGTGGGAACCGGTTTCGCGGTTCGGACATGCGACCATCAAAAAAGGCCAAGGATCACGCCGAAACTGACTTCGATCGTGAGCTTGAAGACCTGCCGCCGGACCTGCGCTGGCGCGAGTGGATGCGCCGGATCGAGGCGGTTCTGTTTGCATCCGCTTCACCGGTCCCGCGCGAAGACCTTGCGCGGGTTGTGGGGCAGGGAGTGTCCGTTGATTTGCTGGTCGAGGATTTGGCGGCGGACCTGGAAGGGCGGGCATTCGAGGTGGTGCGCGTATCAAATGGGTGGATGATGAGAACGCGGGCTGCCTACGGCACTGCAATCCGCGCGGCGGCGGATCTGGGCGAGCAGGTGCTTGATCTGAACAAGTTCGACGTCGCAGTATTGGCGGCCATTGCCTACCACCAGCCGATCACGCGGGATGGCTTGAATGACATTTTCGGAAAAGAGGTCAGCCGCGATCTGCTCGGACGCTTGCACGCGCGGGGTCTAATCGGGACGGGTCCGAGAGCGCCACGGCGCGGGGCGCCCTATACATTTGTGACGACGGAAGCGTTTCTCGTCGCGTTTGATCTGGAGAGCTTGCAGGACCTGCCGGATCAAGAGCAGCTAGAGGATGCAGGGTTCATCGCTTAACGACACTTCTCTTTCGTCATCGAGGTGCGGTGGTTTGTATGGATGCGTGTGATTGCCTGTGTCAAGTTCGTCAGGCTGATGCCAACTGTGCGTATATCTCGTCTTGCTGTCGTTCGGATGATGAGCATTTTTGAGAGGGTTTTTGTCAGCCCTGTATGTTTGGGCGCCACTTGCGCAAGCCGCATCCAGAAAGCCGTCGCGCGGTGATCGGGGCGCAGGTGGTTTCTCATTGAGCCTTCCGCCAACTGACAGAACAGGTGGTGGCGGTCCCGAAGTGGCAACTGTGCGATGGATTTGTGCTCTGTGCCAAAGGTGAAACAGGCCGTGCTTAGCAGAGCGGGCAGGGTGGATTTTTCCGGCAGTGAATACCCCGCAACATGCAATCGAAGCAGATCTTCGATCAGCCGCTCAAGCTGCTGTACGTCATGCGCGACGCGCACGGTGCGTTTGCGGAGGTCGCACCCGCACCAGACGCAAATATGCTGCGGCAAGAGCTGGTCTTGCCTTGAGGGGGCAATGCCGCCGCTACAGTGTGGGCATCTGTCCCGTAATCGGCGGCCATGATGCAAACACGATACCCGTGTTGCCAAAGTCCAGCCGCGCCGGAAATAGGGCGCTTGATCTTCCATCAGACAGGTCGGACAGTATTGGAGGCGAGTGATCCTCGGCGCGGAAGTGGGGATCTTTTGAGGTTTGATTTTCAATCGCAGCCGCAATCGGGTCAATGGATCAGGGCCAAGTGCGAGGCCAGAGATTTCTGCGGCAGGCACCTCTGCCCGATCGACAAGACTATCAAGGACGTGTTTGGGAAGGGCGCGGTCAAGTCGCTCCGACCAATCCGCGCCACTCAATCCCAGAACGCGCCCGAAATATCGCGGCGGCACACCATTGGCCAAGGCGAGCCGGTGCAGCCAGCTTGACAGAAGCTCTCCCGGAGCCGGCGTGACGCCCACGGGCCAGCCGCGCCCAGCCTCGCTGGCGTACCGGCATGACGGCGTTACGGAGATATTGGATGAATGCTGCGTCACGTCATCTCTTGGCGCAGAGCAGCGTTGCGACGTTTCGACAGTGGCAAATAGCCAAGAGACGCGACGCGCGCTTCGGTGATGTGGTCCTGGCCGTTTTGGATCGTGGCGATTGCGGCCTGGCTGACGATGTCAACAACTTCCCCGATCAAGCCTTCCGACAGATCATGTATCGTTTTCGCCAGCGTTGGATGCGACAGCCCGGAGGCTCGGGCCAAAGGCATGCTGGCCTCTAAGCTGTCGAGGAGCGCGGCGAAGTCTTCATCATAGCCCCATCTCGGAATGGGGATCGTGTCAAACCGCGATCCCATTTCTTCTGTATCGTGAATGGCATCATAGACCGCGATCTCGCCGATCAGCACGGGAGAAATGTCATGAACCCGGGCAATGCGGCGCAGGAACGAAAAAATAGCTTTGACGTCTTGCCTCCTCCCGCGAAGCGCGCTGTGAAACTCGTCGAAGATGAGCAGGCGGGGTTTCAGGCTATCGAGCAGATGATCCACTTGTTCGCTTGCCCGGGACAAGCTGCGCCAACCCGATGCTTGAGGGGCCCGCAATCCTGAAAGAATACTGGCGTAGAAGTGCGACAAGCCCGCACCCTCCCGGGTCTGGATCACCCAGACCTTTTGCTGACGCGATTGTCGCAAATGCTCAATGGCAAAGCGTTCGGCAATCATCGTCTTTCCGTTGTGATAAGGGCCTGCCAGCAACAGGCCCCGCGGGCGTAAGGAGGATGGCCGATCCAGCAAAAGGCGCATGGCGTCATGGGCTTTGCCAGCGACAGGGTGGCTGATCCAGCGGGGCTTTCGAATGTAGGCAATTCGGGTTGCATAATCGGCATTTAGAAGAGCGGCGGCGGAGGGGAGAAGGTGATCCATCATGTCACCAATCTTCCACCGAAAAGACCCGCTTGGGGCGGTTCGGATTTGGCCCTTCGCGGGCGGGTGCGGGGGACGGGGAGAGGCTCTGATAGGGCTTGGGAACTTCAGTGGCATGTTTGCTGCGCGTCAAATCCCGTAGGCGCCGCTTTTTTGATGCTGACGCTTCCACCGTCGCGGCAATTTCTCGCCGGATGACTGTTTTGTCCTCAATTGGGCGCTGCCCGCTTGTCCGCATCCGGCTCCGCTCGGCCTTATGCTGCCACAGTGTGATTGGCTCAGATACACCATCCCGCCGCCCGACCGGACGCCAGGCTCCGGTTTCGGGGTCCTTTAGGTAGATGTGGCTCACGTCTCGTGGATCATAGCGGATATCAAGAGCATCCAACCGATCACGCCTTGCGATCAGTGGACCGAGCCAGGGGTCGAAATAGTCGATGGCGAAAAGGCTTATGCCTTGAGGCGAAATCCTGCGTGACTTGTTGGGTAAGAAATTGAGCAGGACATCTATGGGAGTGTCAGCGGGGGCGATCGCCTCCCGGCGTTTGTGTACCCATTCATCGGCCGGCACCGTTAGCTTACGAGCGTTCTGGCTGAGATTGTGGTCAATAATCGCAAGCGTGATACAGCGTTCGAGATCTGCAAAGCTGAGCCGCGCCCGCTCTCCGGAGGGATAGTCATCCCGGTCCACGATCGAGCGCCCGGTCTTGCCCGGCAATGACCGCAGCACCGTGTTCACCTTACCGAGCAACCGTTCGACAACACCGCCACGATGGACGGTTCCCTTGTTTCGAGTTTCAATGGCGATGCCATACTCAGCACATCCCCGGGCAAAACTCGCACTTCTGAATTCCATGGCAGAATCCACAACAATCTTCCTTGGACGGCCATACATTGGCCATGCATGGTCTATATCGCGCTCGGCCATCCAGTCCTCTTTCTCGCACATTGTCTGTGCCAGACAAAGCGCGACCGACAGGCGCGAGGGATGCTCAAGGGTGAGACAGAACCCGATGATTGCGCTTGTTGCGACATCTGCTGCGATCGTGAGATACGGCCGGCCGACAAAGAGGCCCTGGCCGTCGATGACGTCCACGAACTGGATATCGGCAGGAGTATGGTCGATCTGGACCACATCGAGGGCGTGTTTGGCCCGGATATAGCCAGGTCGTGCTTTCAAGCGGCGGAGCTTTGACCCGTCGGTATGACGCTTCCGGGCAATCTCCTCGGGGGTAAACAGATGAGGGATACGCTTGGCAACGGTGACATAGGCTGGCGGATCAAGTTTTTCGCTGGCGCAACGCGCGCGGATTTCCTCAACGATAGGCGAAAGGTCCGGCTGCTCTGGCCGAAGCCACATATCCCGCAGCGTTTCGGCAATGATCTCCTCGACGGCGGGGCTGATCCTTGCTCGCCTGGCACCGTTTGTCTTTGGCAGAAGAGATGACACCCGGCGCTCGGCGCGGTATCGGCTCAAGTGGTTGTAGACCTGACGTGTCGAAAGGCGCAATTCGGAGGCTGCGCGCGCGACCGCGTTCCACATCGGTTCTTGCCCATCTAAAATGCGATCCAGCTCTCGGGCAATACGTGTGGCTTTGGACCAGGCCTCATCAGAAGGTTCTCGTGTGCCAGACGTCATAGCTCGACCGTCTCAGAGGGATTCAACACCATGTCCCGCCTCTTTCTCTCGCTTATTGAAATGCGAGCTAAAAATTGAAATTGAAACATAAAAAACAGCCCCGATTCACGCTCCACCCTGCTGAATTCGTTTAAAAACTTTCTAATGAAACGACAAACTAAATGCGACATCCAGCCAACGCTGTTTGGTGGCTGGAGCCTTGTGCGGCAGTGGGGGCGGATCGGGACTTGGGGGCGGGGTGCGGTCAATTGCTTTGAAACCCGCGCACAGGCCGAAGCGGCCTCAGAGAAGGTGATCTCCAGCAAATGTCGACACGGGTACGCGGTGGTGCTTGAATGAGCGGCGGCGGGTTCAGCGATTGGGAAGACGATCCGGACGGCGAGGAAGACGACCTGTGGTTTCTTCCTGGACCTGATGACGAAGACGAAGCGGTCCTTCCGGGAGAGGCACCCTTACCACGCGCCAATCGTCAATTGCTGTTTGATCCCAAAGAGTGGCGGTCAGCGCAGGACAGTCTGAGCGGCGAACTAGCGCGTCTCTGTCAGGTCTTCGGAGAGTTGGATGTGCGGTTGCGCGATGCAGGGCAGGGGCCGCGTCAACGTCTCGCGTTGCGAGAGGCAACTGATCTGTCCTGGTGGACGGGGGATCGGTTAACGGCCGAGCGGCTTGGTCTATGGGTCACGCTGCGCGTTGGATCGACCGAAGACACAGAACAAGCACTGGCCCGATCCGGCTGGGCGGTGCGGCGTCTGACATCGGGACCAGCACCCGCCGAAGGATTGGCGGGGTTTCTGGAGCGTCCGGATTTGGGGGAGACTGAAGACGGTCTTGATCTGACGGCAACGGCGGATCTGGCCGAGGTTCTTTCCAGCGTAGAGGGTCTGCATCCGATCACTCAAGCGGCGGTGATGTTTCAGGCGTGGCGGATATTGGGTGTGGAGCAGTCGCGCGATATGGAGGCGGCTGTTCTGGCCGC
>JAQWQJ010000074.1 GCA_029244725.1 Paracoccaceae bacterium
CCGGAAACATGTCGATCTTGTTGCGGTCAACGATATCTCAGCCAGCATTCGTCGAGGCGAAACCTTGGGCGTTGTCGGAGAAAGTGGCTCAGGCAAGACCACGCTGGGAATGGCCATGATCCGGCTGTTAGAGCCGAACGGTGGACAAATAACATTTGGCGGCGAACGCATTGATGGCCTTACGCGCAAGCAGATGCGTCCGTACCGCACCCGTGTTCAAGTGGTGTTCCAGGACCCGTTCTCATCGCTTAATCCTCGCATGATTATTCGACAGATTCTCGAAGAAGGTCTTATCGTAAACGACATTGGCAAAAATGCCGCCGAGCGTGAAGAACTGATCGGACAGGCACTGGACGATGTTCAGATGCCCCGCGATGCGATGCAGCGTTTTCCGCACGAGTTTTCTGGTGGTCAGCGGCAGCGACTGGCCATTGCCCGTGCCGTTGTTTTGCAGCCAGAATTCATCCTTCTCGACGAGCCTACATCGGCGCTTGACCTTTCAATTCAAGCCCAAATTATAGATCTTTTGCGAGATCTGCGGGCAAAGCACGATCTAAGCTACATGTTCATCAGTCATGACCTGAAAGTGGTGAAGGCCCTATGCCACAACGTGATGGTTATGCAGCATGGAGATGTCATTGAATCCGGTCCGACATCACAAGTGCTTGAAGCACCAAAAACAGATTACACTAAGCGTCTGGTAGACGCGGCTTTTAAGGTAGTGGCTTAATGTACCGAATTGACGATCAAACTCAGACGCTCGTATTGGAACCAACGAACGGTCTTCCGTGTATTGCCTATTTTGGCCCCCGTTTGTCCGATGCCGAAGATTTGTCCCAATTGGCAGCTGCAAACTGTCGGGACATGACTGGTGGAATGGTGGATGCATTGCCGCGGCTAACAATATGCCCGGTTTCTGACGGCGTCCATTTGGGCCAGCCTGCGTTGCGCGTCCTTGACAGCAACGGCGCAGAGGTTTCCCTGCGGTTTGAGCCTGCAACAATCACTTCTAAAGGTCAGACTCTGCTTGTCTCGGCTGTTTCGGGTGATTTGACTTATACTGGCGAAATTACCCTTGATGGCGTGCTGACCCTTCGCGCCAGTATCGATTCCCTTACGCCGGTCCGATTGGACTGGCTTTCGGCTCCGGTCCTGCCGGTCCCAGTTGCGCAGGCCGATTTGATCGAGTTCTCGGGCCGCTGGAACGGAGAATTCCGGATGCAGCGCCAGCCTTTCTCGGTTGGTGCCCGTCTACGTGAAGCACGGCAAGGCCGCTCTGGCCACGAAACGCCACCTTTTGTTTACACTGCAACGCCCGACGCACGCTTTACCAAGGGTGAAACGATGGCCTTTGCCTATGGTTGGCCAGGTGGGCACAGGATGATTGCTGAAGAGTTGCCGGATGGTCATCGCACGATCCAGTTCGGTAACAGCGCAGGTTCAGAGCGTGCGCCCAACACGCATTTCGAGACCGCACCCCTAACCATCGTCCGGTCTGAAGCGGGCCTTAATGGTTGTGCAGTGCAGTTGCAGGCTCATGTGCGGGACGCTGTTGTTACATGGTCAGATCCTTCTCGAAAACGGCTTGTGCATTACAATTGCTGGGAGGCCGTATATTTTGACCACGACCTCGAAACTTTGTCCGATATGGCTGAACGCGCCGCGCGTATCGGTGCAGAGCGGTTCGTTCTGGACGACGGTTGGTTCGGTAAGCGTGATGACGATACCTCATCCTTGGGTGACTGGCAGATCGACCGGCGCAAATGGCCTGATGGTCTAACGCCGCTAATCGACAAGGTTCACGAGTTTGGTATGACGTTCGGGCTTTGGGTGGAACCAGAAATGGTCAACGCCGACAGCGATCTTTACCGCGCCCACCCCGACTGGGTGCTGGGACCGGCTGATCAAGTCACGGGGCGCTATCAGTTTGTGCTGGATCTCGGAAAGGCCGAGGTTCGCGATTACCTGTTTACCGCACTCGATGCGATCATTTCTGAAAATGAGATCGACTACCTCAAATGGGATCACAACCGTCTTTTGCTGATGCCAGATGCGGCCCAGGCACGTGGCATCATGGAATTGTTCGCGCGGTTGCGTGAAGCCCATCCTGGGGTCGAAATCGAAACCTGTGCTTCGGGTGGGGGTCGGATTGATTATGGCATCCTCCAACATACAAGTCGGGTCTGGCTGTCTGATTGCATCGACGCGCACGAACGACTGCGGATGCAACAATCCGCTGCATTGTTGATCCCATCGGCTATAACTGGCAGCCACGTCGGCGCAGAACATTCGCACACGACAGGCCGCAGCCTGACGATGGAATTCCGGGCGTGGATAGCTGCCATGCGCCAAATGGGATTCGAGAGCGATTTGCGAAGCTTCAGCAAAGAAGACGAGGCCAAACTGGCGCACATCACTGCGTGGTTTAAAGAAAACCGTGACTGGATGATGGCTGGCGACATCCATGCGCTTGATAGCGACGACCCTGCGGTGATTGCAGAAATTCAGGTCGCAAAAGATGGGGACCGCTTCGTTGTCTTCGCAGGACAATCTGCAACTTCGGAGCAGAACCTGCCGCGGGCCCTGCGTCTAAGCGGCCTGGATGCAGACGCGTTTTACGAAATGCGACTCGCAAACCCCGAGCAGATTGCGCCACATTCGCGTGGCGACAACGCGCTAAAGACGGGGGCATTGCGTTTGTCAGGCCGGGTTCTGATGACCTCGGGCATTAACCTGCCGTTGGCATGGCCTGAAACAATTTATGTGGTTGAAGGGCACCGTGTGTGACCAAAGGACCAAAAGACCGGATAAGAAAGTGAGATCATTATGACGAGCCCAAAAATTACATTTATCGGTGCCGGATCGACAGTATTTATGACGAATATCGTTGGCGACATTCTTCAGCGCGAAGCGCTGCAGGGCGCCCATGTCGCTCTCATGGATATTAACAAGCAGCGGCTTGAAGAAAGCGAAGTTGTTTTTCGCAAAATGGTCGCCTCACTTGGCGTTGAGGCAACACATTCGATTCACCTTGATCAACGCGAAGCTCTCGAAGGCGCTGATTTTGTCGTCGTTGCTTTCCAGATCGGCGGGTTCGAGCCTTGCACGGTTACCGATTTTGAAATCCCTAAGTCCTTTGGTCTAGATCAGACAATCGCCGACACGCTCGGGATCGGTGGGATCATGCGGGGTCTGCGGACTGTGCCGCACCTTTGGTCGATCTGCGAAGACATGACTGCCGTTTGCCCGGATGCACTGTTGCTACAATACGTGAATCCGATGGCCATCAATACATGGGCTATTGCTGAGCGTTACCCACATATCAAGCAGGTTGGGCTTTGCCATTCCGTGCAACACACAGCCGCTGAATTGGCAAGTGACCTTCAAATGCCAGTGGACCAAATCCGCTATTTGTCGGCAGGTATTAACCACGTCGCGTACTTCCTGAAATTCGAACAAATAGAAGCTGATGGAAGCTATCGTGACCTCTACCCACAACTTCATCAGGGGTATAAACAGGGGGTCTTCCCGCGGCCCGAAAGCGCCGAGAATCCGCGTTGTCCGAACAAGGTGCGCTATGAGATGATGAAACGGCTGGGCTATTTTGCGACAGAAAGCTCTGAACATTTCGCCGAGTACGTCCCATGGTTTATCAAGTCGGGTCGTGAAGATTTGATCGAACGGTTTGGCATCCCGCTCGACGAATACCCAAAGCGCTGTATTGAGCAGATTGCAGACTGGAAAGACAAACTGGAGGAATATCGAAAGGCCGATAAGATCGAGGTTCCGAACTCGATCGAATACGCCTCTGAGATTATAAACTCTGTCTGGACTGGTGTGCCGAGCGTCATTTACGGGAATGTTCAAAACCGTGGCTACATTCCGGATCTGCCCGAGGGATGCGCCGTCGAGGTGCCTTGTCTTGTGGATCGCAACGGTATTCAGCCAACACAGGTGCGTGAGCTTCCACCGCAATTGACCGCGATCATGCGCAGCAACATTAATGTGCAGGAACTGACCGTTAGAGCGTTGCTAACAGAGAACCGCGAGCATATTTACCATGCTGCAATGATGGACCCGCATACTGGCGCAGAACTGGACCTAGACCAGATATGGGCTCTGGTCGACGCCCTGATTGCTGCCCACGGCGATTGGCTTCCGGGCTGGCTGTCCGGGGCAAAAGTAATGCGAGTGGCATGACCAAATCCG